>NZ_JBNQGB010000001.1:1164327-1810959 GCF_050321825.1 Gordonia sp. IEGM753
ATCAATGTCGCCTGACACACCGCCATCGCTAGCAGGCTAGCTCCCACAAGGAATCCAGGACGGACACATAACCCGTGACCAACACGGAACAAAGTGTGGGAGCGAGCCTGCTCGCGATGGGGCCATTTCAGTCGATATCAATGTCGCCTGACACACCGCCATCGCTAGCAGGCTAGCTCCCACAAGGAATCCAGGACGGACACATAACCCGTGACCAACACGGAACAAAGTGTGGGAGCGAGCCTGCTCGCGATGGGGCCATTTCAGTCGATATCAATGTCGCCTGACACACCGCCATCGCTAGCAGGCTAGCTCCCACAAGGAATCCAGGACGGACACATAACCCGTGACCAACACGGAACAAAGTGTGGGAGCGAGCCTGCTCGCGATGGGGCCATTTCAGTCGATATCAATGTCGCCTGACACACCGCCATCGCTAGCAGGCTAGCTCCCACAAGGAATCCAGGACGGACACATAACCCGTGACCAACAGGGACCAAACTGTGGGAGCGAGCCTGCTCGCGATGGGGCCATATCAGTCATTACCCATGCCACATGACACTCCGCCAGCACAGGAAAATTCGTTTCGAAAAATTAAACACCCGAATAGATGGGCATCACCACCAACACGCTTTTCACCCACCCACTCATCGAACCTGCTGAGCAACTCCACCAAACGTGATTTAATACCCGACTTTCAAATATCCGGGACAGGGAAGCGGTACTTTCGCGGCCAAAAGTCGCCCGCCATCCACCCCCATAACCCTTAAGTATTTCCCACATAAGGCTGTCATGGACACGGGCTCACGACTCAAACTAGTACGCGAAAGCTACAAACTCTCCCAGCGCGAGCTGGCCCGGCGTAGCGGCGTCACCAATGCCACCATCTCTCTGATCGAACAAAATCGCGTCAGTCCCTCCGTCAGCTCACTGAAAAAATTGCTCGAAGGCATCCCCATGTCCTTGGCGGACTTTTTCACCTTCGACCAACCGCCACGCGAGCATCAATACGTATTCCGCGCCAACGAACAACCGGACCTCGGCCGTCATGGCTTGCGGTTGCTGCTGATTGGCGCTTCAGTGCCGAGCCGGCAAATGCGTTTGTTGCGCGAGCAGTACGCGCCTGGCGCCAGTTCTGGCGATGAGCCGATTGTGCATGCTGAAGGCGAGGAGTGCGGGCTGGTGACGCGGGGTACGGTTGAGTTGACGGTCGATGGGCAGATCAGCGTGCTCAATGCTGGCGACGGCTATTACTTTCCGACCACATTGCCGCACAAGTTTCGCAACATCGGAGCGGATGAGGCGGAAATCATCAGCGCCAACACCCCAGCCAACTTCTGAATGGATGGGCGAACCCTTCGCTATTACCTCTGGGCATGGCCGATGGTGCTGGCCTGTTCAGTGGTTTATACCGTGATAGTCATGGTCGGCCTGAAACAACTGATCACGCTGGAAGACAGGCATTTCTACGCGACAGGACTCGCCATTTACGGGATCTTCTGTTTCGTCGGCTTGCGCTACTACGCTCCGAAGATGAAAACGATTGAGTTCGATGAATCGCTGAATGGCCGTTACACCAGCGTACGGGCTTCAAGAATTGCCATCGTTGTGGGCGCTTGTATCGGGACGGTTATTTTTATTCCACAGATCGACACGATCCAGTATTTGAGCGACTTGCCGCATTGGGCGGCGATTGGCGTTTTGTTTTTGGCCTTTGCGGGTGTGGTGTCTGTTTTCAGCCACTTTGTGTGGCAACCAGGGCGCAGACGTTAATAAGTCGAAGACAAAGCCCCGAATCTTCGGGGCTTTGTAGTGGTGTTACTGCCTGGCTTGCGGTGAATGCGGGTTGTGTTCGGTGTGTTTTGGACCGACAAGGGCCCATGCCATGACCCCAAGTAGTGGCACAAACACAATCACTACGATCCATAAGAGTTTGTTACTCGATTTACCCTGAGCTTTGCGCACCCGGTTGATTGCCCATAGTTCAATCACCAGAAGAATTGCCACCAGTACGATCCAGATTGTTTCGATTTGCATGGGTCACCCTCTAGATAGTCTTTTAATTAGGTGGGCGAGGGTGAGCAGGGTTCATTAAATTTTGGTCTGCGTGACAGGGCCGCTCAGTTGCAAATGGAGGACAGCATCCGTTGCAGCATTTCATCGCAACCTTTCAACTGCTGCAGGCTGACGAATTCGTCGGGTTTATGGCCTTGGTCCATGCTGCCGGGACCGCAGACGACGGTGGGGATTCCTGCCGCGTCGAACAGGCCGCCCTCGGTGCCGAACGCTACCGTACCGAAGTCTTCAGAACCGCAGAATTCAGCGATCAATTCAGCCGCCTCACTGTGGGCATCTGTCACCAAACCCGGATAGGCGGACAGCTCGCTGAAGCGGATTTCACTCTGCTCACTGACCGCCCGCATGCGCGGTAATACCTGCTGTTCGGCGTACGCCTGTAACGCCTGCGCAACTTCGCGGGGATCCTGCGAGGGCAGCGCTCGAATTTCGAAATCAAAGCGGCAGTCAGCGGGGACAATGTTCAAGGCTTTGCCTCCGGAAATGACCCCGGTTTGCACGGTACTGAACGGCGGATCGAAGCGCACATCGTGATGCTCGGGCGCTTTCAAACGTTGGCCGAGGCGAGCCAATTCACTAATCAATTGCGCAGCATGTTCAATCGCGTTGACCCCACGCGGCGCGTACGCCGAGTGGCACGCTTCACCGTGAATATCACAGCGCATTGCCAGTTTGCCTTTATGCCCGAGCACCGGTTTCAGCTCGGTTGGCTCGCCGATGATGCAGAGCATCGGTTTGACCGGGCGTCCTTCCAGTTCCGCCAGCAAGGAGCGCACGCCCAGGCAGCCGACTTCTTCGTCGTACGACAGCGCGATGTGCACCGGCAGGCGCAACGAAGCTTTTACCAGCGAAGGCACCAGGGCGAGCACGCAGGCGATATAGCCTTTCATGTCTGCCGTGCCGCGACCGAATAACTTGCCATCGCGCTCGGTGAGTTCGAACGGCGGTAACGTCCATGGTTGGCCGTCGACCGGCACCACGTCGGTATGACCTGACAGCACGATGCCCGGTACATCCGTCGGGCCGATGCTGGCGAATAGATTGGCCTTGCTGCGTTGTGGGTTGTAGATCAGTTGGCACGGCACGTCGAAACCCGCGAGGTAGTCGCGAACGAATTCGATCAGTTGCAGGTTGGATTCGCGGCTTGTGGTGTCGAATGCCACCAGCGCTCGCAGCAAATCGCGACTGCTGTTCATCGGTCGTCTCCAGCCACGCCATAGCCCGGTGATTTGTCCGGGGCGAGGGCGCGGTCGATGTAGTCCTGAACTTGCGGTCGATAGGCGTCCCAGAGTTTTTCCAGCGCACCGATGGGGTTGTCGTCGGCCCAGTCGACACGCAGGTTGATGATCGGCCACGTCAGTTCGCCAACCACCACCAACGCCGCCGAATGCACCGGGCCGGCCTCGCCACCTGCCGCAATGGCGGCTTTCATGGCCGACAGCAAACGATCGGCCAATTGGCCTTCGGCATGTTCGAACGCCTGCACCATGGCCTGGACCACCGCGCGGTCGGCGAGCATGTTGCCCGCTGCCACGCACTGGTCGCCGGACACGGCATTGTGGTTGCCCAAAGTTTGCCCGCCGCTGAAATGCGCGGTCTGACCGAGGTGGTCGATTGCGGTGATCTGGCGATATTGGCTGTAGCCGTTGCGCGTCAGGACAGTGTCCAGCGCCTCGGCAGGGGATTGGCCTTGCTCCATGAGCGCCAGGGTTTCCGGGCCGAGGGAGGGCAGGGTGATGTTCTGTGTGGAGACCGCGCCGACACCCGGCAACAGCCACGGGCAACGTGCGCCAACGGCGATGCTGGAGGAACTGATCGCAATGCCGAACTGGCCGGTTTCAGGGCAACGGGCGGCGATGGAAAAGGTCATGGTTGTGCTCCTTGGTTTGCCTTGGAGAAATGGGTGTTTGTTCGGGCCTCTTCGCGAGCAAGCCCGCTCCCGCATTTGATCTGCGTTGCACACAAATCCCCTGTGGGCGCTGGGTTGCCTGTATGCCTGCTTACTCGGGAATCACCGCAATCACATCAATCTCCATCAACCACTGCGGCTGGCCCAACGCTGACACCACCAACCCGGTTGAGATAGGAAACACGCCTTTGAGCCACTTGCCGACTTCTTGATAAACCGGCTCGCGATACCGCGGGTCGATCAGGTAAGTCGTGGTTTTGACGATGTGGCTAAGTTCGCTGCCAGCCTCTTCCAGTAACTGCTTGACGTTGCGCATGGCCTGCTCGGCTTGCGCTCTTGGGTCACCGAGACCGATCAGATTGCCCTCGAAATCAGTCCCGACCTGACCACGCACATACACCGTGTTGCCGGCACGAACGGCTTGGCACAGGTCATTGTCGAGGCTCTGGTTGGGGTAGGTTTCTTTGGTGTTGAACATGCGAATTCGGGTATGAGTTGGCGTCGTCATCTGAAACTCCTGGGAAAAATCAGGCACTGGCCTTGGTTTTGAGGGCGACCGGGGCCGCGTCGGCCTCGCGCTGGGCGGCATCGTGGTACTCGAGGTAGGAACGCTGGATGGCGATGTGATCAGCCACGTATTTGGCGTCGTGCCAAACACCCCAAATGAACGAAGACCCGCGACGCGACTGCCATGGCAAACCCAGGAAGTACACGCCGGCCTCACTCGACACGCCACGCTGGTGCTGCGGTTTGCCGTTTTCGTCGAAGGCCGCGACCTTGAGCCAGCTGTAATCGGTCGCAAAACCGGTGGCCCAGATGATTGACGTCACGCCGGCCTTGACCAGGTCCAACTGCAGAATGGGCTGCGTCACGCAGTCCGGGTCGGGGAAGGTGTGACGTGCCTGCGGTTCTTCCGGCAGGTCCAGGCCATTGCGCTCGATGTAGGCATCGGCAGCGTTCAGTAGCGCCAGGTAATTCTCATCGCCGCGCGCCAGGTTCTCCGCCAGGTTTGGCTGGAACGTTGCTACACCGCCATCGAACGCCTGGGTCAGGCCGACCAGGGTCATGCCGCGCTGGGCCAGGTCACGAAAGTCCACGGTGCGGCCGCCCTGTGCACCGCTTACTGCAATGGTCACGTGTTCGCGGCCCGGTTTCATGGCGGCTTGGTCCCACTCGCCGAGTACGCCCAGCCACCAGCAGAAGTCGCGGTTGCGATAAGCACGAGGCGGGCGGTCGTGGGCGCCGACGGAGAGGTAGACCTTTTTACCGGAACGCTGCAGCTCGTCGGCAATTTGTACCCCGGACGAACCCGCACCCACCACCAGCACCGCGCCTTCAGGCAGTTGTGCCGGATTGCGGTAATCGGCTGAGTGAATCTGCATGAAGGGCTGATCTTGCGGTGCAATCGGCGGGATCACCGGGCGCTGGAAAGGCCCGGTGGCAGCGACCACTCGATTGGCTTCGATCACGCCTTCAGAGGTTTCAATGGTGAAGCCCGGGCGACCGACGTTGCGCTCGACCTTCAGGACGTCCACGCCCGTGCGGATGGGCGCCTTGAATTTGCGGGCATAGGCTTCGAAGTAATCGGCTACCCGCTCTTTGGGCGCAAAGCCGTCAGGGCTGAGATCGTCAAACGCCATGCCGGGAAAACGGTCATGCCACGCAGGACCATTCGCCACCAGCGAATCCCAACGCCCGGTGCGCCAACGCTCGGCGACACGGTGACGCTCCAGCACCAGGTGCGGCACGCCCAGTTTGCTCAGGTGTTCACTCATGGCCACGCCAGCCTGACCAGCGCCCACGATCAGCGTATCTGTTTTTATTTTTTCGGTGGTCATCTCTATACCCTTCGAAGGTTGCGTCAGGTCGCTAACGGCCTGCCATTTCTTGGGCTCAAGACTAGGGATGACCCTGTTATCGGTAAAATATTATTAAGCTGGCATTTGAGTATAAATAACTGAGGCAGAGCGTTTGATTCTGTAGCGCTGTAAACTGACAGCCACTTTTTACCCCCTCGAACAAGAGAACCCCATGGCTAACCAGGACATCACTTTTACCCCCGATCCCGATGCGGACTCCATCTCATCCGACGTTGCCGGTTTCGGCGGCATTCTGGTTTCAACGCAGATCCCGACGCGTGCCGATGGCAGCCTCGAACTGGGCGATATCACGCTACAAAGCGAGTGCACGTTGCAAGCGTTGAAGGTCGCGCTGGAGCGTGCAGGCAGTTCGATGGACCGTGTCATGCACCTCACCATCTACCTCACCGACATGGCTGACCGTGCCGCATTCAATGAGGTGTACAAGCGCTTCTTCGCCAAGCCATGGCCGGTTCGTGCCGCCGTGGGTGTCGCAGCACTAGCGGTTGAAGGCATGCGCGTGGAAGTGACCGCGATGGCCGCCAAAGCCTGAGTTTACGGACTTGATGAGCGGCCCTTTTCAGTGAAGGGTCGCTACATAACATAATGTGCGGAGGAATGATGGCGCTGCCGCCGCTTAATGGCTTTCGTGTTTTTGAGAGCGTCGCTCGCCTGGGAAGCATCTCCGCTGCCGCCGTGGAGTTGCATGTCACGGCAGGCGCCATCAGCCAGCAAATAAAAGTGCTGCAGGGCAGTCTTGGGGTTGATCTGTTTTACAAGCGTGGCCGGCAACTGGTGCTGACCGAGGGCGGTAAAACACTGCGCAAGAGTGTGGCCAAGGCGATTGGCGAGATTGAAGGGGCCGTGCAATTACTGCATGACTCATCCACGGGTCCGCAACCAATGACTGAAGTGACGCTCTCGTTGCCCTCGGTCGATGGCGTTACCTGGTTAGCGTCACACTTGTTCGCGTTCCTTGAAGAAAACAAAAATGTCAAACTGAGTGTCATCAGCGCGGACAACTTTTACGAGGTTGATTGGCGTCGTGCCGATGTCGCTGTCGTGTATGGAACGCCGCCGTGGTCTGGTTTCTGGTGGCGGCTATTGCATGCCATTCGAATGACGCCGGTTTGCAGCCCCAAGTTGCTCAGAGGCCCTGCCGGCATACGCTGTATCGCCGACCTCGCGACTCATCGATTGCTGCATGAAGACGACGGTGCTCAGTGGAAACAATGGCTGGCAGAGGCACGCCTGACTCGAAGTGATCCGCGCGATATGTATTTCGATGACTTCGGGATGGTGCTGCAGGCCGCGCGCGACGGGTTTGGTGTCGCATTGAGTGACGAGATGGTGTCTTCGCGGGATCTGGACGATGGCCGCTTGATCCAGCCGCTGACACTGACCGTTCCGGCGCTTCACAATTACTACTGCATCTGTGCCGAAGGCAAACGCGACAGGCCCGAAGTCAATGACCTGATTGAGTGGCTGTACTCTGTTTCAAACAAACCCTATTAGTGCACTGTGAAATGATAGCCCGCCTGAGTATTGAGCTCAGGCGAACTAAAGGCATTTCTATCAATAACCGTAAGTTCGACCGTCGGTAAATTTGATGTTTGTCAAAATACTGATGTGATTGTCGACCTTATAGAGTTTGGAGTCCTTGATCAGGTCCGGGTCGGTGAATGTTTTTCCCTTGGCCTTGCCTGCATTCATTTCGAGCATTTTGTCGCGAATGCTGGCGATCTCTTCATAGTTCATCTCAGGAACTTTGTTGGCGTCTTCGTCGGCATGAGCGCCATAAATCAGCGTCTGTTTATTGATGATGCCGAGGGTGGCATTAACCGATTTGATGTAGTCCTTCAGGTTGCCGGCCAGTAGCCAGGAGGGATAAAGATGATCTCCCGACAACAGGATGTTGTGTGCTTCATCATAAAGCGCCACTTCGTCCTGAGTATGACCGGGCGTACTGAGAAGCTTGAGTTTGACGCCGCCCAAGTCAATCACTTCATCAGCCTTGACCAGCCTGGCAACCTTGAAGGGGGCCAGCTTGAAGTGGTCGAGGTTGCCCAGGTAGACGGGTTCCGGCACGTGATACAGGCCGTCGGCTTGCTTGAAGTGCTGTGTGTAGGGCGAGTCAAGCAAGTAGACGCTGTCGAAGTTGTGCAAGCCGCCCAGATGATCGAAATGCAGGTGCGACGGCAGGACGGATAAAGGCTTGTCAGTGATGGTTTTTACCACTGTTGTGATGTCTTCCTTCTGATTGGCGCCGGAATCGAACATCAGTGCTTTTTCTGAACCCACGACCAGGTACGAGTAGTTTTTTTGATAGTAATTCGGCTCGCCAATCGCATACAGGAAGTCGTTGAGTTTGTGCACGACGAAGGCCGGTTGTGCTTTTTCAGTCTGGGCTGCTGATACTGTGTGGGCGCCAGATGCCAACATAGCCACGGCAGTAAAGATAAGGTTTTTTATTGTTTTTGCCATGAGGTTCTCAGCTTTGTATTCAGCGGTCAGTTAGGGGGCTGCAGCAAAAAACTGCACGTCATAACTACCGTTTGAGACCAGAGCAATCAATGCATTAAAACTAACTCATGACACTTTAGAAATTCTAACTGACCAAGGCTGGTCAAGTTCTTTGCCAGCGAATACTGTTGTTGTTTGCGGAGCGCATGTCCAATGAACAAACAAGCACTGTGCGATGCCTATCGCGGCTACATTGCCTGTCTCAATCAGCAGGACTGGCAAGCCTTGGGCCAGTTTGTGGGTGATGACGTCCATTACAACGGCAAGCGAGTCGGGTTAAGCGGTTACCGGGAAATGCTCGAAGGCGACTTTCGGGCAATCCCGGACCTGCGGTTTGTGATCGAACGCCTGGTTGCCGACCCTCCGCACATTGCTGCCAGGTTGCACTTCGATTGCACGCCGGTAGGGGAACTGTTTGGTTTGCCGGTGAACGGTCGGAACGTGGTGTTCTGCGAGAACGTTTTTTATGAGTACAGGGGCGGCAGGATCTTCGACGTGTGGTCGCTGATCGACAAAGCGGCGATCGAGGCGCAGCTCGATGCGATTTCATAGCATCAGTTCATTGATCACGCCGGTGAACGCTTCGACCAGCACACTGCGACCTTGGGCTCGCGTCAGCATCAACAACGGTGCGCAGGCCTTGTCATCGCTCAGAGGCCGATAAACAACGCCTTTTTTTGCCAACGCCTGAGCGCACTCCGGCACCAGCGCCACGCCTTGGCCGGCCGCGACGAGTGCAATGATTGAAGTGATCTGGCGACCGGCCGGACCCGGTTGCAAGGGCAGGCCGTGGCGTTGGTATAACTGTTCGATGGTCTGGTTGAGTCCGGAGCCGAAATCGGCGGGAAACAGGATCAACGGGTAGCCACTGAGTTGTGCCAGCGACACTTCGACCTGGCTGGCCAACGGATTATCGCAGGCGAGGGCGGCCACCAGCGGCTCGTCACCCAACGACATTGCCTGAGCCCCTGTCTGACTGTCGGCCAGCGGCATGCGACTCAAACCGATGTCCAGACGTCCGTCGATAATTTGTGACCATTGACTGCCTGAAGAACCTTCCACCAGCGTCAGTTGCACGTCGGGGTAACGCTGAGCGAACACCTGGATGGCCTGACTGAAAATATCTGACAGTGCAATCGAGCTGGCATAACCCAGGCTTAGCTGCCCGGCCGAACCTGCGGCCAGTTTTTTCGCGATGACCTCGGCGAGGCTGACCTGCTCCAGCACGGCCCGGGCGTGAGGCAGAAAATGGCGGCCTTGCGCAGTCACGAAACCGTACGGCTGGTGCGGTCGAAAAGGCGAAAGCCCAGTTCTGTTTCCAATGCCGAAATATGCCGGGTCAGAGGCGGCTGGGCGAGGTGCAGGCGCAAGGCTGCACGGCCAAAGTGCAGCTCTTCAGCGACCGTCAAAAAGTATCGTAGCCTGCGTAAATCGAGCATCCGTGTCCTTGGGTATCAATCGGTTCGAATTCGGTATTGGTGTCGGTGGGGCAGCCCATTTTATAAAGGCTTCGGCTCATAACACGAGAGGTCTCATGAATTCGCGACTGCAATCGGCCCGCGTCGCGCTGTTCCTGTGCGGGTGTGCGGCTTTTCTCAACCTGTATGCCACACAAAGTATTCTTCAGGCGTTGGCTGCGGATTTTCAAACCAGCATTCGCCTCGCCGGATGGAGCATTACCGTGACCACCCTCGCGGTTGCAATCACGGCACCCTTTGTCAGCCGTATGACCCGGCGCTTCGATCAGCGCTCGGTAATCACTGGCGCGGCGCTGTTGCTGGTTGTGCCGGCGTTGCTCGCCGCGCATGCCGGCAGTTTCCCCGAATTACTGGTGTGGCGCTTCGCAGAAGGCATGCTGATTCCCGTGGTGTTTGCCACCAGCGTGGCCTACATCGGTGATCGATGGCGCGGTGGCACGGTGACCGAAGTCACCAGTTTGTATGTCGCCGGCACCGTGCTGGGCGGTTTTGCGGGACGATTCCTGACCGGCGTCATGACCCAGTACCTTGGCTGGCGTGAAGGCTTCGTCTTGCTGGCTGCTGTGAGTCTATTGATTGGCCTGGCCATTTACCGGTTGCTGCCGTCGAATACGTTGCCAGTGAACCGCGTTGTCACCAGCCCTTTGCTGGCCCGACGCGAGCTGTACAGCACGCCGTTACTGGCGGCGTATGGCGTGGGGTTTTGTGTCCTGTTTTCGCAAGTGGCGACGTTCACCTACGCCGGTCTTTACCTCAGCCAGGCACCGTTCCTGTTGGGCACGGCGGCGCTAGGCTCGATCTATTCGGTGTTCCTGCTGGCGTTGGTGGTTATTCCCATTGCAGGTCGCTTGAGCAAATCCCGACCGCCATCCGAACTGCTGATGGGCGCGGCAGTGCTGGGTATCAGCGGATCGCTGTTGACCCTGCTGCCGTCGCTGTGGCTGATCGTCGTGGGATTGAGCTTGAGTTCGACCGGGGTTTTTCTTGCGCAGGCAGCGGCCAGCGCCTTTACCGCTAACACCGCCCGTCACAACAAGTCTGGCGCCGTGGGGCTCTACCTGACCTGTTATTACCTGGGGGGTAGCTTCGGCGCGGTGGTTCCAGCGATGATCTGGATTCATTGGGGCTGGCTGGGCTGCGTAGCCCTGATTATCGGTTTTCAGCTGTTGTCGTTACTGATAGCAGTGGCCGGGTGGAAGCCTGTGATAGCCGGTGAGCCGATGCGCTCGCCCGATTGACCTTTCAACAACTCTCTTTAGTGCCCGACTACGATGACGACGCTGAACGACGAAATCACCTCACACCCGTCGCCGCCCGCCGATGCTTCCGTGCGGCGCCGGTCGCTGGTGGCGGCCTGCAGTGCACACGCGATACATGACGGTTTGACCGACGTTATCTATGTGCTACTGCCCCTTTGGCAATTGCAATTTGGCTTGAGCCTGGCGCAAGTCGGGCTATTGCGCGGTGCTTATTCGGGGACGATGGCGTGTTGTCAGCTGTTGGCGAGCCGCGCCGCCAAACGCTGGGGGCGCAGCCGTTTGCTGGTGGGCGGAACCGCGTTGGCGGGTTTGGCTTACCTGTGCGTAGGCCTGGCAGACGGTTTGCCGCTGCTGTTGCTGGCGCTGATGTTGGGTGGCTTGGGCGCCAGCACTCAACATCCGCTGGCGTCTTCGATGGTCAGCGACACCTTTGAGGAGGGTGGCGGGGTCAAAGAGGCGTTATCGCAATACAACTTTGCCGGTGACATCGGCAAGATGCTGATCCCGGCACTGGTGGGCGTGTTGCTGACCGTCGTCAGTTGGCGCGTCAGCGTGACGCTGATGGGCGTGTTGGGGCTGGCTGCCGCAGCAATGCTCTGGTGGTTGATTTCGGCGCGCACGGCGTCTCCTCTCAAACTGAAGAAAGCCACCGCGCCTAGGGCCGGGAGCGACTCCGTCAGCGGCATACGTGCATTGCTATTGACCGGGATTATCGACAGCGCGGTGCGCATGGGTTTTCTGACGTTCCTGCCCTTTGTGTTAACAAGCAAAGGCGCCGGCACTGCAGGTATCGGCCTGGCACTGGCGTTGTTATTTGTCGGTGGCGCATTCGGCAAATTGCTCTGCGGTTATCTGGGCGCACGCATCGGCATGATGAAAACGGTTTGGCTGACCGAGTCGATGACCGCACTGTTGATCATCCTTGCCGTGTACCTGCCGCTGACCGGCATGATGCTGATGCTGCCCTTGTTGGGCCTGGCCTTGAATGGCACCTCGTCGGTGCTCTACGGCGTGGTGCCTGAGCTGTCGAG
This sequence comes from Gordonia sp. IEGM753, assembly GCF_050321825.1. NCBI lineage: Bacteria > Bacillati > Actinomycetota > Actinomycetes > Mycobacteriales > Gordoniaceae > Gordonia > Gordonia sp. IEGM753. Next base: position 1,176,463 of record NZ_JBNQGB010000001.1, read on the forward strand.
CGCTGCAAAACGTGAGCACGCCTTTGCGCTGTTCTACACCGGCACGATTGGCGGAGGGGCGTTGGCGCCGGTGTTGTTTGGCCGCTTGGGCGACGCCACCGGTATTCCCGTGGCGGTCATGACGCTGGCGGCGATTCTGTTGCTGACGTTGCCGTTGTCCTGGTGCGTGCAGCGCGCACTGGACCGCAGCATTGCGCCTGACAGTGATTCATCATTGGTATAGCGCGTTTACTGACAACTCTCGTTACACTTTGTCACTCCATCATTCCCAAGACCAGACCTCCATGTCCGAAGCGTTCGAAGTCCCCAGCCCGCATGAACAACACGTGGAACACGCGACTAAAAACGCCCATGCCCACGGCGACAATTTCGCCAGCAAGATCGCGGTGATGACGGCGATCATGGCCACCGTCGGCGCGATGCTCAGCTATCAGGCCGGCTCCACGGAGAGTGAGGCGGCCATGGACAAGAACAACGCCGCCATCGAAAAAACCGAAGCGTCCAACCAGTGGAATTATTACCAGGCCAAATCCAGTCGTCAGAACCTGGCGGAACTGGCGACTCATATCCCAGGCTTGGACGCGGCGCATTACGTGGCGGAGGCGCTGCGTTACAAGAATGAAAAAGAAGTGGTGCGCAAGAAAGCCGAGGCGATGGAGGCGGAGTCTCGCGCGTGGGATGAAAAATCAGAGCTGGCCTTGCATCAGCACCACCGCTGGGCGCAGGCGATGACGGCCATTCAGATTGCAATTTCCCTGGCCGCGATTACCCTGTTGACGCGCAAGGAATGGCTGAAGCGGCTCGCCTACACCGCGGCGGGTGTCAGCGTCGTGTTGGGCAGCCTGGCGTGGCTGAATATTTAAACGAACACGCTGCGGGTCAAGCAGCAGGACTTCACCGGTTTTATAGGGATAAGAATGGACGCTTGGACATTGCATTGGCTGGAAGCCTCGGGAAGTCTTGCTGACTTTCGCTCTGATTTGACCGGCGAATTCGAGGCCGCGTACCACACCGTTTCAAGGCTGGTTCAGCCGCCGCAACTTGATGTGTTGATCCAGCGGCTGCCGGGCGAAGTGCTTGCGGAGATGGGGCTGGTGGGGCGCGCGTATCGAAGCAGTATGTTCTCGATGACCGTCGACCCGGATAACCCGAATTTCTTGCCTAGCCTGGGCAATGGTGCGTTGCATCGGCAAATCGTTCATGAAGTGCACCACTGTCTGCGCATGGCCGGACCTGGCTACGGCTGGACGTTGGGTGAAGCCTTGGTCAGCGAGGGGCTCGCCGGCCAGTTTGTCCGGCGCCTGCTCGGCAGCGAGCCAGAGCCCTGGGAAAATGCCCTGGGTGCTGAAGCGCTGCAACGTACGCCCGTTGACCTGCAGACGCTTGGGGCCACCCACTACCATCACGCTGAATGGTTTTTCGGTTTGGGTGCTTACCCCAAGTGGCTGGGTTACACGCTGGGTTATCGGATGGTTGCAGGCTGGCTTGAATCCGTTGGCGAGGTCGATGCTGAAACCTGGATCAACGTGCCCGCGCAAGAGATCATTGCGTCGGCACTCGATCGCGGCATTTTGCGCTCGTAACGCGCGCAGTCATGGCCTACATTACGGCCGTCAACGTAATCGAGTGACCCTTGCAGTGATCGAACGACGCCAATTCAGCGGTGGCATGAAGGGCAAGAATCTTCGCTACCTGAACGAGAACGCTCAGCCTGTGCCAATGACCCGCACAGGCTTTTTGCTGCTCGAACATTTCTCGCTGCCCGCGTTCACCCAGGCGCTGGACACGATTGTTACCGCCAATCTTCTACGGCCAAAGCTGTTCTCTTCGCGAACGTTTGGCCTGAGCGACGGCGAAGTGGTCAGCGACCTCGGCCTGATTATCCGGCCCGATGCACGCATTGATTCCTCCGCGATTCAGGCACTGGACCTGTTGGTAGTGTGCGGCGGCTATCGCACTGAATTGAAGGCAACCGATGAACTGACCGGACTGTTGAAAGCGGCGGCGGATTCGGGGGTGACGCTGGCGGGATTATGGAACGGCGCCTGGTTCCTTGGCAGCGCTGGCCTGCTCGACGGTTATCGATGCGCGATTCACCCCGAGCATCGCCCGGCCCTGGCGGAGGTGGCGAAGTCGGCGCATGTCACCAGCGAACCTTTTGTCATCGACCGTGACCGGTTGACGGCCTCCAGTCCCTCGGGTGCCTTTCACATGGCCCTCGACTGGATCAAAAACCTGCACGACAAAGCGCTGGTCGAGGGCATCGAAGACATTCTTGCGTTCGAAGAGTCGCGCTATCGACGGATAAAACCGAGCGAAAACATTTGCGTCAGTGCGCCGCTGCGCGAGGTGGTGAAACTGATGGACGCCAACCTTGAAGAACCGCTGGAACTTGAGCAACTGGCGGTCTACGCCGGTCGTTCGCGGCGGCAACTGGAGCGTCTGTTCAAGGAGCAACTGGGCACCACGCCACAGCGCTATTACCTGGAATTGCGCATCACCGAGGCACGTCGCCTGCTGCAGCACACCGAGTTGTCTCAGGTCGATGTGTTGGTGGCGTGTGGTTTTGTGTCTCCGAGCCATTTCAGCAAGTGCTACAGCGCCTACTTTGGCTATCGGCCTTCAAAAGAAAAGCGCTTGGTCAAATAGCCGTTTCGGACCCGGTCAGGACGGCCAACGCGACATGAGTGCTTCGGTCAGATAATCCATAAATGCTTTGACCTTGGGGGTGATCGCCGCGCGGTCCTGGACGCACAGATAGATATCCAGCGGTTCGGGGCAGGCGCGGGTCATGGCTTGGCGATCTTCGAATAAGGGCACCAATTGCCCGCTCTCGATAAACGGTGCCGCCACGAATGCAGCTAAGCGAGTAATGCCTGCACCGCGCAGCGCCATGTGTGTGAGGGCATCAACGTCATCGCTGATGGCGGTGACATTGAGCGTCGCGTCAAAACGTTGTTCATCTCGCACGAAGCCCCAGCGTAGAAATCGCCCGTCCAGCGGGTAGCGAAATGCCAGGCAGGCGTGGTCTCGCAGGTCTTCGGGGGTGTGGGGCCAGCCCGCCCGTGCCAGATAAGCGGGCGCCGCGCAGATGATAAAAGGCACGGACGCGATCTTGCGCGCGACGATGCCTTCTTCCAGTTGCGGTTTGATCCGCAGGCTAAGGTCTATGCCTTCCTGAATGTGATTGATCTTGCGGTCTGTGGTCGACAGTTCGAGTTGCAGGCGTGGGTGACGCTGGGCGAAGCCTGCAATCAACGGGGCCAGCACGTGCCGGCCAAACGCCGACGTTGACGCAATGCTCAAGCGGCCCAGCAATTGCGATTGCGTGGTAGTGATTGCGCTGTGCGCCGCGTCAAGATCATGGGCAATACGTTTGACCTTTTCGTAGTACGCCGCGCCACTTTCAGACAACGCCATGCTGCGCGTGGTGCGCTGCAGCAGGCGCACGTCCAGGTGCGTTTCGAGGCGAGTGAGGGTCTGGCTGACGGCTGCGGCGCTGACCCCCAGGTTTTTCGCAGCGCCGACGATGGAGCCTGCTTCCACGACTTTGATAAAGCTTTCAATCGCTCCCAATAAATTCATTACTGTTCCAACACGTGGCGCTATTCGTAAGTAATTCTTTATAAAGCACTCACGGATAAGCGTCTAGTTAGCAGTATTTGATGTTGTTAAGGTGCACCTCGCTTACTCGATTGAAGATCATAAGGGACTGATATGAATTCACCGGCATCCTCCAAGACGCAGCTTTCAGGCCAGCGCAGGCTCTCTGCACGTGCCACGCCCTATGTGTTTGCTCTGTACATGGCCACCATCATGGCGTTCCTGATGTCGTTGGTGATTACCGCGGCCAACTCCGGCATTGGCAGCGATTACTTAAGCAATACGCTGCATGCCTACAGTTTGGCGATGCCGGTGGCTTTCCTTTGCATCCTCGTCGTGCGTCCCATTGTGGTGAAACTGGTCGCGCTGACCGTGCATCCACATCGTTGAGGGCGGCGCCCATCCACCTCGTCTGTCAGGTCAGTGTTGTTCCGGGGCCTTCGCAATCACTTTGATTTCGAACTGGAAGCCATACAGCCACGTCACGCCGACGGCAGTAAGTGTCGGGTGCGGAGCATTGCCCCAGAATTCCGGCACGACGGTCCAGATGGCTTCGAAGTGCGTCTGCGGATCGACGATGAACACGGTGATGTCGATCACGTCTTCGAAGGTGCAACCGGCCGCTTCCAGGATCGCGTTTAAATTGTTGAACGCGGTGCGCACCTGATCCTCAAGCACCGGCTCGGGCGAGCCGTCTTCAGTGCTGCCTACTTGGCCTGAGACAAACAAAAAACCATTGGATCGGATGGCCGGCGAATAACGATTGCGCTCGTAAAGCGCCCGCCGCCCGGCTGGAAAAACCACGTCACGTTGGGTCATACAGTGTCTCCATCAACGGGTCAGAACCGACCCGACATTATCGATGGAGGGACTTTAGGGGCTTGTGCCCACTCGATAAACGAGCAACTGTAGCTATCACTGTTTGCAAATCCCAAACAATCGAATGGCTAGCAGAGGCGCCCATGGACCGTTTTGATGCAATGCAGGCCTTCGCCCGGGTAGTGGAGGCGGGCAGTTTCACCAAGGCTGCCGAAACGCTGCACATGAGCAAGACCAGCGTGACGCAACTGGTGCAGCAACTGGAGGCGCGGCTGCGGGTAAAACTGCTCAACCGCACCACGCGCAAGGTCAATGTGACCGCCGATGGCGCGGTGTTTTACGAGCGCGTGGTGCGGCTGCTGGCCGACATGGACGATGCTGAAACCAGTCTTTCGAGCGCTGCGACACTGCCCAGAGGCCGACTGCGGGTGGACGTGCCCAGCCCGCTCGCGAGCATGATCCTGGTGCCGGCACTGCCAGCGTTTCACGCGCGGTATCCGGATATCCAGATCGACATGGGGGTCAGTGACCGCATTGTCGACATGATCGGGGAAAACGTCGATTGCGTGGTGCGGGGTGGCGAGATCAGTGACCAGTCGTTGATGGCGCGGCGTATCGGCGACCTGCAACTTGGCGTGTACGCCGCGCCCGGCTACCTGGAGCGTCTGGGCACGCCAACCCATCCTCGGGAGCTGGAAGATTCTGATCAGCGCATTGTCGGGTTTCTCTGGGCACGCACGGGCAAGGCGCTGCCGTATGCCATGCATCGGGACGGTGAGAGCGTCAATATCAAAGGCCGCTACGTGCTTGCCGTTGACGATGGCAATGCCTACCTTGCGGCAGGGCTGGCCGGGTTGGGCGTGCTGTGGATGCCGGACTACATGGCAAAGGCTCATGTAGCCCGTGGTGAGTTGGTGCGATTGTTCGAAGATTGGCAGTTTGAACCGATGCCGATTTTCGTGGCATTCCCGCCCAATCGGCATATCAGCATCAAGCTGCGGGTGTTCATTGATTGGGTCGCCGAATTGATGGCGCAGCACGCGCCGGTGATGGACCTTCAAGCGCGGCGACATTTATGAAGATCGTGTTAATCGTCAGGCTTGAACTTGCGCAACCATTCGTTTGGTCGATACTCAACATCAAGTAATGCACGTTCTGTTTTTCCGACAAGGGAGGAAGATAGCTTCATATCGAATTCGCCTTTGAAGGAGTCTGCGCGATGAAAATTTCAACTTTGCTGACGTTTGTTGCTGTATTGACCGGCAGCGCTTTCGCTTCAATTCCAGCCTACGCGGCCGACCCGTCCTGCCACTTTCTGCCGATGGCCGATAGCGCTGCCACTTTGCAGAATGCGCAATCGGTAGGCGTGCTCTATAGCGAAAACACCGTCGATACCCTGCAATACCTTGAGCAATACCATTCGGTGGCAGTGAACGGCGCGAAAAATCCTGCGCTGGATTCGCGCATCAGCAGTGCGTTCGTTAAAAGCTCCGATCCGAAACTGGCGATCAACTGGTTGATGGCGTCATTGCACAAGGAATTTGCTTCGGTGACGGTGTACGACAACCTCGATGCCTTGGTGCAAGCGCACCCGGACGTGGTGGTGATGCTCGACACCTACAGCCGTTTGGTTTCGAAGCGCAACGATCAGGTCGAAGCGCGTTTCATGGCCAAGTTCTACGACGCCAACCTGCAATACATCGGCATGGCCGAAGGCTCGCGTTCGCAAAAAATGCCGTCGGTCTGGGTGCACGGCAAAGCTGCGCCAGAAATTGCCGCGCAAATCGACAAGCAGAATGACATCCAGCTGAACGCGTTGAAGCAATTTGACTCGTCGCTGAAAGCGTTGGTGAAATCAGGCAATGTGGCGCAGGTCGCGAACAACTGATCGCTGCCTGGCCACACCGCTTTTCATCTCAAGCCTTGATCACGTAGCCGTACGCGCGGATGCGCCCCTCGGTCTCTTTCAAGTACACGCCCTGAAGTTCCGGGGTGAAGCCTGGCAGTGAATTGATCCCTTCTTCCAACGCCAGGAAGTACTTGAGCACCGCGCCGCCCCATATTTCCCCCGGCACCACACACAGCACGCCGGGCGGGTAGGGCAGCGCACCTTCGGCGGCGATGCGTCCTTGCGCGTCGGCCAGCGCTACCAGCTCAACGTTGCCGCGCACGAATTCGAATTGCGCTTGTTGCGGGTTCATCGCCTTTTTCGGGAAGTGTTCCTTACGGAACATCGCCTTCTGCAAATGCTGAACATCGTGTTCCCGATACAGGTCGTGCATTTCCTGGCAGAGCTGGCGAATCGTGTAGTTGCGATACCGTTGCTCGTGTTGCGCGTAAATGGCCGGCAGTACTCGGCTCATTGGCGCGTCGTCATTGATGAAACGCTCGAAACGGGCGATTTGCGCGGCGAGATGCGTCATCTTCGCCCAGTCTTCGGCCGGCGTGAGCAGGAACAGAATCGAGTTCAGGTCGCATTTTTCCGGAACGATGCCGTTCTCTCGCAGGAAGTTGGCGAGGATGCCCGCGTGAATCCCGAAGTCGGTGTAGTTGCCATCTACCGGGTCGATGCCCGGCGTGGTGAACAGCAATTTGCAGGGATCGATGAAGTATTGTTTGTCTTCATAGCCTGCAAACGCATGCCAGCGATCTTTTGGATGGAACTCGAAAAACCGGATGTCACTGGCGATTTCGTCAGTGGGATAGTCTTCCCACGCGCGACCTTCGATGGTCACAGGCACGAACGGGCGGACCATGGTGCAGGCTTCGAGGATCAACTTGCGCGCGTCGATACCGAACTTCACGCAGTCTTCCCACAGGCGCAGGCCGCTGCGTCCGGAGTGGATGCGCGCATTCACATCCAGGGAGGCAAACAGTGGGTAGAACGGGCTGGTAGAGGCCTGCGCCATGAACGCGTTGTTCAGTCGCGCGTGGTTACAGTAGCGGGCCTGACCTTTGATGTGCCGGTCTTTCTTGTGGATCTGTGAAGCCTGGGAAAATCCTGCCTGCTGTTTATGCACCGATTGGGTGACGAAAATACCCGGGTCGTTTTCATTCAGGTCGAGCAGCAGTGGCGAGCAATCCTTCATCATCGGGATGAACTGCTCGTAACCCACCCACGCCGAATCAAACAAAATGTAATCGCACAGTTTGCCGATGCGATCGACGACTTGCCGGGCGTTGTAGACCGTGCCGTCATAGGTGCCGAGCTGAATCACGGCGAGGCGGAACGGTCGCGCCAGGCCTGCCTTTTCGGGTGCGACTTCGCGGATCAGCTCGCGCAAATATTCCTCTTCGAAGCAATGCGCGTCGATACCGCCAATGAAGCCGTAGGGGTTGCGTGCGGTCTCCAGATAAACCGGGGTCGCGCCGGCCTGAATCAACGCACCTTGGTGCACGGATTTATGGTTGTTACGATCAAACAGCACCAGGTCGCCAGGGGTCAGCAACGCATTGGTCACCACTTTGTTCGACGCCGAGGTGCCGTTCAGGACGAAGTAGGTTTTGTCGGCATTGAACACTTTGGCTGCGTGTTTTTGAGCCAGTAACGCGGGGCCTTCGTGAATCAACAAGTCGCCGAGTTTGACGTCGGCGTTGCACATGTCGGCGCGAAACAAGGTCTCACCGAAGAAATCGAAAAACTGCCGGCCCGCCGGGTGTTTGCGGAAAAACTGACCGCCCTGATGCCCGGGACAGGCGAACGTGGCATTGGCCGATTCGGTGTAGGTTTTCAGGGAATCGAAGAAGGGTGGCAGCAAGCTTTCTTCATACGCCTTGGCCGCCGTTTCCAGTTGATGCCCATGGTATTCGGCGTTGTTGCGCGAGGGGTCAAAAATACCATTGACCTGCAGCAACACGTCTTGCAAGTGCTTGTAGACATCGCGAGGTTTGTTGTCCGAGCCCGGGGAGGCGACCAGGAAAATCGGGATATCAAAACCGGTGCGCTGCAGGGCTGCAAGCGCACCCGCCATCACATCGTCTACCGCGAACACCGCGACGGCGACGTCGGTGTAATCGGTCTGGTTGATCGGCACCACTTCTCGTGAAGTCGCAAAGCATTCGATGGCGGAATAACTGGCGGCTATTTTCAAAGCTTTCATGCGAACAATCTCCTAGCGGACACTCACTTGTCCGCTGTTATTCAAGAGATCAATTTACCGAGGCCGCCTTCAGGCGACCCTGACCCAAATCATGTCCACAGTGGTTATAGATCATGACCGGCCATTGCCTGGCATTTCTAGCGCAGGACGGACGAGAGGTGCTGCAACGTCTGCGCTTCCACGCTCCCTTCGTTAGCGCCTTGATCGAAAACCGCACACGTGGCGCTAACGCCGGCAAACGTGCTGCGATAAACCGCAATAACGCTGCCCGGCCCGGCGCCGGTGTGTCCGCTTAACACCCGCCCAGCGGTTGCCGCACCGTGCATCAGGCCCAAGCCATAGCCTGGCGAAATCCAGGGCCGTCCGGCGATAGGACCGCCCAATACTCGCGCCGCTTGCATGTCCTGCACCATCGATACGGGTAACAGATGCCCTGCCAGCAGACGGTCCAGGCACAACGCTGCCTGTGCCAGTGGGCCTACCAACAAGCCGTGATAGACCCAGCCTGGAGCGTATGTCGACGGGGTGATATCGCCTTGCGCGGTTGCCAGCCGAATGCCGGACAGGCCGAGCGGTGAAAACACCCGTTCGTTCAAGGCCTGTGCGAGCGGCAGATCGGTCAGTCGCTCGATCACCTTGGCCACAAACAGATAACCGACATTGGAGTAGCGCCAGCCTTCGCCGGGCGTATAGCGCAACCGTGTGGCGTCGAGTCGATGCAGCATGTCCTCGGCCGTCCACGGTGCCTCATTGCGGGCAACCGCTGCGTGGTAATCGGCCAGTTCACTGTAATCCGCCAAACCGGCTTCATGCCGCAGTAACTGGCGCAAAGTGAACGGGCCCTCAGGCAAGGCGTCATCGAGGCCGAGCAAGCCGTCGCGCACCAGCGACATTGCGGCGCCAGCCAACACGGTTTTGGTAAAGCTCCACCACGGCACTGTTGCCTCCGACAGTTCAGGGGTGCGCAGCGTACTGTCAGAGACGAGGGCGAAAAGCATGGCAGGTGACTCTGAAAAGGAATGCGCGGATTTTGCCAGAGTTCGATTCGCCTGCACCCGCATTGTATTCGCGCAAGGGTTTGGCTAATCTTGCACAAACCCGCATAAACAGGCAAAACCATGCAATCACAGCATTCTTCGGCTGAACTGCCTCATGTCCGTCGGCAGAAAATACTGCTGATTCTGGAGCGTGACGGCAAGGTCATGGCCTCCGCGTTGAGCCAGCATTTCGCGGTGTCCGAAGACACGATTCGGCGTGACCTGCTGGAGCTGTCCGTTGCAGGCTTGGTGCAGCGTGTGCACGGCGGCGCGCTGCCTCGTCCCAAGGACACCGGCAAGGATTTCTTTACCCGGGTCAGCGAAACCGATGAAGTGAAGACGCAGTTGGCGCAACTGGCTGCACGCGAAGTTCAGAACGGTCAAATCGTGATGTTCGATTCTGGCTCCACAACACTGCAGATTGCGCGGTCGTTGCCCTCGGATATTTCCATCACGGCAGTCACCGCGTCGCCGATGATCGCGATCATCCTGGCTGAGCACAAAGGCATCAACGTGATTCTGGCGGGTGGCCAACTCAACCCGGCGACCCTGTCTGTCAACGGTCATGAAACCCTGAGATTGATTGAAAGCATCAAGGCAGACCTGCTGTTCACCGGCGTCTGTGCCATTCACCCGGACGTCGGGATTACGTCACTGCATTTCGATGAAGTGCCGGTGAAGCTGGCAATGCTCGACAGCGCTTCTCATGTGATAGCGGTGACCACGGCAGACAAACTGGGGGCCGTTGAACCGTTTGTGGTCGCCCCGTGCAATCGCATTCATACGCTGATGACTGAACAATACCTTGCCTCAGGCAGCGTCGAGGATTACCAGCGTCAGGGCATCCACGTGGTACAGACCCTGCCTCAGCATTCGTTAAGCCGCAACTGAGCGCACAAGCCGCCCTCAGGCAAGTTGTAGAGCTTGAGGCTGCTGCCGATCTTGCTCACGATCATGGCCACGATGGCCAGCCCGAGGCCTGCGCCATTGGCATTGCCCTGGCTGTAGAATCGCTCGAACAGCCGGGCGTATTCCGCCTCGTCAATCCCTGGCCCGCAGTCGGCGATGCTGATGTACACCGCCCCCGAGGTTTGCAGACGAATCTGCACCCGGACTTCACTGCCGGGCGGGGAGAAGTTCAGGGCATTGGTCACAAGATTTTGCAGGGCGATGGCCAACGCCACGGGGTCGGTGTGGACCTCGCAATCGTGGTCACTCTCCAGCACCAGGTCGACGTCTTTTTCCAGCGCCAGCGGTGCCAACTCGGCCAATTCTTCGCGCACCAGTGCGGTCAGTTCGACGACGCTGATGCGCGGATTGTTCAGGCGCGGTTCGATGCGGGCCATGGTCAGTAACTGGCTACCGATGCGGGTGGCTCGATCAACGCCTGCGACCAAAAATTCCAGTGCTTCTTCACGCTGTTCCAAGGTACTGGCGCGCTGCGCGTTTTGTGCGTGAATGCGCAAGATCGCCAACGGCGTGCGCAGCTCATGGGCCGCGTCGGCGATAAAACGACGCTCGCGCTCCAGCAACTTGTCGATCTGCGCCAACAGGCCATTGAGCGCGGTTTGCATGGGCTCCAGGTCGACGGGAAGCGGTTTGAGCTGCAGCGGCTGCAATGCTTCGGTGTTACGCCCACGGATTGCCCGGGTCATGGCGCGCAACGGTTTGAGGCCCCAGCCGATGGTCAGCCAGATCAGCGCCGCCAGTAGCGGTACGCCGATCAACGTGGGCCACAGGGTATGGCGAACGATGCGCTGAATCAGGTCCTGACGAATGTCGTCACGCTCGCCAACCCAGATCAGCAAACCCTGTTGCGGGTCTGCGAGCAAAAAGGCGCACCAGTCGCGGCCGTTTTCCAACAGGTCGTGCGCGCCCAGCGTGGTCGGCGGAAACGCCAGCACCGGTGCTTCGGCGGAGCGCATCAGCAGTTCGCCATCGGTGCGCCACACCTGAAAAGTCAGCCGCGTTTCGTAAGGGTGCGCCACTTCGCCGTCACCCACCCGGCTCATGGCGTCATCGAACGCCTGGTACAAACGATTCCAGTCGGTATCGCCGGGTTCCCGTTGGCGCAGTACGCCCTGCAGCAGTCGGGCACTTTGCGCGAGTTGAGCGTCGTAAACTTCTTCGATTTCGTGATGGCTGTCGCGCAAGGCGAGCCAACTGATCAGTACGTTGCCGATCAGCAACAGCACCAACACTGGCACCAGAATGCGTGCGCGTACCGAGATCATGGTTTGAGCTCCACGACATAACCAACACCGCGCACGGTGCGAATCAGTTCCGTGAACAGTTTCTTGCGCAGGTTATGAATCAGAACCTCCAGCGTATTGCTCTCGACCCGGTCCTGCCAGCCGTACAACGCCCGGGACAAGCGTTCGCGGGTGACCACTTTGCCGGGGCGAGCCATCAGTTGATGCAGCAACTGGTACTCCATCGGTGTGACCACCACCTCCCAACCCTGATAGCTGACTTGCTGAGTGGCCGGGTCCAGGCTGACACCCGCGTGCTCCAACAACGGTTGCGCGCGGCCCTGGCTGCGGCGCAGCAGGGCACGGACCCGGGCCTTGAGCTCTTCGACGTCGAAGGGTTTGATCAGGTAGTCGTCGGCGCCAGCGTCGAGCCCGGCAATCCTTTCGGCGGTGCCGTCGCGGGCGGTCAGGATCAGCACCGGAAGGTCATGTTGATCGGCGCGCAGTTGTTGCAACAACGTCAGGCCGTCGAGCCGCGGCAAGCCAAGGTCGAGCAGCAGCAGGTCGAAATTTTCGCAGCGCAAGGCGTGCTGCGCACTGAGCCCGTCCTGCAGCCAGTCGAGCGTGTAGCCCTCGGCGCTCAAGGCCACGCGAATGCCTTGGCCCAAGGCACGATCATCTTCGACAAGCAGCAAGCGCATGGGCGGTTCTCGGCAGTAAACAGGTAACGGGACGGCGGCATGATGCCGCCACGAACGCGGCGCTGGCAGCCCCCTCGCCGGGAAAGATGTAACGGCGCGTTGCGAACTAAGCTTGGGCTAAGGTTGGTTTTGCACAGTGCAGCTCCCTCATTAAACGAGAGTGCTTCCATGCGCAAACTACTGCTGTTGTCGTTGGTCATCCTGAGCCCGATGGCCGTTGCCGGACCTCAATGCACCACTGCCGAACGTTCGCAATGGCAAGACCAGAAAGCCTTCCAGGAGCAACTCAAGGCACAGGGTTATGAGATCAGCAAGTTCAAGGTCACCGACGGTAATTGCTACGAGATCTATGGCTTCGACAAGGACAAGCGCAAGGTCGAGATTTACCACGATCCGGTGACCGGCAAAGCGATCAAGAGTGAGATCAAAGGCTGATGCCGCCTGAGTCCCTGCGCCTCTGGGACCCCGTGGTAAGGGTGTTTCATCTCTCTATTGCGGGTGTCTTCGTTGCCAATTACTTCTTCAACGAAGCGGGTGACGACTGGCATGTCTGGCTCGGTTATTACGCCGCTGCCTGGTTGCTGGTACGTGTGGTGTGGGGGTTCATCGGGCCACGAAGTGCTCGTTGGGCAGACTTCTGGCCGACGCCGGCGAGGCTTATCGGGCACGTGCGATCACTGATGGCCAAGCGTCCCGAGCATCGTCTCGGGCACTCGCCTATGGGTGCGTTAGTGATGATTGCGATGATGTTGGCGATGGCGATCCTGGCACTCAGTGGCTGGGCAATGGAGGAGGTCGATGCTTTGTGGGGCGCCGACTGGCCATTGCTGGTTCACGAAACCTGCGCCAACGTGCTGCTCGGTCTGGTCGGTATTCATGTCGCGGCCGCACTGGTTGAAAGTGTGATGGTCCGCGACAACTTGCCGTTATCGATGCTCACCGGCCGTCGTCGGCGACTCCCCGATGATGCTGCGCGCTGATCACCCGCGCCCTGTCGCTTGCCCCCCACCCGCACCTGCAACAGGTCATTCATGCGTACCCTTTCTTTTCGCCTGATTTTCATCATCAGCAGTGTGTTGCTGGTCAGTATTTTCTTCGCCGCGTGGCGTAGCCATCCGGACCATGTCCTGGCGGATTTCGCCGAGGCCAGTCCGGCCATTCCGACGCCGGCACAAAAGCCTGCGGTGGTGTACACCAGCCGTTTCGTGTCCTCAGATCTGGGGGATTTCGTGCATTCCTCATCGGTGACCGCATTGCCTGGCGGCAACTTGATGGCCGTGTGGTTCGCTGGCTCCCGCGAAGGGGCAGCCGATGTGCAGATACGCGCCTCGCGTTTTGACGCCAACAGTGCCGAGTGGGGCGCCGAACAGGTGCTGGCCACGCGCGAATCGACGCGCCTCGGCACCCTCAAGCACATCCGCAAACTGGGCAACCCGGTGATTGCCATGGCACCCGACCAACGCCTGTGGCTGTTCTATGTGTCGGTGTCGGTTGGCGGTTGGGCCGGCAGTGCGATCAATGCCATGGTCTCGGATGACCTGGGTCGCAGTTGGTCGCCACCTCGGCAACTGATTACCTCGCCGTTCTTCAATATCAGCACGCTGGTGCGCGCTGCACCGGTGTTTCATGCGGACGGCTCAATCGGTTTGCCGATCTATCACGAGTTCCTCGGCAAATTCGCCGAGTACCTGTACCTGAATGCGAACGGCGAGGTGATCGACAAGTTTCGTATCAGCCGTGGCACCAACGCCTTGCAACCGACGATTGTGCCGCAGGATGGGCGTCGCGCCGTGGCCATGTTGCGGTACGCCGGCAACACTCATCATCGGGTACTGGCCAGCCGCACTGAAGACGCCGGGCAAACCTGGAGCAAGCCCTATCCGCTTGAGCCGGCCAACCCCAACTCATCGTTGGCGGCGGTGGGTACCCCCGATGACGGCTTGCTGGTAGCGCTGAATGACCTGCGCGATGGGCGTTTCAAGTTGAGCTTGTATGGCACCAACCCCGGGCTTAGCGAGTGGCGCAACCTGGCCGAACTGGATCAGTCGCCTGATCCGTTGGGCAAGGCGTTTGCGCCACACGCGTACAAGGCAATCATCGGCGAGGGCTTTCGTGCCTCAAGTGGCGCGCGGCGATTGCCACTGGAACAGGGTTTCCTGAGCAATCTGGATTACCGGGTGTGCAAACCCGAAGGCTGTGAGTTCGAGTACGAATACCCGTACTTCAGCCGCAGCCCGGACGGCATGTACCACCTGGTTTATTCGTGGAACAACACGTTCATTAAACATGTCAGCTTCAATGATGCCTGGCTGGCGGAGCGACTCTGATGCTACCTCTCTGGCAAGCCCACTTGAGTTTCACCCTGGTGCTTTTTGTACTGCTGGGTTCGTTTGATTTCACCGCACGTTGGCGTCCCTGGTTATTGCCGGCGCTGGCGCTGGTCGGCTTCATTCCCATTGAGGGCCTCTCGCTGGCAGCGTACGCGCGCAGCTTTACCGATGATCTGGCCATCAGCACGCTGGTGTTTCTAGGCTGGGCCTGTTTGTTGCGTCTGGGCGTGATGCAACCGTTGAAACGGGCCCCGCGCAGTCAACTGCTGCTGGTGTTCGCAGTGTTCGGTTTGATCTTGTACCCGGCCACCCTCGGCCTGACTTATTTCGACCCTTATCGATGGGGCTTCAACCCGCGACCGATGATCGTGCTTGTCGGGCTGACGGCGCTGTTGCTGCTCTGGCTGCGCAACGCCTTGGGCGTATGGATGCTGGCCGTCGGCACGTTGGCGTTCACGCTGCGGTTGAAGGCGTCGGAAAACTATTGGGATTACCTGATCGATCCGCTGTTAGCGGGGTACTGCGTGGTGGCCGGGTTCAGGCTGCTCGCCGTGGCTATCTGGCGTTGGGTCCGGCCTGCGCAAGGTGTTCTGAAACCTTCGCTGCACGGCTGACCCGCTCCTGCGCCAATGCATGAATAACACTTAGAGGTAAACGATGGGCTGGTTGCAATCACGGCGCCTGCGCTACGGCGTCGGCGCGATAGGGTTGATGTTTTTACTGTTTGCCTTACTCAGGCTGATGTTTGTGTTGGGGTTTTCCGGGATCGATATCCGGGGGTCGCCGACAATCCGCACGTGCTCGAAACGTTAGGCATCGGTCTGCGTTTTGACCTGCGCCTGGCGGTGTTGCTGATGCTGCCGTTGGCCTTGTTCGCATGGTTGCCGCGCTGGAATCTGATTCGTACACCGGCATTGCGTTGGTTGGCCCGGGGTTATCTGCTGCTGGCGCTGGCCGTTGTCGGGTGGGTGTACATCGTCGATTTTGGTCACTACGCCTACCTCGGTGTGCGGATCAACGCGACGGTGCTGCGTTACCTGGAAGACGCGCAAATCTCGCAGCAAATGGTGTGGCAAACCTACCCGGTGCTGTGGATCACTGCTGGTTGGGTGACGGTGGTTGCGCTGTGGTTTTACGGCCTGATTCGCCTGGAGCGCGTGACCCTGGACCGTGAGCCTGCCGTGATTCGCCGAACCTCGATGGCCTTCGGTGCCGGGTTGGGCGTGGTCGTGGTGCTGCTGGCATTGCTGGGCCGTGTCGAGAACCTCAACCTGCAAAACCCGGTGCCGCTGCGCTGGAGCGACGCGTTCTTTTCCGGTAATGGCCAAATTGCCGCCCTGGGCTTGAACCCGGTGATTTTTCTATACGACACACTCAAGGTCGGGCAGTCGCAGTTCGATGAAGCGCAAGTGCGGCAGCATTACCCGGCGGTGGCTCAATACCTGGGGGTAGAACTGCCAGACCCGCAAACGCTGACCTTCGAACGCCGACAAGCCGTGCAGCCTTATAAAGCCCCGGGCGAACGAGCGCCGAACGTAATCTTCGTGATGCTCGAGTCACTGGGCACCAGTGCCGTCGGTGCTTATGGCAACCCGTTGAACCCGACCCCAAACATTGATCGCCTGGCGGGCCAGAGCTGGTTTTTCAAGCACTTCTACGTGCCGGTCACCGGCACCGCGAAAACGGTATGGGCCAGCATTACCGGAGTCCCCGACGTTACGCGCCAGGAAACCGCAACGCGTAATCCACTGATTACCCGCCAGCACACCCTGATCAATTCTTTTACTGACTATCACAAGCTCTACATGATTGGTGGCAATGCCGGGTGGGCCAATATCAACGCCTTGATCCGGCAAAGTGTCGATGGCGTTCGGCTCTACGAGGAAAGTGACTGGCGCTCGCCGCTGGTCGATGTGTGGGGTATTTCGGACCTTGACCTGTTCAAGGAAAGCGACCGCATCATCCGCGACCTGCCCAAGGACCAGCCGTTCTTTGCCTACCTGCAAACCTCCGGCAATCACCGGCCCTTTACCATTCCCAAGGACAACGACGGTTTTGAAGTCAGTCACCTGACAACCGAACAAGTGCAAGCCGCCGGATCGCGCAGCGTCGAGCAATACAATGCCGTGCGCCTGCTGGATTTCAATATCGGAAGGCTGATGGACATCGCGAAGGAGGGCGGTTACTACGACAACACAATCTTCGTGTTCTTTGGCGATCACAACACCCGCATCAGCCAGATTCCTCACATGGCGCCGGCCTTCGAGCAGTTGGGGTTGGAAAGCAATAATGTGCCGATGCTGATTCACGCGCCGGGCCTGTTGCAACCCAAGGTCATCGATGAAGCCGTGGGGCTGGCGGATCTGCTGCCAACAGTGGCGGGCATGGCGGGCATGTCATTCACCAATGGCGCGATGGGCCGCGATATCCAGCAACCGGCGCCGGAAGGTGAGCGGGTGGTGCCGTTGGTGTTGCGTGAAGGCACTTTTCCGCTGATCGGCGGCGTGACCCAACATCACTTGCTGCAAATGCAGCACGATGGCAGCTCGCCGACGCTGCACGACCTGGCGTCCGCCACGCCGACCGAGAATATCGCCGAGCAGAATCCGCAGGAGTTCAAGCGCCTGGTGGAGCTGACGCGGGGCCTGCATGAGAGTTCACGCCTGATGTTGTACCGCAACGTGCGCACGGATTAGTTGCGACGCTGCTCAGGAAACAGGTGCTCTTTGAGGAAGTCGATAAACACCCGCAACTTGAGTGCCGGGTGTTTACCGGAAGGCCACATGATCCGGTATTCACCGGGCTGTGAGCAGTCGTCCAATACCCTCAGCAACTTGCCGCGTTCCAGCCATTCCCTGATCGCGAAATCCGGCAGGCAGGCGATGCCGATACCTTGCACTGCGAAACTGACCCTGGCTTGAAGATTATTGCAGACCACTGACGTGGGTAACTGCAGGTCGATTTCCTGCGCATCGGCGCGCAATGGCCAGACCTGGAGTTTGCCGGTGTTGGGGAAGCGGAACTGGATGCAGGCATGCTGCGCCAGCTCAACAGGGTGCTGCGGCACGCCGTGCTCATGGAAATACTCCGGTGCGCCGACCAATATCATTTGATAGTCGCCCAGGCGACGTGAGGTCAGGCTTGAGTCAGGCACCTCACCGCTGCGCAGCACGGCGTCATAACCTTCTTCGATAACGTCAACCCGACGGTCATCAAAGGTCAGGTCGAGGTCGATCGCCGGGTAGTTTTTTTTGAACTGCGCCAGCACCGGCAGAAATGGATCACCGATCAGCGGCAGGCTTATCTTCAGCTTTCCGCGCGGCGTGGCATTGGTTTGTGAGAAGTCCGCCTCCGCGCCTTCAATTTCGGCAAGAATTCGCACACTGCGCTCAAGAAACCGCGAACCCTCATCCGTCAGCGTGACACTGCGCGTGCTGCGGTTGAACAGCCGCACGCCGAAGCGTTCCTCGAGTCGCACGATGCTTTTGCCGATGGCGGAGGCGGAGACGCCCATCAGGCGTCCGCTGGCGACAAAACTGCGGGTTTCGGCCACTGATACGAAGACGTTCAAAGCATTCAAACTGTCCATTTGGCTCTCGGATAGGGGCGACGGCAGGAACGTTTAATGTACTCCATTGCGGAATAAAACGTCCGCAGATAGCGGAGGGTTTACCTACTTAATCCGCACCTCTGGGTCTTTTATCATCGGTACGACTGTCACTCACCGAGGTAAACGTCATGTCCGAATTAATGCAACGCTGGGAAATTTCTGCATTTGGCCTGGATAACCTGAGCCTGGCATCCATGCCGCGGCCGACCCCGAAACACGGGGAAATCCTGGTAAAAATAGAAGCCGTTTCGCTCAACTATCGCGACACCCAGGTCGCCGAAAACGGCATGACCGCACACCTGGATTTTCCATTCACCCCGGCCTCCGACATGGCAGGTACCGTGGTTGCGGTGGGTGAGGGCGTCACACGCTTTGCCGTCGGTGAGCGCGTGATCTCAACCTACATTACCAACTGGATAGATGGTAATCCAAAGACCTGGGCGCAGATGCCGACGCAAGGTGGACCGATCCAGGGAATGCTCGCGCAATACGTGGTGACGCCAGCAGAGTGGTGCGTGCGTGCGCCGAAAAACCTGTCGGCGGTAGAGGCCAGCACCCTGCCAATCGCTGCATTGACGGCATGGATGGCATTGATCGAACTGGGCCATCTGCACGCCGGGCAAACGGTTGTGGTTCAGGGCACTGGCGGTGTCTCGTTGTTCGCCGTGCAACTGGCAGCGGCCAGTGGCGCGAACGTGATTGTCACCAGCAGCAGCGAAGAAAAAATCGCTGAGGCGATCAAGCTTGGCGCCACCCATGGCATCAACCGCACCACTACACCCGATTGGCACACTGCGGTACTGGCGCTGACTGACGGGCGCGGCGCAGATCACATTCTGGAAATGGCGGGTGGCGACAATCTTGGCCGCTCACTGCAGGCGATTGTGCCGGGTGGCCGGGTGTCGATCATCGGTTTGTTGGACTCCGATGAACTGCGTACTCCGATCATGCCGTTACTGGGTAGCCGGGCCTCGATTGTGGCGGTTGCGGTGGGCCCGCGCCGCGCGTTGGAAGACTTGGTGCGCATGATTGACCACCACGCCATCAAGCCTGTTATCGATGCCACTTATTCTTTTGCGCAGGTACCGCAAGCGTTCGCCCACCTCAATCGTGGCGCGTTCGGCAAAGTGGTGGTCGACTTCGCAAAGGATGCGCAATGAACCGCACGATCAAACCCATGAGCGTCATGCCCTTTATCATCCTGGGCTTGTTTGGGTTGTATACGCTGGAGTTGGGCGTGGTCGGTATTTTGCCGATGATTGTCGAGCGCTTTGGCGTAACGGTTGCCCAGGCCGGTTTGCTGATGAGCTTGTTCGCTTTCATCGTGGCGATGTCCGGGCCGTTTCTGGTGCTGGTTTTTTCCCGATTCGATCGTAAGAAAGTGCTGGTGGGCGCATTGCTGTGCTTTTCCGTGAGCAGTGTTTTTTCGGCTTATGCGCCCAACTATTCAACGCTGATGGCATTGCGGATTTTACCGGCCATGCTGCACCCGGTATTTTTCTCTGCGGCTTTCGCCGCTGCCATCTCCCTCTATCCGAAGGAGCGGGCAGCCCACGCGACCACGGTAGCGTTCATCGGCACGACACTGGGGCTGGTGTTCGGAGTGCCGCTGACTGCGTGGGTTGCAGGGCGTTTCTCGTATGAGGCTTCCATCCTGTTTTGCGCGGTGGCCACGTTGCTTGCCGGGATTGGCCTGTTGCTGGCATTGCCGCGCCAGGTCAGCGCTGCGCAAAGCTTTGCCAGCCAGTTGTCGATTTTGCGAAAGCCGTCGGTGTGGTTGGCAATCATAGCGACGGTGTTGGTGTTCACCACCAAGTTCGCGGTGTACAGCTACGCCGCCGAATACCTCAAAACCCAGACGGGCATGGACGGTGAAACCATCAGCATTCTGCTGGTGATTTTCGGCGTCGGCGGGGTGCTGGGTAACCTCTTGGCAGGTCGGGCGCTGGCCAGTCACCTGGTGAAAACGGTGGTGTTGTTCCCGATCCTGCTGAGCGCTGCTTACCTGATCCTTTACGCCTTCGGCAGCCATTCTGTGGGTTCGATGATTTTTATCGTGTTGTTCTGGGGGGCGATTCACACCAGCGGCATGGTCATCACTCAAATGTGGATGACCCATGCGGCGCCACAAGCACACTCGTTTGCCACCAGCCTTTACGTCTCGGCGGCGAATGCCGGGATTGCGTTGGGCTCGTGGATCGGCGGCGTGTTTATCAACGCTTATGGCTTGCCTGGCATTCTGTGGTGCGGCCTGATATTTGCGGGGCTTTCGCTGGTTGCCATCGTGACAGGCGCAGTGCTCGACCGCGCTCGCAGCGATACCGGTCAAACCTTGGCCCTTGCCCGCTAGGCAGGGTGGCGCAGGGCTTTGATAAAGGCTTGCAACGCCGAAGACATCTGCCGGTTGCTGGGGTAATACAAGTAGAAGCTGGGGAACGGTGTGGACCACTCTTCAAGGAGCGGCACCAATGCACCGCTGTCCAGCTCTGCTTTTATCCACTCGCGAATCCACACCGTTATGCCCAGGCCATCGACTGCCGATTGCAACGCAACCGCGCAGTCGCTGACCACCAGTGAACCTTTTACGCTGAGCTCGAAAGGCGTGCCGTCGTTGAAAAAGCGCCATTTGTAGAGCCCGGCCTCACCCGACCGGCGCCAATTCACACAACTGTGTTGCAGCAGGTCCACAGGCTTGCGCGGCGCACTTCTGTGCAACAAGTATTTGGGCGATGCCACGGCGATCTGCGTCAGGGGTTCGCTGAGTTTGAGCGCGATCATGTCCTGCTCGATGAATTCGCCCAGACGAATCGCCGCGTCGTGACCTTGGGCGACGATGTCGGTGGTGCTGTCGTCGGTGGTCAGCTCGAGTTCGATGTCCGGGTAAGCCGCTTGAAACGAGGGCAAAATCGGCTGGATGAAATGCAACATCGCCACTTGTGGCGCACTGATGCGCAGCGTGCCGATGGGTGTATCCCGATAGTCGTTAAGGGCTTCCAGGGCCGAGTCCAGGTCAGCGAAAATCAGCTGCAGGCGTTCGGACAATTTGCTACCCGCCTCGGTGGTCGACACGCTGCGCGTGGTTCGATTCAGCAGGCGCACACCCAGACGTTCCTCCAGGCCTTTGATGGTCTGGCTCAGCGCAGAAGGGGAAACCCCCAAGGCGTGGGCCGCGCGGGAAAAGTTACGCGCTTGCGCCACCGCATAAAAGGCTTTGAGATTGGCGAATTCCTGACTGCGCATTGTGTATGCGCTCCTTCATAATGTTTGAAGATTGTTCAGTATTCTAAATAAACACCTTGGGCCAGACAATGCGGGCAACAGGCGATCCCGCCCCCGCACCCAAGGAACCATCATGCCATTTCCCGCACATCCTGACCGGTTGCATTCGGCCCTCAAACCGTTGCCCGACGCTGAACGCTTGCTGCTGATCAAGGGTGGCATGATCGTCACCATGGATGACAAGCTGGGCAACTTTGCCGAGGGTGACATTCTGATTCGCGGCACCGAAATCATCGGCGTCGGTGCACGACTCAATGCTGAAGGCGCCGAGGTAATCGACGCCAAAGGCATGATTGTCATCCCCGGAATGGTCGATACCCATCGCCATGCGTGGGAAGGCCAGTTACGTCGCATCAATCCGGATTCGCCTTCGCTGGAAGACTATTGCAACGCCACCCACTTCTCGTTCGCCAAGTACTACCGACCACAGGACATGTACGTCGGCAACCTGTTGACAGCGCTGGGCTGCATCAACGCGGGCATCACCACCATCATCGACAACTCCCATAACGCTCGCAGTGGCGCGCACTCCGATGCGGCCATCGAGGCGCTGCAGGACGCGGGTATCCGGGCCGTTCATGCGCCGGGTGCGCCGTTGTCGGGGGAGTGGGAATCGACGCAGTGGCCCGGTGATTTGCGCCGCTTGAAGAGCAAATACATGCAGCAGCCGGAGTCGTTGGTGACGCTGGCGATGATGTCGCAAATCAACCGGGAGCAGTGGGCAGTTGCCCGCGAACTGGATTTGAAAATAGTCACCGAGTTCTTCGGTGCCGGCATGGCCTCTGAACTGGAGGCCTTGAGCGAAGAGGGCTTGCTGGGCCCAGACAACATTTTCAACCACTGCACCTGTCTGCCCGATCAAGGTTGGTCGATCTTGCGGCATGCCGGGGTGAAGGTGAATGTCTGCCCGCGCTCCGATGCTCACTATGGACTTGAAGACGGTGTATTTGCCTGGCAGAAAGCCGTGGATCATGGCATGAATCCTGGCCTGAGCGTGGACAACGAAAGTTCATACGGCGGCGACATGTTCAGTGAAATGCGTGTGGCGTTTTACCTGCAGCGTGCCGCCGCTCACAGCGCGCACTTTCACGGTAAACAAGCGGCGCCAGACCTGGTGAATGCGCGGCAGCTGCTAAAAGCCGCCACGCTCGACGGCGCGGCGTGTGCCGGGCTTGAGTCGACAATCGGCAGCCTGACGCCGGGCAAGCAAGCCGACATCGTGCTGATTCGCACCGACAGCCTCAGCCTTTATCCCTCCAACAACGCTATAGGCACCGTGGTGCATGCGGCGGAGCGCGGCGACATCGACACCGTGATCATCGCCGGGCGCATTCGCAAGCAAAACGGCGTGGTGTTGAACGTGGATCGTCCGCAACTGGAGATGGCGACCGAGGAATCGCGCACTCATCTGTTCTCGGCGGCGGGCTACAGCCCGGACCCTTTTGCCGAAACCTTCAGCCTCATTCACGCCCAATAAGAGGTCACGGTCATGGTCCTGATTTCATTTGCGCTGGCCTTTTTGGCCGGCATAGCGATAGCGGTGCAAGCGGCAGTCAATAGTCAACTGGCCGGGGCCATGACCGGCAACACGATGGCGGCGGCGTTCTATTCGTTCTTTACCGGAATGATCCTGCTGGGTGTGATCGCGTTTTTTCGTGGCGGCCTCAGCGAGTCGCTCAGCGTCATCCCCAGCCAACCGGGCTGGCGTCTGGTGGGCGGGGTGTTGGGCGCCGGTGCGATTTTCTGCACCGTGTGGCTGGCACCCCGCATTGGCCTGGCGAACTTGTTGGTGCTGGTGATCGCAGGGCAATTACTGTCGTCGGTTGCCATCGATCATTTCGGTTGGCTGGGCGCAGTGGTCCGGCCGGCGGCGGCGATAAAGATCGCAGGCGCCGTGGTGGTTCTGCTCGGCGTGGCACTGACGTTGTTCGGCGAACGGCTGATCGCGCTGCTGGCGCGAGCCTTCTGAGGGTGATGTCATGTCGTTACCTGGATTTGGCTCGATGCACAGAGCGCTGGCAGGTGCCTTGCTGCTGACGAGTGTCAGTCAGTGGGCGAACGCCGATTTTTTCAACGATTCCCATGCAACGTTTGAAACACGCAATGTGTATTTCAATCGCGACTTCCGCGACGGTCCCGGCACTCAGCAATCCAAACGCGAAGAGTGGGCTCAGGGCTTGATGCTGAAATTTGAGTCGGGCTACACCGCAGGCTTTTTAGGGGTTGGAGTGGACGCCATCGCAATGTTGGGGGTGCGTCTGGACTCCAGCCCCGATCGCGCCGGCAGCGGGTTGTTGCCAGTGCGTGCCGATGGCCGTGCCGCCGCGCAATACGGCAAGTTGGGTTTGACCGGTAAAGTAAAGGTGTCGCAGACGCAATTGAAGGTCGGTTCGCTGATTCCCTCATTGCCGACGTTGCGCCCGAACGATGGCATGATCCTGCCGCAATCATTCGAAGGTGCGCTGCTGACTTCGCAGGAGTGGGCCGGCACGCTGTTGACGGCGGGACAATTGCAACAAGTCAAAGCGCGTAATGACACCGGCTATGAAGACATTACGCTCAACAACAAAAACAACCGGTTTACCCGTAACGCTCCCGGTGACCACTTCGACCTTGCAGGTGTCGACCGTCAACTGAGCGACGACCTTGCGTTCAGCTATCACTACGCGGCGCTGGACAATGTGTACCGCCAGCACTTTGTCGGGTTGGTCGCGAAACGGGCGCTGGCATTGGGCACGTTCACCAGCGATTTGCGATGGTTTACGAGTGAAGATCAAGGCGCCGCGCGTGCAGGGAACATCAATAATCAGGCGTTCAACGGCCTTGTCGGTTACGGCCGTGATGGCCACAAAATCACTGTCGGCTATCAACGGATGGTCGGTACCAGCGCATTTCCCTACATCGAACGCAGCGATGCCTACCTGGTCAACTTTGCGCAAATCGGTGACTTCGCTGAATCCTCGGAGCGTTCCTGGCAAGTGCGATACGATTTCGATGTCGAAAAACTGGGTGTGCCAGGCCTGACGGTCATGAGCCGCTATATTGCCGGCGACAACGCTCAGGTAACGGGCGTGACGGGGAAAGGCAATGAATGGGAACGCGACACTGAAGTCAAATACGTCATACAGGGCGGTACCTTCAAAGACCTCGCATTGAGAGTGCGCAACGCCACTTATCGCTCCTCGTTCAGCCGCGATGCCGATGAAACCCGCATCCTGCTCACTTACACCAAGAGCTTGTGGTAACTGCAGAGCCAGCCCCTGTGTTCGAAATCAATCGCGAAAAGGGTGACCAGGGCACAAGGTGCGTGGCCGAGGTTGCCGTCCCAAAAAGGTGCGACCGCGCACTGTTTGTGAACCTGCTACCCGACCACCGTAGCCAACGGTAGCGCCTGTGAGCGGTACGTCGGGTAACACTGGTTTCGGCCAATCATGCATCCATCTGATTCAAAACAACTTTCAAACAACACACATTTCGCGACAGACCTGTGGCACACTTTCTGCTGTCTATTCCGTTGTTACATACCAATATCCGGTATAGCGGAATACACATCATCCTGGAGTGCTTGCCATGCATCGCCGACCTTCCTTGTTAAAAGCGTGTGTTTTTGTTGTCGCAGCTACCGCTGCTGCCATGGGCGTTGCTCATGCGGCAGACAGCAAACTCGATAGCGTGTTGGCCCGTGGAAAATTGATTGTGGGCACGGGCAGTACCAATGCGCCGTGGCACTTCCAGGGAGCAGATGGCAAGTTGCAAGGTTTCGATATTGATATCGGGCACATGATCGCCAAAGGACTGTTCAACGACCCGAGCAAGGTTGAATACGTGGTGCAGTCTTCCGACGCGCGTATTCCCAACCTGCTGACCGACAAGGTGGACATCAGTTGCCAGTTCATCACGGTGACCGCCAGCCGCGCACAGCAAGTGGCGTTCACGCTGCCGTACTACCGCGAAGGCGTCGGTTTGTTGCTGCCAAACAACAGCAAGTACAAGGAAATCGAAGACCTGCAAGCGGCCGGCGACAGTGTGACGGTGGCGGTGCTGCAGAACGTGTATGCCGAAGAGTTGGTGCATCAGGCGCTGCCCAAAGCCAAGGTCGATCAGTACGACAGCGTTGACCTGATGTATCAGGCGGTGAACTCCGGGCGTGCCGATGCAGCCGCAACGGACCAGTCTTCGGTCAAATACCTGATGGTGCAAAACCCGGGTCGTTATCGCAGCCCGGCGTATGCCTGGAGCCCGCAAACCTACGCTTGTGCAGTCAAGCGTGGCGATCAGGACTGGCTGAATTTCGTCAACACCGTGTTGCATGAAGCCATGACCGGCGTTGAGTTTCCGATGTACGCGGCATCGTTCAAGCAATGGTTTGGTGTCGACTTGCCGTCGCCGGCAATCGGTTTCCCTGTCGAATTCAAATGAAAACTGCTGCGCTCGGGAATGCTGGGTTGAACACCGGCTCGACAGGCTCGTTGGCTGACGTCGACTGCGCTGCCTCGCCCGTTTTCGCCTTGCCTTTCCTGCGCGCGCGACGTTTCCAATCGTGAATGAGCAGCGGGGCGCCTTTAACGCGCCTCGCTCAAGGTACTGCTGACCATGAACTATCAGTTGAACTTTGCCGCCGTGTGGCGTGATTTCCCCAGTTTGCTGGCAGGGCTCGGTTTGGGCCTGGAGCTGGCGCTGGTGTCGATCGCCATTGGCTGCGTGATCGGCCTGCTGATGGCGTTTGCTTTGCTTTCAAAGCATCGCGCCTTGCGGGTGCTGGCATCGGTGTACGTGACGGTAGTGCGTAATACGCCGATTCTGGTGTTGATTCTGTTGATTTACTTCGCCTTGCCAAGCCTTGGGATTCGGCTGGATAAAATACCTTCGTTCATCATCACGCTGTCGCTGTACGCCGGGGCTTATCTGACCGAAGTGTTCCGCGGTGGGCTGCTGAGCATTCCCAAAGGGCAGCGTGAAGCAGGGTTGGCAATCGGGCTGGGCGAATGGCAGGTCAAGGCCTACGTTACGGTGCCGGTGATGCTGCGCAATGTGCTGCCGGCCTTGTCCAATAACTTCATTTCGCTGTTCAAGGACACCTCGCTGGCCGCTGCGATTGCGGTGCCGGAGCTGACGTATTACGCGCGCAAGATCAACGTCGAGAGCTATCGGGTGATCGAAACCTGGATGGTCACCACTGCGCTGTACGTGGCGGCTTGTTACCTCATTGCCATGATGCTGCGTTACCTCGAGCAGCGTCTGGCGATTCGCCGATAGGAGCCCCTCATGTACGAATCACCGAGTTGGTTGCATGAGTTGTGGGTTGCCCGGGAAGTGCTGTGGCAAGGCTTTGTGACCAGTGTGCAGGTCTCGGCACTGGCGATATTACTGGGCACGCTGATCGGCGTTTTTGCCGGACTGGTGCTGACCTATGGCAAGTTCTGGATGCGTGCGCCGTTCCGTTTTTACGTCGACATCATTCGCGGCACGCCCGTGTTTGTGCTGGTGCTGGCCTGCTTCTACATGGCACCTGCGTTGGGATGGCAAATCAGCGCGTTTCAGGCCGGCGCCTTGGGCTTGACGCTGTTCTGCGGCTCGCATGTGGCAGAGATAGTGCGCGGTGCCTTGCAAGCGCTGCCGCGAGGACAGATGGAGGCGAGCAAGGCCATCGGCCTGACGTTTTACCAATCCCTGGGCTACGTGTTGTTGCCCCAGGCGCTGCGGCAAATCTTGCCGACCTGGGTCAACTCATCCACCGAGATCGTCAAGGCGTCGACGTTGCTGTCGGTGATCGGCGTGGCCGAGTTGCTGCTCAGTACGCAACAGATCATCGCTCGCACCTTCATGACCCTGGAGTTTTACCTGTTCGCTGGATTTCTGTTTTTCGTCATCAACTACGCCATCGAATTACTCGGGCGGCACATTGAAAAGCGGGTGGCCTTGCCATGACTCAACCTCAAGCTTCCACGAATCAAAACGCTCAGGCCCTGCTGGACATTCGCGGTCTGCACAAGCAGTACGGCAAACTCGAGGTGCTGAAGGGCGTCGACCTGACGATGCAGCGCGGCAACGTTGTCACGCTGATCGGTTCCAGCGGCTCGGGCAAGACCACGTTGCTGCGCTGCGTGAACATGCTCGAAGAATTTCAGGGCGGGCAGATCGTGCTCGATGGCGAGTCCATCGGCTATGACGAAGTGAATGGCAAGCGTGTGCGCCACCCGGAGAAAACCATCGCCCGCCATCGTGCGATGACCGGCATGGCGTTTCAGCAATTCAACCTGTTCCCGCACCTCACCGCGTTGCAGAACGTGACGCTCGGCTTGCTCAAGGTCAAAAAACTGCACAAGGATGAAGCGGTCGTCCTGGCCGAAAAATGGCTCGATCGCGTCGGCTTGCTTGAGCGCCGCGATCATTTTCCCGGTCAGCTGTCTGGCGGTCAGCAACAACGCGTGGCGATTGCCCGGGCGATTGCGATGAACCCCAGCTTGATGCTGTTCGACGAAGTCACCTCAGCGCTCGACCCGGAACTGGTGGGCGAAGTATTGAACGTGATCAAAGGCCTGGCCGATGAAGGCATGACGATGTTGTTGGTGACCCACGAAATGCGCTTCGCCTTCGAGGTGTCGGACAAAATCGTGTTTATGAATCAGGGGCGTATCGAGGAGCAGGGTCCGCCAAAGGAACTGTTCGAGCGCCCACAATCGCCGCGACTGGCGGAGTTTTTGAAGAACACGCGTTTTTAATCTTTTAACTTTTCAATCAGGAGAAACACTCATGAGCATTACTCGTTACGGCACTGGCAGCACCGCCGGTGGCGGCCAGCCCCGTCCTTTCGCCCGCGCCGTTGAAGCCGATGGTTGGCTGCACGTGTCTGGCCAGGTGCCGGCGCTGGATGGCGAAATCATTGTGGGTGGCATCGTCGAGCAGACTCACCAGACCATGAAGAACCTGATCGCCATTCTCGAAGAGGCCGGTTATGGCCTGGAAGACGTGGTGCGCACTGGCGTCTGGCTGGAAGATCCTCGGGATTTCTGGAGTTTCAACAAAGTTTTCTCCGAGTACTTCAAAAGCGAACACGCCCCGGCGCGGGCCTGTGTGCAGGCGAACATGATGGTCGACTGCAAGGTTGAAATCGACTGTGTCGCGTACAGGAAAAAGGCTTGAGATTTGCGGTGGGTTCTTCGCGAGCAAGCCCGCTCCCACAGGGCAACGCGTTCCGATGTGGGCGCGTGGCTTACCCGCGAAGTCGGCCTAACGGTTGCCGCTGCTCTCTGGTTAAACTCCCGGCATTTTGAAGGGGACTTGAAGACATGACTGAAGACACCATCAAGCGCCGGGCACGTGGTCTGGACCGGGCGTTCGATATTCTCGATTTCCTCAAGGAAGTCGGCAAACCGTTACGTCCGAATGAAATCGCCAGCGGCATCGACAGCCCGAAATCGACGATCTACGAATTGGTTGCCTCATTGCTGGAGCGGCGCATCCTGGAGCCTGTGGGCAAGGACGGTCACGTTTATCTCGGGCGCCAGTTGTACTTTCTCGGGCAGGCACATTTGCGTCATTTCGACCTGACCCGTGAGGCCGATCATGCTTTGCAGGAGATCGTCAGCCAAACCCGTGAAACCGCGCAAATGTGCCTGCTTAACGGGCGCAAATACACCGTGGCCTTGATGAAAGAGGGCGAGCGGCATTTCCGTATTTCTTCCGATATCGGCGAGAACGCGCCCATTCCCTGGACCGCTTCCGGGCGCCTGCTGCTGGCGCACCTGAGCGATCAGGAAATCGACGACCTGATCGATCACGATGACTTCATCCTGCCCAGCGGCGAGCGCCTGCCGATGGAGCAATTCCTGCGGGAAATCCGTCAGGCGGACATCGATGGGTTTTTCTCTTTTGATAGCGTTGCCGACACCTTTACCCACTGCTTCGCCGCCCCGGTCAAAGACCCCGGCGGTATCGCGATTGCGACCTTGTGCATCGTCGCCCCACGGGCGGATGCCAAAAACAACTACAACGACTATCGCCGAGTGCTGATCGACAGTGCCAACAATCTGGCCCGGCGCATCAACGAATAACCGCGCCGGCCTGCTGCCGCGCTTGTAAGGAGTTCCACCATGTCTACTGCCGAAAATACTGCCGCCGTGGAAAAGGGCTTTGCCCAGACCGGTGCCAACCTGGTGCGTGACGTCAGCCTGCCGGCGCTGGTGTTGCACCGCGACGCCCTGGAACACAACATTCGCTGGATGCAGGCCTTCGTCAGCAACAGCGGTGCTGAACTTGCTCCCCACGGTAAGACCAGCATGACGCCTGCGTTGTTTCGTCGCCAATTGGACGCGGGTGCCTGGGGCATCACCCTGGCCAGCGCCACGCAAACCCGTGCCGCTTACGCGCAGGGTGTGCGTCGCGTGCTGATGGCCAACCAATTGGTCGGCACGCCGAACATGGCATTGATCGCCGACCTGCTGGCAGACCCGGGTTTCGAATTTCATTGCATGGTCGATCACCCGGATAACGTCGCGGACCTCGGTGCGTACTTCGCTGCACGCGGTTTACGCCTGAATGTGATGATCGAGTACGGCGTGGTGGGCGGTCGTTGCGGGTGCCGCACTGAAGAAGAAGTGGTGGCGCTGGCCAAGGCTATTGCCGCGCAACCGGCGCTGGCGTTGACCGGCATTGAGGGCTATGAAGGCGTTATCCATGGCGACCACGCGCAAACAGGTATTCGCGCGTTTGCCGCTTCACTGGTGCGCTTGGCGGTGCAGCTGCAGGACAGCGGCGCGTTCGCCGTTCCCAAGCCGATCATCACGGCGTCGGGCTCCGCCTGGTACGACCTGATCGCCGAATCTTTCGAGGCGCATAACGCCGGTGGACGTTTCCTCAGTGTGTTGCGCCCAGGCAGTTATGTGGCGCACGACCATGGCATTTACAAGGAAGCGCAATGCTGCGTGCTGGACCGTCGCAGTGATCTGCACGAAGGCCTGCGCCCGGCGCTGGAAGTCTGGGCACACGTGCAATCGTTGCCGGAAGCAGGCTTTGCGGTGATCGCCCTGGGCAAACGCGACGTGGCCTATGACGCCGGTTTGCCGGTGCCGTTGCTGCGCTACAAGGCCGGCGTCGTGCCGGCGACGGGTGACGACGTCAGCGCCTGCAAAGTGACGGCGGTGATGGACCAACATGCTTTCATGACGGTGGCGCCGGGTATTGAATTGCGGGTGGGCGACATTATTTCGTTCGGCACTTCGCACCCGTGCCTCACGTTCGACAAGTGGCGGACCGGGTGCCTGGTGGATGAGCAGTTGAATGTGATCGAAAGCATGGAGACCTGTTTCTAAGGTTTGGGACCGAAGTGCGGCCATCGCGAGCAGGCTCGCTCCCACACTGAACCGCGTTGCAATGTGGGAGGCCATGGAGGCTTGCTTCTAGGGTTTGAGAGCGAGGCGCGGCCATCGCGAGCAGGCTCGCTCCCACACTGAATTGCGTTGCAGTGTGGGAGGCCATGGAGGCTTGCTTCTAGGGTTTGAGACCGAGGCGCGGCCATCGCGAGCAGGCTCGCTTCCACACTGAATTGCGTTGCAATGTGGGAGGCCATGGAGGCTTGCTTCTAGGGTTTGGGACCGAGGCGCGGCCATCGCGAGCAGGCTCGCCCCCACACTGAACCGCGTTGCAGTGTGGGAGGCCATGGAGGCTTGCTTCTAGGGTTTGGGACCGAGGCGCGGCCATCGCGAGCAGGCTAGCTCCCACACTGAACCGCGTTGCAATGTGGGAGCGACCCTGCTCGCGATGGCGGCCGTCCAGACAACACCGAAACACCAGAGACTTCACACGATGAACACCTTCAGTACCCTTAGCCTCAACACTGTTCGCATCGCCCTGATCGGCGAATGCATGATCGAACTGCAACAGCGCGCCGATGGCAGCCTGCAACAAAGCTTCGGCGGCGATACGTTGAACACAGCGGTTTATCTGTCCCGCGAACTAGGCAGCGCTGGCCGCGTGGATTACGTCACCGCACTGGGCGATGACAGCTTCAGCGATGCCATGTGCCGCAGTTGGGCAGAAGAAAATATCGGGCTCGGCATGGTCCAGCGTCTGCCCGGCCGTTTGCCTGGTTTGTATTGCATCCAGACCGACGCGGCGGGAGAGCGGCGCTTCCTTTATTGGCGTAATGAGGCCGCTGTTCGCGATTGTTTCACCACGGCGGCCGCCGCGCCGATTCTCGACGCGCTACCGGATTACGACGTGTTGTATTTCAGCGGCATCACCCTGGCAGTACTGGGCGCGCAGGGGCGGGAGAAGTTGCTGAAAACCGTGATTGATGCGCGGCAACGCGGCGCGCGGATTGTTTTCGACAATAACTACCGGCCGCGTTTGTGGGCGTCGGTCGAAGAGGCCCGCGCCGCCTATCGCAGCCTGTTGCCTTACGTGGACCTGGCGTTGCTGACGGTTGATGACGAACAGGCGTTGTTTCATTTTGCCGACACCGACGCCATATTTGCTGCCTACCAACAAATCGGTACACCTGAGGTGGTGCTCAAGCGTGGCGCCGAAACCTGCTTGATTCGCTGCGACGATCAAGTGTTCGAAGTGCCGGCGCAAAAGGTTGAGCTTGTGGTCGACACCACCGCGGCCGGGGATTCGTTCAGTGCTGCGTATCTGGCGGGCCGGCTCAAAGGTGCAAGCCCGGTCAAAGCCGCCGAGGCTGGGCATTGGTTGGCAAGTCGGGTTATTCAGGTGCCGGGAGCGTTGATCCCCAAGGTTTGAAATCCAAGCGGAAGGTTTAATCCACCAAGGCTTGAAATCCAATCCTTGTGGTGAGGGGATTTATCCCCGTTGGGCCGGGGAGGTTAACCACAACGGGCCTGCTGCGCAGTCCAGCGGGGCGGTGCGACGTTTCGATAAATCCCCTCGCCACAGGGTCTTCGGTGGGGGATTGGAACCTTGAGTCAGCGCTTCAATCGCGGAAAAACACCTGCACCAAGTGATAACCGAACTTGCTCTTGATAGGGCCGTGCACGACTCGCAATGGTTTTTTGAAGATCACCGCGTCAATCACCCCGACCATTTGTCCTGGCCGGACTTCACCCAGGTCGCCGCCGCGTTTGCCGGAGGGGCAGGTGGAGTATTTCTTGGCCAACACATCGAAGGCTTCGCCCTTGGCGATGCGTTGTTTGAGTTGCTCGGCTTCTTCCGAGGTTTTCACCAGAATATGGCGGGCTTGAGCTTTCATTGGGGCGAGTACCTTGCAACGGTGGTGACAGCGGGGCGGGCGATTATGCCTCAACTCACTCGGGTTGGCCGATCATCGTACGAATCTTGTTCGCCAGCAGGTCGATGGAAAAGGGTTTGGCCACCATGTCCATGCCTTCCTCCAGGAAACCCTGGCGCTCAGTGGCTTTTTCGGCATAACCGGTCATGAACAATACCTTTAGGTCAGGCCGGTGCTGACGAGCGATTTCTGCCAGTTGCCGACCATTCATGCCGGGCAACCCGACATCGGTCACCAGCAGGTCTACTCGCCGATCTGATTCCAGCAACGGCAGGGCACTTTTCGCGTCCTCCGCTTCGTGGGCGTGGTAGCCCAGCTCGTTAAGCAGGTCCAGTACCAGCATGCGCACCGCCGGGTCGTCCTCCACCAGCAACACCGTTTCACCGGCAAATGCCGCAGGGGCCTCGCTGGTGACCGGCACCAGCGTATCTTGCGGCTCCGGGTAGTGCAGGCGTGGCAAGTACAGGCGCACGCAAGTGCCTTTGCCCGGTTGGCTATCGAGATTGACGTGCCCGCCTGATTGCTGCGCAAAACCGTAAATCATCGACAAGCCAAGACCTGTGCCCTGGCCGATGGGTTTGGTGGTGAAGAACGGGTCGAACGCCTTGGCCAATACCGAAGGTGTCATGCCGGTGCCGTTGTCGCTGACGGCGATCATCACGTAATCCCCGGCCTTGATCGGTTCCAGCGTTGTGAGGTCGCTGCCGTCGAGATAAACGTTGGCCGTTTCAATCAATAACTCGCCACCGTCGGGCATTGCGTCGCGAGCGTTGATCACCAGGTTGAGCAGCGCGTTTTCCAATTGGCTGACATCGGTGCTGACCGGCCAGACTGTCTCGGCCAGGCGCAGCGTGAGTCCTATGTGATCGCCTTTGGTTCGGCTGAGCAGATCTTCCAGCGAGTGCACCATATCGTTGGCGTCCAGTGGCTTGCGATCCAGTGACTGGCGCCTCGAAAACGCAAGCAATCGATGGGTGAGGGCGGCTGCCCGGTTGGCGGATGAAACCGCTGCTTCGGTAAAACGGCCGATTTCGTCGGCGCGCCCATCGGCAATGTAGCGTTGCATCAAATCGAGGCTGCCGATAATGCCCGTGAGCATGTTGTTGAAGTCATGGGCGATGCCGCCCGTCAACTGGCCGACTGCTTCCATTTTCTGCGCATGACGCAAGGCGTCTTCGGCGCGTTCACGCTCGAACATCTCATTTTGCAAACGCTGGTTGGCTTCGGCCAATTGTTGCGTGCGTGCAGCCACGCGCTCCTCCAGGGTTTCATTGAGGTTGCGCAGCGCTTCTTCGGTCTTTTTGCGTTCTGTTTCGTCGATCACGAAGATGTAGAAACCGTTAACTGCACCATCCGGTCCGTGGCGAGGCAGGTAATTGGTCAACGCGTGACGAATGCTGCCGTCGTGGTGTCGTGTATTGAGGCTGAAACTGCAAGGTTTGCCCTTCAATGCGTCCTTGATGTGCTCGGCGCGCAACGCATATGCCTCGTGCCCCAGCACCTCGCGGATGGTCTTGCCGTACAGTTCCTGAGGCGTGCGGCCGTACCAGTGCAAGTAGGCGGCGTTGTTCAGCCTGAAACGTTGTTCATGGTCGACATAGCTGATCAACACCGGCATCGCGTTGATGATCAATTGCAATTCTGTCTGGCTCTGACGCAGCGCCTGCTCGGTGTGCTTGCGTTCGGTGAGGTCCAGCGCAGCGCCGAGAAACCGTACCGGCCGGCCATGATGGTCCTTGTAGCAACGCCCGCGAGCGAATACCCAGCGCAATTGGCCATCGGCCTGCAACAACCGATATTCCTCGGCGTATTCGGTGCCGTGGGTGATGCAATGCTTGATGCTGCGAGCGATCAGCGCCCGGTCTTCGGGGTGCACGCCGTGCAGGTAGTCGGTGATTGGCAATTGGCGGGCCTTGGCCGGGTCCACACCGTGCAATTGAGCGAAATGCGCATCGGCGATGAAGCGATCTTCGCGGATGTCCCAATCCCAGGTGCCCACGGCGTCCGTGGCAGCCAGTGCCAATTGCAGGCGTTGTTCGGTTTCGTGCTGCGCCTTGAGGCTGGACGCCGAGCGCTGTTCGAGTTCCAGGGCGATGCTGCGGCGTTCGTTGGTTTCGATGACAGTGACCAATATCCCGGTCACTTGCGCGGCTTCATCACGGATCGGGCTGTAGGTCAGGTCCAGCCAAAAGTCGGATTCTTTGCCGTCGCGCTGCAGGGTAAAGCGCTGTTCGCTGTAGGTTCGCACTTGCCCCTGTAGGACAGCGCTGTAAATAGGGTCGGTAAAGTCTTTAAGTTCTGGCCATATCTGGTGCGCGGGTTGTCCGAAAGCCTCCGGGTGCTTGCTGCCGGCGAGCAAGGCAAAGCCATCGTTGTAGATCTGCGTTAACTCCGGGCCCCATAACAAAAGCATGGGCATCGGCGAATGAATCACGATGTCCACGGCGGTACGCAGGCTCTGTGGCCAGTTACTGGCGGCGCCCAGGGGGCTGCGACTCCAGTCAATTCGGGCGATCAAGGCCTGGGCATCGCTGCCGATCGGTGATGCGTTCATCAAGATGTCCTGCACTTAAGTCGGTGTGGCTGCGTCGACTATCCTTGTCAGGCGGTAGACGCTGAATGACCCGTTTCGGGTCATATTTTTTCATAGAATGCTTCGCGGGTGTTTTTTGCCATGGTAATCGATGCACTGTTAAACATGCTCGCCAGTCGCAATGGCTCCGATCTCTACCTGTCCACGGGTGCAGCGCCCAGCGCACGGTTTGACGGCGTGCTTGAAGCCCTGCAAGAGCAACCGTTCAAACCGGGTGAGGTCGCCGCCATCGCTGCCTCAATCATGGACGCCGAACAGCGACTGGAGTTCGATCGGGAGCTGGAGATGAACCTGGCCATATCATTGCCCGGCGTTGGACGCTTTCGGGTGAACATTTTCAAGCAACGCAACGATGTATCGATCGTGGCCCGCAACATAAAACTCGATATTCCGCGCTTCGAAGACCTGGGTTTACCCGACGTGCTGCTGGAAATGGTGATGCTCAAACAAGGCCTGATCCTGTTTGTCGGCGCCACCGATTCGGGTAAGTCCACGTCGCTGGCGGCGTTGATCGATTACCGCAACCGCCACAGCAGTGGTCATATCATCACCATTGAAGACCCGGTGGAGTATATCCATCGGCACAACCGGTCGATCATCAATCAGCGTGAAGTGGGCGTCGATACCCGCAGTTTTCATGCTGCCTTGAGGAACACCCTGCGTCAGGCTCCCGACGTGGTGCTGATCGGGGAAATACGCGACCGTGAAACCATGGAACATGCGTTAGCGTTTGCCGATACCGGTCATCTGGTCATTTCTACCCTGCATGCCCATAACGCCAATCAGGCGCTGGACCGCATCATCAATTTCTTCCCGCAGGAGCGTCGAACGCAACTGCTGAACGACCTCGCCAACAATTTAAAGGTGTGCGTTTCGCAGCGACTGGTGCGCAGCCG
Organism: Gordonia sp. IEGM753; assembly: GCF_050321825.1. NCBI lineage: Bacteria > Bacillati > Actinomycetota > Actinomycetes > Mycobacteriales > Gordoniaceae > Gordonia > Gordonia sp. IEGM753. The sequence continues at coordinate 1,212,868 of NZ_JBNQGB010000001.1, forward strand.
AGATGGCCAGCGACGGGCGGCAGTAGAAGTCATGCTGGGTACGCCGACGATCAGTGACCTGATCCGCAGCAACGCGCTAACCGAGCTTAAAGGCATCATGGAGAAGTCATCGACGCTGGAAATGCAGACGTTTGACAGCGCACTCTTCAATCTGGTGGTGGAGGGCGCGATCAGCGAAGAGGAAGCTCTGAAGCATGCCGATTCGCTGAACAATTTGCGCCTGCGGCTCAAACTGCACGCTGAAGCCGCGCCCGATCCACATGCCCCGCCGGGAGATTGGGGGCTGATGGATTAACGTCGTTCAACGGTAGGAGGCTGGCTTGCCGGTGATGGCGCCCGCGAGATCGTCATCACCGGCAAGCCGGTTTCCTACGCGTTATCCATAAGTTCGGGGCGGTCACGAAACTGCTGCAACGCCTCGGGATTGGCCAGTGCGTCGGTATTTTTCACCTGCTGGCCGTGCACCACGTTCCTCACTGCCAGCTCGACCACTTTGCCACTGATGGTGCGAGGGATATCCGTTACCGCCACAATTTTTGCCGGTACATGCCGTGGCGTGGTGTTGGTGCGGATCACCTGGCGAATCTGCTGTTCAAGCGTCGGGTTCAGCTCGACGCCTTCGCGCAAGCGCACAAACAACACCACCCGCACATCATTTTGCCACTGCTGGCCAATGGCGACGCTGTCGAGCACTTGGGTGATTTTTTCCACTTGGCGATAAATTTCCGCGGTGCCGATACGCACGCCCCCGGGGTTGAGCACGGCATCCGAGCGGCCGTGAATCAGCATCCCGCCCTCTGGGCTTTGCTCGGCGTAATCACCTTGTGCCCACACCCCCGCAAACTGGCTGAAATACGCGGCGCGCAGTTTTTCCTGCTGCGGGTCATTCCAGAAGCCGATGGGGATCGCCGGGAAGTGCCGGGTGCACACCAGTTCGCCTTTCTCGCCGATCACCGGCAGCCCGTCGTCGTTCCACACTTCAATCGCCATGCCGAGGCTCTTGCCTTGCATTTCGCCACGGCGCACCGGTTGCAGCGGGTTGCCATTCACAAAGCACGAAACGATATCGGTACCGCCCGACATTGACGCCAGGCACAGGTCGCTCTTGAGGTCGCGGTAGACATAATCGTAACTCTGCGGCGACAGCGCCGACCCGGTGCAGAGCAAGGTTCTCAGGCTGCCGAGGTCGTGGCTCTGGTTGGGTTTGAGGCCATTGCTTTCCAGGGTCGCGAGGTATTTGGGGCTGGTGCCAAAAACGTTGATGTGTTCGTCGTCGATCAAGTCGATCAGGCGCTCGGGGCCGGGATGGAACGGAGAGCCGTCATACAGCACCACGGCGCTGCCGACCGCCAGCGCCGAAACCAGCCAGTTCCACATCATCCAGCCGCACGTGGTGTAGTAAAACAGCCGATCACCGGGCCCCAGATCGGCGTGCAGACCATGTTCCTTGACGTGTTGCAGCAACACCCCACCAGCGCTGTGGACGATGCATTTGGGGACGCCGGTAGTGCCGCTGGAATAGAGGATATACAGCGGATGGGCGAAGGGCACCGGGACGAATTCCGGTGAGCCACCGACGTCGTAAAAATCTTCCCAAAGCGTCACGTTCGCCTCGGTGCGAAAATCATCGACGCGTACCTGCGGCCGGGTGTACGGCACGACGATCAACTGTTGCAGCGACGGCAGGCGCGCGAGGATTTCATTGAGCTTGGCAGTCTGGTCGATCTCTTTGCCGGCATAGCGGTAACCGGCGCAGGTGATCAGCACTTTCGGTTCAATCTGGCCGAAGCGATCAATCACGCCTTGCGTACCGAAATCGGGCGATGAGCATGACCAGATGGCACCAAGGCTGGTGGTGCCGAGCATCGCCACCAGGGTCTGCCAGGTATTGGGCATGCATGCCGCCACACGGTCGCCGAGGCCGACACCGGCAGCTTTCAAGCTGTTCTGGAAACCGGCCACGTGCTGCGCCAGTTCGAGCCAGGTCAGTTGTTCGCGCTGACCGTTTTCACCGATGGCGACCACTGCCACCGCATCGTCACGACGGCGCAACAGGTGCTCGGCGAAATTCAGCGTGGCGCCGGGAAACCATTCGGCGCTGGGCATTTGCGCGCCTTCAACCAGCACGGCCTCTGGCTGTTGATGAAAGTGAATGTCGAAATAGTCGACGATGGCTTGCCAGAAGGATTCGCGCTGATCAATCGACCATTGATGCAGCGCCGGGTAGCCCTCAATCTGAAGGTTGTGCCGTTGATTGATGAAGCGCCGAAAGGCCTCCATGCGCGTCTTGCCAATGCGCTCGGCGCTGGGTTGCCAGAGGATATCGGACATGGCTTTGCCTCTTTTTTATGTGTACTCAGGCTTTTGCAAATAGCTTTTTGTGGCGAGGGAGCTTGCTCCCGCTCGGCTGCGCAGCAGTCGTCGATGACACACGTGGTGCGCTTCGCTACCCAGTGCGAGCGAGTTTCCTCGCCGCAATGGTCTGGCGCGGGGCTACTGTGCCAACCACCCGCCATCGATATTCCATGCCGCGCCACGCACCTGGCTGCCCGCTTCACTGCACAGAAACAGCACCAGTTCGCCCAGTTGTGGCGGCGTCACGAACTCCAGCGATGGCTGTTTTTCAGCGAGTAAGTCATGTTGTGCCTGCTGCGGGTCAATACCGGACGCGGCGCGGTCATCAATCTGCTTCTGTACCAGCGGCGTCAGCACCCAGCCCGGGCAAATCGCATTGCAGGTGACATGGGTGGTCGCGGTTTCCAGGCCGACCACTTTGGTCAAGCCAATCACGCCATGCTTGGCCGCGACATAGGCAGCCTTGCCCACGGAGCCGACCTGGCCGTGCACCGAGGCGATATTGATGATGCGGCCCCAGTTCTTGGCGCGCATGCGCGGCAGGCACAGGCGGGTGCTGTGGAACACCGAGGACAGGTTGATCGCGATGATCGAATCCCAACGCTCCACGGGAAAGTCCTCCACCGACGCCACGTGCTGGATCCCGGCGTTGTTGACCAGAATGTCGATGCCGCCGAATTCGCGCTCGGCGTAGGCGACCATCTCGGCAATCTGTGCCGGGTCACTGACGTCGGCCGGGTGATGACCGACCTTGCCACCGAACTGCTGGACCTCGGCGATGACTGTGGCGGCGTCACCGAAACCATTAAGGATCAAATTGGCGCCAGCCTTGGCCAGGCTGAGCGCAATGCCCAGACCGATGCCGCTGGTGGAACCGGTAACCAATGCGGTTTTGCCCGAAAGATTTGTCATTAATGCCTCACACAATGCCGGTGGCGTAGAAAGTGCCGATCACTACAAAGACCGCCAGGGTCTTGATGATCGTAATACAGAAAATGTCTTTATAGGCTTCACGGTGCGTCAGGCCCGTCACCGCCAGCAACGTGATGACCGCGCCGTTATGCGGCAGTGTGTCCATGCCGCCACTCGCCATCGCGGCCACCCGGTGCAGCACTTCCAACGGAATGTTGGCCGCATGCGCCGCGCTGATGAAGCTCTCGGACATCGCCGCCAGCGCAATGCTCATGCCGCCCGAGGCCGAGCCGGTGATACCGGCCAGCAACGTCACGGTGATAGCTTCATTGACCAGCGGATTGGGAATGCCCTTGAGCCAGTCGGCCAGCACCAGAAATCCTGGCAGGGAGGCGATTACCGCACCAAAACCGTATTCCGAAGCGGTGTTCATCGCTGCCAGCAGCGCGCCGCTGACCGCACTTTTGCTGCCTTCGGCCAGTTTGCTGCGAATCGCCTTGAAACCAAATGCCAGGACCATGAGGATGCCGATCAGCAGCGCGGCCTGAACCGCCCAGATGGCCGTGAGTTTGGCAATTTCAGTGGTGATCGGTGTGGCCATTCCCGGCAGCGCCAAAGTGTGAGTCTTGCCGTACCACAGCGGAATCCAGTGGGTGAACAGCAGGTTCATGACGCCGACCATCAGCAGCGGCGACAACGCGACCCACGGGTTGGGCAGCGTGATGTCTTCAGCCGTTTCCGGCTCGTTGCGCAACTCGGTGCCATACCCTTCGCCGGCCCGTTGCGCCTTGTTGCGTTGGCGCATGAGAAACAGCATGCCGGCGCAAAACACGAATACCGTGCCGATCAGGCCCAGCCAAGGCGCGGCCCAGGCCGTAGTGTTGAAAAACGTACTGGGAATGATGTTCTGGATTTGCGGGGTGCCGGGCAAGGCATCCATGGTGAACGAGAACGCGCCGAGGGCGATGGTCGCCGGGATCAGGCGTTTTGGAATATTGCTCTGGCGGAACATTTCTGCGGCAAACGGGTACACCGCAAACACCACCACAAACAGCGAAACGCCGCCGTAAGTCAGCAAGGCGCAGACCAGCACAATGACCAGCATCGCCTGGCGGGTGCCCAGCAACCGTATGGCAGCGGCAACGATCGATCGCGAAAATCCGGACAATTCAATCAGCTTGCCGAACACCGCACCGAGCAGGAACACCGGGAAATACAGCTTGATGAAACCGACCATTTTCTCCATGAACACGCCGGTGAACACGGGCGCAACGGCAGAAGGGTCGGTGAGCAGGACAGCGCCAAGGGCGGCAATCGGGGCGAAAAGGATAACGCTGTAGCCACGGTAAGCAGCCAGCATCAGCAGCGCGAGGGCTGCCAAGGCAATGATCACACTCATGGTGTGTCTCCTGGATTGTTATTTTTTTGGGTAGTACGTGTGGGAGAGGGCGATAGCGAGATTCGTGCCAGGTGAATAAGTTGTTGAAATATATAGATATATTTTAAGGCTGGCCGTGAGTCTGAAGTGAATTGTCTCTTTATTGAGATATATTTCTGCATGAGACCTTATCGCGAGCAGGCTCGCTCCCACATTTGATTGGGATTCCCCTGTGGTAGAGAGTCTGCATCGCGATGCTTTTGTGCGTTCTCTGCATGGAGACTTTCGTCTCGTTATTGAGACTCGACAATCCCTAGTGCCACCATTTTTTTGTACAGCGTCGAACGACCAAGCCCCAACTGCGCTGCCGCTTCAATCACCTTGCCCCCGCATTGCGCCAGGGTGGTTTCGATCAACTGGCGATCAAATTGTGCCCGTGCTTCGCTGAAAGTCTGCTGCGTCGCAGATTCGATGAGTCGCGGAGCAGGGCGCTCCACCGGCATCAACGTGCCAATCGCCGCGCGTATGTCCACTGCGTTCAACAGCACGTCATCGCTGAGCAGCGCCGCGCGCTCCAGCACGTTGCGCAGTTCGCGGATGTTGCCCGGCCAGGCGTGTTGGCCGAGCAGTTCCAGCGCCTCCTGATTCAATTCATGCCGGCTGCGCAATTCCTCAAGAATCCCCTCGCTGAGGGCCGGCAAATCGTCGAGGCGGTCACGCAATGGCGGCACTTGAATCGGCAGGACGTTGAGTCGGTAGTACAAATCGGCGCGAAACTCGCCGCGTTTGATCGCCGCTTCAAGGTCGGTGGAAGTCGCTGCGATCACGCGCACGTCGCTCTGGATCACTTCGTTGGAGCCGACGGGTTCGAATTCCTTTTCCTGCAGCACCCGCAACAGTTTGCTTTGCAGTGGCAGCGGCATGTCACCAATTTCATCGAGAAACAACGTGCCGCCCTGGGCGATGTGTAGTTTACCGGCCCGCCCTTTGCGGTCGGCGCCGGTGAACGCGCCGGGCGCGGTGCCGAAAAACTCCGCTTCCAGCAACGACTCGGGGATCGCCGCGCTGTTGATGCTGACGAAGGCTTTGTGGGCACGCGGCGAGGCGTTGTGGATGGCTTGCGCCAGCAACTCTTTGCCGGTGCCGGTTTCGCCCAGCAGCAACACCGGTGATTCAGCGCTGGCGCTGCGCCGGGCACGGCGCTTGACCTCAAGGCTGGCGGCGCTGGTGCCGATAAAATGCGCGAAGTTGTATTTGGTCTGCCGTGCTCGCAGCAGTGAGCGCGTGGACGCCAATTCTTCCTGCATGCTCATGTAGCGCTTGAGCATCGGCGACAAGCTGCGTAATTCGTCGAACAGTGCAAAACCAATCGCGCCGATCACCACGCCGGCATCGTCATGAATCGGCAGGCGCATGACCACCAGCGGCTCTTTGGGCGTGTCTTGCATGTCCAGCAGAATCGGGCGCCCGGTGCGCACCACTTCACGCAGCAAACTGCCGGGGATGACGCTTTCGCAGGCCTTGCCGATGGCGACTTCAGCAGACTCCAGGCCAAAGCGCCGGGCGTAACGCTCGTTCATCCAGACAATGTTGGCATCGCGATCGACAATCACCGTGCCTTCACTCGACTGTTCAATGATCTCGAACAACGAACGGATCGCCAGCAGTCGAACGCGCTGGTAGTCCTTGAGGCTTTCGGTGGTGTTCATAACGGAATCCTGAATGTTTATGGCGGGTACTGGCCGTGTCGCGAGCAAGTTCGTGCTCACAATTGATCTATGCCGCACACAAATCCCTGTGGGAGAGAGCCTGCTCGCGATGGGGGCGACCTGGTCTTTCGGTCGCTAGCGCGGATGCGCTGCTGCCAACAGTTCCTTGGTGTACGGATGGCTGGGCGCATCGAACACGTCATGGCTGGCACCGCTTTCCACAACCCTGCCGTCCTTGATCACGATCATGTCGTGGGCCAGGGCGCGCACCACCGCCAGGTCGTGACTGATGAACAGATACGTCAGGCCATGTTTCTCCTGCAGCTGTCGGAGCAGGGCGACCACTTGTTTCTGTACGGTGCGGTCCAGCGCCGAGGTCGGTTCGTCGAGCAAAATCAGCGCCGGTTTCAGCACCAGCGCTCGCGCAATGGCGATGCGTTGCCGTTGGCCACCGGAGAATTCATGCGGGTAACGATGACGGCTTTGCGGGTCGAGGCCAACCTCTTGCAATGCCCGAATCACTTCGGCGTTGCATTCCTCAGCCGTTAACTGACTGTGTACTTCCAGGCCTTCACTGATGATTTGCGCCACCGACATTCGTGGGCTGAGGCTACCAAACGGATCCTGGAACACCACCTGCATTTTCTTGCGCCATGGCCGCAGTTGCTTCTGCGTCAGGCCATCCAGTGCTTCACCCTGAAAGCGAATACTGCCGTCGGAGTCGAGCAGGCGCAGGATGGCTTGGCCCAGCGTCGATTTGCCGGAGCCGGATTCGCCGACGATGCCCAGCGTTTTACCGCGCTGTACGGTCAGGCTGATGCCGTCCACCGCGCGCAGGTAGGTTTTACGCTGGAACAGGCCGCCGGTGAGCGGGAACTGCACACTCAAATCGACGACTTCCAACACGTTCTCACGTTCATCCCGGGGCAACGCTTCGCCTTCCGGCTCGGCGTTCAGCAGCTCGCAGCTGTAAGGGTGTTTGGGCTCGGTGAACAGCGTTTCACACGGCGCCTGCTCGACGATTTCGCCGGCCTTCATCACGCAGACGCGCTGGGCGATACTGCGCACCAGATTAAGGTCGTGACTGATCAACAGCAGCGACATGCCGAGACGCTGTTGCAGTGACTTGAGCAGCAACAGAATCTTGCGCTGCACCGTCACGTCCAGTGCGGTGGTTGGTTCGTCGGCGATCAGCAATTCCGGCTCGCAGGCCAGGGCCATGGCGATCATTACGCGCTGGCGTTGACCGCCAGACAGTTGATGCGGATAGGCCTTGAGGCGCTCTTTGGGTTTTTGAATGCCCACCAGATGCAGCAACTCAAGAATGCGTTCCCGTGCGACTTTGCCGGTCAGGCCTTTGTGCAGCAGCAGGGTTTCGCCGATCTGTTTTTCGAGGGTGTGCAGCGGATTAAGGGAGGTCATCGGCTCCTGGAAAATCATCGCTATACGGTTGCCGCGCAGCTCGCGCAGAACCCTGCTGGAGGCGCCGAGCAACTCTTTGTCGCGATAACGAATGCTGCCGGTCGACCGCGTGCCGGTCTCTGGCAGCAATTGCAGGATCGAATGCGCGGTGACCGATTTACCAGAACCCGATTCGCCCACCAGCGCCAGGCATTCCCCGGGCCGAATGTCCAGGCACAGGTTGTGCACCACGGTCTGGCCATTGAAAGCGACGCACAGGTCACGGATTTCGATCAGGTTGTGGCTCATGGGAACACTCCGGTTACTGATCTGAGATCAAGACCTGGGATCAAACGCATCACGTAATGCCTCCCCGATGAACACCAATAAAGAAAGGATCAGCGCCAAGGTAAAAAACGCCGTCAGCCCCAGCCAGGGTGCTTGCAGGTTTTGTTTGCCCTGGCCGATCAGTTCGCCGAGCGATGCGCTGCCGGCGGGCATGCCGAAACCCAGGAAATCCAGGGCCGTGAGCGTGGAAATCGCCCCGGTCAGAATGAACGGCAGGTAGCTCAGTGTTGCGTTCATCGCGTTGGGCAGGATGTGCCGCACGATCACTTTGCGGTCGGTGAGGCCCAGTGCACGGGCAGCCTTGACGTATTCCAGGTTGCGCCCGCGCAAGAACTCGGCGCGCACCACGTCCACCAGTGCCAGCCACGAAAACAAGGCCATGATGCCCAGCAACCACCAGAAATTAGGCTCGACGAACCCCGACAGGATAATCAGCAGGTAAAGCACCGGCAGTCCCGACCAGACTTCCAGCAAGCGCTGGCCAATCAAATCGACCCAACCCCCGTAATAGCCTTGCAGGGCGCCTGCGGCGATGCCGATCAGGGCGCTGACAAACGTCAGCATCAGCGCAAACAGAATGGACACCCGAGCACCAAAAATAACCCGCGCCAAGACGTCTCGTGCCTGGTCATCGGTGCCCAGCCAATTGACCTTCGAGGGCGGGCTCGGTGCCGGTTGATTGAGGTCATAGTTCGGTGTGTCGTCGCTGAATGGAATGGGCGGGAAGAGCATCCAGCCGCCGTCTTTCTGAATCAGCTTTTGCACGTAATCGCTGCGGTAATCGGCCTGGAAGGGCAGTTGGCCGCCGAACGCCTGTTCGGTGTAGCGCTTGAACGCCGGGAAGTACAGCGAGCCGTTGTAGCTGAGCACCAATGGCTTGTCATTGGCAATCAGTTCGCCGCCCAGGGTCAGCAAAAACAGGCCGATGAATAACCACAGCGACCACCAGCCACGGCGGTTTTTCTTGAACCGGTCAAAACGGCGGCGTGCCAACGGCGAAAGCTTGAACATCAGGCATTCCTCGCGGCGAAGTCGATGCGTGGGTCAACGAGGGTGTAGCACAGGTCACCGACGAGTTTTATCAAGAGGCCAAACAGGGTGAAGATAAACAGCGAACCAAACACCACCGGGTAATCCCTTGATACCGCCGCCTCATAGCTCATGCGCCCGAGGCCATCGAGGGAGAAGATCACCTCGATCAGCAGCGAACCGGCAAAAAACACGCTGATGAACGCTTGGGGGATCCCCGACACCACCAGCAGCATGGCGTTACGAAACACGTGGCCATACAGCACCCGGCGTTCGCTCATGCCTTTGGCGCGGGCAGTAACCACGTACTGGCGGGTGATTTCGTTGAGAAAAGAGTTTTTGGTGAGGATGGTCAATGTCGCGAAACCACCAATCACCAGCGACGTTACCGGCAGCACCAGGTGCCAGAAGTAGTCGGCAATTTTGCCGACGGTCGACAGCGATTCGAAGTTGTCGGAAACCAGCCCGCGAACGGGGAGCCAGTTCAGCGAAGTGCCGCCGGCGAACACCACAATCAAGAACATCGCAAACAGGAACGCGGGCATCGCGTAGCCGATGATAATCGCGGTGCTGCTCCAGATATCGAAATGACTGCCGTGGTGCACCGCTTTGCGGATACCCAGCGGGATCGACACCAGATAGGTAATCAGCGTCGCCCAAAGCCCCAGGGAAATGGTGACCGGCATTTTTTCCAGGATCAGGTCGGTGACGGTGGCGCCCCGGAAAAAGCTTTTGCCGAAGTCCAGCCGTGCATAGCTCTTGAGCATCAGCCACAAGCGCTCTGGCGCGGGTTTATCAAAGCCATACTGTTTTTCGATTTCTTTGATCAGTTGCGGGTCCAGGCCGCGACTGGCCCGTGAACTGCCGCTGATGACCTCGCCCGAGCCGCCGCCGACACTGGCGCCGCCGATGCCTTGCAGGTGTGCAATCGCCTGTTCCACCGGGCCACCGGGTGCCGCCTGGACGATCACAAAATTGACCAGCAAGATGATCACCAGCGTCGGAATGATCAGCAGCAAACGCCGCAGTATGTAAGCCCACATCAGTGCGGCCCTCCGGGTCTGCCGCGTTTGATCAATTCGGCAGTCATCTGTTGATTGGTCAGTGGCGTGGGGCTCACTTCCCACCAGCTCTCGATGGCTTCGTCATTGGCCGCTTGCACGCTGGGAATGCCGAAACGGTTCCACCACACGGTTGAACTGCCCGGCGGGTAATAGTTGGGGATCCAGTAGTAATTCCATTGCAGCACCCGGTCCAGGGCATGCGCGTAGTGCAACATGTCAGCTTGAGTCGTGGCGCGTACCAAACCGTGTACCAGTGCGTCGACCGCCGGATTTTTCAACACCATGTAGTTGTTCGAGCCGGGATCGTTGGCGGCTGCCGAGCCGAAGTAGTTGTAAAGTTCGTTGCCTGGCGATGTGCTCACCGGGTAACCGGTGATGATCATGTCGTAGTCGCGGCTCATCAGGCGGTTGACGTATTGCGAGGAGTCGATGCGGCGAATATTCAGGTCGATGCCGATCTGTTTCAGCGTGCGCTTGTACGGCAGCAGCAAGCGATCCAGTCCGTTTTGAGTGACGAGGAAGGTGAAACTCAGTGGGTCGCCTTCGGCATTCACCAATGTGTCGCCTTCAGGTTTCCATCCAGCCTGCTCGAGCAACTGCAAGGCTTGCAGCTGTTTATCGCGGATCACGCCACTGCCATCGGTTTTGGGCGCTTCAAAGACTTTGGTAAAGACTTCGTCCGGGACCTGGCCGCGCAACGGTTCAAGGATTACCAGCTCCGCAGCATCCGGCAGGTTGCGGGCGGCGAGGTCGGTATTGGAAAAAAAGCTCTGCTGGCGGATATACAGGTTGCGCATCATCTGCCGGTTGCTCCATTCAAAGTCCCACAGCATTGCCAACGCCTGGCGTACGCGCCGGTCCTGGAACAATGGATTCTGCAAATTGAACACAAAACCTTGAGCCGCTTGTGGTGCTTCTCGGGCCAGATGAGCCTTTTGCAGGCGACCGTCGCTTAGCGCAGGGCTTTCATAGCCAATGGAGTAGCCCGTGGCAGAAAATTCCCGGTTGTAGTCATAAGCACCGCCGCGCAGCACTTGTCGCGCCACATCGGTATCGCCGAAATATTCGATGCTGAAGTGGTCAAAATTGTAGAGCCCGCGACTGACCGGCAGGTCTTTGCCCCACCAATCCGGGTTGCGCTCGAACGTGATGCTGCGTCCGGAGTCGACTTTGCTCACGCTATACGGGCCGCTACCCAGCGGCGCCTCGTAACCGCCACCTCCGGCGAAATCCCGGGTTTTCCACCAATGTTCCGGAAACACCGGCAATGTGGCGATGTCCAGCGGCAAGGCGCGATTCTCGTTGCTTTTGAAGTCGAATCGAACCGTAAGCGGTGATTCCACCACCACGCCTTTAACGTCGGCGAATTGGGTGCGATAGCGCAGGCTGCCTTGAGTCATCAGCAAATCGAAGGTGTAGCGCACATCGTCGGCGGTGATCGGTTTGCCATCGGCAAAACGTGCTTTGGGGTTCAGATAAAAGCGCAACGACAGGCCGTCCTCGGAGCGCTCCATTGTCTGAGCTACCAGCCCGTATACCGTGTAGGGCTCATCCTGTGAGCGCTGAGCCAACGGCGAATAGATCAAACCGTCGACCTGCGACACGCCGATGCCTTTGTCGATGTAGGGGAGGACGTGGTCGAAGTGGCCGATTTCAATCGCCGAACGGCGCATCGTGCCGCCCTTGGGCGCTTGCGGGTTGGTGTAGGCGAAGTGACTGAAGCCGGCAGGATATTTCGCCGGTTCGCCGTACACGGTCAACGCATGTTGCGGTTCAGCGTTCACACCAGCGGCGCTCAACAGCAGAGCCACGGCAGTGAACAATAAAGAAGGGAAAGCCAGTCGCATTGTCAGCCTTAGAGCCGGGTGATCGATATCCGCAATTTGTACTCTACCGGCGCGTCCCTCGCCAGCCGTATCACATCCCCAAAACACAACGGCCCACCTATAGGCGGGCCGTTATGCTTGAAACTCAGGTGCTGATCAGTCCTGGCGGCTGGTCACTTCCAGCAGGTGATAACCGAACTGGGTCTTGACCGGGCCTTGCACCACGTTGATCGGTGCGCTGAAGACGACGGTGTCGAATTCCTTGACCATCTGGCCTGGGCCGAAGGAACCCAGGTCGCCGCCCTGACGGCTGGAAGGGCAAGTGGAGTTGGCTTTGGCAACTTCGGCGAAATCAGCGCCGCCCTCGATTTGGGTCTTCAGTTCGTTGCACTTGTCTTCGGACGCAACAAGGATGTGACGGGCAGTGGCTTTAGCCATGGTGAAAATCTCCAATCAATGTTCAGTAAAGTGCGAAGCCTACCGGATTCAGTAGCCTATTTCTTCCCAAAGTTCCGCCGCATTACAGGCCTGCATTTCTCAAGCGCTGCGCATGCTGTACATAAAGGTCGATGGGGGCGATGCCTTTGCGCACGCAACCAGTGGTCTGAATGAGGGTTTGCAGATGATCCAGCGGATAATCGGAGCGAATCACCTTGCCGAGGTGTGAGCTGAATCGGCCGACCATGCCGTCGTTCTGATCAGACTCGATGGAGAAGTACTGTGAGAAGGCCCGAGAGAAAGCCTGTAGCGGGTCCAGCCCTTCCTCAAGCACGTTTCCCAGGATGCCGCTCCAGGAGTAGTAGCGCACACCGTTGACCAAGTCGGGTCCTTTGCCGCCCCAGGTTTTGGGCAATCCTTGCGGGTATTTGTTGTTGAAGGCGCCGACGCCTTCGGTGGTGAGGGCGTTTAATGCAGCCACGGCGTTTTGCGGCAGGCTACGGTGACCGCTGAGCAACGACAGGAATTCGGCGAACGAAGTCGCGACCGCTTCTGCGACTTTCTCCGGCAAACGTCCAGGCGTCAGCGCCTTGCGCAGAAAGTCGGCCAGCTCCGAACCGTGGTTGGGACCGCTGACAGAGGTCACGGAAGCAATCAGTTGCGGCGCGATGGCCGCAGCATACCGAGCTGCCAGTGCGCCCTGGCTGTGTCCGATCACATTCACTTTGCCTGCGCCGGTGCCGTCCAGCACGCGCTCGACCTGTGCCAGAAGCTGTTCGCCGCGAGCTTCATTGCTGTGAGTGGCGGAAAGGTGCGGGATGAATACCCTCGCACCGGCAATTCTCAGGGCATGTTTAACGTCATGAAAGAGCTCGATCTTGCCGATTCGGTCAAAGCCGAAGAGCCCATGGACCAGCAGGATCGGATACTCAGTGGTTGCATTCCGTTGCATGTTCATACCTTCTGCGCGTGGTTTCAGGAGTGTGTTTGTTCCTCACTCTAAAACACTCTGATGTTTGCCAGATGTATGAAAAAGCCGCTGTAACATGATGAAAACGGAATAGAAAAGGTACGACGAATCGTTAGGCGATACGCTCAGTAAATTTAGTACGTCGACGTCTTTCGGAGGTGGCACCTGGCAAAGCAGAGCGCTACCTCCGACGCCGCGTCAGTGCTTAGTGCTGTTGCGCGCAAAGTCGGTCTGCCGCCTGGCGCAGCAAGTGCTCAGTGGCGGACCAGCCGAGGCAGCCGTCAGTAATCGACACCCCGTATTGCAGTGCCGGGCTCAATGCCTGGCAACCTTCGACCAGGTGGCTTTCGATCATCATCCCGATCAGCGATCGATCACCTTGCAGCCGTTGCTCAAGCACATCGTCAAACACGGCAGGTTGGCGCAAGGGATCTTTGCCGCTGTTGGCGTGGCTGCAGTCGACCATGATCCTTGTCGGGATGTTCAGTTTGGTCAGGTCTGCATTGACCTGAGCGACACTGGCCCGGTCGAAGTTCGGTCCGCGATGGCCTCCGCGCAACACGACGTGTGTATCCGGGTTGCCCGAGGTCTGAATGATTGCCGGATGCCCCAGGCTATCGACGCCAAAGTGGCGGTGAGGGTGAGCCGCTGAGCGCATCGCATCGCTGGCGACACCCATCCCGCCATCGGTGCCGTTCTTGAAGCCGACCGGTATGCCGAGGCCGCTGGCCATTTCCCGGTGGATCTGCGATTCAGTGGTGCGCGCGCCAATGGCCACCCAACTGAGCAGGTCGTCGAAGTAACCGGCGGCGATTGGCTGCAGCAGTTCTGTGGCGATCGGTAAACCAAGGCTGAGCATTTCACGCATCAGCTCGCGGGACAGGGTCAGGCCCGCCGCCATGTCATCGCTGCCATCCAGGTGCGGATCGTAGGCCAGGCCTTTCCAGCCGACGGTTGTGCGCGGCTTTTCTACGTAGGCCCGCATCACCAACAGCATTTCATCGCTCACGTCGGCGGCGAGTCGGGCGAGATGGGCGGCGTATTCGAGTGCGGATTTTGGGTCGTGAATCGAGCAAGGGCCGACGATGACCAGCAAACGGGAGTCTTCACCGTTGAGGATCGCCCGCACTGCATCACGATGGGCGGCGACTTGCCGGGTTAGGGCGTTGCTGAGAGGGAGTTGCTGTTTGAGTTGCAATGAGCTGGGCAGGCGCAAGGTCAGCGCTTCATTGGCAGGACTCAGGGTGGACAGTGGCAAAGCGGTGGCGGAGGCGTTCATATTCAGGTTTCCTGGGCTGGCGGCGGGTATGTTCCCGCGCGCTCGGCCCTACTGGGGTGTTCGACAATTGGCCGGGTTGGCTACGTGTGTGTGCTTGCAACCTGTGGGTGACCGATCGGAGGCGGCAGGCTGTCCCGAGCGGGGGCTGGTAAATCGCCAGGCGGTAAAACTGTCGTAACGGTAATAAGTGGCGTAGTTCATGTGATAAATCCTCAAAGTGTCTGATGTTGCAAAAAATGTAGGGGCCCGAAAAAAACAAAACCCCCGGTCGGGAGGCCGACCGGGGGTTGAGAATTCTCTGGTGGCGACCCGTTTAAAGTGGGCGCCGTGTGGGTATCAGGCGCGCCAGTGGCTAAACCAATACCCAAAATAAAAGCTGACCGGCGCACAAACATCATTCACCCGGGCAGCTGCAACCGAGCGCATTGCGCTAGCGGTATCAAGCTGAGGACGGGTGTTGAGCATGGTGTGTCTCCGATGGATGCGCCGAGCTTACTAGAGGGCGGTAGGCGGTTTCAATCAGAAAATACTATCGGGCATCAGCGCGGTTTCTATTGCTGGCCAGCGTGAATGGTTGTGACACACTTTGCAGTTGCAAACGGCTGCGTCGATAAGGAAGGGCCAGATGGTATTTGAAATGCGTCCCGCGACCTCCCGGGATCTGGTGTTCGCGCGGGAGCTGACGCGTCGCACGATGTTGCGTTATTACCTCCAGCACGACTTGTTATGGCAAGACGAGGCGTTTGATGTGGCCTGGAACGGGCGTGAAAGCTGGCTGATCGTCCGCGACCATAACGTGCTGGGGTATGTCAGCCTGAGTCGCGACGCCAAAGCGCTATACATTCGAGAATTGCACGTGGTTGAGGCGTTTCAGGGGCAGGGCGCGGGATCCTGGGCAATCGATCAGGTATTGGCCATGGCGCGCACGCAACGATGCCCCGCATTGCGCTTGACCGTTTTTGAAAATAACCCTGCGCAAGCGCTCTATAAGAGAAAAGGCCTCGCAGTGGTCGGGCAGGATCAGTGTTTCCTGAGAATGCAGCACGATATCGACCGCCGGCATCGCTGAAACACGCATAGGGCAAGCCTTTCAAGATGTATTGAAACTTTTTATATGACGCTTGCCGCTAGGTCTGCCAGTTGCTTTTTGCTAAGGTGTCCGGCAACCCATAAGACCATATCGCGAGGTGTCTGCTTGATTAGGGTGCTAGTAGTCGATGACCATGATCTCGTTCGTACAGGCATTACACGAATGCTGGCTGACATCGATGGCCTCCAAGTAGTTGGCCAGGCTGAGTCAGGGGAAGAATCCCTGCTCAAGGCGCGAGAGCTGAAACCTGATGTGGTCCTGATGGACGTCAAGATGCCCGGTATCGGCGGTCTTGAAGCCACGCGCAAACTGCTGCGCAGTCATCCGGATATCAAGGTTGTCGCGGTCACTGTGTGTGAGGACGACCCGTTTCCTACACGGTTGCTGCAAGCGGGTGCCGCCGGTTACCTGACCAAAGGTGCCGGGCTGCCCGAAATGGTCCAGGCCATTCGCCTGGTATTTGCAGGGCAGCGCTATATCAGCCCACAGATAGCTCAGCAATTGGCGATCAAATCATTTCAGCCGACCAACGATTCACCCTTCGACGCCTTGTCCGAGCGTGAAATCCAGATCGCACTGATGATTGTTGGCTGCCAAAAGGTCCAGATTATTTCCGACAAACTTTGCCTGTCGCCGAAAACCGTGAACACCTACCGTTATCGCATATTCGAGAAGCTCTCGATCAGCAGTGATGTCGAGTTGACGCTGTTGGCGGTTCGTCACGGCATGGTTGATGCCAGCCTCTGAAAATGACTGAAGTTTTCGATCCAAGCGCGTTTCTGTCGACAGTCAGTGGTCGCCCCGGTGTGTATCGCATGTTCGACATCGATGCGCGGCTGCTTTACGTCGGCAAGGCCAAGAATCTCAAGAGTCGCCTGTCCAGTTACTTTCGCAAAACCGGCCTGGCCCCCAAGACCGCTGCGCTGGTGGCGCGGATTGCCCAGGTCGAAACAACGATTACGGCCAATGAAACCGAAGCCTTGTTGCTTGAGCAGACGCTGATCAAGGAATGGCGTCCGCCGTACAACATCCTGATGCGCGACGATAAGTCCTATCCGTATGTGTTTCTCTCCGACGGCGAGTTTCCGCGTTTAAGCATCCATCGCGGCGCGAAGAAGGCCAAGGGCAAGTATTTTGGTCCTTATCCCAGCGCTGGCGCGATCCGTGAAAGCCTGAGCCTGTTGCAAAAAACCTTTTTCGTGCGCCAGTGCGAAGACAGCTACTACAAGAATCGCACCCGGCCTTGCCTGCAATACCAGATCAAACGTTGCAAGGCACCTTGTGTGGGGCTGGTCGAGCCCGAAGTCTATGCCGAAGACGTTCGTCACTCGGTGATGTTCCTCGAGGGGCGCAGCAATGCGCTGACAGATGAATTGTCGACCGGCATGGAAGAAGCGGCGATCAACCTCGAGTTTGAACGTGCTGCTGAACTGCGTGACCAGATCTCGCTGTTGCGCCGGGTACAAGACCAGCAAAGCATGGAGGGCGGTACGGGCGATGTCGACGTGATCGCAGCCTTCGTCAATCCGGGCGGTGCCTGTGTTCATCTGATCAGTGTGCGTGGCGGTCGAGTGCTGGGCAGCAAGAATTTTTTTCCTCAAGTGGGTATCGACGAAGACGTCTCGGAGGTGATGGCGGCGTTTTTGGGCCACTACTTCATCAGCAGTCCCGAACGCGACCTGCCGAGCGAATTGATCGTCAACGTGGTTCATGAAGATTTCCCGACGCTGATCGCAGCCCTGGAAGAGCTGCGCGGTCGCGAGTTAAGCATCAGCCATCGGGTTCGTGGTACGCGAGCGCGCTGGCAACAATTGGCGGTGACCAATGCCGAACAAGCGCTGAGCGCTCGCCTGGCTAACCGTCAACACGTTGCGGCACGTTTCGATGCCTTGGCAGAGGTGCTCAAGCTTGACGAGCCACCACAGCGCCTCGAGTGCTACGACATCAGTCACTCCAGCGGCGAAGCCACCGTCGCGTCGTGCGTGGTGTTCGGCCCTGAAGGCCCGATCAAGTCCGATTATCGTCGCTACAACATCGAAGGCGTCACCCCGGGCGATGATTACGCCGCAATGCACCAGGCCTTGACCCGACGCTTCAGCAAGCTTAAGGACGGGGAGGGCAAACTGCCGGACATCTTATTGGTGGACGGTGGTAAAGGTCAGTTGTCCATGGCGCGTGATGTGCTTAACGAATTGGCGGTACCCGACCTCATTTTGCTCGGGGTGGCCAAAGGTGCAACGCGCAAGGCCGGTTTCGAAACCTTGTACCTCAACGACGCCGCCCATGAATTCACCTTGCGCGGCGATTCCCCCGCGCTGCATTTGATTCAGCAAATCCGTGACGAAGCTCACCGTTTTGCAATTACCGGGCACCGCGCGCGTCGTGGCAAAACCCGCCGCACGTCGACCCTTGAAGGTGTTGCCGGGGTAGGCCCTACTCGCCGCCGCGATTTGTTGAAACATTTTGGTGGATTGCAGGAGCTGTCTCGTGCCAGCATCGAAGAGATCGCCAAAGCACCCGGGATCAGTAAAAAGCTCGCAGAGTTGATTTATGCAAATCTGCACAGCGAGTAGAATGCCTTTTCACCTCGTAGCCAGTTGTGCCGATGAATATCCCTAATCTGATTACCGTTCTACGCGTCCTGCTCATTCCGATCTTCATTTTACTGTTCTACCTGCCGTATCAGTGGAGCTACATGGCTTCCGCTTCGGTGTTCGCCTTTGCCGCCGCCACGGACTGGCTGGATGGTTACCTGGCGCGCCGCCTGGAACAAAGCACGCCATTCGGGGCATTCCTTGACCCCGTTGCCGACAAGTTGATGGTGGCGGTCGCGCTTGTGTTGCTGGTGCAAGAACACGGCAACCTGTGGCTCACGCTACCGGCCGCCGTGATCATCGGTCGCGAGATTGTCGTTTCGGCATTGCGCGAGTGGATGGCCGAACTCGGTGCGCGTGCGCACGTCGCCGTATCCAACCTGGGTAAGTGGAAAACTGCAGCACAGATGCTGGCATTGGTGATTTTGCTGGCCAATCCGTCAGACTTCACTTTCTGGGTATTGGTGGGTTATGCCTTGTTGCTGATCTCGGCGGGCCTGACGTTGTGGTCGATGGTCCAGTACTTGCGGGCAGCGTGGCCGCATCTGAAGACCGACGTTGAAAAGAAATAAAACTTTTTTGAATCAAGGGGTTGACGGGGCATCTGGATTCTATAGAATGCGCCACACCAAGACGCGGGAATAGCTCAGTTGGTAGAGCACGACCTTGCCAAGGTCGGGGTCGCGAGTTCGAGTCTCGTTTCCCGCTCCAAGTTTGTACGCATTTGTTGTTGTGCTACTGACAGCAAATGTTTGAGGCCGAGTAGCAAAATGGTTATGCAGTGGATTGCAAATCCACCTACGCCGGTTCGATTCCGACCTCGGCCTCCACTATAAACAAGCTCCGTAGATCTATGATTTACGGAGCTTTTTTATTGCAGTCTGACTGCAAGATTTAGTCTTCAAAAACAGGTTTGCGATCTTGCTTCATGGGGGAGGGATGTATATATTTCCACCTCTGCTGAACAAGGCAGACAGCAACAACGCGCTACCGCCCGAATGGCGAAATTGGTAGACGCATGGGACTTAAAATCCCCCGCTCGTAAGGGCGTGCCGGTTCGATTCCGGCTTCGGGCACCAATCTAAAACAAGGGTTTGCGGGCGAAAGCTGATGCAAGCCCTTGTTTGTTTCTGGCTTACTCGTTCTAGTTAAGCCGCCGTAGTTAGTCATCATCATGGACGATTCGCCCCCGGGCAGGATCGCTCATTGCGTCGCTTCGTCCCGTTGAGTACCTCAATCTCACATTGATTTGGACGAAGACGCCCATGAAACAGCGCGAGTCTCTCCTAAGCACCCACCATGGCCTGCAAGTTTGGCCTGCTCGATAATTGTTTTCAGTAGATGACAAATCGGTGAAATCGGAGGGATTTCGCGCTATTGAAGCGGGCTAAATAATTCAATTGATGCGGTTGGTGCGGGTCAGCGGGAATCGCCGGCAGCTGCGTTCTAGATCATCTGCCGGCGATTTAACTGCGATCAGCTTAAACGAACGGTTGGCCGGTAAAGCCGCGGGGCAGTCTTTGCAAACCGGCTATGGCGGTGAGCCGTTCAACCCAGGCTGCGCGCCAGTCATTGGCGGTATGCGTGACTTTAGCTTTGCGCGCGGCCCGGCGCGCTGCGTTGCGCTGGTCTTTGCGTGCATCTTTGAAAGCATCGGTATTGCGGCAGCTTCGGCACTTCACGCGGGTCAGTTCAGTCGTTGAAACCAGGCTTTTACCCTTGTGACCGCAGGCAAGGTGCCCGCTGACTTTAAAGTGAGTAACCATCAGACGTCTCCTGTTTGACGTGTAAGGTTTTGACCTTTACATGGCGCGGACGTTCGCTAAGGGTGCGTGTGGCAAAAAAAAAGCCCGCATGCGGGCGGGCTAAGGGATTCATCTAAGGAGTGGGTCCACAGTAGGGCGCGGCTTGTGAATGTCTTGTGAAAGGTATGTCGCAAAAAAGAAAACCAGCGCATCGGGCTGGTTTCGGAATGTGACGACAATCAGTCAGGCAAGGACGCGCCCGGCGACGGTGATGCCGCCGATCATGCGTCCTGGATCGGGCCTTACCTGCAATCGATTTATCTGAACCGTGGCAACGGCCGATCAAGCGGCTTTAGCGCGGACAGACTGTTGCGGATCAGGGGAGTGTCCTTCTCGATATCGTTCAGTCGGTCACGGATTCTGAGGGCGGTGGGGTGTCCGCCTTGATGATCGACCCAGTCAGCGATTTCCTTGCACGCCGCCGCCAAACGAGCCTGGCGCGAATCGAGCAGAGTGAGCAGCGTGGTGATGGACTCTTTTTCGGACATGAAACACCTCCGTTGAAGAACCTGGCAGATTGCAGCAAAAAGCCCGCGAGGAGCGAGCTTTCTGCCGTTGGGGTTGCTGTTCCTTCAGCTTTTTCAGTATAGACCCGGACTTCAGCCTTGTCGGGCCGTGACGCTGGAGCGGGCGTTGAGTTGTTGGCAGGCCCGCTGGGCGTCCTCTTCCTGATCGTAGCCGTCACCGATAAAGCCACGTGTGCGGGTATCGGCAATGCGATACCACACGGCGGCATCGGGCGGCTGATGACTGACTTCTCCGGCTCGGCGGCCATGGATAATGATTTTGTTGCAACGCTTCACGACAAAAATGTCTTCCATGGCGCCACCGCAGCAGTTTCTTATTCAGAACAACTATAGAAGCCATTTGCAATCGTGCAAAAAATAGACAGCCCGGTTCGTCGGTTGAGCTCCGGATCAACTCGTTACAGGCTGTAAATGCCAGCCAGAGGGCTGCCACTTCAGCGTGTGTGTCGGTGCCAGTGCGTGCAGGAAGTGCTGATCGTGAGAAGCAACGACGATGGCACCCGGGAAACCGCGCAGCGCTGTTTCGAGTGCCTCCACCGATTCGAGGTCGAGGTGATGGGTGGGTTCATCGAGCAGTAACAACTGCGCGGGTGTTCGCCGCCACAGCGCAACGGCGACGGCTGCTTTCAGACGCTCGCCGCCACTGAGCAAACCGCAAGGTTGGGTCACGCGATGCGCGTTCAGTTGCAACTGGGCCAATTGGCTGCGCAAAGCGCCTTCGCTCAGGGGTGTATCGAGAAGGCCCAGTTGTTCGATAACGCTGCAATCATCGTCGAGTAAAGCGAGTTGCTGATCGAGGAAAGCACTGGGTATGTGTGTGATGCAGCGGCCGCTGGCGGGAGAAACCATGCCGGCGAGCATGCGCAACAGGGTTGATTTACCGCAGCCGTTGGGGCCGCTAACGGCTATCCGCACCGGTCCTGCCATGGAAAGGTTTAGCCGGTCCGATTGCCAGGGAAGTTGTGCGTTAATCAGCGTCAGCACCTGTCGTGTCGCGGGTATTCGCGTCCCTGGCAACGTCATCAGCACCGGTTGCTCGCTCAGCATGTTGGCGCCGGCTTCTCGAACCTGCGCATCAAGTGTGCATTTGCGGGTTTGATGCGCTTGCTGGATTGGGCCCATGGCATCCATCGCGGCACTTTTCATTTTTGAGCGTTCGAAACCGGAAACATTGGCTGATTCGGCTTTTTTACGGGCGTTGGCTGCACGTCTCTGCACGCAATCGTGCTCACGCTGAAGCCTGTTTCGCTCGCGCTTACGCTCGATTCTGGCCTGATCATGCACCGCTAACGCAGCGTCTCGATCAATTTTACGCTGCGCCTGAAAAGCCTCGTAGTGACCGCCGTATATTTTTGGGCCGTGGGCTGTCAGTTCGACAATACGCTGCACGCTGTTCAGCAATTGGCGGTCATGGCTGACCACGATCAAACCGTCGCGCCACTGTGCGAGGTTGCTCATCAGCCATTGACGACCTTCGGTGTCGAGATGATTGGTCGGCTCGTCCAGCACCAAAAGCTGTGCTCGGCCAAGAAACGCGCCGATCAATGCGATACGCGCTCGTTGCCCGCCACTCAATGTGTCAGTCAACGTGTGCGGCCCAATATTCAATAGCCCAGCCTGATCCAGGTGCGAGCGCAGTTGGGTGTCCAGGTCCCAGCGATCATCCACGACCTCAAAGTCCTCGGCGCGAGCGCTGCCAAGATTGATCCGCGCCAATGCGTGCAAGGCCTGATCCGTCCCGGTTGCCTGTGCAACGGTCTGGTCAGGACTGGTGGAAAAGATTTGTGGGACATAAGCCACTTTCGCCTGCACGACCACCGAACCGGAGGTAGGTTGCAGTCGCCCGGCGATCAAACGTGCAAGCACGCTTTTGCCGACGCCATTGCGGCCCACGATAGCGGTGTGAAAGCGATCAAAGTGCAGGTTCAGTGAATCGAAAAGTGTCTCGCCGTTGGCGAATTGAAAGCCAATCTGGTTCAAGGAGACGAGTGCACGCAGACGCGTGACGTGAGTCATCGGCACCTCCGGAAAATGTCGAAAAGCCTAACAAGCGCCGCTGGCGGGCTTGTCACGAAAACATTTTTGGAAGGCTTAGTTATTCACGTCGAAGGGCGTCCGCAGGGAAAGTGGTCGATAGCCTACAAGCTGTGAGGGCATTATGGCAAGTTCGGGGATTGCGCTGCCTGCACCATTTTTTCCAGGTACATCGCCAATCCGACTTCTTCGACCCTCAGCCCTTTGCGCACCCTCGGGCGCGGCAATTGCGCCAATGTTCCCAGTAGAAAACCTTCCAGCACGGCTGGGTGGATGTAGCACTTGCGGCAGACGGCTGGGGTATTGCCCAGCTGTTTGGCGACGTCTTTTACCATTGCCACCACGTGCCGCTTTGCATCCGATTCTGGCTCCCATTGCAGTTCGCGCAACACCGACAATGCCAATGCGCTCCCCGCCCAGGTGCGGTAATCCTTGGCAGTGAAATCGGCGCCGGTCAGGGTTTGCAGGTAGGCATTCACGTCGGAGGAACTGACGGTGTGCCGCTCACCGTTTTCATCGAGGTACTGAAACAGATTTTGCCCGGGAATTTCCAGGCACTGTTTGATGATGCGTGCCAAGCGTCGATCTTTGACCGTTATCTGGTGTTCGACGCCGCTTTTGCCACGGAACTGGAACAGGATTGCACTGCCATTGACCTCAACGTGGCGGCTGCGCAGGGTGGTCAGGCCGTACGAACGATTATCCCGCGCATACTGGGTGTTGCCGACCCGAATCAGCGTTGCATCAAGCAAGGTAATGACGGTGGCCATGACTTTATCGCGGCTGAAACCCGGTGCCGACAGCAGCGTTTCCAGTTGCTTGCGCAACTTGGGCAGGGCCAGTCCGAAGTCCCGCAGGCGCGAATATTTATCGGCATCGCGCACTTCGCGCCAACGCGCGTGATAACGGTACTGTTTACGACCTCGCGCATCGCGGCCGGTCGCTTGCAAGTGGCCACGCGGGTCGGCGCAGATCCACACATCGGTGTAGGCCGGCGGAACGGCGAGGGCGTTGATACGTTTGATCTCATCCGGGTCGGTGATCCGCTGGCCTGTCGGGTCGAAGTAATTGAACTTGCCCCGCAGTTTTTTTCGGCTTATTCCGGGTGCAGTGTCATCGACGTAATGCAGGTCGGGCGGTAGCACGTCGGGCAGGGCAGTGTCGGGCATGGCGGTAGTCCTTGGCGGGGTAATCAGGGCCGTTACAGCCATTGACCGCGCGCCGTTGCAGACGTGCCAGCGGATTTACGCGAGCACCGCTACCGCTTTGATTTGCGCCCACAGTTGCTGGCCCGCATGCACGCCCAACTGGTCTCTCGAGTAACGGGTGATCCGTGCCAGCAGCGGCGTGCCGGCAGCATCCAGGCGAACCAGCACATGAGCGATATTGTCTGCGCCCATCTCGCTGATAACCGTCACCGGTAACCGATTGAGGATGCTGCTGTGATCGCTGCTTTGCAGGCTCAGGCTGACGTCCCTTGCCTGAACCTTGAAGCGCAATGGCTGACCCGCGTCCATCGACGTGTGCGCCACGCGAATGTTCAGGCTCGTGTCGGGCAGTTGCAGGGTCAGCAATTGATAGTTGGCGTCATACGCACTGACACGGCCCTCGATCACCACGCCTGCGTCGTCACCCAGCGCCAGCGGCAGGTCCAACCGGGCCAAGGTTTCGCCGATGGGCCCACTCGCCAGAGCCTTGCCGTCGCTGAGCAGGACAATGTGATCGGCCAGTCGCGCGACTTCATCCTGGGAATGGCTGACGTACAGCACCGGGATGTCCAGTTCATCGTGCAAGCGTTGCAGGTAGGGCAGGATTTCACTTTTGCGGCGAGCATCCAGCGCCGCCAGTGGCTCGTCCATCAGCAACAGTTTGGGACTGGTGAGCAGGGCGCGGGCGATGCCGATGCGCTGGCGTTCGCCACCTGACAATTTTTCCGGGTGGCGATCGAGCAGGTGACCGATTCCCAGCAGTTCGGTGGCATGAGCCATGTCGACTCGACGCGCCTGGCGCGCAATGCGCTTGAGACCGAACTCCAGATTGGCCAGCACCGACAAGTGCGGAAACAGGCTGGCCTCCTGGAACACGTAACCCAGCGCACGTTGGTGCGGTGCGACAAAAATCTTGCGGTCGCTGTCCTGCCACACCTCATCATTGATTTGAACAAAACCCTGCTCGGCCTTTTCCAGGCCGGCGATACAACGCAGGCAGGTGGTTTTTCCCGAGCCGGAGTGCCCATAAAGCGCAGTGACGCCGCGCCCCGGCAGTTCCAGGTCTACATCCAGCGCGAACCCTGGATAGGTCAGTTTCAGGCGCGTGTGTATCATCGATCAGCTCCAGCCCGCTTTGGTTTTGCGGCTGGAGTACAACGCCAGCAACACGGCAAAAGAGAACACTAGCATGGCGCCGGACAGCCAATGCGCCTGGGCGTATTCCATGGCCTCGACGTGATCGTAAATCTGCACGGAGACCACGCGGGTTTTGTCGGGAATATTGCCGCCAATCATCAGCACCACGCCAAATTCACCCACCGTGTGGGCGAAGCCAAGAATCGCAGCGGTGATAAAACCGGGCCGTGCGAGCGGCAGGATCACGCTGAAGAATGTGTCCCAGGGATTGGCGCGTAACGTTGCGGCCACTTCCAGTGGGCGGATGCCTATGGCGGAAAAAGCGTTTTGCAGTGGCTGGACCACAAACGGCATCGAGTAAAGCACCGAACCGATGACCAATCCTGCAAAACTGAAAGTGAGGGTGCCCAGCCCCAGCGATTGGGTGAACTGACCGATGAACCCGTGAGGGCCAAGCGCCAGCAACAGGTAAAAACCAATCACGGTCGGGGGCAGCACCAAGGGCAGGGCGACAATCGCCCCGACCGGGCCGCGCAACCAGGAGCGGGTGCGCGAAAGCCATAATGCAATCGGAGTGCCGATCACCAGCAAAATAACCGTCGTCAGGGACGCGAGTTTCAGGGTCAGCCAGATAGCGGCAAAATCGGCACTCGATAACATCATTTAGAGCTGATAACCGTAGGACTTGATGACAGCCGCTGCTTTTGGACCTTTGAGGTAGTCAACCAGTGCTTTGGCAGCCGGGTTGTCCTTGCCTTTGTTGAGGATCACAGCGTCTTGTTTGATGGCGTCGTGCATCTCGGCCGGAACAATCCACGCCGAACCGCTGGTCACTTTGCCGTCCTTGTAGATCTGCGACAACGCCACGAAACCGAGTTCTGCGTTGCCGGTGGACACGAATTGATAGGCTTGGGTGATGTTTTGCCCTTCGACGATTTTGTCTTTGACCTTATCGGTCAGGCCCAGTTTTGCCAGGACTTGAGTGGCAGCCAGACCATACGGGGCAGCTTTAGGGTTCGCGATGGACAAGTGCTGGTATTGGTTCTTTTTCAGCACATCGCCTTTGGCATCGACGTAGCCGTCCTTGGCCGACCACAGGGCCAGCGTGCCAATGGCGTAGGTGAAGCGCGAACCTTTGACGGTATCGCCTTCGGCTTCAAGTTTTTGCGGGGTGGTGTCATCTGCCGAGAGGAACACTTCGAACGGCGCACCGTTTTTGATCTGGGTATAGAACTGGCCAGTCGCGCCGTAGGAAGCGACCAGTTTATGCCCGGTGTCTTTTTCGAAATCGGCGGCTATTGCCTGGATCGGTGCGGTGAAGTTGGCGGCCACGGCGACCGAGACTTCATCTGCCTGAGCAGAACCGAAGGCGAATACGGCGAGAAGACTGGCCAGGCAAGTAGGGGCAAAACGTGAGGCGCGAATAATCATGAAACGGCTCCGTAATAGGCAAAACAACGAGGGGGTGAACGCTATATAGCGGAATATATAGCGAATTGCCTGCAAACGGAACTTATTGGAACAGATTGTATACAACCCGGCGAGTTTTAGCGGCGATTCAGTCGCTCCAACCCTTCTTGCCCGAGACGTCGGGTCAATTCAGCGGTGGTCAATTCGACGCCCAACGGGAACGCCTGTCCAGCCCACAGGTTGCTGAACTGCGTCTCTGCTTGTGCTCGCAAGGGCATCAACGCGCCCCCCGCCAACGGAAACGCCGGCGCTTTTAAGCTCATGGGTCCCAGTTCGCGCATCACCCGGTTCAGAATTCCCCGCGCCGGGCGCCCGGTGAAAATGTTGGTCAGTGCGGTTTGGCCTTCATTCGCGGTGCGCAATGCCTTGTGATGCGACGCGCTGATGTTGGCTTCCGGGGTGAACAGGTAGGCCGTACCTACTTGCACCGCTGAAGCGCCAAGCATGAACGCTGCCGCAACACCGCGTGCGTCGCTGATGCCGCCCGCTGCAATGACCGGTACTTTTACCGCATCGACGATTTGTGGGACCAAGGCAAACGTACCGACCTGGCTGCTGAGATCGTCGCTGAGGAACATCCCGCGATGGCCTCCGGCTTCACAACCCATCGCGATGATCGCGTCACAACCGCGCTGCTCAAGCCAGAGGGCTTCCTCGACGGTGGTCGCGGATGACAAGACCTTTGCCCCGGTCGCTTTGACTCGATCCAGCAGCGATTTTTCCGGCAGGCCGAAGTGAAAACTCACCACGGCAGGACGCGATTCTTCCAGCACTTCACACGCGGCGTTGTCGAACGGAGCGCGATTGGACACCGGCGTTGGCGCATCGAAGTCGACACCCAGTTCGCGATAGTAAGGCTGCAGCAGGTTTTTCCAGTCACGGGCGCGTTGCTCATCGGCGGCGGGAGACTGATGGCAGAAGAAGTTGACGTTGAAAGGACGCTGGCTGTGTTGGCGGATTGTTTTCAGTTCTTCGCGTAGCTGCTCCGTGGTCAGCATTGCGGCTGGCATCGAGCCCAGGCCACCGGCGTTGCTTGCCGCAATCACCATTGCGGTCCCCGTTGCACCCGCCATTGGCGCCTGGATGATGGGCAGCTCGATACCGAGCAGGTCAATGATGCGGGTGTCTGGCCATGCGCTCATTTACAGGTTCTCCAACGTCAAGTGTGCAGCGCGTTTTGTACCAGCATTGCTTGCAGTTAGGCCAGTCGCGTTTTTACCCGTGCCAGGTTTTCAGCGGCGATGAAAACCACCACCACCACCGCCGTTGAAGGAGCGGTTCATGGCCTGGGAAGATCGCTGATAGTTGTTGTAGCGCTCATTGCCCAGGGAGCGCGCGGATGATTCACGATTCAGATTCTGCACCTGGTTGGTATTGACGGGGGCGGTGCGAGTAGCACCACCCTTGACCATGGATTGCCAGCCATCATCGGTTTTTTTGTAAACGTTCCCGTCATGCCCGGCATAAACATTGTCGCCCACTTTGGCGGCGCTGCTGTTACGCCCGCGAACTCCACTGACAGTGGTGGTGTTGCCGGTATTGGGGTTGTAAACGGCGCCACGTCCGGCAGTAACCTGAGTGCCATTACGGGCATTGCCAGCGGTGATTTGTTGACCGGCAATAGCCCCACCATTAGGGCCTACCGCGACGCCGCTGCGACCTGCGGCGTAGTTGCCGGTGTAGGCGTTGTGAACCGCACCGCGCTGGCCTGCTGCGGCGACTCCGGTGCGCGAGTTGTAGGACGCGCCAACCTGGCCTGCCCAGTGATTGCCGGTCCAGGCGTTGTAACCGCCGCCGTAGCGACTGACGGAGGCGCGGTCGCCCCACTGGCGATAAATGTTGCCGGTGGTGCCGGCCCAGCCGCCGGGTCCCCAGGCGACGGCACCGCCGTGATAACCGTAAGCTGCGCCGCCCCAAGGCAGTGGTGCCGGATACAGGCGAGGTCCCCAGGCGTAACCCCATCCGTAATTGCCCCACCACGGGTAAGCGCCCCAGCCCCAGCCCATGGCGGCGGTGCTGCCACCCCAACTCCAACCGAAGCCGAAGCCAAACGTCCAGCCCGTCCATGGCGTGTAGCGAATGGCTACGCCGAAACCGTACGTTACCGGCGGGCCGTACCACACGCTGCCGACCCACGGCGTGTACGGATAGCCGGTGCCGTACACCACCACGCCGGTATTGGGGTCAATGGTCGAACCCTGATACCCCGGCGTGTACCCCACGACCACGGTGTCGCCTTTGGTTTCGTAGATTTTCACGTAGGTGAGGTAGTGCATGGGTGAGCTGGGCGGAATCGAATAAATGACTGCGGGCACCGACGTAGCGACCGCCCACGGCCCCTTGACCGACGTTGCTGTGAACCAGATGCCATTCTCAACCGCGTACCAGCTATTGGTGTCGACCCTGATGATCGGTGTCGCGCTGTTCACCACGTACTGCAGCGGGGTGTCGTTGATTGCCTTGAGCTGCGGTTCGCCGTCGAACTGCGGCGCAGTCATTTTCACCTGGCTTTTTTTAATGGCTGAGGTTTGCGGGATTGTTGCTGCAATCGCCGCTTCCCTGGCCTGCGGCGTTCCGGCTACGGAGGCTTTCACGTTTTCCTTGGTGCTGTCATCGGGAATGTTGGCGAAATCTGCCGGCAGTTTGTCAGCCGGAGCAAAGGTCCAGGGCCCGTTCATGTCCGACGCACTGAACCAGCGACCGGAAATCAATACGTAACTGTCCTGATCACCGATTTCCTTGAAGATATGCCCGGTGGTATTGGTGACATACAGCAATTGAGTGCCCTGAATCGGCTGCCATTGCGGCGCGCCGTCAGTGACGATCAGCTCGGTGGGGACTGTGGCGATATGGATTTGCGGAGTCGGTGGTGTGGCCAGGGTTGGTTTTTTGTCCTTTGGATCGCTTTGGCCGGTCAGCAGGTCGACCTGGCGACTCTGGATCGCGGCTTTTTTGGCTGTTTCAAGATCAGCGGATGGCGATGGCAGCGGCGCATAAGTCCCGTTCAACTGATCCGCCACCATCCAGCCATCGAACACATGCAGGTAATGTTTGCCTTGTTCATCTTTGAGCAGTAGCGGGCGGGTGTTGATCACCCGCTGCAGCGCAGTGCCCTCGACGGGGCGATAGGCCGGCTCACCATCGATGTACACCAGCAAGGCCGGCACATCCGAAGTGATGATCGTGGGGGGCTTGTTTTCAATGGGCGCGCTGTCGGACTTTTGTTCGGCGGCCATTACCCCGACTGCGGCTTCGAGTTGGTCCAGCGAAATGGTTTTTTTACGGTTGGCCGCGTCTTTCTGCAAAGCGGCAACCCAGGTTTTGGACTGCGCCGCGCTGGACGGAAAATCAGCTTTGATCAGTGTGTACTGATCGAGCATTACCCAGCGCGTGGCTTTGTCCACCAGCGTGTGGGCGCTGAATTGCACGATGCCATAAGTGGATTTTCCGTCGGCCCCGGTTGCTTCTACAGCGGCTCGCGCCTGAAGGGTGTAACCGTCCCAACTGTCGAGTTGCGGTTGATAGATCGTCAGTTTGGTGTCGCCGCTGGTCAACACCTGCGGCCAGGTGGGGCTGGCAGCAGCCTGAGCCTGTGTCGCCGCTGGCGTTTTTGCCGGTGCAGCGTGTGCGCCGGTAAACATGAGCAGACATGACATCATCAAAGCCATAAACGAACGTAGGTGAAACATTGTCTGCTCCCTGTGCAGGACCGGTTCCAAGCGCTTTTCAGGTCTGAGGAAAAAAGCATAGTTGGCGGTGATGGAAATGCCCGCTGTTTTGCTTGCTGGCTTAAAGTCCAGTACGGCAGGATCCTGCGCTGTGTTATTTCAACTGCACCACACCTGATTGATTTCACGAGGAGGCGATGATGTTCAAAGGCATCTTGATCGACAAAGATCAAAACGGTTACCGCGCGACACTGCAGGAAATTGAAGACAATCAACTGCCCGAAGGCGACGTGACGGTGCGGGTGGCCTACAGCACGTTGAACTTCAAGGATGGCCTGGCGATTACGGGCAGCAGTCCGGTCGTACGCAAATTTCCGATGGTGCCGGGGATCGATCTGGCAGGCACCGTCGAAACCAGTGAGCACCCAAACTACAAGGCTGGCGATCAGGTGTTGCTCAACGGTTGGGGTGTGGGTGAGGCGCATTGGGGAGGGTTGGCGCAAAAAGCGCGCGTGAACGGTGACTGGCTTATAGCGTTGCCCAAGCAGTTTACTGCGGCCCAGGCGATGGCAATTGGCACGGCGGGTTACACCGCGATGCTTAGCATCCTGGCGCTGGAACACAACGGTGTGACGCCCGATCAAGGCGACATTCTGGTCACGGGCGCCAATGGTGGCGTCGGCAGTTTTGCCATTGCTTTACTGAGCAAGCTTGGCTTTAAGGTCGTGGCGTCGACGGGCCGCACCGCCGAGCACGATTACCTGAAAAAACTGGGCGCGAGTGAAATCATCGACCGCGCCACATTGTCCGAACCGGGCAAGCCTCTGGCCAAGGAACGCTGGGCTGCGGTGATTGATTCGGTCGGCAGTCACACGCTCGCCAATGCCTGCGCCAGCACCCAAGCCAACGGCACTGTGGCAGCCTGCGGTCTGGCTCAGGGCATGGACTTTCCGGCTTCGGTTGCGCCGTTCATCTTGCGTGGCGTGACCCTCGCCGGGATCAACAGTGTTACCCAGCCGACAGCACGTCGTGTGCTGGCGTGGAATCGTCTGGCCAGTGACCTGGATTTCGCCTTGTTGCCGTTGATCAGCACCGAGATTGGTTTGAGTGAAGCCATCGCAGCTGCACCGCGGTTGCTGGCTGGCCAGTTACGTGGGCGGGTCGTGGTCGACGTGAACCGCTGATTACTGCGTTTCCCGTTCAAGCAACTGCCGTTTGCGTTCCACTCCCCAGCGGTAACCCGACAGGTTGCCGTCGCTGCGCACCACTCGGTGGCACGGAATCGCTACCGCCAGATTGTTCGCTGCGCAGGCTTGCGCCACGGCGCGAAAGGCTTTCGGCGAACCAATCTGGTGTGCGATTTCGGTGTAGCTGGCGGTGCTGCCGACCGGAATATCGCGCAGCGCCTGCCAGACGCGTTCTTGAAACGCGGTGCCCCGTACGTCCAGTGGCAGGTTAAGGCCAATGGCCGGGGTTTCGATAAAACCGACCACTTTGGCGATCAATTGCTCGAAATCATGATCGGCGCCGATCAGGTTGGCACGGCGAAATGTGTCCTGCAGATCGCAGACCAATTGATGCGGGTCATCGCCCAGCAGGATCGCGCACACACCGCGCTCGCTTTGAGCCACCAATATGGCCCCCAGTGAACACTGGCCGACTGCAAATCGGATGTCGTTGTTCTGGCCCGCTGCGCGGTAGTCGCCTGGCTTCATACCCAGCAGATTATCCGAGACTTCATAGAAACGGCTGTTGGAATTGAAACCGGCGTCATACAGCGCGGCGGTCACCGAACCGCCCTGTGCGAGGTGCTCGCGTAGCTTGCGGGAGCGGCGGGCGGTGGCGTAACCCTTGGGCGTGAGTCCGGTAACCGTTTTGAATACTCGATGAAAGTGATAACTGCTGAGACCGGCCGCGTCTGCGAGTTCACTCAGTGCCGGCAGGTCATCGGCAGCTTCGATCTGCCGGCAAGCGGCGGCAACGATAGCGGCATGTTGTGCGGCCAGTTCGCTTTGATCCTTCGCTGCGCGTTTGCTGGGGCGGTAACCGGCGGCTTGCGCTTGCTCAGCAGTGTCGAAGAACTCTACATTCTGTGGCTTTGGCAAGCGCGCATGGCTACTCGGGCGGCAATAGATGCCGGTGGTTTTCACCGCGTACACAAATTGCCCATCGGCCCGGGAGTCGCGCGCAACCACCGAGGCCCAACGAGGATCGTTCTCGACGGCGATTTTTATTGAATGAGGCGTCATGGTTTCAACTCCGTTGACCTGTTTCATTCAGATTAATCAGCCGGCTACAGCCTGGCACTCCGGTGCTTGCGGTTGAACTCGAGCGTTCATCCTGCCGTACGAAAGGTGAAGTTGATCCGTTGGCTGCCCATCCGCGCGTGTTCGCCATCCTTGATCGGCAACACGCCGTGGTAGCGCAAGCGATCAACACCGCCCCACACCACAATATCGCCATGCGCGAGCGGCACGCGCTGACTTTTATCGCTGCGCTCAAAGCCGCCAAACAGGAATATCGCCGGTAAACCCAGCGACACGGAAACGATGGGCGCAGCGTAGGAACCTTCGTCCTTGTCCTGGTGCAATGACATCTTGGCACCTGGGACGTAACGGTTGATCAGGCAGGAATCAGGCACAAAGTCGTCGAATCCCGCCTCGCGTGCCGCCGCTTGAGCCAGCTCGAAGAATACCTGGGGCATCGCCGGCCAGGGCTTGTCGGTTTGCGGGTCATGGCGGGTGTAACGATAACCACGGCGATCGGTGGTCCAGCCCAATGTGCCGCAACTGCTCAAGGCCACCGACATGGTAAAACCGCCGGGTGTGACCATCTGCCGAAACGGGGCGGCACCCAGTACGGCCTGCAATGCAGGCAGCAGCTGATCGAGCAGTGGTAGGGCGAAGCCTCTCAGCACGAAGGATTGTTCGCCAAGTTGTTCGCGCCGGGCTTGCTGCTCGGGCGGCGCATCGGCAAACAGATCCAGGGTGAAGGGGCCGCCCATTGCGTTACAGCGCTTTGCTGACGCTGATGTCGCTGATGACGTCTTCGCTTTGGCCATGTATCGCGTCCAGCGCAGTTCTGGCTTCTGCTTCAGTGCCGTTTTCAAGCTGCGCGAATTCGAAACGGCGTTCGCCGTTGAGCTTGTATTTGATGACGTATTTGGTTGTTTGAGCCACGGTCATTCCTGTTTGTCCTGGTATGAGGCCATTTCTCAGCTGAGTTTAGTGCTGGAGCGGCGGACGATCTTGATCGAGTGCGTCAGTGTCGGCTTACGCGTCACGCTGATGGCTTTGCGGCTGACCATGTCGATGGTGATGTTCCAGAAACCCGTGCTGGGTGCAGTAATCCGCGCCGGGAAGGTGTCGAAAGCACCACCGTGATAGGTGTGACGGCCGCCGTTCTTGAAACTGCGGAAGTTGGCGTCGTTCATCAAGCGAATGTTGCAGGTTTGCGAGCATTGGATGACGACGATGTCGTCTTCGTTGAGGTGCTCGCGCTGGTGAATAAATTTCATGAGGCGCCTCCAGAAGGGCTTTTTCTACAAAATCAAAACGATAGCAAGTCGATTGGCGCAGTTTATCAGCCCGAACAGGTTATTATCCGGTCGTAACGGCCCGGTTTGACAATTAAAAACAGATATTCGGAATTCCATGAGCGATAAACGTAGCGCGCCTCGGAGAAAAACAGCATTTGTGCTGTCGGAGGGTCTTTATCGGAGGTTTTTTATGAAGTGGGGTGTGTGGTTCCTGCCATTGGCATTGGCGGTCGGTGGTTGTGCCAGTGTTGAAGAAATCAATGAGACGTTGCCTACCATGAATGTGATTTCAGGCAAGAAGCCCCATGAGTATGCGCAGTGCCTGACCGAAAAACTCGCCAGTAGCCGTGGCGCCTTGCAAGTCCAGCCGCACAAGGACGGCATGCGGGTCATCGTGCCGCAGAAGTTTTACTCGGGCCCGGCCGCCGTTTTCGATATTGAAGATCGCTCCGGCGGCAGCAGCATCAAGCTGCATGAGCGTATTTCCAATGTTCCATTGCGCCCGCGCGATGTGCGTGATGCCGCCACGGCGTGCATTTCCGGCTGATAGACTAATAGCAGTCAGCACCGATGCCGCCAAAGCAATGCTTTGGCGGCATTGTCATTTCTGGAGTGGAGCATGAAGCGAGAGCAAGTACGGGAGCGGCATGCAGAGGGGCTTATTGCGGCCACCCATGTGATTCAGAACCCGGCAAATCCTGGGGAATGGATCGTTTTTTTCAAGAAGAGCGCCGGGCGTAGCTATTTTCTGGTGGATGACAACGATGAAGTGGAGTCCTTCGGTCGTTTGGACGACTTGATCGAGACCGTACGCGGCCTCGGGATCAAATTCGCCGAAATTCACATGTAGGGCAGGGCGCCTTACTTGCAGACCACCACTACGCTGCGGTTTTTGTAATTGCCGACATCAACGCCCAGGGTTTTGTCGCTTTCCTTGGGCGATGGCGTGCCATCGGTGCCAACGATCCGATAGCCGGTACCGGCACACGAGGCATCGGCTTTTTCGTAGCACGTGGCCCAGGAGTTGGCTTCGCCGGAACAGTCGATGGTCAGACCCTTTTCGCCGTTGTTGAGGTAGGTTGTTTCGGAAGTGGCGCAGCCACTCAGGGCCAATATCGCAAGCAGTGGCAAAAATTTATTCATGTGGTTGTCGTCGTCAGGATGATGGGGCTAAACCTGTGACAGCGCGGGAGTCAAAAGGTTATAGCGAATGGCCACGCCCTGCAGGTAATCACAAAAAAACCCTGCGCGAGGCAGGGCTTGGTCATGGTATTCAGGTTCAGATCAAGTCTTGTCTTTGCCGCGGCGTTTAACGGTTGGGTGTTCCAGCTGCAATACGGATGCCACTTCAATCGCCAGCGCTTCGGTCGGGAACGGCCCGGCGATGTTCTCGCCGCCAGTGTTGTCTACCCACCACTGGCCGTCTTTCGCCTGATTGATCAAAAATC
The DNA here is from genome assembly GCF_050321825.1 of Gordonia sp. IEGM753. NCBI lineage: Bacteria > Bacillati > Actinomycetota > Actinomycetes > Mycobacteriales > Gordoniaceae > Gordonia > Gordonia sp. IEGM753. The sequence continues at coordinate 1,248,096 of NZ_JBNQGB010000001.1, forward strand.
CGTTGACGCTTTTTGCTTCCGACATCATCTGCCTCGTTGGCTGGTTCAATTGCTCAATGATAGCGCCAAATGCCCCCGGAAGGTGCCGATGGGGTATGGTGGTTCGGTTAAATCGACGGTGCAGGTCCGGTGAACTCTGCTATCCCTGTTAAAGCCTTTGGAACTATCCGTGAGAATATTTCTCTATGTTGGCATCGGTTAGCCAGTGCGGGGCATTGTAAGGTGCACGCCGCCTGATTAGACTGCGCCGAAACTCGAACACACAGCCCTTTCAAGGACTTTTATGATCAAGAAATGCTTGTTCCCAGCAGCCGGTTACGGTACTCGCTTCCTGCCAGCGACTAAAGCCATGCCCAAAGAAATGCTGCCGGTGGTGAACAAGCCACTGATCCAGTACGGCGTCGAAGAAGCTCTGGACGCTGGTTTGACTGAAATCTCGATCGTTACCGGTCGCGGCAAACGCGCCCTGGAAGACCACTTCGACATCAGCTACGAGCTGGAAAACCAGATCAAGGGCACCGACAAAGAGAAATACCTGGTCGGTATCCGCAAGCTGCTAGACAACTGCTCCTTCTCCTATACCCGTCAAACCGAAATGAAAGGCTTGGGGCACGCGATTCTGACCGGTCGTCCGCTGATCGGTGACGAACCGTTCGCCGTGGTGCTGGCGGATGACTTGTGCGTCAACCTCGACGGTGACGGCGTTCTGACCCAGATGGTCAAGCTGTACAAGCAGTTCCGTTGCTCGATCGTTGCGATCCAGGAAGTCGATCCGCAAGAAACTCACAAGTACGGCGTGATTGCCGGCGAGATGATTCGCGACGACATTTACCGTGTGCACAGCATGGTCGAGAAGCCAAAGCCTGAAGATGCACCGTCCAACCTCGCCATCATCGGTCGTTACATCCTGACCCCGGACATCTTCGACCTGATCGAACAAACCGAGCCAGGCAAGGGCGGCGAAATCCAGATCACCGACGCCCTGATGAAGCAGGCCCAGAACGGTTGTGTAATGGCCTACAAGTTCAAGGGTCGTCGTTTCGACTGCGGCGGTGCTGAGGGCTACATCGACGCTACCAACTTCTGCTTCGAAAACTTCTACAAGACTGGCAAGGCTTACTGATAGCGTTTGCCCCAGTCGATTTGAAAGCCACCTCCGGGTGGCTTTTTCGTTTGTGCGCCCCCCAATTAACGTGCAGCGCTTGCCCAACGGACGTCTGCGGGTATGCTGTTGGCCTGCCGAGGAGATTTGAAATGGCCTATGATTTTGACCTTTATGTGATTGGCGCCGGTTCTGGCGGTGTGCGGGCCGCGCGGTTTGCCGCTGGCTTTGGCGCAAAAGTGGCAGTGGCCGAAAGCCGTTACCTGGGCGGTACTTGCGTGAACGTCGGCTGCGTGCCGAAAAAACTGCTGGTCTATGGGGCCCACTTTGCCGAAGACTTTGAGCAGTCGTCCGGTTTTGGCTGGACGCTTGGCGAAGCCAAATTCGATTGGGCGACATTGATCGCCAACAAGGATCGCGAGATCAATCGCCTGAATGGCATTTATCGCAATCTGCTGGTCAACAGCGGCGTGACCTTGCATGAAGGTCACGCGAAAATTGTCGACCCGCATACGGTCGAGATCAATGGCGAGCGTCACACCGCCAAAAATATCCTGATTGCCACCGGTGGCTGGCCGCAGATCCCGGAGGTGCCAGGTCACGAGCATGCGATCAGCTCCAATCAGGCGTTTTTCTTAAAAGAGCTGCCCAAACGCGTTCTGGTGGTGGGCGGCGGTTATATCGCGGTTGAATTCGCCGGGATCTTCCATGGCTTGGGCGCTGAAACTACGCTGCTGTATCGCGGTGACCTGTTCCTGCGCGGCTTCGATGGCGCAGTGCGCAAGCATCTGCAGGAAGAGTTGACCAAGCGTGGGATGAACCTGCAATTCAATGCCGACATCGAGCGCATCGAGAAACTGGCGGACGGCAGCCTGAAAGCAACCCTCAAGGATGGCCGTCAGCTGGAAGCAGATTGCGTGTTCTACGCCACCGGCCGGCGTCCGATGCTGGACAATCTGGGGCTGGAAAATACCGACGTCAAACTCGACGCAAAAGGCTTTGTCGAAGTTGATGAGCAGTATCAGACGGCGCAACCGTCGATATTGGCGTTAGGCGATGTGATCGGGCGTGTGCAACTGACGCCGGTGGCGCTGGCTGAGGGCATGGCGATAGCGCGTCGCTTGTTCAAGCCTGAGCAATACCGTCCGGTGGATTACAAAATGATCCCGACCGCGGTTTTCAGTTTGCCCAACATCGGCACCGTCGGCCTGACCGAAGAAGAGGCGCGCGATGCCGGGCATGAGGTGGTGATCTATGAAAGCCGCTTCCGCCCGATGAAGCTGACCCTGACCGATTGCCAGGAGCGCACGCTGATGAAACTGGTGGTGGATGCCAAAACCGACAAGGTGCTGGGTTGCCACATGGTCGGCCCGGACGCGGGTGAGATCGTTCAGGGCCTGGCGATTGCGTTGAAGGCCGGCGCGACCAAGCGCGACTTCGACGAAACCATCGGCGTGCACCCGACAGCCGCCGAAGAGTTCGTCACCATGCGTACGCCAGTCGCCGGCTAATCGGCCTTCGCTGCGCCTGGCGCTGATGCAATGACAGCGGCCAGGCGCACGTTTTCCTCCAGGCTCGCCTGAGTCTTCAGTAAATCAATCTCCAGTGTCTTGTTTGCCTGGGACAGTTCCTCGACGGTCTGTTCCAGCGACTTGCTCTCCAGCAGCGCTGTGCGCAGCCGTTCCTGAAGAAGTGTGCGCTCGCTGTCGATGCGGTTGACCTGTTCCAGTAGCTGATCCTGTCGGCTGTGGGTCTGCTTGAGCTGTTCGTGGGTAAGGTTCAGCTCGCGCAGCGTGCCTCGGTTCTCTGTCAGTAAACGTTCGTTGTCACGGTGCAGTTGGGTGATCTCATCCTGGCGCACCAGTGCGCTTTGCTGTGCCTGGCGCAATTCCATCTGCACCTGCTGCACCTGGCCTTCGTGGCGCCGTTGCTCTTGCTCGCGCTGCTCTTTGACAGCGTTGCGGTAATGCTCGAGTGCATCGCGTGCGTGCAGGTGTTTTTCTTCAAGGGAGCGGATCTGCTCGTCCTTGTCTTTCAAGCGTAATTGGAAGTCGGCCAGCGCCTGGTTCAACCCGGCGTTGCGGGTTTGTTCGGTCTGCAACATCGACAGAGTGTTGTGCAGTGCCTCGGATTCCTGGGTCAGGGCGAGTGTCTGAATTTCGTATTGCTGCTGCAATTCGCTGTGGTTGTCTTGCGCCTCCTTCAATTGCTGTTCCAGCGCTTTTCGTTGCTGATCAAACTGCGTGCGTGCCTGATCTATAGGCTCCTGAGCCTGCTCCTTGAGGCGTTGAGCGAGGCGTGAAACCAATCCGGCCAATTCGTCATCAATCGGCTCGGAGGAGGGCGCAACCGCTTCGACGCCCTCGTCCAGCTCCTTCAAATACCGATGAATCGTTGTTTTCGAGCCGGTATTGCCCATCTCGATCCGTACCGCATCAATGCTCGGGTGTTCGCCGCGAGCAAGAATCGCTTTGCGCGCTGTTTGAACCACTGCTTTGTTAATGCCACCGCGAGCCATGTGTTCTCCTACGATTTCGTACTGTGGTACATACCACTAAAGTACACAATGTACCACGCTACAATAAAAGTTAAAATACGTGAGGTATTAAGGCGGGATATACTGGTATTACCCCATGTGATAGGCGCCATGGCGAGATGTCGCCCGCCAACGCAGTACGCCTTTCGAGACCTGAGCCCATGACCGAGCTGGACCGTTACCTGCAAGCCGCCACTCGCGATAACACGCGTCGCAGCTATCGTGCGGCCATTGAACATTTTGAAGTGAGCTGGGGCGGCTTTCTGCCGGCGACGGCCGACAGCGTTGCGCGGTATCTGGTAGCGCACGCCGGAGTGTTATCGATCAATACGTTGAAGTTGCGCTTGTCGGCGCTGGCCCAGTGGCACAGCAGCCAGGGTTTTGCCGACCCCACCAAAGCGCCCGTGGTGCGCAAAGTGTTCAAGGGTATTCGGGCGTTGCACCCGGCTCAGGAAAAACAGGCCGAACCGTTACAGCTTCAGCACCTGGAGCAAGTGGTGGCTTGGCTTGCGCAAGAGGCAAGCGCCGCGCAGGCACAGCATGATCAGCCTGCACTGTTGCGAGCCAGGCGTGACACCGCACTGATTTTGTTGGGCTTCTGGCGTGGCTTTCGCAGTGATGAGTTGTGCCGTGTGCAGATCGAACACGTGCAAGCCACCGAGGGTTCGGGGATTACGGTTTTCCTGCCGCGAACCAAAAGTGACCGCGACAACCTCGGTCACACCTACCAGACACCGGCGTTGCAGCGCTTGTGCCCGGTGCAGGCGTACATCAACTGGATTCGTGAGGCCGAGCTGGTGCGGGGGCCGGTATTTCGGGGCATTGATCGCTGGGGTAATTTGAGCGATGAGGGCCTGCACGCCAATAGCGTGATCCCATTGTTGCGCCAAGCGCTTGGGCGCGCGGGGATTGCCGCTGAGCACTACACCAGTCACTCGTTGCGGCGCGGCTTTGCGACGTGGGCGCATCAAAGCGGTTGGGACCTCAAATCACTGATGAGTTATGTCGGCTGGAAGGACATGAAGTCCGCCATGCGCTACATCGACGCCAATCCCTTCCTCGGTATGGCGCGCCTCGCCGAAAAACCGCTAGCGCCCTAAATCATCTTTTCTTCTATTAATACTGTCGCCTAATAGCGAAAACCAATCGCAAGCATCAGGTTTGCCAATGAGTCATCGGGCGATTGGATAGGTAGTATTCATTCCATCAACTTCTTAACCCCTGACGGAGAGTCAACGATGCCTATCATCAACAGCCAAGTTAAACCGTTCAAAGCAACCGCGTTCAAAAACGGCGAATTTGTCGATGTGACTGATGCCGACCTGAAAGGCAAATGGTCTGTCGTGTTCTTCTACCCAGCCGACTTCACCTTCGTATGCCCAACTGAACTTGAAGACCTGGCAGACAACTACGCCGAATTCAAGAAACTGGGCGTCGAAATCTACAGCGTTTCAACCGACACCCACTTTGCTCACGCTGCCTGGCACAACACTTCGCCAGCCATCGGCAAAATCAAATACACCATGATCGGCGACCCGACCCTGACCATCTCGCGCAACTTCGACGTACTGATCGAAGAAGCAGGTCTGGCTGACCGTGGCACGTTCGTGATCAACCCTGAAGGCCAGATCAAAATCGTTGAGCTGAACGACGGCGGTGTTGGTCGTGACGCTTCCGAGCTGCTGCGCAAAATCAAGGCTGCTCAGTACGTCGCTGCTCACCCAGGCGAAGTGTGCCCAGCCAAGTGGAAAGAAGGCGAGGCCACTCTGGCTCCGTCGCTGGACCTGGTCGGCAAGATCTAAGTCTGTGAAACACATCAGGGCGGGTCTCCGCACCTAAGTAAGCTGCACCGCCCTCAAAAACGCCCGGGCGAGATTCGCTCGGGCGTTTTTTTTAAATGTTCAAAAGGAAATCGCCCGTATGTTGGAAGCCAATCTTAAAGCCCAGTTGAAGTCATACCTGGAACGGGTCACCCAGCCGATCGAGATCGTTGCATCCCTCGACGACGGTGCGAAATCCCAGGAAATGCTCGAACTCCTGAAAGAAGTTGCCAGTCTTTCTACCCACATTACGTTGCTCGATAACGGTGACGATGCACGCAAACCATCGTTTTCGATCAACCGCCCCGGTGCCGACATCAGCTTGCGTTTTGCCGGTATCCCAATGGGCCATGAATTCACTTCGCTGGTGCTGGCGTTGCTGCAAGTCGGCGGCCACCCCTCGAAGGCCAGTGCTGAAGTGATCGAGCAGATTCGCTCGCTCAAGGGTGAGTTCAGCTTCGAGACTTACTTCTCGCTGTCTTGCCAGAACTGCCCGGACGTGGTCCAGGCACTGAACCTGATGGCCGTGCTGAATCCGAACATTCGGCACGTTGCAATCGACGGCGCATTGTTCCAAGCCGAAGTCGATGAGCGTCAAGTCATGGCCGTGCCCAGTGTTTATCTGAATGGGGTGAACTTCGGTCAGGGCCGCATGGGCCTTGAAGAAATTCTCGCCAAGATCGACACCAGCGGCATTGAGCGTCAGGCCGAGAAGATCAGCGCCAAAGACGCGTTTGATGTGCTGATCGTCGGTGGTGGCCCGGCCGGCGCAGCGGCAGCGATTTATGCTGCTCGTAAAGGCATTCGCACCGGTGTCGCTGCCGAGCGTTTTGGTGGGCAAGTACTTGACACCATGGCCATCGAAAACTTCATTTCGGTTCAGGAAACCGAAGGGCCGAAACTGGCCAGCGCCCTGGAAGAGCACGTCAAGCAGTACGACGTGGACATCATGAACCTGCAGCGCGCCACTGCGCTGATCCCGGCAAAAAATCCTGGTGAGCTGCACGAAGTGCGCTTTGAAAGTGGTGCAAGCCTTAAAACCAAGGCGTTGATTCTGGCCACGGGTGCCCGCTGGCGTGAAATGGGCGTGCCGGGCGAGCAGCAGTACAAAGCCAAAGGCGTTTGTTTCTGTCCGCACTGCGACGGTCCGCTGTTTAAAGGCAAGCGCGTGGCGGTGATTGGCGGCGGTAACTCGGGTGTTGAAGCTGCCATCGACCTGGCCGGTATTGTCAGCCACGTAACGTTGCTGGAGTTTGACAGCAAGCTGCGCGCCGACGCCGTGTTGCAGCGCAAGTTGTTCAGCTTGCCTAACGTAGACGTCATCACCAGCGCACTGACCAGTGAAGTCAAAGGTGATGGTCAGAAAGTCACGGGGCTGGTGTTCAAGGATCGCAATAGCGGCGAGTTCAAGACTGTGGATCTGGAAGGGATTTTTGTGCAGATCGGTTTGTTGCCCAACACCGATTGGCTCAAAGGCACCGTCGAGTTGTCGCCGCGCGGCGAGATCATCGTCGATGCCCGTGGTGAAACGTCACTGCCAGGTATTTTCGCCGCCGGCGACGTGACTACCGTGCCGTACAAGCAAATCGTGATTGCGGTGGGTGAGGGCGCCAAGGCTTCGCTTAGCGCGTTTGATCACCTGATTCGCTCTTCAGCTCCGGCGTAAACACCGACGCTGAAAACACAAAACCCCATGAGCGATCATGGGGTTTTTTGTGCGTGGATCAAAAGATTACAGTGGCGCTGGCTGAATGATCTCGACCCAGTAGGCATCCGGGTCCTTGATGAACGCCAGGCTCTTCATGCGTCCGTCGTTCAAGCGCTTCTGGAAATCACAGCCCAGCGCTTCGAAGCGCTCGCAGGCAGCCACGATGTCCGGCACGGAAATGCAGATGTGACCAAAGCCACGCGGATCGGTATTGCCATTGTGGTAAGCAAAATCTGCGTCGTTCTCGGTGCCGTGGTTGTGGGTCAGTTCCAGAATGCCAGGGATCGACTTCATCCATTCGGTGCGCGCTGCAGCGTCAGCCGGGATCTGGTTTTTGTCGACCAGCGCTAGGAAGTAGAGGCTGAATTCAGCTTCCGGAAAATCACGCTTTTCTACCAGCGAGAAACCGAGGACGCGGGTGTAGAAGTCCAGCGATTTGGTGATGTCCTTAACCCGCAGCATGGTGTGGTTGAACACAAACTTTTGGGTGGCAGTGTCAGGTTGAGCGGTGACGCCCGGGAAGGTATTCAGTTCGTGCAGGCTCATGGGCTCTCCAAAAATGGGTGCGGCTAACGTATGGCAACAATGATACGCAAGGCAGTCGACATCACCAAACCCAAAGCGTCGGCTCTTGCCTGACCAGCGGGCGAGGGTCAGACTTTAGGCGTCAACTCGTGAGTGTTTAGTGCAATGATCCGATTCTGTAAATTGACCTTCGTCCTGCTGGGCGTCCTTTCGGCGGTTAGCTACGCCCGCGCCGATGCGCCCGTCGTGACATGGCCAACGGGCTGGGAAGTCGAAGCGATCCCGCAAGATGACGCCAAGCCTGAAGTGTCCCGGCAGCGGGCGGTAAAAAATGACGAGGGTGGCACACCGGTGATGGTGATGGAGTTGACCATGACGCAAGTGGAAAGCGGCCATCAGGTCAATCTGCAGGGGGTGTTGCTGGAGATGCGCAAGTCCGTGCAGAAGGACTTTTTTCAAGGCGGCTATCAAAGTGTCTGCAACAAAATCCACCCGTCTACCTTAAGCCGATTGGAAGCATTGGAAACTACCTGCACCATCACGCAAAACGGTCGTCATGTGCTTTCGCAAACATTGGTTGCGGCCGTTGATGCCGACAAGGCTTATGTTCTTTCCTACGCGGGGCAGGCTGAGGTGTATAAGGCGAGTCAGGATGAAATAGCCGCTGCCCGTAACAGTTTGAAACTTTAGTTCAGATTTCCGGGTCACGTTTCAGCACACTCGTGCCATTTAGATAGCCAAAGGGATTAAGCCTAAAGTTAGTCGGCAAGTAGAATTCAATCGTTGCATTTAGATGCTATCCAAGAAAAAGCCCTGCATGTGCAGGGCTTTTTTATCAGCGCGATTGCTTAGCCGCGTAACCAGGAATCGACGGTGGCTGCACCGTACTGTTCTTTCCAGGCTTTCAGGCCACGGTGGTTGCCGCCCTTGGTTTCAATCAACTCGCCGGTGTGCGGGTTGTGATAAACCTTGACCACGCGAGCGCGGCGGGTTTTAGGCGCGGATGACTGTTGCAGGCCGGATTTCGACGGGTTCGGATCGAGGATGGCGACGATGTCACGCAGGCTTTTGCCGTAGGTTTTCATCAGCCCCTGGAGCTTTTCTTCGAATTCGATTTCTTTCTTGAGCCCGGCATCGTTCTTCAAGGATTCCAGCTGCTTGAGCTGTTCTTGAAGGGCCTTTTCAGCGGCACGAAATTCAGCGAGTCTGGACAATATCTTTACTCCAATAGTGTGTTTGGCTGATACCAACCGCAAACAAAGCTATAAGCCAAGAGCCTTGAAGCGACTCGGTGATAATGGCTCACCTGTCAATCTTGCACAGGCATGAAAAATTGTAGTAGTTAATTGCCCAAGAGTAAATCCTGTCTTTTTCTTCATGTAACAAGAGCGAGTCTCTTGATGCAATTTGGTGCGCTTCCTGGTGCCCCATCGCTTATGCAGAAAGTTAATGATCACTTAATGCATTAATGAAATCAGCACCCGGCATCGGTCGTCCGAAGAGATAACCTTGCAAGTAGTTCACGCCGTGTGCCGTCAGATAATCACTTTGTTCTACTGTTTCGACACCTTCCGCAACAATGCCCAGGTCAAGCTTGGCCGACAGCTCGATGATGGTGTCCAGAATGTGCCGCGACAGGGCGTCGACCCCGATCATTGCGACAAAGCTTTGGTCGATCTTGAGAAAATCCACGTTGAACTGCCGCAGATAACCCAGGCTGGAATGTCCCGTACCAAAGTCGTCAATCGCGATCAATACGCCAAGCGCATGCAGTTGCTCGAACAATTGGTGGGTGATGGCGGTAGGCTCGATCAGTTGGCGTTCGGTCAGTTCCAGCACCAGGCTGATTCCGCCGGGTGGGAAGGCTTGCAAAAACGTTTGGCAATCCTTCACCAGTTCAAGGTCTTTGCAATGACTGGCGGTAATGTTGAAACCGACATGAAACGGCCCGCCAAACGATGCTGATACCGGCGCCAGCAACGCAGCGGTTTGCTGCATCAGCGAGCGGGTCATTGGCACGATCAGGCCGGAATGTTCAGCAAAAGGAATGAACAGGTCAGGGCGCACCAAGCCTTCCTTCGGGTGGTTCCAGCGCATCAATACTTCAGTGCCGGCCCACTGCTTGCTGTCGCCGTGAACCACCGGCTGAAAGTAGGGGATGAACTCGTTGGCCTCCAGCGCTCGATGCATTTCATGCGTCGGCGACGTCGCACGCTTTTGCAGGTAATGCCCAAGGGAACCGGAAATCACCCCGAAAAACATCAGCAAGCTGAACAACGGCGGGTACTCGTGGCTCATGTAGCGCCAGGTTTCGCCGGCCGGATAACCCGCTTCAACGGAATAGGCAAAGTGCACGGACGCTAGCCTGGTTTGCGCCATCGGCATCGCCGGCAACCCGTCTGCATGGAATTGGCCATCGGCGGATAACCAGCTCGGGCCGACTTGCAATATCAGCAGCGTGTTGCGCCCGATCAGCCTCAACATATTAGTCAGGTGATAGCCGTCGAGGGTGCTCATGGCGCCCTTTTTTCCTGCACTCAATCGATAAATCAGTAGTGCGGTTTCCGGCGTTATCGGATTGCCTTTCATCAGCAGCAACTGGCCTTTGGTGTAATCGCCCGGGCTGATTTTTTCGCGGTAGTTACCGAACAATGAGCTGCAATAGATGGCGTCGTCCCACACCATGTTGGTCGAGCGCACAAACGGGCGACGGGTTACTTGTTCGCGTAAGGCCAATTCGATGTCGTTGCAGTCTTGCCCCGCCAATGGCAGCAGTTCACGCGCCGCCTGAGCGGTGTTTTCCAGCATCAGGTCGAACTGGCGAATGGCCTCTTCTGCAGTCAATTGGCTGCTGTGCTCGAGGGCTCGTTCTGCTTGCACATAAAGAATGGCTAAACCGAGCAGTATCGGCAGTAATCCACTCAACAGGGTCACGGCGATTCTGGCGCCGCGTTTGCGACGATTTTTCACACTCAACGGCATTCGTGGGGCCTGTCAACATTCAGTGGGCTCCTAGTGCAGTCAGGCCGACCAAGCGCCAGGCTTCGCAAAAAGAGTTTGGGTTAAGGCCATCATAGTTGGCTAACGGTGCTTGCGCTGACTAACCATAGGTCATGGCGGTCGCCAGTTTGATAAAGGCCAATGCAGCGGGGGAGGCGTGAGATTTGTCGAGGACGGCCAGGGCGACTTGACGCGTGATCGCTGGCGACAATCTTCTTTTCACGTAACCACTGTCAATGGTGTCAGGCAATGAGCCCTCGGCCACCACCGTCACTGCTTCCCCCCGATTGACGATGTCCAGGGTGCTAAGCAATTGCGAGCACCGAAACCGGATGTTGGGTGTGAGCCGGGCGCTGCTGAACATCCTTGAAACCAGTTCTGAAGAGCCTGCCTCGGTCAGTACGAAAGGATCGTGGCACAACTCGCTCAACCTCACGCTGTCGCGATCGGCCAGCGCATGCCCGGCAGGCACCAGCGCGACCATCTGATCTTCGATCAGGGCGAACGTATCGAAACGCTCTTCGGGCAAGACCACGAATCCAATGTCAATGCGGCGCTCTTCCAGCCATTGAATGACCTGTCGGTCCGGTCCTTCATCAATGTGCACTTCGATGCCGGGGTGAGCAGCCCGATAATGCTGCAGAATCTGCGGCAATAGCCTGGTTGACGACGTCGGACCGAACGAGCCAATGCGCAGCGTACCGCGCTTCATGCCCCGAGCATCCGCCGCTTCCTGGCGCATCGTATTCGCCAACCCCAGCATCGCCCGCGCTCGCAGCAGGAGTTGCTGGCCGATGTCGCTGAGTTCCACTTGCGACGAATGACGGCACAGCAAATCCACACCCAATTCCGACTCCAGCGCCTTGATGGCGTGCGAAACAGCAGATTGCGAAATGCCCAGGCGATTGGCGGCAGCGGTGAAGCCACGCAGTTCGGCAACCAGTGAAAAAATGTCGAGTTGGGTCAGGGTCATGAGTAATTGCTCATTTTACGATGACTAGGCATTAGCTAAATCATACGTCATCTCTTCTGACGTGGTGCCCAACATCCATGATGTCTGATGCGCAATATCCAACTCGCGACCTGCCGGTTTATTTAAAACTGGCGGGTGTCACCATGATTTGGGGCGGCACCTTTGTCGCCGGTCGGTATCTGGCGGACAGTCTCAGCCCACTGCTCGCCGCCAGTTTGCGATTCCTGCTCGCCAGTATGGCGCTGCTGCTTTATGTGTTTTTGGCGCGAGTGCCACTGATATGGCCTCGTCCCAGACAATGGCTGCGGCTGGCGTTGCTGGGTTTTTTCGGGATCTTTTTCTACAACCTGTGTTTCTTCTATGGGCTGCACTACATCAACGCATCCCGCGCCTCGTTGATTGTTGCGCTGAACCCGGCGGCGATCGGATTGGCGTCATGGCTGCTGTTCAAGGAGCGTTTAAGCCGAGCCAAAGTCATCGGTATCGCGTTGTGCATTGCCGGGGCGGGTGTGGTTATCGTCAGTCGCAACCCTCAAGTGCTGCTAGGCAGTAGCGAGGCGTGGATAGGCGACCTGTTGATACTCGGATGTGTGCTCGGCTGGGGTGTTTATTCGCTGTTTTCAAACGACCTGAACCAGTCGTTGGGGCCTTTGCAAACTGTGTTGTATTCAATTTTGCTCGGCACCCTGATGCTTTGGCTGACCTGTGCCATGCGGGGTGAGGTGAGTGCTGCGGCCATACTGGAACTGGGGCCGCGTCAATGGTTGAGTTTGTTGTACCTGGGCGTTTTGGGTTCGGCGGTGGCCTACATTGGTTATTACGACGGGTTGCGCAAAATCGGCGCAACACGCAGCGGCGTGTTCATCGCCCTCAACCCGCTGACCGCAGTCGTATTGGGCGCGGTGTTGCTGGGTGAGCCGCTGACGTTGCCGATGTGCCTGGGTGGCGGATTGATTGTGGCGGGGATCATGTTGAGCAATAAAGCCCTTGCGCGAGTAGGGGCAAAGGGGATTTGATACAGAAGGCGGACAAAAGTATTTACGCTGTGTAGAATCCGGTTACGCATACAAGAATAATCGTCTTCTGGCAGCAGAAGCCTCGCCCGCATCAGCCTTGGGTCGACAATGAAGATTTATGGGTTCCAATTGATCTACGGTGACTTTCTCGCCCGCAGCGTGAGGGGCATCTCCTGCGCGCCACCCGCCGTTCTCAGCATTGCTAGCAACTAACCCTGGTTAATTGATAAAAATGATGAGGCGCCAAAATGGCAGATTTATACGAAAACCCAATGGGCCTGATGGGCTTTGAGTTCATTGAATTCGCATCGCCAACCCCGAACACCCTGGAGCCGATTTTCGAGATCATGGGCTTCACGAAAGTCGCGACCCATCGCTCCAAAGACGTGCATTTGTACCGTCAGGGCGAGATCAACCTGATCCTCAACAACGAACCCAACAGCGTCGCTTCCTATTTCGCGGCCGAACACGGCCCGTCGGTGTGCGGCATGGCGTTCCGGGTCAAGGATTCGCAAAAGGCTTACAAGCGTGCGCTGGAACTCGGTGCGCAGCCGATCCATATCGAAACCGGCCCGATGGAACTGCACTTGCCAGCGATCAAAGGTATCGGTGGCGCGCCGTTGTACCTGATCGACCGCTTCGGCGAAGGCAGTTCCATCTACGACATCGACTTCGTGTTCATCGAGGGTGTTGACCGCAATCCGGCGGGTGCAGGCCTTAAAATCATCGATCACCTGACGCATAACGTGTATCGCGGGCGCATGGCCTACTGGGCCAACTTCTACGAGAAGCTGTTCAATTTCCGCGAGATTCGTTATTTCGACATCAAGGGCGAATACACCGGCCTGACGTCCAAAGCCATGACCGCACCGGATGGCATGATCCGTATCCCGCTGAACGAAGAGTCGTCGAAAGGTGCGGGTCAGATCGAAGAGTTCCTGATGCAGTTCAACGGCGAAGGCATTCAGCACGTCGCTTTCCTGTGCGATGACCTGATCAGCACTTGGGATCGCCTGAAGAAAATCGGCATGCGCTTCATGACGGCACCGCCAGAAACCTATTACGAGATGCTTGAAGGCCGTTTGCCGAACCACGGCGAGCCGGTCGAACAGCTGCAATCGCGGGGCATTTTGCTGGACGGTTCGTCTGAGCCTGGCGACAAGCGTTTGCTGCTGCAGATCTTCTCGGAAACCCTGATGGGCCCGGTGTTCTTCGAGTTCATCCAGCGCAAGGGCGATGACGGGTTTGGCGAAGGCAACTTCAAGGCATTGTTCGAATCGATCGAGCGCGACCAGGTTCGTCGGGGCGTGCTGACCGCCGAATAAGTCGCTTCAAGTGTAGAAAAACCCGGTCAGCAGCAATGCTGGCCGGGTTTTTTCATGTTGCATTCAAACTGATTTTTTTCGCTGCCGAACCAGGTGCTTGAACCCTTCAAACATCAATACGACCACGGCCAGCCATATCGGAATATACGTCAACCACTCCCCGGATTTGATGCTCTCGCCCAGCAGCAACGCAACGCCAAGCAACAGCACCGGTTCGACATAGCTCAACAGCCCGAACAGGCTAAAGGGCAGCAATCGGCTGGCGATGATGTAGACCACCAGCGCCGAGGCGCTGATGACCCCCAGTATCGGGATCAACAGTGACAGCCACGGATGTTGATCAAACACCTGGAAACCTTGCTCGCCACTCTGTACGAACCAGAAGGCCAAGGGCAGCGTCAGTGCCATGTCCAGCCACAAACCGCCCAGGTTATCGGTCACCAGACGTTTGCGCAGAACGAAGTAGGTTGGGTAGCCAATGCACACCAGCAGGGTCGCCCAGGAAAAGCCTCCCACCTGATACAACTCGTTGATGACGCCGAGCGTCGCCAAACCGGCGGCGATCTTTTGGAAGTAGGAGAGGCGCTCACCAAAGGCGATCCGCCCGGTCAGGACCATGGTCAGCGGCAGCAGGAAGTAGCCCAGCGACACATCCAGGCTATAGCCGTTGAGCGGCGCCCACATGAACAGCCAGAGTTGCACGCCGAGCAGGGCAGAGGAGATCACCAGGCCGGCAATCAATTTCGGTTTGGCAGCAAAGCGCCGGATAATCTCGATCACACGTTTCCATTCACCGGAAACCACCATGTAAACGGTCATGCACGGCACCGTCAGCAGCATCCGCCAGCCGAAGATTTCTACGCCGCTCAACGGGGTGAGCAACGAGGTGTAGTAGTACATCACGGCGAACAGCACCGAGGCCGTGACCGATAAAGCGATACCTTTAGACAAGCTGTCCTCGCGAGGTTGAACGTGAAACGGGTGGCGGAGGATACGTGGTTTTTGTGCCTGATATTGACCAATCGATCAACATCCAGCGTTTTCGCGAGCGAGCTCGCTCCCACGTAGAACTATTTCGTGTGGAAGAACAGAGTTGTTCCCCTCATTGAATACATTCCCCTGTGGGAGCGAGCCTGCTCGCGAAAAATCTCAGCCCCTGTGCG
Organism: Gordonia sp. IEGM753; assembly: GCF_050321825.1. NCBI lineage: Bacteria > Bacillati > Actinomycetota > Actinomycetes > Mycobacteriales > Gordoniaceae > Gordonia > Gordonia sp. IEGM753. The sequence continues at coordinate 1,263,264 of NZ_JBNQGB010000001.1, forward strand.
GTTTACGCCCCGACACAAAGTGACTGACGTCATTGAACCCCCGGCGTCGACGCATGCCCCGGTGTCACCAGCGAATCAATGAACGCTTCATCCTGCGCCGTGATCTGCACAGCCTGCGCCTTGGTATAAGCGTCCCATTGCTCCTCCGTGCGTGGCCCGACAATGGCCGAGGTCACCGCGCTATTGTTCAACACCCAGGCAATTGCAAACTCGACGATGCCCACGCCGCGACCTTGGGTGTATTGCTGGATCTGCTGGGCGATGCGCAGGGATTCGACGCGCCATTCAGTTTCCAGAATGCGCTTGTCGGCGCGCCCGGCACGGCTGTTGGCGTCGGGCTTGGCATCCGGAGCATATTTGCCGCTGAGCACACCACGCGCCAACGGGCTGTAAGGCACTACGCCAAGGCCATAGCTTTGCGCGGCGGTGATTTGTTCGGTTTCCGCCTGACGGTTGACGATGTTGTACAGCGGCTGACTGATAACGGGCCGGTCGACGCCAAGCTTGTCCGCCACACGTATGACTTCGGCGATGCGCCAGCCGCGATAGTTCGACAGGCCCCAATAGCGAATTTTGCCCTGACGAATCAGGTCGCCGATTGCCGAAACTGTCACCTCCAGTGGTGTGCTGTGGTCTTCGCGGTGCAAGTAATAGATGTCGACATAGTCCGTGCCGAGACGCGTCAGGCTGGCGTCGATGCCATTGAAGATGTGTTTGCGGCTGAGGCCACTGCGGTTTGGCACGCCATCGACCGGACCGAAGCCGACCTTGGTTGCCAGCACCCATTCATGGCGGTTGCCGGCAATCGCCTCGCCGACGATTTCCTCGGAGCGGCCCTGGGTGTAGACGTCGGCGGTGTCGATGAAATTGATACCCTGGTCCCAGGCCTTGTCGATGATCCGTAACGAATCTTCAGTGCTGGTCTGTTCGCCAAACATCATCGTGCCCAACGTCAGCGTGGAAACCTGAAGGCCCGAATCACCCAGCGTGCGGTAGCTCATGACGACATCCTTTTACCGAAGGGAAAGGCTCAATCAAATACCAGAACAACCGCACGTGGCAAACACATTCGCGAGAGGTCTGCCACGAGGCTCAGATAGATTGAACGATTTTGTCGTCAGGCTTTAAATGTTGACGCGGCTGGTGCACTTGGTGTCAGCGCCGGACTTGTCGAAAATAATCTCAACGCGAACCTGCGAATAACGCCACGGGGCTTCTACGTGCAAGTTAATTGCATGCCATTGCCCGTCTTGTTTCATTGAATCCGTCGAGTTGTGTTTCTTGCTGCCTTTGCCATTGAAATCGGCAACGGTCATGTTGACGTTGGCCTGATGACGGTTCGAACCCCCGGTTTTGGTGATTCGGTATTCCTTCAGGTAAACACTTTTGTGAAAACCGTAGTCGTAGAAAATGCCTTTTGCTTCGCCCCGAAAGTCCTCGCTTTTGCAGGACACCGAGAACGGTTTGGCAGCGGATTGGGTAGTATTTGGCGATGCCTCGGGTGTTGCGGCATTGGCCAGAATGGGCAAGCAGCCCAACGTAAAACAGGCTGCATAGTTTAGTACCGAAAGTTTAATCACTGTCCTTCATCCTTGTTGGGTGTGTGATGACCTCTTCGAAGTGGTTTGTTCCAACTTGCGATAGTGGAGGCAACGCCAGACTAGCCGCTCGCCTCGGTGGTTTATGTAGGTGTCGACTACAGGTCAGGTAAGAAACCTCTACTTGCCCTGTAGTCGCGCTAATTAACGTTGTAAACAGCTACACCCTTAACGTGCGAGTCATGCGCAATGCGAGCACGCTGCCGCAAACAATCACGCCTGCCAGCAAGTACAACGCTGCATCGGTCGAGCCCGTGCTGTCCTTGACCCAACCCACCAGATAGGGGCTGAGGAAACCGGCCATTTGCCCCATCGAATTGATCAACGCCAAGCCGCCTGCAGCAGCGCCGGCACTGAGCAGCGCGGTCGGCACGGGCCAGAACATCGGCAAACCGGTGAGGGCGCCCATGGTGGCGATGGTCAGACCGAGGATGGCGATGGCCGGCGTGGTGGCGAAATTCACCGCAATCAGCAGACCGACAGCGCCCATCAACATCGGTACCACCAAATGCCAGCGCCGCTCTTTGCGCAAATCGGCGGAGCGGCCGACCAGCAGCATGAACACCGCCGCCAGCAAATACGGAATCGCACTCAACCAGCCAATCACCAGGTTGTCGCTGAAGCCCAGGTTCTTGATGATCGATGGCAGCCAGAAGTTGATCGCGTACACACCGCTCTGGATGCAGAAGTAGATCAGGCCGAAGGCCCAGATCGCTGGATTCTTGAACACCGCAGTGAGCGAATCAGTGGTGGTTTTTGGTTTGTTGGCCAGGTCTTCTGCCTGATCGGCCTCAAGCACCGAGCGCTCGTGAGGCGTCAGCCACTTGGCATGGGCGAAGCTGTCGCTCAGCAGGAAATAAGCCAACACACCGAGAATGACGGTAGGAATGCCCTGCAGCAGGAACATCCACTGCCAGCCGGCCAGGCCACCTTGCCCCGCTGCGAAGTGGTTGAGGATCCAGCCCGAAAACGGGCTGCCGAGCAGGCCGGACACCGGGATCGCCGACATGAACAACGCCATGATGCGGCCACGGCGGAACGTCGGGAACCACTGCGAGAGGTACAACACCACGCCTGGGAAGAACCCGGCTTCAGCGGCACCGGTGAACAGGCGCAAGGTATAGAACCCGGTCGGCGTGGTGACGAACAGCAGGCAGGTCGACAGCGTGCCCCAGACGATCATCATCAAGGCGATCCAGCGTCGAGGGCCGAATTTGGTCAGCGCCAGGTTGCTGGGTACGCCGCACAGCACGTAGCCGATAAAGAAAATCCCGGCACCGAGGCCGTACACGGTTTCGCTGAACTTCAGCGCGTCGAGCATCTGCAATTTGGCAAAGCCAACGTTCACCCGGTCGAGGTAGTTGAACAGGTAGCAGATAAAGATGAAGGGGATCAAACGCAGGGTAATGCGTTTGTAGACGGCGTTTTTATCGTCAGCGATAGCCTGGATAGCTGCGGCGCTCTGTGACATGGCTGAATCTCTCTTTATTATGATTTTTTGCGATGCAAGGTTAACGTTGATCGCCCAGTGAGTCTCGGCCACTGCCCAGGCCATTGTCTTTGTGCCTGAGCACAGGCTTTTCAGCCAAGGCCTGTGCGGGTGAACAACCTGCTTCATCACGTTCTCAAGGAGCCCTTTATGTTCGAACTCGATCACGACCTGGCGCAGGATATCGTCGACCGGGCGATGGCCATTTTGCCGTACAACGTCAACGTCATGGACAGTCAGGGTTTGATTCTAGGCAGTGGCGAGCCAGAGCGCGTCAACACGCGGCATGAAGGTGCGCAACTGGTATTGGCCAACGGACGTGTGGTGGAGATCGACGCGCAAACTGCCATCCACCTCAAGGGCGTACAGCCCGGCATCAACTTGCCGCTCTTGCTGGACCAGCGCTTGATCGGCGTGCTGGGTATCACCGGCGAGCCCGAACTCTTGCGCACCTACGCTGAGCTGGTGCGCATGACCGCCGAAATGCTGGTAGGCCAGCGCAACCAACAAGCCGAGCAGCAATGGCGACGCCAGCGTTGCGATGATTTGCTGGCGCTGCTGCTGAGCGAAGCGGGGGAGTCGCCGCGGCTGATCGATGAAGCGCAGCAATTGGGCCTCAAGCCGCAGATGACCCGCGTGCCGTACCTGTTTGAACTGGGCACAGAACACGGGCCGGGACAAACCGTCGAGGCACTCAGCGCCTGGCTTACCTCGCGTTATCCGGACAGTTGGTGCGTGAGTTCGGCGAAGTCATCCTTATTGTGGTGCCGACCAGCCAGCCAGGTAATCGAGAATGATCGGCTGTTGGAAAAACTTGATGGTGTGGGCTGGAACATTCTGCGTCTGGCGGTGGGCGGGCAGGCTGATGGGTTGGCCGGGTTGCGTCGCTGCTATCGACGCGTCGGCGACTTGCTGGCGTATGGGCGCGATCTGTTGCCCGGCTCGCGTTTGCTGACGTTGAACCGATATCGGTTGCCGGTGATGCTCTGGCGCCATCGCAACGACGATGCGCTGGACGAATTGCTCAAGCCGCTGCGCAAGGTGATCGCCAAGGACGGTAACGGTCAACTGTTGGCCACGTTGCGCAGTTGGTGTGACCACGACGGCCAAAGCCAGGCCTGCGCGGACGCGTTGGGTATCCATCGCAACAGTTTGCGTTATCGAATGGAGCGGATTGCCGAGCTCAGTGGGGTCGATCCGTTAAGGCTGGACGGCATGTTGGCGCTGTATCTGGGTGTGCAATTGCTGCCGCAAAGTGACGCTCAGCAGGGTTGAGTGTTTCAGGCTTGAAGCAATCGCAATGCTTTGAAATATATTTCAGCTTTACCTGCACAAAATCTAAAGTTCGCCGATAACGTGATCAGGCGCACACAGAGATGATTCAACGGTGACGCCAGGCCCAACTGCAGCGATCACAGCATGGATGCTCGCAGCCTTACCTACTCCGAGAACCGTCCTATGTCACTGCGTAATCTGAACATCGCACCGCGTGCTTTCCTGGGTTTTGCCTTCATCGCTTTGATGGTTATCGTGCTGGGTGTGTTTGCGGTAAACCGCATGTCGATCATTCGCCAAGTGTCGGTCGACATGGAAAGTAACCAATTACCGAGTGTCGGTTTTCTGGGTAACCTGACTGAAAACGTCCTGCGGCTGCGTATTCTCTCGTTTCGGATTCTGACCAACCGCGATGCGGCGAGTTTGCAGGAAGCCGATTCGCGCATTGTCGTGCTGGTGGACAAGGTCAAGCAGGCACAGGCCAGTTACGCCGCATTGCCGGCCGGTAGTGAAGAGGCTGCGCTGTACAAGACGTTCGCCGCCACACTCGACAGCTACCTGCAAGCGCAGCGCGAAATGATGGACCTGTCGCGGCAGAACAAGGTTGATGACATGCGCACCTTGATCAATACACGGATCAAGGACGGCACCGACCGAATGGGCGAGCAACTCAACCAGTTGATCGCCATCAACAAAGCCGATGCCACCGCTGCCGATGAAGAGTCCAGCGATCAATATGCCTTTGCCACCAACGGCATTATCGTGGTCTCGGTAATTGCCGCGCTGGCCACCGTGCTGCTGGCCTGGTTGTTGACACGCAGCATTGTCACCCCGTTGAACCGTGCGGTGCTGGCGGCTGAAACCATTGCTGGCGGCAACCTGACCAAAACTATCGAAATCGACGGTAAAGACGAACCGGCACGGCTGTTGACTGCCTTGTCGGTGATGCAAGGCAACCTGCGTAAAACCATTGAGCAAATCGCAGGTTCTGCCACGCAACTGGGGGCTGCCGCCGAAGAATTGAGCACGGTCACCGAAGAGGCGTCTCGCGGCTTGCAGCAGCAGAACAACGAGATCGAACAGGCTGCCACCGCGGTTAACGAAATGACCGCTGCGGTAGAAGAAGTGGCGCGCAATGCGGTATCGACTTCCGAGGCTTCCAGCCAGTCGACACAGGCTGCTCGCGAAGGGCGTGATCGGGTGGTGGAGACTGTCGGGGCGATCCAGACCATGACCCAAGACGTGCAAGCTACTTCGGTGATGATTGAAGGCTTGGCCGCACAGGGCCGTGACATCGGCAAGGTTCTGGATGTAATTCGGGCCATCGCCGAACAAACCAACCTGTTGGCATTGAACGCTGCGATTGAAGCTGCTCGTGCCGGTGAAGCAGGGCGCGGTTTTGCGGTGGTGGCGGACGAGGTTCGGGCGCTTGCACACCGCACGGCGCAATCGACCCAGGAAATCGAAAAAATGGTCGCCGGTATCCAGAGCGGCACCGGGGACGCCGTGTCGTCGATGCAGCAAAGCAATCAACGCACCCAGTCCACACTGGAAATGGCCCGCGCTGCAGGTGTCGCGCTGGAGCAGATCACCCAGTCGATTCATATGATCAACGAACGTAACCTGGTGATCGCCAGCGCCTCCGAAGAACAGGCCCAGGTGTCGCGCGAAGTGGACCGTAACCTGGTCAATATTCGCGATCTGGCAACCCAGTCTGCCGCAGGTGCCAACCAGACCAGCGCCGCCTCCCACGAACTGTCGCGCCTGGCGGTGGATTTGAATGCGATGGTGTCGCGCTTCGTGATTTAACCGCACTCACCTTCAATCCGTAGGAGGCTGGCATGCCAGCGATGGCGTTTTCAGCATCGCCATCACCGGCAAGCCGGTTTCCTACGGGTTTGCGTTAACGGTATAAATCCGGGAATCACCACCGACCTGTAGGAGCCTGGCTTGCCAGCGATGGCGGCCGCGAGATCGCCATCACCGGCAAGCCGGTTTCCTACAGGTTTGCGTTACGGCATAAATCCGGGATTCACCACCGACCTGTAGGAGCCTGGCTTGCCAGCGATGGCGGCCGCGAGATCGCCATCACCGGCAAGTCAGTTTCCTACGGGTTTGCGTTAACGGTATAAATCTGGGATTCACCGCGAGTCCGTAGGAGCCTGGCTTGCCAGCGATGGCGGCCGCGAGATCGCCATCACCGGCACGCCGGTTTCCTACGGGTTTGCGTTACGGCATAAATCCGGGAATCACCACCGACCTGTAGGAGCCTGGCTTGCCAGCGATGGCGGCCGCGAGATCGCCATCACCGGCACGCCGGTTTCCTACAGGTCTGCTCTAACGCCATCACCGGCACGCCGGTTTCTGTGTGTTTGTGAAAATGAACAATAAACGCCATCGCCGCTTGTGCAGCGGACTGGCGTTATTGTTCATGCCTGCTGGCAGCATGAGGCTATTGGAACTGGAGAATTCGCATGAAAATCGTCATAGCCCCCGATTCGTTCAAGGACAGCCTGAGTGCTCAAGGCGTGGCGGATGCCATTGCCCTCGGGTTGGCTGACGTCTGGCCCGATGCGCAGTTGATCAAATGCCCAATGGCCGATGGTGGGGAAGGGACGGTCGAGGCGATTCTGGCCGCGTGCGATGGCGAACTGCGCCGTAATCACGTGCGCGGGCCGCTGGGCAAAACAGTCGATGCCGCGTGGGGATGGCTGCCCCAAAGCCACACCGCGATCATAGAAATGGCCGAGGCCAGCGGTTTGCAATTGGTGCCGCTCGATCAGCGCGATGCCTGCATCAGCAGCACCTTTGGCACCGGTGAATTGATTCGGGCAGCACTCGATGCCGGTGCGCAGCGAATCATTCTGGCAATTGGCGGCAGTGCCACCAATGACGGCGGTGCAGGGGCGATGCAGGCCTTGGGCGTGACGTTGCTCGATGCTCACGATCAGGTCCTGGCACCCGGTGGACTGGCCTTGGCGCAACTGGCCAAAATTGATCTGTGTGGCATCGATCCGCGCCTGACCCAAGTACGTTTCGACATCGCCGCCGACGTCAACAATCCACTGTGCGGTCCTCACGGTGCGTCGGCTATTTTCGGCCCGCAAAAAGGCGCTTCACCCGAGCAGGTCCAGCAATTGGATCACTCGCTTGGACACTTTGCCGAACACTGCGCGCGAGCCTTGAACAAAGACGTGCGCGATGAACCGGGTAGCGGTGCGGCCGGTGGTTTGGGGTTTGCCGCCAAGGCGTTTCTCGGCGCGCAATTCAAGGCTGGGGTTGAAGTGGTCGCGGAGTTGGTTGGCCTGGACGATGCGATCAAAAATGCCAATCTTGTGATTACCGGTGAAGGTCGTTTCGATTCGCAAACCCTGCGCGGCAAAACGCCATTTGGTGTCGCAACGATCGCTAAACAACATGCGGTTCCGGTCATTGTTATCGCAGGCACCTTGGGGGATGGATACCAGCAGATGTATCAGCATGGCGTCGATGCCGCGTTTGCCCTGACTTCTGGCCCGATGACGCTTGCGCAAGCGTGCGCCGATGCACCACGTCTGTTGCGTGAACGGGCAGGTGATCTGGCGCGAGTCTGGCGAGTTGCTCTCGGAGACTGAGTAAAAATGCCATGTCTTTTTTAGGGGGGGTGGCCACTACTGTATGCACAACCACCTGTCATCTCTGACAGTATCGCGATTCGAATAACTGTTGCTTAATTCGCTCAAGGCCTTAGTGGTCCCGCAGAGCGAGGGGATGAGTGTTGCCGTTCCCGACCGTATCGACCTGCCAACAGACTTGATAGTCATTGAATGTGCAGTGGCTAAAACGATACGAGTTGGAGAGCGATAACATGGCAAGTGACGGCAGAAAACAAAAACTTCCCTCCTGGAGCCAACGGGTACCCGGGCGGGCCGATCCGGGATCGTTTCCCGCTCCGGACATCAGCGCGGTGACACTGCCTGGACTACCGGAAGGATTGTTTCCAAGGGCTGCGCTTGATACTGGGGTCACACTGGAAGTCCCGCGTTGGCAGACTATTCCAACGGATCCAGACGACTATGAAACGATCACGCTCCAATTCGCCGCTCCGGGCGGTGCCAATTATGTAGATGTAGTGAAGGCCGACTACGTCCCTGGTACAACCGATCTTCCCGTCAAAATCACCATTCCCTCCGAATTTTTGTTGAAAGACGAAAATGAAGGCGCATTCAACATGCGCTATGAGCATGAGAACTACCTTGGCACCAAAGGTTATTCCGACGACGTCCTGGTTTTCATCGACAAAGTCCCTCCCAATGGCACTGCTGCGCCTGGGAAGCTCACCTATACGATCACCCCACCCTTTACAGACGCTAATCTGACGGGAACCGATGTCGAATGTGTCGTCCCGGTATGGACCGGTGCAGCGCCAGGCGATTTGGTCGCATTTGCATGGATCAAGGATTCCGTGCCCGAAGATCCCGATGACATCGTGCCCATCGCTGTGGTCACGCTGGGGACTGACCGGGTGGTGAAGATCCCGGTCGCGCTCATCCGGTCATTAGGCGATGGCAACTTCTGCGCTGTTTATACCGTTTTCGACAAGGCCCTGAACCGCAGTCGAATTTCGCAATATGACGTGATTCCGGTCGCAATCGGTGAGTTTCCCCCGATGCCATACCCGGCACTGAACGTGCCCGAGGCGGATGATGGTCAAGTGACCCGAGCCGACGCCCTGCAAGGCGTATTTGTCGAGTTTCAAAGAATTTTGCATGCTAAACCTACCGACCAGATAGCGATCATCTGGGGCGGGAAGGAACTGTCTTACCGCACCCCCGTGGGTTCCAACCCTCCCAGCCGAATGAGCGTTGCAGTCGATTGGGCGCACATGAGGGATGTGTACGGAGCCGCCGTTTTACCAGTCTTAACCTCTGTCGAGTACACGTTGTACCGTGGCTCAGTGGCGTTGGGTGGGGCGTCCGACGATGTCCTCGTCGATTTCTCCATGACAGGCCCGGTGAACCCAAATCCAGAGCCAGGCAACCCGAGCCTTCATCAGCTGGAGGTGCTGGGTGAGAGCGACACGCCAAACGTGTTGATCGCCAGTGATGAGAACAAGCCCATCGTCGCCAAGATCACACTTTATGATCCTCTGACTGCTGGTGATGTCCTCCAGGTGTATTGGAATAAAAAGCCTATCGGAACGCCTTACTCAGTGAAACCGTTGCCCCTGACGAAGTAGAGTTCGAAGCTACGCGTTGGTATGAGTATTTCCTGACATCACAAGATGGGCAGCAGGCGAGTCAAGTGGTGATCGATGTTAAAGGGGTGAAAACAAGAAGCCTTGTCGATGGACTCAGCCGCCCGGTATACGAAGAGCGTCAAGACGCGGACAACCCGTTGCGCGCTGCGCAATACCGGCAAACCTGGTCAGCCCGGTACACCGATGTACTGCAGCAGGTTCAGACGTACACCTATGACACCGCGGGTCGCCTGGAACATACCCGCTTGGGCACCACGTCTTCGAGCTTTACCTTTGATAGCCTCGGGCAGTCGAGCACGATCAACACTCAAGACAGCGCCAGCGGCCAACAGGTGACAATCACTCTGGAACACGATGGATTGGGACGTGAGACAAAACGGACTTTTGACCTGGATGGCGTCGAGCAGGATTTGAATCAGGTCTATAACGAGGTCGATTTACTGGTTCGTCGAACGCTGCGGACGGGCGGGACGTTGTTGCGCGATGAAACCTATGATTACGATCCCCGTGGACGCCTGGTGCTTTATCAATGCCAAGGCAGCCAGCCGCCGGTAGACCCTTATGGCAAGGCCATTGTCAGCCAGCTGTTCAGATTCGATGTGATTGATAACCTGATCCGCGTGACTACCACCTATCGCAGCACGGGCGATACCAACAGTACCAATATCGCTGTCTACAGTTACACGGGGGTCGACCCCGCGCAGCTGACTAAAGTAACCAACTCAGCGTCGGGTGACGGATATCCTGCGGTCATCGAACTCGCGTACAACGCTGACGGCCACATGACTCGGGATGAAGAAAACCGCGTTCTGGAATACGACACCTTGGGCCGCTTGATTCATGTCAGTGCCTCGCCGGGTGGAGAATCGGGGACTTATAACTACGACCCGCTGGACACGTTGTCCGGGCTTGATGACGGTGATGGCGCAGAGCGGCGCTTTTATCGTGATGGCGAACTGGCCAATCAGATCAAAGGGGCTAACAGCAGCACCTTCATGCGTGGCGATGGAGTTGTGCTCGTCGAGCACCAGGCAGGTGCTGACCCAAAGTCGTTGATGCTGGTCAGTGATGCCAGTAGCAGCTTGATCAGTGAAGTCGCCAATGGTGGCGTGAACTCCATCAACTACACGGCCTATGGGCATCGCACGGGTGAACATCCGGTCAACTCGCAGGTGGGCTACAACGGTGAAGTCAAGGAACTCAAGACCAATTGCTACATGCTGGGCAATGGTTATCGGCAGTTCAGTCCGTCGCTGATGGTGTTTTTCAGTCCGGACAGTCTGAGTCCGTTTGGTGTGGGCGGGATCAATGCTTATGCCTATTGCGAGGGGGACCCGATAAATAATGTGGATGAAACGGGGCACATGCCGCGGCGAGTGAGTTTTGTGCCAGCGCAGGCCGCGCCCCTGAGGCCAATTGACGCGCGCTTCGAGGCGATAGCGGAAAACTTAAAGTTCAACCGCCGCGCTGAAGTATCTCCCTCGCAAGCGGCACGCTCGAGGTTAACCAGGGATATTGCCTTGCTAACACCGGGTACCGCTGAGTCAGCCGTTCGTGTACGCCGTAGAGCACCGTCGCCGGCGCCGCAGGAGCCGCCACCGGATTATGATAGTGATACTGGGCCGGCGGCGGTGAAGTCAATCTCAAGCAGGCGCGCAAAAAGTGATCCTGTCGTTCCAGGCGCATCGGGTTCGACAGTCGAGGCCCGACCAGCGAAATCAGGAAGACCGTCGTCCGCCAGAACCCACGTGCCAAAACCACGCGAATTGACCGAAAAAGAAAGGGAAAAAGCTTTAAGCGCCAGGATCGAGGAGATCAGGGCACTTCACGGTAAACGGCTATGAACCGAACATTTTACTGTGTACGCCAGGGTTCTGATTCGTTAACCCGTTAACGCTTGATAATTGCACCCACCTTGCGCCATGGCCAAGTCCGACTTGCCCATGGCGGTTTTCTTTTGCCGACAGATGGTTTTTCACGGCCAAGGTTTGTGCGCAAAGCATTCGCTAATGAAGGGCTGAGTAAACGTCGGCGCTTGTGCGCGGCGTGAAAGGATCGCTTGAGGTCGTTAAGTGCACTGTGGAAGACCGATGACCTCGACCGCGTTCTGAGCCTGAGCAACATTAGGCAGGATGTCGCCGATAGCCATTTAAGAGCTAGTCAGTACCACGGGTGAGGTCGAAGGGTAGTGAATACAGCGTCTATTCCAGCTTCATGAGATTTTTCGACAGGGGGAGCAACGAAGCGCAGGTCGCTGAAGGACGTTGATTCAAGGCGATTCGATCAACCCTTGTTCTTTCGCCATCAACATGGCAATCCAGCGCGACCTCACGCCGAATTTTCGGCGAATATTGCAAAAGTGATAATTCACACCTGCTTCGGTGCAACTGATAATCCGCGCGATTTCCCAGGATGACTTACCCAAGGCGCTCCACTGCAAAATTTCTTTTTCCCGGGCCGTCAGCGATATCGCCACGGATTCTTTCGCCTCGTGCACCGGGTATTCGATCGGGATGGGCCATGGTCGAACTGGAAGGTCGTTGGTGGGGTACATAATTTGATCTCCGATCCATCATCATTGACGGCGGGGGCGCGGCATAATCCTACAATTGCTGTAGGGCATGTGCCGCACCGCCGTCCTGCAGATTCCCGTATCAGGGCTGAAGGTACGATTTCTTATAGCGCGAAACGGCCAGATAAGAACCTGTCACAAATTACAGGTTGCCGACTTTAATAAGACGTTGGAGAAAGCGCACTCGACAAACCATCATTAGCATTGCAGGCGAAATCTCTGAGTTGAATTTTCTGCAATCGATCTGGTAATTATCTGATTGATTTAGGGTTTTATCAGGCATTGATGTGCCCATCACAACACCCGGGCAGCGGTCAGAAGGGTGCTCGAGTCGCTTGGTTTTCTGTGTTTCACAACCGTTTCCGTCCGTCGTTTTTCAAACGGCGCTGGCACGCTGGGTAATTTGAGATACGGTTGAAGCCTGGAACCCGCGCGACTGGAGAAATGCATGCGCTACTCAGCTTTGACCAAACGAATCGCCGGTGACGGAGCGGCGGCGTGGCACATTCATGACCGAGCGCTGCAACTGCGCGAACAGGGTGTCGATGTGTTGCTGCTGTCGATCGGCGATCCGGATTTCGATACACCGAAACCCATCGTCCAGGCAGCCATCGACAGCCTGCTGGCCGGCGATACTCACTACCCTGAAGTACGTGGCAGCCGGGGCTTGCGCGAGAGCATCGCCCGTCGTCACCGGCAACGCAGCGGCCAAGTGGTGGATGCCGAGCATGTGATTATTTTTCCCGGTGCTCAATGCGCGGTGTATTCGGTGGTGCAATGCCTGCTTGATCCGGGGGATGAGGTGATCGTCGCCGAGCCGATGTACGTGACCTATGAAGGTGTGATCGGCGCATGCGGGGCGACAGTGGTGCCAGTGGCGGTTCGCCCGGAAAACGGCTTTCGGGTCGATCCGGCGGATGTAGCGGCATGCATCACTCCCAAGACCCGCGCCATTTTGCTCAACAGTCCGAACAACCCCAGCGGCGCCAATTTGTCGCTGATGATCTGGCAAGAACTCGCATCGCTGTGTATTCACCACGACTTGTGGCTGATCAGCGACGAGGTTTACAGCGATCTGCTGTATGAGGGCGAGCACATCAGCCCGGCGAGCCTGCCAGGCATGGCCGAGCGCACCGCGACCATCAACAGCCTGTCCAAATCCCACGCCATGAGCGGTTGGCGGGTGGGCTGGACGATCGGCCCGAAACCCATGGCCGAGCATTTGGTGCATTTGTCATTGTGCATGCTGTTTGGCATTCCGGATTTCATTCAAAACGCTGCGCAGTTGGCACTGGATGAAGATTTGCCCGAGGTGGCGCTGATGCGCGATGAGTACCGCCAGCGTCGCGACCTTGTATGCGAGAGCTTGAACCACTGTCCGGGCATCCGCGCCATTCGCCCGGACGGTGGCATGTTCGTGATGGTCGATGTGCGTCAGACCGGGTTATCGGCCCAGCAATTCGCCGAGCGATTACTCGACGGGTATGGCGTTTCGGTATTGGCGGGTGAGGCGTTCGGGCCGAGCGCGGCGGGGCACATCCGGCTCGGATTGGTGGTGGATCAACAGAAACTCGCGGATGCCTGTCAACGAATTGTGTTGTGCGCGACGGATTTGCTGGAGGCGCGCCGGGCCTGATTTCTTAAGCCTTCCACGCCTGCGTGTTCACCAAATTCATCGGCCGCTCACCCGCCAGCGCGGCCAGCAAATTGTCCACCGCACAGGTCGCCATCGCCTCACGTGTTTCATGCGTTGCCGAACCGATGTGCGGGGTCGCCACCACATTGCTCAACTGCAACAGAGGCGAATCATGGTTCAGCGGTTCGCGTTCGAATACATCCAGGCCTGCCGCGCGAATCTGTCGTGAACGCAGCGCCTCGATCAGCGCCGCTTCATCAACGACTTTGCCCCGGGAAATGTTGATGAAAATGGTGTCGGGGCGCATCTGGGCAAATTGCTCTGCGCCGATCAAACCTTCGGTTTCTGCGGTGAGCGGCAGGGTCAGGCAAACGAAATCAGCCTGCTGCAACAGGTCGGGCAAGGTCCGATACTGCGCATTGAAGCGCTGCTCTACCGCAGGTTTTGGCGAATGACTGTGGTAGATCACCGGCATGTTGAAACCGAAATGCCCGCGTTGGGCGAGTGCCTCACCGATGCGCCCCATGCCAATAATGCCCAACGTCTTGCCGTGTACATCGCTACCGAAATGCGCGGGGCCAATGTTGCGACTCCACTGACCGCTGCGAACCATGTTCGCCAACTCCACGACTCGCCGGGCCGTTGCCAGGATCAGCGCGAAACCGGTGTCGGCGGTGGTTTCAGTGAGCACATCCGGCGTATTAGTGAGCAAAATCCGGCGCTCGGTCAGGTAGTCGATGTCGTAGTTGTCGACGCCCACCGAGACGCTGGCGATGGCCTCTAGATCAGGCGCCAGATCGAGCAACGTAGCGTCCAGTTTCAGGCTGGCACCCAGCAAGCCGTTAGCACGCGGCAGGGCATCACGTAGTTGCGCCAGGCCTTCGGCATTGAGGTTGTTGATCAACGTGACTTCGGTCTGCTCGTGCAGTCGAGCCATCAACGTCGGCGAGAGTTTTTTGTACAGAACGACCTGCTTTTTCATCGGAGTGATCTCAACATCAATTCATGGGTGGGCCGCGGTGCGACGGTTCAACGCGACGGCGGGACGCTCACGGTCACTGGCGCCAGGCTTGAGGCAAATCGTCAGCACGACCGACAGCATCAACGCGCCGCTCATCAACAAATAGGACGCACCCGGGGATCCGGTGGAGCTGTTCAGGTAACCCACCAGGTACGAACCGCCAAATGAGCCGAGCGCGCCCATGCTGTTGATCAATGCCATGGCGCCACCTGCGACGTTGGCTGGGAGAATCTCCGGGATGATCGCGAAGAAGGGGCCGTATGGCGCGTACATGCAGGCCCCGGCGATCACCAGCAGGGTGTATGACCACCAGAAATGTTCGGCGCCCAGTGCGTAGGAGCCGTAAAAGGCAATCGAGGCGATCAGCAGGGGTGGCCAGACGAAGCGTTTACGTTTTTGCAGCTTGTCCGAGCCCCACGACACCAGCAGCATGCCAATCACCGCTGCCAGATATGGCAGCGCCGACAACCAGCCTGCTTCGACCATGTCCATTTGCGCGCCGGCCTTGAGAATCGACGGCAGCCACAGCACGAAGCCGTAGACGCCAATGCTCCAGCAGAAAAACTGCAAGGCCAGCAGGATCACTTTGGGCGAGCGAAAGGCTTCGGCGTAGTTTTTCACTGCTTTGATGCCGACTTGTTCAGCCGCCAGTGCGCTTTCCAGGTCCTGTTTTTCCTGGTCGGTCAGCCACTTGGCCTGAGCCGGACGATCATCGGCCAGACGCCACCAGATAAACGCCCAGAGCACTGCCGGTAGGCCTTCGATAATAAACATCCAGCGCCAGCTGTAATGCTGCACCAGATAGCCCGACACCACCGACATCCAGAGCATGGTCACCGGGTTCCCGAGGATCAGGAACGTGTTGGCGCGCGAACGTTCGGCGCGGGTGAACCAATGGCACAGGTAGATCAGCATCGCAGGCATCACGGCGGCTTCGACCACGCCGAGCATGAAGCGAATGACGATCAGCCAGTACGCATTGGAGACGATTCCGGTCAATGTCGCCAGGCCACCCCAGAGAATCAGGCTGACGAAAATCAGCTTCTTCACGCTGTGTTTTTGCGCGTAGATCGCGCCCGGCACCTGAAAGAAGAAATAGCCGAGAAAGAACAGTGCGCCAAGCATCGACGACAGGCCCGGCGTGATCATCAGGTCGGCGGCCATTCCGGAAGCGGCTGCAAATCCGTAGTTGGCGCGGTCCAGATACGCCAGGCTGTAGGTGATGAACACGATGGGCATGATGTACCACCAACGGCGGGCGGCGAGTGTTGCAGTTTTCATGAGGATGCTCCTGAGCTTGTTGTTTTTGTCGCAGCAGGTAACGGGTTAGGTCTTCAGTGTCTGGGCGGGTCTCATTGCCAGCAGACTGGCTCCCACACGGGGCGCGGTGGCGCTTTTGTGGAGGCGGGTTTGCTCGCGAAGGGTGGCCTCGAATTCGGCGGCCATTTCAGCCCGGGTCGGCAAACCTTCCATGTCCCCACGGCTCTGCACCGCGCGGCTACCCATCCAGTTGGCGCGTTTCACGGCGTCGGCAAAGCTGTGGTTTTCCAGCAGGGCGCTGATCATGCCGACGGCAAAACCATCGCCAGCACCGACGGTGTCGACCACCGTTGCCACCGGCACGCCTGCCACAAATCCTTGGTCGAGGTGGGTGCGGTAATACGCCCCGTGCGGCCCGAGTTTGATGGCCACCGCTTCGGCACCCTGATCCAGGTAAAACGCCGCAATATCGGCCGGGTCTTCGAAGCCGGTCAGCAAACGTCCTTCACTCAACCCCGGCAGCACCCAGTGGGCGAGGGCGGCGAGGCGGTTGATCTCGCGAATCATCTGTTGCTCGCTGGCCCACAAATTCGGACGCAGGTTTGGATCGAATGAAACGCTGCGCCCGGCATCGCGCATGCGGGTCATCAATTCGAAAGACATCTGCCGTGCGGTTTCAGAGAGCGCCGGGGGAATGCCGGTGGCGTGCAAATGCTTTGCGTTGAGCCATTCGGGAATGATCGAATGCACCGACAAATGACTCGCCGCCGAACCGCGCCGAAAATATTCAACGACGGGGTCGCTGCCATCGTCGGTGCGGGACTTGAACTGAAAACCGGTTGGATGCACAGGGTCGATATCGACGTGGCGGCAATCCAGGCCTTCCTTTTCCAGGCTGTCGACCACGAAACGGCCCAGTGAATCGGCGCCCACCCGGCTCAACCATGCAACGTTGAACCCCAGCCGCGACAAGCCGATGGCGACGTTGCTGTCAGCCCCGGCAATGCGCTTATGGAACCGGGTGACGTCGGCCAGATCGCCGCTCTGCTCAGCAACCAGCATCGCCATGGTTTCACCGAACGACAAAATATCGATGTCAGACATCAGCGCTCTCCAGCCGCGATTGACCCAGGCGGGCGAGGGCAGCAACGTGCTCGGTAGTGAGCTGAACCAGGTCGTCGCCTTGTAGCGGATATTCCGCCGCGCGCATTACCCCTTGGGCCATGTGCCGCAGCAGTTGTTCCCATTCATGCAGGTCACTGGCAGCAGGCGCGATGGCGACCAGTTTGCCGTCGGCGCGGCGCTCAACCGCTTTGCAGTGCACGTAGCCGACGTGACGCCCCAACAATCGCGCGGCGCTGGCGGCAGACTGGTCTTGCCAATGCCAATTGCCGATATCAAACGTCATCTTGATCGGCAGGTTGTGTTGTTCCACTTCAGCGAAAAAGCGCTGAAAGGGTTCGATGCGGCCGCCGTGCAGGGTCTGGTCATTTTCCACCAATAACTGCACTGCACTGTCGCCGATGACCCTGGCCAGGGTTTGCAGGTCGCTGTTGTCGGTGAAGTAACCCAACGACACTTTTAGCCATTTAGCGCCGAACGCCGCTGCGCGTTGCAGCGCGGGGGCCAGTTCAGGATTGGGTTTCGATTGGCCGGCCAGCCATAATTCAAGCGGTGAGGAATACACACTTTCCAGGCCGTGGGTGTGGGTGTCTCTGGCCAGTTGCGCAGGGTCTTCAACGGTCAGCAACTCTTCGCGCCATTCGATGCGCGTGGCGCTGGCGGCGGCGAGTATTTCGATAAACGAGCCTTGGCCACATTGGCGTACGAGGTCTGCGCCGTAGCTGGACAGGCTGATGGAAACGGGTGGTTTATTCATTGTTCTAGACCTCTGAAACCGGTTTCATTTTTGTTCAAAAAAAGTCTGTGGTCTTGAGGGCCTCTGCGCGAGCAAGCCACTTCCACAAGGATCTCTGGGGTACACAACATTTGTGAAGGACACAAACACGGTGGGAGCGGCCTTGATCGCGAGGGGGCCAGACCCGTCACCGAAAACTTCCACGCGTAGACCCTCGCACCACCAACCGCGCCGAAAAATCCAGGGTCCGCATCGCCCCGACATCCCCACGCAGCCGCTTGAGCAAACACTCGAAGGCACTCGCGCCGATCTCGGCCGTCGGCTGGGCGAGGGCTGTGATACCGCTGCCTACCAGCGGGTACCAATCCAGGTCATCGAGGGCGATCAGGCCGATATCCTCAAACAGGTTGCAGTTGAGTTCACGCAATGAATGGGTGCTGGCCAGGGCGGCGATCCCGTTTGCGCAAAACAGTGCTTTCGGGCCGGGGCCGGGTGTATCGAGGAAGGTTTGCAGATTGGCCGTGAGGTCGCTGCCGGTTTCGATGACGGCCCCGTGAAGCGATGGCCGCTGCTCGATTTGGGCCTTGAAACTGCTGACCCGCTCGATCCGAGAACTGGTGCCATCGAACGGTTCGGTGACCAGCAACACATCGCGATACCCGCGCTGCTCAAGGTGATTGAGGGCAATGTCGATGGCTTGCGGGTTGTTCAGCCCCACTCTATCGCTTTCCAGGTGCTCGACCTTGCGGTCCACCGACACCAAGGGCATTTCACGGTGCAGTTCTCGAAGTTCGTCACGGTGATGGCCGAGGGTGTTAACGATCAATCCTTCGATGTTGTATGAGCGCAGTAACGCCAGGTGCTGGCGTTCCTGCTCATCATCGCGGTCGGTGTTGCACACCACCAGGCTGTAGCCGTGCTGACGGCAGGCGGTTTCCACCCCGTGCATCACGGCAATCGAATAAGGGTTGCGGATATCGGCGACCAGCATGCCGATCAGGCGGGTTCGCCCACGTTTCAGGCCGCGCGCCATCTGGTTCGGGCGGTAGCCCAGTTCGGCAATCGCCTGTTCGATGCGCAAAGCAATCGCATCGGAGAGCAGGGCGCGGTCATCGCCGATGAAACGCGACACGCTCGCCTTGGAGACTTTGGCGTGTTCGGCGACATCAAGCATGGTGACGCGGCTGCGCTGGGCGGCGGAAAAATCGTTCACGGTCTGAAACCTTGTTATTGGATTTATAGGGTTGCGTGCATTGCACTGAAACCGGTTTCAGAAGACACCAGAAACGAATCCCTCGTCAAGTACTTGTGTTGATACAGGCCGACCAGCGGTGCTCAAGCCAGCACACTCCACCACGCGCAAACCAGCAGCAACAACGCCATGCACCGATTGAACCGCTGCATCGCGAGCGGTGAGCGCAACCACCGTGAGGAGCCCATGCCGAGCAACGCCCACATGCCCAAGCAGGGCAGCGAGATCAGGAAAAACGCCAGCGACAAATACGCCACGTGCAGCAGTCGCTGTTCACCGCCACCGGCAAATATGCTGACCACTGCCAGCGCCATCATCCAGGTTTTGGGGTTGATCAATTGCAAACTTGCGGCGCCCATCATCCCCAGTTTCGATTCAGGGCCGTGGGTGTCGAGCGCTTCGGCTTGGGCATTGAAAATCTGCCAGGCCAGGTAACTCAGCCAGGTTACGCCGACCCATTGCATGGCCGTTTGCAGAGCCGGCAAGGCAATCAGCGAAGAGCCGGCTCCGGTGCCCACCAACAGCACAATCGTTGCCGCACTGGCACAAGCGCCAAAGATGATCGGAACGGCAGCCGCCAAGCCATATCGAGCGCTGTTGCTCAGCACCAGAATGTTGGTGGGCCCCGGTGTGATCGATGCCACAAAAGCAAACAGGAGAAACGGCAGTAACGTCGGGAAAGTACAGAACATCGCAGGCAAACTCCGCTGAAGATCATTCATTACGATCTTCACAACCCACGGTGTTACCTGTCTGGAAGATTTGAGCAACGCTTGCGATACAGCGCTGGCGTCAGGCCGTAGGCACGCACAAACCAGCGGCCCAAATGGCTCTGGTCGGCAAACCCCAATTGCATGGCGACGGTCGCCGGTTGTTCGCCGCGGGCCAACAACCGGCGTGCGGTGGCCAACCGTAGTTGCACCAGATAGGCGTGAGGTGCCAAACCATAAGCAGCCTTGAACGCACGGGTCAGCCGAAAGCGGTCAACCCCCGCCGCAGCGGCCAGTTGGTCGAGGCCGAGGTCGTGGTGAGCATGGGCATGCAGGTACTCGCGAGCGATGTGTGCCACGCGTGGCAGGCGCGGGTCTTCGCCATAGCGGGCACGCCAATGCAAATGGCTGGTCAGGCGTTCGAGTAAACCGTCGAGGGCGGTCTGACGGACGATTTTCAACTCTGCGTCGTGCAGGGTTTGAAAGGCAACGCTGGTCGCGTGGGCCAGCCGCGCATCGGTCGTCAG
The DNA here is from genome assembly GCF_050321825.1 of Gordonia sp. IEGM753. Taxonomy (NCBI): domain Bacteria; kingdom Bacillati; phylum Actinomycetota; class Actinomycetes; order Mycobacteriales; family Gordoniaceae; genus Gordonia; species Gordonia sp. IEGM753. Next base: position 1,283,701 of record NZ_JBNQGB010000001.1, read on the forward strand.
GGTGTTGGCAAAACTCAACTGGCTGTTATCGGGCGCGTTATCAAACACGGCGCTGAGTTCGCGTTTCAGCCACTGCGGGTCGAGGTACAGCATGCGATAGGTAAAACCGTCTTCGGTCGGTGCCTCGCCGTCATGAATATCCCCCGGCTCCAGCAAAAACACCTTGCCTGGTGTGCTCTGGTGCTTCGCCCGTCGACAGTTGAACTGCTGAACCCCTTGCTCTGTGACACCCACCAGATAGCTGTCATGCCAATGCGGATCGTAGGCATGCCCTTCGAAATGCGCGCGCAGCGTCTCAATGCCAGTATCGGCGTCCTGGGCCAGATCGATCCAGTTGTGAGTGGTCATGCCGCACCTTTCAGGCTGATTGCGTCGGTATTTAACGTTGGGAAGCAGGCTGTTGAATAGAACGTTTGTGCACGGGCGTTTCACGTAATCATTTTGAATCTACGCCATTGGTATTGCCACTATCAGTTCTGACAGTGGAATTACCGGCTTTGATGGATTCAATATGCCGCACAGCCAATAGGATGTGTGCAACGAGGCAGACCCAATGAGTAATTTGATTCCTGGCAGACCCGGCAAGCCAAATGTTGTACCTGGCGTCGACTCACTGAGAGTCAGTTGGGCGTGGGGCAGCAGTTTCATTCGCTTTGAAGTGGCCTATGCCCGCGACGATCAATGGCCGAATGGCATTCAGAGGGCCTACACCCAATATTTGAATCACAACATTACCGGATTGCAGCCTGAAACCAAGTACTACATTGAGCTTCGGGTGGAGACTGTCGACGGTCAATCGGAGCCAGCGCAAGGCAGCGGCACCACCAGGGCTGGAGCGGCGACGCCTGCTACACCGACCGGACTTACGGCGGCTGCGACAAAAAGCAGTGTGGTATTGACCTGGTATAAGTCCATTCTTGCCGCCGGTTACAAGGTGAGCTACGGGTTTGTGTCCAGTGGCTCGATCATCAATACGATCCCGACGTCGGCCGAGACTTGCAACGTTTCTGGCATGCAGTCGGGCACGGCCTATTTCTTCGACGTTGTGGCCTATAACGCGGCAGGTGATTCACCTCCTGTGCGTACAACGGCTACCACGCTGTTGGTTCCTGCCGCCCCGACCGGTCTAAGTGCCACATCGACGATGCAGTCCATGGACCTGATGTGGACAGCCTCTGCAGGGGCGAACAATTATGTCATCCGCTACGGTATCGAGCCTGGTGGCGCGGCGCAGACTCAAACCTCGACAGCCCCCGGATTAACGCTGACGGGGTTGAGTAAGAACACACAATATTTTATCCAGGTCAGTGCCGCCAACGGTAACGGTGAGTCGTCACCGACGCGCATTGTCAAAGCGACTCTGGACGGGCCGGCATTGCCTTCCAGACCCGGCGCACTGCACATCACTGCTACCCACGCCACTGCCCGTATCAATTGGGGGCCTCCGCAGTCGCCGCAATACAAGGTGAGTTACGGGCTGGACAATGCTGAGCATAAGGTCATCAGAACTGAGACCACGCCACACTTGAACTTCCTGTTTGCGGATTTATTGCCCAGCACCCGGTACTTTTTCGAGGTCCGTGGTACCCATTCCGGCGGCGACTCGGAACCTTCCGTTGGTACTGCCACAACTGCGGTTTTTGCAGCACCGCGCGACCTTGTCATCGGTGACCTCACCGACGAATCGGTCGTTTGGCAGTGGAGTGCAGGCTAAGGTTACTCAGGCGAAATACACTACGAAATTTACCTGGGTGATCAGCATCGGCAGACCATCAGTGGCACTCGCTACGTAGTCCAGGGGTTGATTGAAAACACCCAATACCTGTTCAAAGTTCGTGCAAGGGGCGGTGCAGGGTATGTATCGGGTTTTGCATCGGGCAGCTTCACCACTCGACCGTACCTAGGGCAGATGATCTGTGCCCCGGGTTATATGAGAGGCACTCGCAGCACTGCCACTGCTGCGTTGTTGACGTGGGACGAGCCTTACGCCACCTGCCTGTTATGCCCCAACGCGCAGGGTTATGAAATATCCGGGGCGGGAATCGAGACCTTTGAGGTCGTTCGCCCACCTTGCGAGGTAACAGGTTTGAATGCAGCCCTCGAGTATCACTTAAAGGTTCGTGCGAAAGGTGGAGGCAATAACATTTCGGCTGCAAGCTCAGTGTTTATCAGCCGTGAGCCGGCAGCCAAGTGAGTGCACGTCACCCAAATAATCCGGCCGCAATGTTGATCGAGAACCCAAGTATCGCGGTATTGAACAGGAACCCGATCAGCGACTGCGCCAGCACAATCTTGCGCATGCTGCGGGTTGCCACGCCGACATCCGAGGTCTGTACCGCCACGCTGATGGTGAAAGAGAAGTACAGGAAGTCCCAGTAATTGGGGGTTGTCAGGCCTTCGGCGAAGCGCAGCGCGGTGTCTTTGCCGTCCCAGGTGTAGAACAGCCGGGCGTAATGCACGCTGAATATCATGCCGATGAGTAGCCACGACCCGATGACCGTCAGCGCGGTGAACCCGTAATGCATCAGCTTGCGCGTGGTTTCCAGGTCTTTGGTGCCGGCCAGCTCCAGGGTGATGGTCGCCAGACTGGCGATGGCTGCGATGCACACCACCAACAGCACCAGTCCGGCGTTCTCGTCCTCAACCTCGGCAATGCGCTTTACGTCCGGGGCCTTGGCACGAATGGTCAGCCATAGCATCAACACCAGGTACGTCCAGACTCCGGCGTTCCAGCCAATGAGGATTTTGCTGAGGAGTGTGTCGGCTGGAGCCAGAATGCCAACGGCAATGCCGAGTACTGCAGCGGCAGAGAGGCGAGGGTGGGTGCGGGCGAGAAAGGGCATGGAAGCTCGATGCGTCAGGATGTTGCAATCACCTTAGCCCAGCGTGATCGTGTATGACCACAACTTGAGGAAAATGCAAACCCCTGTCGGGGCGAGCAGGCCCGCGCCTACAGATCGGTAGTGATGCGGCAACTCATGAAGCCGGCGCCAACCCCGTAGGAAATCGGCTTGCCGGTGATCGCTATTTCCGCGAATGCAAACGCTGGCAAGCCTGTTTCCTACAAGGGTTTCGATGCTACTTTTTGCTATGGCGTTTACCGACCAGTTTCATCACCACCACAAAAAACACCGGCACAAACACGATTGCCAGCGTTGCGGTGATCATTCCGCCGATCACCCCGGTGCCGATGGCTTGTTGGCTCGCCGAGCTGGCGCCGGTGGCAATTGCCAGCGGTACCACGCCGAGGATGAACGCCAGCGACGTCATCACAATCGGTCGCAATCGCAGGCGCGCCGCTTGCAGCGTGGCGTCGATCAGGTCATGCCCTTCGTCATACAAACTCTTGGCAAACTCGATGATCAGGATCGCGTTCTTCGCCGACAAACCGATGATGGTGATCAGCCCGACCTTGAAAAACACGTCATTGGGCATGCCACGCAACGTTACGGCCAACACCGCACCGAGCACGCCTAATGGCACCACCAGCAGCACCGAGGTCGGAATCGACCAGCTCTCATACAGCGCGGCCAGGCACAGGAACACGATCAGCAATGACAGCCCGAGCAGAATCGGTGCCTGGCTGCCGGATAACCGCTCTTGCAGCGACAATCCGGTCCATTCCTGACCCAATCCGGCAGGGCCGAGTGCTACCAGACGTTCGATTTCCACCATTGCCTCGCCGGTGCTGTGGCCCACGGCGGGCTCACCGGAAATACTGATCGCGGGGTAACCGTTGTAGCGGGTCAATTGCGCCGGGCCCTGTGTCCATTCGGCCTGAGCGAACGCCGACAACGGCACCATTTTCCCAGCGTTGTTACGCACGTGCATTTTCATCAGATCGGCAACCTGACTGCGTTGATCGCCTTCTGCCTGCACCACCACCCGTTGCATGCGCCCCTGATTGGGGAAGTCATTGACGTAAGTCGAGCCCACGGCTGTGGAGAGCACGTTGCCGACATCGGCAAACGACACGCCTAGCGCATTGGCTTGCTTGCGGTCGACGATGAGTTGCACTTGGGGGGCTTCGGCCAGGGCACTTTCGCGCACGTTCATCAGGATCGGACTTTTCTGCGCAGCCGCCAGCAATTCGCTGCGCGCCTGCATCAACCTGGCGTGGCCGAGGCCGCCACGGTCCTGCAGGCGGAATTCGAAACCGCTGGAGGTGCCCAGGCCATCAACCGGTGGCGGCAACACCGCGAAAGCCACGGCGTCTTTGATCTGGCTCAGGGCGATGTTGGCGCGGTCCGCTATCGAGCCTGCCGAATCCTGGCTGCTGCGTTCGGACCAGTCCTTCAACGTGGTAAATGCCAACGCGGCGTTTTGCCCGCTGCCGGAGAAGCTGAAGCCGAGAATTACCGTACTGTCGCCAACCCCCGGCTCTGTCGCGTTATGCGCTTCAATCTGCTCCACGACCTGCACCGTGCGGTTTTTGCTTGCACCCGGCGGCAATTGAATGTCGGTGATGGTGTAGCCCTGATCTTCCACCGGCAGGAACGAGGAGGGCAGACGACTGAAGCACACAACCAGACCTATCAGCAGCACGCCGTAGATCAGCAGGTAACGACCGCTGCGTTTCAGGGCGTAGGCAACCCAGCCTTCATAGCGTTCGGTGAGTTGCTCGAAGCGTTTGTTGAACCAGCCGAAAAACCCACCCTTGGCGTGATGTTCACCCTTGGCGATCGGTTTAAGCAGCGTTGCGCACAGTGCCGGGGTCAACGTCAGGGCCAGGAACGCCGAGAACAGGATCGAGGTTGCCATCGACAGCGAGAACTGTTGATAAATGACCCCGACCGAACCTTGCATGAACGCCATCGGGATAAACACCGCCACCAGCACCAGCGTGATGCCGATGATTGCCCCGGTGATCTGCTTCATCGCCTTGCGCGTTGCCTCTTTGGGCGAAAGGCCCTCGGTGACCATGATCCGCTCGACGTTTTCCACCACCACAATCGCGTCATCCACCAGGATCCCGATGGCCAGCACCATGCCGAACATGGTCAGCACGTTGATCGAAAACCCCAGCGCCAACATGGTCGCAAAAGTGCCCATCAGCGCCACCGGCACGACAAGCGTCGGGATCAGTGTGTAGCGGATGTTTTGCAGGAACAGGTACATCACTGCAAACACCAGCAGCATTGCCTCGCCAAGGGTGTAAACCACTTTGGTAATCGAGACTTTGACGAAGGGCGACGTGTCGTACGGGATCTTGTATTCGACCCCGGCCGGGAAGTAACGCGACAGTTCATCCATCTTCGCCCGCACCAGCGTCGCGGTGCTTAGCGCGTTGGCGCCGGGTGCCAGTTGCACGCTGACGGCGGTGGATGGCTTACCGTTCAGGCGCGTGCCGAACTGATATTCCTGGCTTCCGATCTCCACGCGCGCGACGTCGCCGATGCGCACCGTGGAACCGTCAGGGTTAGCCTTGAGCACGATGTCGGCGAATTCTTCCGGCGTCGACAATTGGCCTTTGACCAAAATCGTTGCGGTGATTTCCTGGGTGCTGCGCGTCGGTAGATCACCGATGCTGCCCGCTGAAACCTGTGCGTTCTGCGCAACGATGGCGGCGTTGACGTCGGCTGGCGTCAGGTTGAAGCCGATGAGCTTCTGTGGGTCGATCCAGATCCGCATCGCCCGCTCGGCGCCATATAACTGGGCTTTGCCGACCCCGTCCAGGCGCTTGATTTCGTTCATCACGTTGCGCGCCAGGTAATCGCTGAGCGCCACTTCGTCGAGCCTGCCGTCCATGGACGTCAACGTGATCAGCAACAGGAAGCCTGAGGAGACTTTCTCGACCTGCAAACCCTGTTGGTTGACCGCTTGCGGCAAACGCGACTCCACCACTTTCAGGCGGTTTTGCACATCGACCTGCGCCAGTTCCGGATGAGTGCCCGGCTGAAACGTTGCCTTGATGGTCGCGCTGCCCAGGTTGCTTTGGGATTCGAAATACAGCAAATGATCGGCGCCGTTGAGCTCTTCCTCGATCAGGCTGACCACGCTCTCGTCAATGGTCTGCGCTGAAGCGCCGGGATACACGGCATAGATTTCGATTTGCGGCGGCGCGACGTCGGGGTATTGCGCCACCGGCAACTGTGGAATGGCCAGTGCGCCGGCGAGCAGGATGAACAGGGCGACCACCCAGGCGAACACCGGGCGATCGATAAAGAACTGCGGCATAAAAAAGCGTCCTGCTTACTGACCAGAAACCTGGGCAAGTGGAAGAGGGGTGTCGTCGACCTGTACTTTTTCGCCGGGTTTGGCGTGTTGCAGGCCTTCGATAACGATGCGGTCGCCAGGTTTGAGGCCGCCCGTAACGATCCAGCGGTCATCCTGAACAGCGCCGAGCACGACCGGTTGCTGGCCAACACGTTGTTCGGCGTCAAGCAACAACACTTGAGCGACGCCGGCGCTGTCGCGTTGGATGGCACGCTGCGGCACGCTGATGCCTTGCTTGTCGACCGCTTGTTCAAGCCTTACGCGCACAAAACTGCCCGGGAGCAAATCGAGGTCGGGGTTCGGGAATTCGCTGCGCAGGATGATCTGGCCGGTGCCAGGGTCGACAGTGATGTCGGTAAACAGCAACTTGCCCGGTAAAGGGTACAGGCTGCCGTCGTCCTGAATCAGCGTGGCTTTGGCCTGATCCTGGCCCACCTGCTGCAATTGGCCGGAGCGGAAGGCGCGGCGCAATTCGTTCAGCTCGCGGGTCGATTGGGTCAGGTCTGCGTGAATCGGGTTCAGTTGCTGGATCAATGCCAATGGCGTGGTTTCGTTCTGCCCCACCAATGCGCCTTCGGTGACCAGGGCACGACCGATTCGCCCTGAAATCGGCGCGGTCACCGTGGCATATCCAAGGTTGAGTTTCGCGCGTTCGACAGCGGCCTTGTTGGCGGCAACCTCGGCTGCGGTTTGGCGGGCGCTGGCGCGGGCGTTGTCGTAATCCTGGCCGCTGATGGCATTGCCCTCGATCAACTGGGCGTAACGTTGCTCCTGGAGTTTGGCCTGGAACGCATTGGCCTCGGCTTTACGCAGTGAGGCTTCGGCGCTGTCCAGGTCAGCCTTGAACGGCGCGGGATCAATGCGAAACAGCACGTCGCCTTTTTTGACATCACGGCCTTCATGGAACACACGCTGCAACACAACGCCGGCCACGCGGGCGCGGACTTCGGCAACACGTGGTGCAGCAATCCGCCCGCTTAACTCACTGCTGATGGACAGTGGTCGAGCAACGATAGTCTCGATCCTGACGGTGGCCAGCGGCGCTTGTTCTGCGGTGTTCGAGGACTTGTCACAAGCGCTCAGCGTCAATGCCAGTGCTATCAGGCTAAGCTTGGCAAGCAGATTATTCGACATGTAATACCCCAATAATGACCCCAGCATCCTACGGGGAGCGGAAGAGCCTAGCGGTGAAGCTTTGTAGGCGCTGTGTGAAATTGTGTAAGGGTTTTACTCAGGCACGCGTGAGGGCGTATATCCTTCACGCCTTGATTCTTTCAGCGCCCGTAATGTCGTCATCGCTAGCAGGCTAGCTCCCACAGTAGATTGGGGAAGTTCACAAAATCTGCGCTCACATCAAACCCTGTGGGAGCTAGCCTGCTAGCGATGGCCGCATAACCGGCGCCAATGCACTTTCTGGAAACACCCATGCCCAACATCCTCCTGGTCGAAGACGACACCGCGCTCTCCGAACTGATTGCCAGCTACCTGGAACGCAATGGCTATTCGGTCAGCGTTATCAGCCGCGGCGACCACGTGCGCGAGCGTGCACGGCTTAATCCACCGGATCTGGTGATCCTCGACCTCATGCTGCCGGGGCTGGACGGCTTGCAGGTCTGTCGTCTGTTGCGCGCCGATTCGGCAACCTTGCCGATCCTGATGCTGACGGCGCGCGACGACAGCCATGATCAGGTGCTGGGCCTGGAGATGGGCGCCGACGATTACGTCACCAAACCTTGCGAGCCGCGTGTACTGCTGGCCCGTGTACGCACGTTGCTGAGGCGTAGCAGCCTAGGCGAACCGCAAACCGTCAACGACCGGATCCTGATGGGCAATCTGTGCATCGACCTGTCCGAGCGTACCGTGACCTGGCGCGACCAACTGGTGGAGTTGTCCAGCGGCGAATACAACTTGCTGGTGGTGCTGGCCCGGCATGCCGGTGAAGTGCTCAGCCGCGACCAGATTCTGCAACGCCTGCGCGGTATTGAATTCAACGGCACCGACCGCTCGGTTGACGTCGCTATTTCCAAGCTACGCCGCAAATTCGACGACCACGCTGGCGAGGCGCGAAAGATCAAGACTGTTTGGGGCAAAGGCTATCTGTTCAGCCGTTCCGAGTGGGAATGCTGAGCTGATGTTCCGAATTCTGTTTCGCTTGTATCTGGTGACGATCGTTTCGTACAGCGCGGCGATATACCTGGTGCCGGACCTGGTGGTCAAACTCTTCCAGGAGCGTTTTGTCACCTACAACCTGGATTACTCCCGGGGATTGCAAACCCTTATCGTCAAACAGTTTCATGCCGTACCGTCGGAGCAGTGGCCGGCACTGGCGGCGCAAATGGACAAGGATTTCCAGCCGCTGGGCATTTTGTTGGCGCGTAACGACGACGCCGGTTTCACCCTGGATGAACAAGAGCGCCTGCAGCGGGGCGAAAACCTGGTGCGCATCGGGGACTGGGGCTGGCGCACCTTGGCAGTGGCACCGTTGAACCGGCAGATGGTGGTGAAAATGGTCGTGCCACCAGACCCGCTGGACGTCAACCTGTTGTACTGGAGCATCAACGTGCTGATCGGTGCGACCATGCTTGCTTGCCTGCTGCTTTGGTTACGTCCGCACTGGCGCGATCTGGAGCGACTTAAAGGTACGGCTGAACGTTTTGGCAAAGGCCATTTGAGCGAGCGCACGCGAATTTCCCAAAGCTCCAACATCGGCAGCCTGGCCAATGTATTCGACACCATGGCGGGTGACATCGAGAGCCTGCTGAATCAGCAGCGCGATTTGCTCAACGCGGTGTCCCATGAGTTGCGCACGCCGCTGACACGATTGGACTTCGGGCTGGCGCTGGCGCTGTCAGACGATTTGCCCGCCGCCAGTCGCGAACGTTTGCAGGGGTTGGTCGCGCACATTCGCGAGCTTGATGAGCTGGTGCTGGAATTGTTGTCCTATAGCCGCTTGCAAAACCCCGCGCGGTTGCCAGAGCAGGTCGAGGTGTCGCTGGACGAATTCATCGACAGCATTCTGGGCAGTGTCGATGAAGAGCTGGATTCACCGAATATCGTCATCGACGTGTTGCTGCATGGCCAACTCGAACGCTTCAGCCTTGACCCGCGCCTGACGGCTCGCGCGATCCAGAACCTGCTGCGCAATGCGATGCGCTATTGCGAAAACCGGATTCAAATCGGCGTGCAAGTGTGCGCCAAGGGCTGCGAAATATGGGTCGATGACGACGGTATCGGCATTCCGGATGATGAGCGCGAGCGGATATTCGAACCGTTTTATCGGCTGGATCGCAGCCGTGATCGGGCAACGGGCGGGTTCGGCCTGGGCCTGGCAATCAGCCGCCGTGCGCTGGAAGCCCAAGGTGGCACGTTAACCGTCGAAGCTTCACCCCTTGGCGGCGCACGCTTCAGGTTGTGGCTACCCACAACAGCCTGAGGCGTTGCCACACGTTGACCTGTCAAATGTGACAGTAGTCATGAGCCTCACTTGGGTGTTTCATGTCGCTATTCAGGTGGCACTCATCAAGTGCAAGGAGCCAGAGGTGAAACAGTCTGCGGTGACAAGCGTCGGCAAGGGCACCATCGGCGCGATAACAGTGGTTGAGGTGGGGCATACGCCGACTCGATTCGCCATGGTCGTGCCCAGTGGTTGCGTTTCCAAACTCGCGATCAGGATAGGCACTAACCTCACGTGTGCAGGCGAATCCTGCTTCTGCGTGGGAGATGAAGTGCAATACCACGTGATCACCGGCGCGATAGGCGAGCCGCCTCAAATACATAACCTCATGAAACTTGGCTGTAGCAGCGAGTAGAAACTGCCTCGCTATCGAATGCCACCTGAATAAACGCAATCTCTGTGGCGAGGGGGTGCACCCCCATTTGGCTGCGCAGCGGCCCCGGCGTTTCTCATTCAAACGGCGTCGACAGCACTTGTTCCTGCTACAGCATCAGGCATTGAGTCGGTTGCGCAACAGTTTGGCCATCTCATCGAGCTCCGGCACCGGGTTATGCCCGATCAGCATCCAGGCATGCTCATTGTCCGACCAATACACCACGTTCATCTCATGCCGGCGTTCTCGGGCGAAATCATGGCTGCCGCTGTTGGAACGGGTGATGCACAGCGCCAACGGGCCGTGAACCGGGTCGAGGTAGGTGATCTGGGCGATGGGCACGCCGTCGTATTCGAGGATTTGCGCGCGCCGGAAGGCAGGACGTGGCAGTGCCAGTTGGGCCGGCATCAGCTTCAACCCCAGGCGCTCATCGACGATCCGCAACTGGGCGCGTTGCGAGGCTTCGTCGGAGGGCAGTTGTTGCAGGGTTTGTGGCACGTACAGCGACATGTAATCAGCCACTAATCCGCGCCAGTTGTTTTTTTGCTGACTCGATTGCCAGCCAAGGAACAAGCGATCTGCCAATACCCCGCTGACAACCAGGCCGGCCGCCGCCGTCAGGAACCAGCGCCGGTTCATGGAAGGGCGTTCGGGTGAGGGCAGAGTGTCGAGCATGGACTGCAAGCGATCCATCGGCGCTTGCTGGCCCAGTTCGTCATAGGCCTGCTTGAACGGCAGGCTGCTGCGGGCCAGCCATTGCAAGCGCAGGTTGAGCAGCGAATCTTCGGCAAGGGCCAGGTCAATGCGGCGGCGTTGTTCTGTGTCGAGCTGGTCGTCGAGGTAAGCCACCAGTTGCTCATCCGAAGGTGTCGTCGGGCTGGTGCGATCATTCATCGACGTTCTCCAGTTGATGGATTCGGTACGGTTTGCAACGGTGGATACTCGGCCAGTTTCAGGCGGGCAGCGGCGAGGCGGCTCATGACGGTACCGATCGGCACTTGCAGGACCTCAGCGACTTCGCGATACGAGAGCCCTTCTACATAGGCCAGAAATACTGTTTCGCGCTGGGCTTCGGGCAACGCATCGACACGACGGATCACTTGCACGGCAAGCACGTGGGTGTGCGCCGCATATTCGCCGTCATACGACAGCGCCTTATCGGCATCGACCAGCCCCTGGCCTTGTCGCACCCGGCGCGCCCGCACTTCGTTGAGCCAGATAGAGTGCAAAATACTCAACAGCCAGCGATCCATTCGGCTGCCGGGCACAAATTGCCCGGCACGTTCGAGCGCCCGCACGCAGGTTGCCTGCACCAGGTCTTCGGCGACATGCCGTTGCCGGGACAGCAACAGGCCGTAACGCCATAACCGCGCCAGGTGCTGTCCCAGTTCTGCCCGTATTGCCTGATCGCTGGCGATGGCGACCTCCGCGAGTGTTCGATATCAGGTTTTTGATGAGTCGTTGATGGCTTCCGCCAGGTCCTGGTATTCCTCACAGGTGCTGCCGCAGATCGACTTGATGCGCTGCAATTGTTCCTGGGCCAGGTCCATTCGTCCTTTGATCACATAGGCCTCGCCGAGGTATTCGCGAACTTGTGCGTATTGCGGGTCGAGTTTGACCGACTGCAGGTAGTAACCGATGCCTTCGTCGGTTCGCCCCAGTTTACGCGTGGCATAACCGCGATAATTCAGGGCCTTGGCGGTATTCGGGTTTTTCAGGGTGTCGAGCAGTGCCAGCGCTTCTTCGTAGCGACCGTCCTTGGCCAGGCGATAGGCGTAGTCGGTGCGGTCTGCATCCGGTACCAGGCTGCTGGTCTGCATCACGCATTTTTGCGTCTTGGTGTCGAAGACCTGGCCTTTCGGACAGTTGGGTTTGGCAGGGGCGTCGTCATCACCGTTCGCCAGTGCAAGGGAACTGGATAACGCGACGGCCAACAACAGCGGGGCAGTGTAAACAGCGAAACGGGTGTTCATGGGCGGTACTCCACAGGTGTTTACGTTTCAGTTTGAACCACGCCCCGGCAACATGCGGCGCAGGGTGTTATCACGCAGGCCGTAATGGTGAACCAGCGCCATCACGGCATGCAGTCCGGCCAGGATGATGATGGCCCAAGCCACTTGTTCGTGCAGGCCGCCGAACACCGACTTCATGCTTTTATCGAAGGTGATCAGGGTTGGGACATCGAACAATCCGAAAAAGTTGAAAGGTTCGCCCTGAGCCCAGCGAAAAAGAAACCCGAGCACAATCTGAGTCAGCAACAAAACGTACAGCAGCCAGTGCGCAGCCTTTGCCACGATGTTCATCAAGCCGTTATTGACCGGCGGCAAACGACGGCCGCGGGACAGTCGCCAAAGCAGTCGGCCGATGACGATCACCGCCAACAGGATGCCGCAGGAAATGTGCAGCGCTTGCAGTTCCTTGCGCAAAGGCGTGCCTTTGGCCAGGCGTTCCCAGACCTGTGCACTGGCGAACATGCCGATCACCAGCACGGCAGTCAGCCAGTGCAGGCTCATGGTCAGGCGATCGTAGCGGGACGGCGAATCTTGATCTGGATTAGTCACGGTCAATCCTCATGGGCTATGGGGAGTGAACACTACAGCGTAAACATTTATTCATTTCTTTTTGTTGCTGTTTTTTAAGGGGGCACGAACCGAGGCGCTATGCTCGTGGGCATTCGCAGTCGATCTGGAGCATCGCCATGAAAGATCAGGTCCATCACTCTGCCGCGGCGGGCTACAAAACCGGCGCCGATACCTACGTTCGCGGGCGTCCGGATTATCCGCCGCAGGTAGCCGATTGGCTGACGGACACGTTGGGTTTGAACGCCAACGCCACCGTGATCGATTTGGGCGCCGGCACCGGCAAGTTCACGCAACGGTTAATCGCAACCGGAGCACAGGTGATCGCTGTGGAGCCCGTGCCACAGATGCTGGAGAAACTGTCGTCGGCGTTTCCCGAGGTGCTGGCGGTCAGCGGCACGGCAACGGACTTGCCGCTGCCGGACGCTTCAGTTGACGTGGTGATTTGCGCCCAATCCTTTCACTGGTTTGCCAGTGTCGAGGCGTTGACCGAAATTGCCCGGGTCCTGAAGCCCGGCGGCAAACTGGGGCTGATCTGGAACCTGCGCGATACCCAAACCCATTGGGTGCCCAAACTCGATGCCATCGTCAATGCACTGGAGGGCGATACGCCGCGCTATTACACAGGTGCCTGGCGTCGAGCGTTTCCCCATGCTTCGTTCGGTGCATTGCAGACTCAGCAGTTCAGCCATGGACACACCGGGCCGCCGGAAGATGTGATTTTCAACCGCGTGCGTTCCACCAGTTTTGTGGCTGCACTGTCAGCGGTAGAGCGAGCAAAGGTTGATCAGCAGATCAGTGCACTGGTGGCTGACGAGCCCGACCTACGCGGTAAAGAGGTGGTGACGGTGCCGTATGTGACAGCGGCATTTGTGGCGGTGAAGGGCCGTTGAATGCAGCGGTAGTTGGCGCCTGGCTTGCCAGCGATGGCATTTTTGGAATTGCCATCACCGGCAAGCCGGTTTCCTACGGGATTGCGTTAACGCCATCAATGTCGGCATGCACCACCGAACCGCGTTAATGCCATCAATGTCGGCATGCACCACCGAATCGCGTTAATGCCACCAATGTCGGCATTCACCACCGAACCGTAGGAGCCTGGCTTGCCAGCGATGGCGTTTTTGGAATTGCCATCACCGGCAAGCCGGTTTCCTACAGGTCTGCGTTAACGCCATCAATGTCGGCATACACCAGCGAATCGCGTTAATGCCAACTATGTCGGCATGCACCGCCGAACCGTAGGAGCCTGGCTTGCCAGCGATGACGCCTTCGGAATCGCCATCACCGGCAAGCCGGACTATTGCTGATTTGTAGGGGATGCGAACATCAGCTCAGCAGCCGGATCGGCGTCCCGGCGGACCATGCCTGAATATCCTCGATCATCTGCGAAAAAAACTGCTGATAGTTGTGTTGGCTGACGTAACCGACATGAGGCGTTGCCAGTACGTTGTCCAGCGTTCTGAATGGATGATGAGCGGGCAAAGGTTCTTCGTCGAATACGTCCAGCGCCGCGCCTGCCAACCTGCGTTTTTGCAGAGCCTTGATCAACGCCGACTCATCGACAATCGGCCCGCGAGCGGTGTTCACCAGCAGCGCCGTCGGTTTCATCCAGCCCAGGGCCTGTGCATCAACCGTGGCGCGGCTGCGGTCACTGAGCACCAGGTGCACCGAAAGCACGTCGGCTTGTTCAAACAACTGCTGCTTGTCGACATAAGTCACGCCCACCTCTGCGGCACGTTCGGCGGTGAGGTTTTCGCTCCAGGCAATCACCCGCATGCCAAACACCTGGCCGAACTGGGCAACGCGTTTGCCGATGCTGCCCAAACCGAGAATGGCCAGGGTTTTACCGTGCAGGTCGCCGCCCAGGCCTTGTTGCCATTGGCCTGCGCGAACGGCGTTGGCTTGCGCCACCAGGTTACGGGTTGCCGCCATGATCAGCGCCCAGGTCAGTTCTGGCGCTGCATGTTTATAGCTGTCGGTGCCACACACCTGAATGCCCAGCGTGGCGGCCGCTTTCAAGTCCAGTGCGGCATTGCGCATACCGCCGGTCACCAGCAGTTTCAGCTTGGGCAGGCGCCGCAACAGGTCCTCATCAAACCGGGTGCGTTCGCGCATCACGCAAATCACCTCGAAGTCGGCCAGACGTTTCGACAGCGTTGCGTTATCGGCCGGAAAGTCATGCACAAAACTGACGTCGCCGATGGCGTCCAGCATCGACCAGTCCACCACGTTCCGGGCCACGTCCTGCCAATCATCGATCACCGCAATCTGCACCGCCATCAGTCTTTCCTCATCAATGAACCGGGTTGGTTTTGTTCAGCCAGCTCAGCAACGCCTGGTGGAATTGTGCCGGCTCTTCCATCTGCGGCGCGTGGCCCATGTCGGGAAATTCAACCAGTGTCGATTGTGGAATCAATTTTGCGACTTGCTTGCCAAGGACATCGTAGTGGCCAAGTTTCGCCTTGACCTCAGGCGTCGCGATATCACTGCCGATGGCGGTGGTGTCGGAGGTGCCAATCAGCAGCAGGGTCGGCATCTTCAGGTTCTTGAATTCGTAGTACACCGGTTGAGTGAAGATCATGTCGTAGATCAGGGCCGAGTTCCACGCCACGGCTTTGTGTCCGGGGCCTTTGTTGAGGCTGGCAAGCATGTCCACCCAGCGATCGAATTCCGGTTTCCAGCGGCCACCGTAATAGGTATTGCGCTCATAGGTGCGAATGCTGTCGGCAGTCAGTTTCAGCTCTCGTGCATACCATTGATCAACGGTGCGATACGGCACGCCAAGGGCTTTCCAGTCTTCGAGGCCGATGGGATTGACCAGCGCCAGTTGTTCAACCTGTTCCGGGTATTGCAGGGCGTAACGGGTGGCGAGCATGCCGCCCGTGGAGTGACCGAGCACGCTGGCCTTCTGAATGCCGAGGGCTTTCAGCAATTGCTGGGTGTTGGTGGCGAGCTGCTGGAAACTGTACTGATAGTTGTCTGGTTTGCTGGAGGTACAAAACCCGATCTGGTCGGGGGCGATAACGCGGTAACCGGCGTCACTAAGGGCTTTGATCGAGCTGTCCCACGTGGCGCCGCAGAAATTCTTGCCGTGCATCAACACAATGCTGCGCCCGTTGGCCTTGCCATTGGCTGCGACGTCCATGTAACCCATTTGCAAGGATTTACCTTGAGATTGAAAAGAGAAGTGCTTGACCGTGTAGGGGTAGTCGAAACCTTGTAATTCCTGCCCGTATTCCGGACCTTCGGCATGAGCGATCAGGGGCAGTGCGGCAGTCAACAACAGGCCGGGCAACCAACGGGTGAGGGCGAGGGACATGGTGGTACTCCAAAGGTAATCGTCCCATGCTGGATTGGCATGATTAGGACGACATTAAGCACAGGCAATCACCGTGCATGATCGTTCAACCCATCCAGCCCAGGGTCGCCATGGCCAACACGCCATAGCGGGTACCTTTGGCGAAAGTCACGATCAGCAGGAATCGCCACAGCGGTTCGCGCATGACGCCGGCCACCAGTGTCAGCGGATCGCCGATAACCGGCACCCAACTCAGCAGCAATGACCAGTGGCCGAAACGTTGATAGTGCAATCGGGCTTTTTCCAGATTAGCCAGGCTCACTGGAAACCAGCGTTTGTCTTGAAAGCGCTGGATGCCTCGGCCAATCCACCAGTTCACCACCGATCCCAGGACATTGCCTGCCGTGGCCACCGCGAGCAGCGCCCACAGCCAATACCGGTCGCTGACGATCAGCCCCACCAGGACCGCTTCCGATTGCAGCGGCAGTAACGTGGCGGCACCGAATGCCGCAAAAAATAGCCCGAAGAAGGCGCCGAGCATCAATGGGCGGGGTAATCCGCCACCACCACGTCAGTGCCATCCTTTTTCAGGCCGATAACCTGATAGGCGTCGCTCATGCCGTCCATTTCCATGCCGGGTGAGCCCATTGGCATGCCCGGTGCGGCTACGCCCAGCAGGTCGGTACGTTTGCTGAGGGCCAGTACCTGATCCGCCGGGACATGACCTTCCACGAATTTGCCATTGATCAGGGCGGTGTGGCAGGAGGCCAGGCGTGGCGGTACGCCGTGTTGTTGCTTGAATTCACTCATGTTGGCTTCGACGTGATCTTCAACTTTGAAGCCGTTGGCTTCGAGGTGGCTGATCCATTTTTTACAGCAACCACAGTTGGCATCGCGATGGACTTCAATGGGGATCAGGTCCGCCGCCTGAGCCAGCGAGGAGATGAACAGAGCGCTCAGGGCGATCAGACGCAGGTGGGTTCGCATGGGGGGTCTCGTCTTGAGTAGCGGGCAAAAAAAGCATTTTGCCTAGTTTAGCCAACGATACCGGGAGAGTTTGTTTCCAAGTGCTACTGGGTTGATGCGCCTGGAACCGAGCTACGTGGCTTATCTACGCCGCTAAACGCCAGTGAAAACGGGCACTTGGTGCTTTGTATCTAAAATGTACAAGAATTGTAAGATGCTGAAATAATTGTTGGTGGTACGCTTCCGCGCGTCGATACTCAGCGGCACTTAACTCGGTTAAACAAGGAGTTTTTATGGTCGTTTCAAAAGGATTTCGGTCATGACTATCGGTTACACCGGCGGCTGGACCCCAAAAGCGGGTTTGCTGGTTCAGGATACCGGCAGCAGTAGCAAACCTGTTTCCCAGAGTGCCAAGGTCCGGCAGATGCTGGCACTGGTAGGCACCGATCCAAACGCGCTGGACACGGCGAAGATGGACAAGCAGCAGTTGCACAAAAATATCAAAGGCTTCGATCCGTCGAATGTGACGGCCAAATCTTTGGGCAGCCTGAGTACTTTCTTGAAAGATCGCGGTTTGATCAGCGATGTGACCGCGGTGACGTTGAGCAACGCCGGTGACAAGTTCGACCGGTTTGGCATTCCGAATGATCCGGACGCCAAGTTCAATGCGCTTGAGTACTTCGCCACGCAACTGGACAACATCCAGAACAACAACATCAAGGGCAACAAGTACGCCAACTACCTGATCCCCGAGTACAAAAAAGCGATCTACGTGCTGCAGAACCTTCAAAACTACGGTAAGGGCAACGGCACTACGCTGCCGACCGACAAGAATGTTTCCGCCAAAGCATAAATAAATAGCTGTCAGCCCGTTTCGGCAATCGAACGGGCGAGCCGTTGTTTAGCGGTCGAGCAACTTCATGACTTCTTCCGTCTAGCGCGAACCTGCAGTCGCATCGGCCGGGAAGAATGCCTCCAGCGCCTGCCATTCCGCACGGCTGAGTTTCACGTCCAGTGCGGCCACGTTTTCTTCAAAGTATTTGCGTTGCTTGGTCCCTGGAATCGGGATCAGGTAGTCACCCTGTGCAAGCACGATGAGGTGAAACAGGTGCGCTCCGCCACTTTTAGCGGCGGTACGGGAGTTATCGACTGGAGGGCGGAGCGCAACAACCAGCCGATACTGACGACGTCAGAGCAGCGTCAAACCTCTGGTTGCGGGTTATCGATGTTGGTTGTAACCGGGACCGCCATGATCATCATAGCGGTCGTGATGCCATCCACCGCCGTGGGGGAAAAAAAAGCAGCCACTCAAGGACAGAATGGCGAGCAGGGGAATCAGCATTGTGATTCGACGGAACATTTGAAAATCCTCATGGTTAGAGCCGCAATGAAGCCAAAACTCTTCATCGGCTGTAACATGAGACCCCGTGCGCAGCGCCCCATTTCCAGAGAAGGGTAGTGGCTTGGCATGCGTTCAGATACAAGCCGGATACATTTTCAGGTTCAGGAAATTCGCAATGACTCAGTCGCAACGTTTGAAATATTCGATTCTGATCTCGCTGGTGGTATTGGCGATCATGTTTGGCCTTTCCTGGCTGCAAAACACCGGCACCATCAGCGAAAAAATGTTCCAGTACATCGCCATTGGCGTGGCGGTGATCGTGGTGGTGGTCAACGGTGTGATGCGTCGCAAGGTCAAGCCTTAAGCGACGCGCCGGCAGTGCTTATTCGCCGTGCAACGCGGCGAATGCCTGTGGGTTCAGGCTGTAGCTTTTGTCCGGGTTCAAGGTGATGACACCTTCGCTGCACAAGCGTTTCAACACTTCGCGCACGCTGAGAAAGGACAATGGAATATCCAGCTCCAGCAGGTGGCTGTGTACGCCGCGCACGCCGAGACTGCGGTCGCTTTCGGCGGCGGTCAGCAATGCGTCGATGACTTTTAGTCGAATCAGGCTGGTGCGCAGGCCAAAGCTCTTGAGCAAAACCCTGATGCGTTCGTTAACGTGGCGCTCGGTACGCTGATCGAAAACGCCGGAGCCCATGGTATTAGCCATTGGCGCGTTGCTACCGTCCGTTGGTAGTTGCGAGTTGTACATGCAAAAACTCCTTTTCAGAGCTTGATCCGGAAAATGTAATGGCTGCTCTTACACAATAAGACGTATGAGCCGGGCAAATCATGAAGCCTGTGATGTAGAAAATTTGTCGCCAACATGTCGATGCCGGGTCATACGCCGTAAAATCGGTAGTCCAATCCATTAATTTTTTGTCATCTGATTCGTGCCCAGGCAGGCACATTGCGTGCGTTCGTGCAGAATGCCCTTCGTTCTTTCGATCGGGCGCGCGCGTGATTACTCCAGGCCGTTAACCAGGCTAGGCCGTGCAGGTTTGAGGGTTGGCGTTGGTCGCGCTGCAACCGCCCTGAGCCCGCCGGATCAGGCTGCTGCCGGTGGGGTCAGGGAGGCAAGGGCCAGGGCTTTCAGATTTTTGGCGCCAGTTGCGCAATGGAGTTGAGCACCGGGTTGCCGTCCTTGTTACGAGTGACGTACACCGGCAGCACTTTGGGCAGCGTCGCCACCAGGGTGTGGAGCTCTTTGATGTTGTAGATGCCACCGAGCCGGATCGACCCCGTCTTTTGGTCAGCCACCATCACCGGTTTATCAAGGTAACGATTGATCAAGGGCAGGGCGTCGGACAGCGCAAGGTTGTCCAGCACCAGTTTGCCGCTGCGCCAGGCCAGCGAATTATCGTTGGCGTAGGTCTGGCTGATTTGAGGTGCGTAGTCGCCATGTTTGTAGCGAGCCTGCATCGCAGGTTCCAGACGCCAACCATCCCCCGGCAAATCGTTGTTACTGGTGACCAGCACTGATCCTTCAATCAAGTTCACCCGGACTTCATTTTCGTACATCCAGACATTGAACCGGGTCCCGGTAACCCGGATTCTGCCGTCCGCTGCTCGCACAATGAACGGGCGGCTGGTGTCGTGGCTGACGCTGAAAAAAGCTTCGCCTTTATCCAAAGTGACCCGGCGCTGATCTTTGTAATTGCTGAACGTCAACTCACTGCCAAGATTCAGTTCGACCTGACTGCCGTCACCCAGGGTGACTTGGCGCACCGTGTCGCTGGCCTCGAAATGCTGGTAGGCATTGGGCAGCCAGCCCAGGTTCCAGCCGCTGTACGCCGCCAGCGGCAATGCCAGGGCGCACACGGCGGCAGCGATGCCGAACGTGCGCCATGGCGTTACCGGGTTTACTTGCGCAATGGGTGGCGGGCGAGGCAAATCCCCGGCGACGTCCCAGATCTCAAGCATTGCTTCGTACTCGACCGCGTGCAGTGGATGAGCGTCACGCCATTGTGCAAAATCTTGTCGCTCTTGCGCAGTGCAATCAATCGCGTGCAGGCGCATACACCAATGCGCGGCGGCATCGGTGATAGCGTCATCTTCGGCTTGCGAGTGAGGGTTGTCGGTCATTGACTCATCCTGATTTCCTGCATTCTAACCGTTACAGGAAGTCTGCGAGAACAGCGTCATGGCAATTGCCCATCAAACGGAGATCGAAGGTGTTCATTCAGGGTGTGACGACATGCAATCGGCGACCTAATCGGGTAATCAACAAGGTCAGGCTGTCGGCATTTGCCAGTTGTACTGCAAACCTTGCTGTGGAGTTGGACATGAAGTGCGTGCGGGCATCGTCCAACGTTGACTGGCCGGTTAATTGCAGAACACGTTCGGCAACCCGGTCGGTATTTTCGTAAGTGGTTTCGCCAAAATCTTCCCAGACATCGGCAACCGGGTTGTGCATACAAAACAATCGCTCCAGCGGCGTGAAATGCGACAGGCCAGTGGTTTGAACGGTAACCAATTCGTTTTTCAGCGCTTTTGCGTGGGCACTGAACGTCTCGATCAGATCGGTATAGGGCCTGCCTGAGTCCAAGTAGTCTATGTCCTCGGTACTGCTGACAATATGGGTTATTTCATGAATAAGCGTTGTGGCGCGAGCATGGGTATTGATGGGGAAAGCAGGATCTGTCATGTAATTGCGGTAATGGTCTATTAGGGGCAGAAAGAATTTGTCTGCGAGGTAGATTTTCCCCCTCTTGTCACCTGGGACGGTAAAGGCGAACGTTGTTTCTCCATATTGAAGAGCGCGCCCCACGACAAAACGCTTTGAGTTTGCGTGTCTGAGTGTCGGATCCAGCAAGCCTGCAAATACTTCTTCAACTGCCTTTTCGAGCATTTGTACATGTTCGGGTGACAGGTTCTGTACGCCGATAAAATCCATGAGTAATTGATGGACTGGGGTGATCTTGCTTCCAGGGTCTTTAAGAAGTTGCAAGTTGCGAAAGCTGTTCCAGGCGTAAGTTGTCGCAAGATCGAGCGCCTCATCAATCAATCGCGCCTTGACGGGGAACAGCGAACGGATTTCAGGCAGTCCTTTTGCCTCGACGTTCATGCCTCCATTGACCGCAATCGAGATCTTGAGTCGGTTGATCATGCTGTAGCGTGGCGCCGGCATTGGGGGATCTATCCGCCATTGTTTCGAGGTGCTTTGCTCAACATGCGGACCTGTGGAGCTGTTGTCGGCGATACGCCAACGATCCCCTTCTTTTCGCAGCGGATAGACTTTGCCTTCGACGGGTGCATACAGTTTTTTAGTGTCGGGATGGGTAAACAGTCCAATGGCGGGGTTCAATGTCATGGAACTCAAGTCGACATCAGGTTGTTCGCAAGTCTGCAGTTCAGTACGGCGTGGGGCCGTTATATCGACGTCTTGCCACTTGAACCGAGATTTGGTTACTTCTTTGGCTGCCTCACTTGTGTCTGTAGAGAGTGACGGCGGGCCTCCCATGGACTGGCGCAGTGATGCCAGTTGCGCGATGCCGCTCACAAACGCGGTAACGGCCTGCGCCCATTTGTGCGATTGCAAGTCGTCGGCAGAGTGTTTGATTTCCCGGTAGCTGCGCCACACCGTCATTGGATAGGCCAATTTACCCATGCACAACGAGTAAGCCTCGTGCAGGTCTTCGCCCAATACATGCTTGATGGATGCCCATTCACGCGCTGACTTAACGTCTGTTTGGGTGCCCAGCAATCGAGCGAGTAGCGCCACATTGTCTTTGAACAAATGTGTGAGAACGTTCCCCCTGATCGGAGTAGACCCCAAGCTCACCGCAGGCAAGCGATCGTTGGTAGTTGCCATGCGGTTTTCCACTTGAATGCGTGCCGGTTGTGGCAGGTTCATCAGCACCCAATCGTGCAGCTCACTTCGGGTCTTCATTTCGGTCAGCAATTGCTCCGGGTTTTTATATTCCCGAATGCCGTGCTTCGGGCTATACGGAGCAATGAGTACCTGTGGCCCCTCGTTGTAAGGCGTTGCGCCAATCAGGTACATGCCCGGCACCTTGATCGTCGCAAGACCTGGTATTCCTATGAACTCTAACGGTCGGATGATCGCATTAGCCCCGTCAACGGCTTCACGAGCGACGGCATCCGGCATGTTCATGATCTGTCTAATCAAATCAAAAGCCGATTCGCTGAGGCGCTCCTGCAGTTTTTCGGTGTGAGCGTAATGCAGGATTTGCCAAGGCAATTGGCAGGAAAATGTGTATTTTCGATCGGCTATGCCAACGCTGGTATCCGCCAATGCACTGTCGAGTACTGCTTGTTGAAGTTGACCGATGTTCACGCTGCGGACCAGCGTCTTGACGTAGCTTTCGTCCATTCCTTGGGGAATCGGGGTTTCATTCAATGTCTGCAGTTTGATGGGAACAATATCGATGTCCTGAAGCTGACCCAGTGCAAATTCGGTCAGGGTCAGGCTGAAGGTGCCAGACATCAATTTAGGGCTTGTTTTTATCTGGATGTGATCCGGGTCGACGTCGTAACCGTCAGCTTTCAGGCGTTTGTGAAGCTCATCATGTGCAGTGCGCTGCAACGGCTGAATACCGCTCAGATAGTCTTTGTCGTCGCTGACATTGTTCAAGTATTGCTGAAGCAACTCCGCCTGCAGGACCTGATCTTCGACGGATGCCTTTGCCAACCAGGCGGGCAGCATTTGCTGGGTGATCAACGATTGGGCGATAGCGCTCGCGTGGTTTAATCCGGCCTCGGGTTTGCGCAGGGCTACCAGTGAAAGCAGGCTGGACAATAGGGTTGTCGGCATTGGCGATGACAGTGCGTCAATGACGTGAGTCTGATCCAGTTGAACGAAGGGTTTTTGCAAATGGTCCAGAAAGTGCCCGGTCAACAATTTCAGCGGAGCAAGCGTAAATGCCAGTGCAGGCCGGTATTCACTGCCGGCCAGATTCTCCAGCAGAGCGGGGCGTTCATCGTGATTGCCCAAGCGCCTTCCAAGCTCGGTCAGTAACGGTGTCAATGAAGAGAAACTTTCAAAGCCGCGCGCAGGTGTCCACACGATGGTTTTTCCTGAGTGCCAAGGGTCAAGTCCGCCTCGCTCGGTCATGACAAAACAACTTGCCAGTTCCAGCAAGTTGCTGGAGTTGCTCGCGTGGAGGGCGAGGGAAAACACATCGGGAAGAAAGCCATTTAATGCCGACCGTTGCACACGGACGGGACTATCCAGCACAGTTTTGATTATCTCTTGAGCCCTGACGTCAAGTGTGCGGGCAACGCTGTGCAGTGTCAGCTCGCTTCGCAGGGCAGTAGACAACGTGTGAGTAAACATCGACTGCAAAGCCGTCAGCGAGCCCACTATCACGCTTTGCACTAAGGCGGCGGTGCTTGCGGAGGATGGAATCATCGGCAACTGTTCGATCCGTTGTGACAGGGCATCTTCGACGGTTGAAAGGAGTGCCAACTGTTTCTTCGCTGCTTCAGCGCGTACGGTCGCCGGTTGTGCGTTCCAACGCTGGTCAGCTTGCGTGCTCCAGCGTCCTTGAGCCGCAGTGCTCAATAGGCGCTCGTCAATCAACCCGCGTATATCGAGGGCTTTATCGACCAGGGCATCAACGTCCAGGTTGCCCTGGCTTTCACGAAATCGGTCAAGGGCATAACTCAGGTTTTGCAGTTGTTTATCCTGGATGTCATCCATCAACTGCTCAAATACCGGGCCGATAATCGGCTCGCCCGAAATGATTCGTTCGTTGGGTTGCAATGACAGAAATGCACCACGTTCATCCAGCGACAAGAAGTTGAGCAACGTGTCTTCGTGACCCTCACTCTTGAACATGTTCCACACTAGATTGCGAAGTGCAGCCATGTCGTGGGTGACCTCAATGCCTCTGGACGGGGTGTAAAGGTAACCGAGCGTGTTGTTGTTGCCGATCATCAACGTCGACGCCAGTTGCGCTGTGGCCTTGTAAAGGCCACTGACCCGCACTTTTTCTACATGAACCGGATTGCGTTGGGTGGGTAGCGCGGCCGTGCCTGCAAGACCGATGGTTTTAAGCCGCAGGTATTCAGGCGTGGTCAGAATTCCTTGCTGGCGTTTAAGTAACAGGTCAACGTCGAACGCGTCACTCATGCATTGGGCAATAAACGCTGATCGAGACATGCCATTGCTGATTGCGGTATTCCAGAATGTCTTCAGCAAACTTCTGAGGCGCGGCGTGAAACTTTGCGAGATCTTGATGATGGCCGACCTCCACGCCAGGTTGTCGGCGCTGGTTGAGAGGGCGTGTCGAGGGTTGGAGAACACCAGGGTGGCGGTATCTGCATTTGGCCACTGGCTGGTGAGGTAGTGCTGCAGCAAGGCATCGCTTAACGTCACTGAAGATGCATTGGCGCGGTAATGAGCGTCGTCACTTGCCGTCATCAGAGCTTCCATGCGTGTCTGGCCTTGATCCAGTCTTGGGAAGCGTTCGGCCAGAACCTGATTGAGCACCTCCACCAGCATTGTGCGCAGGGTCGGCATCCTCAGCAGTTCAACCGTCATCGCCTGGGCGTTGCGCGCGCGATTAGCTTCTATGATCAATGCCTGATCATCGAATACCGCCCCTTCGATTGCCTGCGCAGTGACCACGACCGAGGGCGCCGCCAGCACGGCATCACGTTGCTCAATGGACAAATAACGCAGCAGCTCACGTTTGCCGGATGCTTGCTCCAGCCATTCATCCATCGCGGTGTGCAGATCGTCCATGTCGGCGAATTTGATCAGGCCTTTCCAGGGTGTATATAACGTGACCTCTCCCGTGTCCGGCCTGCTCATGGCAAATGCCCCGGCCAATACAATATCGACCCCGGCCAAGGTTAATACCACGCGCTCTGCAAACATGGGTGTGTGACTGGTTTCGCGTTCCGAGCGCGTACGCAAATGCACGACGTTCAACCATTTCAGATCATTCAGGGACAGGTTCAGGGCTTTTTCCCGGTCACCGGGTTGCTTTCCATTGGACGCAATGTCTGCTTCGTCGAAAAAATAGGGAATGGTCATGAGGCTCCTCGATGCGCTGCGATCCGTCGCAGATCGTTAATTCGAGGAAAAAGGTAAAGTCAAAGGAAGGTTGAGGTGCGGTACATATTGCTCACTGCCATGTCGCGCTAGAGCCTTGACAGGACGCCGGTGTAACAGCGCTTAATCAGCCCATATTTTAAGGTTGCCGTGCAACCTCGTTTCCCCTGTTGCCCATATTCAACAATAAAACGGGAGCTACAGATGACCGCAACGCCCGAAGTGGCCGTCAGTTCGAACACACAAAAGCTCGATTTTGACGCGCTTGTTTTACTGCTTGAACAGGTTTTCCTGCGCCACGGCACCTCTGCCGATGTCGCCCATACGCTGGCCCTTAACTGCGCCGGCGCCGAGCGCGATGGCGCCCACAGTCACGGCGTGTTTCGTATACCGGGTTACGTGTCGACGCTCAACAGCGGTTGGGTCAATGGACAGGCAGTGCCAGTGGTCGAGGATGTGGCTTCAGGGTTTGTGCGGGTCGATGCCGGTAACGGATTCGCTCAACCGGCCCTTGCGGCCGCCCGGGCGTTACTGGTGGCAAAGGCTCGCAGCGCCGGCATTGCCGTTCTCGCTATTCGTAACTCGCATCACTTCGCAGCGTTATGGCCGGACGTCGAGCCGTTCGCCTATGAGGGGTTGGTGGCGTTGAGTGTGGTCAATAGCATGACCTGCGTCGTACCACACGGCGCCGACCGGCCACTGTTCGGGACCAATCCGATAGCGTTCGCCGCGCCGCGTGCCGACGGTGATCCAATTGTTTTCGACCTGGCGACCAGCGCCATTGCCCACGGTGACGTGCAGCTTGCGGCGCGCAACGGAGAGCGTTTGCCTGTGGGGGTCGGCGTGGACAGCCTGGGTCAGCCGACGCAAGATCCGAAAGCGATTCTGGAAGGTGGCGCATTGCTGCCTTTTGGTGGGCACAAGGGCTCGGCGCTGTCGATGATGGTGGAACTGTTGGCAGCAGCGTTGACCGGCGGCAATTTTTCATTCGAGTTCGACTGGTCGAATCATCCGGGGGCCAAAACGCCCTGGACCGGGCAACTGCTGATCGTGATCGATCCGAGCAAAGCGGCCGGACAAAATTTTGCTGAACGCAGTCAGGAACTGGTCAGGCAAATGCACGGTGTGGGATTAAAGCGTTTGCCGGGTGATCGACGCCATGGTCAGCGCGCCAAAGCGGCTGCCGAGGGCATTGTGCTCGACGCGCAGACGCTTGCGGGTTTGCGAGAACTGGCCGGCCTGTGAAACCGGTCAATCCCTTGCGGGCATGAAAAAGGCGAGCCCGAAGCTCGCCTTTTTCTGTGTGGCGCAGCAGCGCTTATCGCCGGCCCAGCAGCAGGCCGACAACCAAGCCGAAGCCTGCGGAGATCGCCACGGTTTGCCACGGATGACCACCGATGTAGGTTTCGGTCGCTTCAACCGCAGGTTTGGTGCGATCACGCACGCTGGATACCGAATCCAGCGCCTGCTGCAGCTTTTGGGCAATTTGCCCACGCAGGGTTTCCGCTTCCTCTCCAACCAGTGAAGCGCTGCTCTTCAGCAGTTTGTCGGACTCTTCAATCAAAGCCTGTAATTCGCTGAAGGCCTGATCCTTGATCTGATCTTCGACGTTTTGCGCGGCGGTTTTCCGGGCCATTGAGGTACTCCTTACTGATGGATTGACAGTGAACAATGGAGTCCGCCGTCACTGAAAAAGTTGCAGTCATTTTGCGTGAAGACGTCATGCTGCTGAAAAATCCCGCGCAGGACATTTCCTCCTACAGTGTAAGATGTTGCCTAATTTACACAGCAGGTAATTCCATGAGCTTCAATCTGGCCGACAAACCCCTTGCCGAGCGCGCGGCGCTTGAAGATGAAAAATCCCGACTGTTCGATCTGTGGCAATCCAACCTCGGTAAATCCAAAGGTGAGGCCGCACGATTATTTGGCGAGCGTGCCAAGCGCAAGGGTAAATGGGCGGAATGGGTACGTGCCGAACTGGATACGATGTCACCGCCCGAATACGCCAATATGGTGCGCAGTGAAGTCAACCGGCTGATGACTGCCAAGTAAGACAACGGTTGTTCGACACCGTGGGGCTGGACTAGTAGCCGGCCGTCGAACCCGGCAGGCTGAGCGTGCCACTGTCGACGAAACGCATCGTGCCAAACACACCGCCTGCGAGCTTGCCGCGCAAAACGTAGGGCAGGTTATTCAGGCTCTGGGTTTGACTCAGGCCCAACGTTTGACGCAATACCGAGAAAGCCGAGACGCTGACAGGCACGGTCAGCACGGTTTCTGAAAAGCGCGCAATCGACCCCGACTGATCACTGACGCCGGAGGCGAGTGGCTGGCCATTGACCGCCAGGTCCAACGACACACCGCTGTAATCGATAGGCGTTTCGTTGGGGTTTTGCACACGGATTTTCACGGCGAACCGCACTTCCATATCCTGGCTTTGCAGCGGCTCGATCCCGACCACGCTGATGTTCAGCGGATCGCGATTGGGGAAGAGGGCGCATGCACTGAGGCAGAGCAACAGCGCACTGAGGATGACGGCTTGAACACGGCGCATGGGCAGGCTCTCTTGAAATAAAGGGCTGAACCGCGCCGGCTCAACCCTCAAGCCTTTTCAGCGGTTCAATGATGCGACAGTGGACACCGGGGCGGGTTCACCTTTGGCCGGCATGTCCGGGTTTTCCATGACCGTGAGGATCGAGGCCTCGGGGTCAAAGTCGTCCTCTTCCAGCTCAATGAATTCTTCGGGAAGGAAGATATTCAGCACGATAGCGCACAACGCGCCCACGGTGATCGGCGACTCGAAGATGTTGTGCAGCGCCTTCGGCAGCTCGCGCAGGACTTCCGGCACCGCTGCGACGCCCAAACCCATGCCGATGGAAATCGCCACGATCAACATGTTGCGTCGGTGCAGGCCCGCTTCGGCGAGAATCTTGATGCCGGCGACCGCCACGGTGCCGAACATCACCAGTTCCGCGCCACCGAGCACCGGTTTCGGCATCAGTTGCAGCACCGCGCCGATCATCGGGAACAGCCCCAGCAACACCAGCAGGCCGGCAATGAAGAAAGCCACGTAACGGCTGGCGACGCCGGTCAACTGGATGACGCCGTTGTTTTGCGCAAAAGTGACCATCGGCATGCTGTTGAACACTGCCGCCATGGCCGAGTTGAGACCATCGGCGAGCAGCCCGGATTTGATCCGGCGGATGTAAACCGGGCCTTTCACCGGTTGCCGGGAAATCATCGAGTTGGCGGTCAAGTCGCCCGCGGCTTCAAGCGGCGAGACCAGGAAAATCACTGCCACCGGCACAAACGCTACCCAATCGAAGTTGAACCCGTACTTGAACGGCACGGGCACGCTCATCAGCGGCACGTCGGGCATGCCACTGAAATCCACGGTGCCCATCAGCCACGCCACGACATAGCCCAGTGTCAGCCCGATGACGATCGCGCCCAGGCGCAGGAACGGCACGTCGACCCGATTCAGTACCACAATCGTGCCCAATACCAACGCCGCCAACGCCAAGTGGCTGGCCGCACCAAGGTCGGTTGCGCCGAAGCCGCCAGCGATATCGGTCATCGCGACTTTGATCAGTGACAGGCCCATGAGCGTGATGATGGTACCGGTGACCACCGGCGTGATCAGCATCCGCAGTTTGCCGATGAACTGACTCAATACCACTTCGATGAACGCCGCGAAAAAACACACACCGAAGATGGTCGACAAGATCTCGTCGGTGCCGCCGCCGCGTGCCTTCACCATGAAACCGGCGCTGAGAATGACGCTGATAAACGAGAAACTGGTGCCTTGCAGGCATAACAGCCCGGAGCCGATGGGCCCGAAGCGTCGCGCTTGTACGAAAGTGCCCAGCCCCGACACAAACAGCGCCATGCTGATCAGGTAAGGCACTTCGCTTTGCAGGCCAAGGGCGCCGCCCATGATCAGGGTTGGCGTGATGATGCCCACGAAACTGGCGAGTACGTGTTGCAGGGCTGCGAACACTGTGGCGGTTAAATGAGGACGGTCGTTAAGGCCGTAGATCAGGTCGTTGTTGCGCGCAGCGGGGGCTTTTTCAGAGGCGGTCATGATTGTTGGCGTGCCGAAAGGCGGGCCCGGTCAGAAAATGGAGGCGCAGGATGCCAGAAACACTATTTTGTGGCGAGCGCGAGTCACGTCCCCGGTACGAATATCAGGTGAAGGCTGCCAGCAAATCTTCTTCAAACGCCTTTTGCGCATCGCCCGGTACCTGGGCGCGATGCCGCGCGAGGTGGAAGGCGACTTCGAAACTCATATCGGCCGGGCGCACGGCCCTCAACAACCCCTTGTCTTCCCAATGACGGGCAAAGTGCGTGGGCAGGTAACCCACATGTTTGCCCGACAAAATGAAGGCGAGGGTGCCTTCAACCTGTTCCGAGCGCGCTGAACACACCTTGCCTTGGAACGGCTCGTCGGTGCGCAAAAAACGGTAGGGATGGTCCACGCGGTCGTGCGCCTGCAAGGCATGATCATCCGGTGAATCGTGGTTGAACAATGGGTGGCCCGGCGCGCAGTACAAATGTTGCGTTTCGGTAAACAGCTCGCGGTAGTCAAAGGCGCTTTGCACCTGCGAGAAATAGCCAATTGCCAAATCCAGCCGTTGCTGCAACAGCAAACGCTCCATTTCGCCTGGCATCGCACTGATCAACTCAATGCGTACTGACTGGTCGCGCTCGCGAAAACGCCGAATCGCGTCAGCCACCTGTAGCACCACCGATTGATCCAGCGCTTCGGACAAGCCCAGGCGCACTTCACCGATCAGGCGTCCGGCCACGCCGTTGGATTGATGACGAAACAGTTCGATGGATTCGAATAACCCGCGAGTAGCCATTAGCAGCTGCTCGCCCTTGGGCGTGATCTTGAAGCCTCCCTTGCCGCGACTGCATAACCGATACCCCAAGCGAGTTTCAAGTTTGGCCATTTGCTGGCTGATGCTCGATTGGCTCAAGCCCAATTCACCCTGTGCCGCACTGAAGCCGCCGCACTCCACCACATTGATAAACAGCCGCAGCAGTTGCAGGTCCACATCGTGAAGTTGGCCAAGCATCAATCATTACTTCCGGATAATGTCAGGTTAATAAACTATGTATTTTGCCAATGTATCCGATGAAGCATCCTGCAGCCACTCCCTCGGCTCAGGTGTTCGTGATGGCTCCGCTATTCAAGCTCTGTTTACCCGCACTGTTTATCGCAATGGCGTTGCCGGCCCAGGCCGAAGAAAAAATCCTCAATCTGTACAGCTGGCAGGAGTATTTCGCACCCGAAGCCATCCAGCAGTTCGAGCAGGAAACCGGTATCAAGGTGCGTTACGACACCTTTGACAGCTCTGAAGTCCTGGAAACCAAACTGCTTACCGGCCGCAGCGGTTATGACGTGGTCGTGCCGTCCTCCAGTGTTTTGGCACGAGGTATCGCCGCGAACGCGTTGCAGGAGATACCGTTGCAGCGCTTGAAGGGCCACGACAACCTTGACCCCGACTTGCTGAAAAAAGCAGCGGCGATTGATCCCGGCAACCGCTTCGGCGTGCCTTACACCTGGGGCACACTGGGGCTTGGCTTGAACGTCGAAGCCGTGCAAAAACGTCTGCCAGGTGTGCCGTTGAACAGCCTTGACCTGCTGTTCAATCCGCAATACGCCAGCAAACTCAAGGACTGCGGGATCGCCATCATCGATTCCCCTCAGGAAGTGATTGGGCTGGCGTTGCACTACTTGGGTAAAGATCCCTACAGCACTGACAGCAAAGATCTGGCCGCCGCCGAGGCGCTTCTGCATCAGCTGCAGCCCTCTGTGCTCTACGTCGCCACCGGTCGGCAGATCAACGACCTCGCCAACGGCAGTGTGTGCCTGGCATTGACCTACAACGGTGATGCGAGCATGGCAGCGGATCAGGCGCTTAAAGCCAATAAACCGTTTGAGGTGACGTACCGCATTCCGAAAAACGGCACGCTTGTGTGGCAAGACAACCTGGCCATTCCCAAAGACGCACCGCACCCCGAAGCGGCGCGAGCCTTTGTCGAGTTCATGCTGCGCCCTGAATCTGTCGCCGGCCTGACCAACAGTCTGTTTTTCGCCAACGCCAACCAGGCCGCCACGCCATTGGTGGATGAAGCCGTGCGCAACAACCCGGATATCTATCCCGCGCAAGAGATGCGCAGCCAGTTGTACGCAGACAAAAGCATGAGCCTCAAGGACATGCGTCAGCGCACTCGCTTGTGGACGACGTTCCGCAGCCGCCAGTAATCAAGTGCCAGTCCATAACTATAAAGAGGAGAACCTGATGGACGTCCCAGCCCATAACGATCAAGCCATGACCCGTGACAGTCTTTACGGCACCAGCGCCGAAAGCACCTACGCCGGTATCACCAGTTTCATGCGCCGTCGCTACAGTCGCGACCTGCGCGGTGTGGATGTAGCCGTCAGCGGCGTGCCGTTCGATACCGCCACCAGTAACCGCCCGGGCGCGCGTTTCGGGCCGCGAGGGATTCGTGCCGCGTCTGCCGGCATCGCCTGGGAACGTCACTGGCCGTGGACGTTCGACCCGTTCGATCATTTGGCCGTGATCGATTACGGCGATTGCGACTTCGATTACGGTTCGCCGCATTCGGTGCCGGAAGCCATCGAAGCGCATGCCGAGCACATCCTGAGTGCAGGTGCTGCAATGCTGACCTTTGGCGGCGACCACTTCATCACTTATCCGCTACTGAAGGCGCACGCCCGTCAACATGGTGCGCTGTCGCTGATCCACTTTGATGCTCACAGCGACACGTGGCCGGATGAAGAGGGCAAGCGTGTCGATCACGGGACCATGTTCTGGCATGCGGCCAAGGAAGGGTTGGTTGATCCGGCGCGCTCGGTTCAGGTTGGGCTGCGCACCACCAATGATGACCACCAAGGCTTTCAGGTGCTGGATGCGCGCCAGGTTCACCGCCAAGGGGTTGATGCGATTGTCGCAGCGATTCGGGCGCGGGTCGGCGATAACCCGGTGTACCTGACGTTCGACATCGATTGCCTCGACCCGGCGTTCGCGCCCGGCACCGGAACCCCGGTATGCGGTGGTTTGAGCACGGTGCAAGCACTGGAAATCCTGGGCGGCCTGCGTGGCATCAACCTGGTAGGTATGGACGTGGTGGAGGTGGCTCCGGCGTACGACAATGCGGAAATCACCTCACTGGCGGCGGCGACGCTGGCCATGGAAATGCTGTGTTTGTACGCCGCTAAACATAAAGTCGATCAGTAAGGCGTTCTCCAGCGACCGGCTCTGCAGGGCGCTGGGTCGGTGTGCTGGCGTTGGTTTATCACGCGACGGGAATCAACGGCAGGTCCAGCGTTTCAGTGCCGGTATAGCGCGTCATGGAACCGGCAACGGTTTCATGCGGTACTCCCTTCGGCACCGCACTGACCCCGTCCAGCCGCGACAGTTGGTCAGCACTCAATTGCACTTGCAGTGCGCCCAACGTGGCGTCCAGTTGCTCACGCGTGCGCGAGCCCAGAATCGGGATCAGCGCGGTGGTCGAACGTTTGGCCTTTTCTCGAAGCCAGGCAATGGCCACGTGCGTCGGGCTGGCGTCCAGTTCTGCAGCGACGGCGAGCAACGTGTCGAGGAGGGCGGTTTCACGGGCGCTTTTCTCTGCATGGATCAGCATGCCGAGCTTGGCGGCACGGTTGTCGCCATCGTTATTACGGTACTTGCCGGTGAGAAAACCACCCCCCAGCGGCGACCATAATGTGGCGGCCAAACCCAATGCTTCAGCCATGGGCAGTTGTTCGCGTTCGGCAGTACGTTCCGCCAGGCTGTACTCGATCTGGATCGCTGCAATCGGCGAAAATCCGCGAACCTCGGCCAGCACGTCAGCGCGAGCGATGCGCCATGCCGGAAAATTGGACAGTCCTGCGTAGTGAATCTTGCCGGCGCGCACCAGGTCATCGAAGCCGCGCAAGATCTCTTCCATGGGCGTCACGCCGTCACTCATGTGCGCCCAGAACAGGTCGAGGTGGTCTGTATTGAGGCGTTTCAGACTTTCCTCCACGGCGCGCACCATGTTCTTGCGGTTGTTACCGGTGTGAGAAACGCCTGCCGATGGTGTCGTTCCCAAGGTGTATTTGGAGGCGATTACCAGGTGATCACGCTCGGAAGCAATGAACTCGCTGAGCATCACTTCCGACTGTCCGGCCTGATAGCCGTTTGCGGTGTCGATAAAATTGCCGCCTGCTTCCAGGTAGCTGTCAAAGATCCGTTTCCCTTCCTCGCGCTCTGCGCCATGCCCCCAACCGGTGCCAAAATTGCCACCGCCTAGCGCCAGCTCGGAAACCCGCAAACCGGTTTTACGCCCGAAAATTTTGTAGTGCATGGGAATCACTCCTGTAGGAACGCGACGCTTACCATTTAGATGTCTTTCATCATGTATTTAATATGATGTGAGTAATATATTCCGTCAAGGTGTCATTACCGGCGAATCCGCTCAACGGCAGTCATGGCATACTGCCGCGCATGAATCTCGAATCTCCGCTCAGCGCCTGGCAACGGGCCATCGAACAGAAAGGTTTCGTCCAGGACGAAGCCCAGGAACATGCCGTGTGGGCGTTGCAGAAATGCTACGAAGCCTTGCACGAGGGGCGCGCGCCGATCACCGGTGTTTACCTTTGGGGCCCGGTCGGGCGCGGCAAGACCTGGCTCATGGACCAGTTTTATCAAAGCCTGAGGGTCCCGGCCCGACGTCAGCACTTCCATCACTTCATGGGTTGGGTGCATCAGCGGTCGTTTCAGTTGACCGGCACGGCTGACCCGCTGCAGGCCTTGGCCCGCGAGCTGGCCGAAGAAGTGCGGGTGCTGTGTTTCGATGAACTGTTCGTCAACGACATCGGCGACGCGATCATTCTCGGACGCTTGTTTCAGGTGATGTTCGAGCAAGGTGTGGTGGTGGTGTGCACATCCAACCAGCCACCCGATCTGCTGTATGCGGACGGCTTTAACCGGGATCGGTTCGTGCCCGCCATCGAAGCCATCAAAAAACACATGCAAGTGGTCGCCGTGGATGGCGGCGAAGATCACCGACTGCACCCAGGCACAGGCTTGCAACGTTATTGGGTAGCTGAGCCAGGTAAACCCGGGGCGTTGAGCGAGGTATTCAAGACGCTGACGGTTGGCCAATCAGTTGCAAGCGACCCGGTCAAGGTTGGCTATCGCTCGTTGAGCGTGGTGCAAGCCAGCGCAACCGTGCTGTGGACGCGTTATGCCGACCTCTGCGAGCAACCTTTTGCGGCGATGGATTTCATGGCGTTGTGCGACGCTTTCAGCGCTATTCTTTTAAGTGACGTGCCAAACCTCAGCGCGCAAAAGCGTGAAGGGCGCATTGCCCGAGGCACTGAAGACGCGGCCGTACAGGTGGAGGCCGGTGATCGCGAACTGCCGCAGTTGTCGGTGCATGACGACGGCGTTCGGCGGTTTATTGCGCTGGTAGACGAATGCTATGACCGTAAAGTGCCGCTGTACATAGAGGCGCAGGTGCCCATGACTTCGCTTTACACGGACGGTTATCTGGAATTCGCGTTTCGGCGCACCCTGAGCCGGCTACAGGAAATGCAGTTGCAACGTTTTGCCGAGAGTTGAAGTCGGGAGAAGCGCATGACTCACGCTCTGTCGCATCATTTGCTGACCATGGCCTACCAGAATGCCTGGGCCAACCATCGTCTCGCCAAGGCCTGGACGCAGCTCACTGCTGATGAGCTGGCAGCGCCGCGGGTCAGTTTCTTTCCCAGCGTTGGCGCGACTCTCAAGCATATTTTGACCTGCGACTGGTTTTACGTGGATGCACTGGAACGTGAACTGCGCGGGGATGAGCCGCATCCTCATTGCGAGGTTTTTTTCTCCACCGGGCAACCGTGCTCAACCGGCACAGAACTCAAGCGTGAGCAGGCATTGGTCGACCGTCGCCTGATCGCCTATTGCGAGCAAATGCGCGACCCGGACCTGGTAAAAGTCGTCACCATTGCCCGTGAAACGCCGCAGCATGACAGCCGTTTACGCATGCTGTCCCACCTGTTTGAACACCAGATTCACCATCGCGGCCAAGTGCATTCGATGCTGAGCGGTACGTCGGTCAAACCGCCGCAGCTCGATGAGTTTTTCTGTGTCGGCGAGGCCCATTTACGGGCCCAGGACTTTGCCGAGCTGGGTTGGACCGAGGCCTTGATCTGGGGCTCCGGCATTTAGAATTTGCAGCTTGAGCGACCCTCGCGATAGGGTGGACGACCTTACTTTTAGTGTGATCGAGAATGGAAATGGAATCCGCGGACATTCAGGTGTTTCAAGCCAATTACGCCGACCCGGTGCACGCCGAGGCTATCAGCCTGGTGTTGAACCACTATGCCGAAGACCCGATGGGTGGCGGTCACTCTTTGCCTGCTGAGGTGTTGGCACAACTTCCAATCGAGCTGGCCAAACGTCCCCACGCATTTAGCGTGCTGGCCTTTGTCGGAGGTGTGCCTGCGGGGCTGGTCAATTGCTTTGAAGGGTTTTCGACGTTTGCCTGTAAGCCACTGGTCAACGTGCACGATGTGATGGTCGTAAAGTCGTTTCGAGGCTTGGGCCTGAGCCAGCAGATGCTGCAAAAGGTCGAAGAGATCGCCCTTCAGCGTGGGTGCTGCAAGATCACTCTGGAAGTGCTTGAGGGCAATGACGTTGCACAGGCGTCCTACAGCAAGTTTGGTTTCGCTGCCGGCATGTTCG
Source organism: Gordonia sp. IEGM753 (assembly GCF_050321825.1). Lineage (NCBI taxonomy): Bacteria > Bacillati > Actinomycetota > Actinomycetes > Mycobacteriales > Gordoniaceae > Gordonia > Gordonia sp. IEGM753. The sequence goes on from NZ_JBNQGB010000001.1 coordinate 1,319,755, forward strand.
ACCCCGCGCACGGCCGAATGCTGTTCTGGACCAAACCCCTGTAGGAAATTACGAAGACGCCATCGCTGGCAAGCCAGACTCCTACGGTTCGGGGGGGATGCTGGGTCAGATGTCTATAGCGCAGAACCCGTAGGAAACCGGCTTGCCGGTGATGGCGATTTCAAAGACGCCATCGCTGGCAAGCCAGGCTCCTACGGTTCGGGGTGATGCTGGGTCAGATGCCTATAGCGCAGAACCCGTAGGAAACCGGCTTGCCGGTGATGGCGATTCCGAAGACGCCATCGCTGGCAACCAGACTCTGCGGGCGCATTTTTCGTCATTACGGTTTGTAGTGTTCTGTCACTTGCGCGGTTTGATCGTTCGGCACGCGGACTTCCGTGGTTTTGCTCGCGCTGGCATTACTTTGTGTGTGCAAGGTCTCGAAGTAATAGTGCATGCGTTCTGCGCCACCCTCGGCGAAAGCAGCGGTCGAGCCCAGCATCATCAGCCCGGCAAGGATCAGCGTCGTACGTTTCATGGTGTGCCTCCAACAACAGATTTCGGGTGCTTGTCGTCCATGCAGCAATGACGAGGCAACATTATCTGCCGAGGCGGTTAACCGGGAATTAACGGTGGTTATGCGCTGACACAGGAAAAGGGGCCGGAACCGGCCCCTTAAGGTATTACTGCTGGACCACGGCGGGCGGCACTTTGGGCTTCATCAAGCTGAAGTCAATCAGTGGGCGTTGCTGGCGCTCGTATGGGTTACCAATCAACAATGGGCGGGCCTTGAAGCTGTCGCTGACCAGGCTTTTGCTGCGGTCGAGCTCATCGAAGCTCAACCCGGCCAGATCAGCCCACGTGTGAATCAACTGCGAACTGCTGTACGGCCGGCTCAAGTCAGCAGCGAAACTCCAGTCGTGGGTTTCGCGCCACTTCGGCGAAGCCCATGCCATGAACGGAATGGTGTACATCGGCGCGGTGGGTTTGTTTTCGTTGCGCCCCAGGGTGTTATGGCCAGCGGAATCGAACACATCTTCACCGTGGTCCGAGAGGTACAGCAGGAAACCGTTCGGATCAGATTTCGAGTAGTCCTTGATCAGGCTCGACACCACGAAATCGTTATACAGCACGGCGTTGTCGTAGCTGTTATAGGTAGGCACCTGATCGTCGCGAACGCCGTCAGGCACGCCTTTGCGATCCTTGAACTTATCGAAGGTGGACGGGTACCGATACTGGTAGCTCATGTGCGTACCCAGCAAGTGCACAACAATCAGTTTGCGCGGTGCGGCGTCGGCCAGGGCCTTGTTGAACGGCTCGATCACATCGCCATCGTATTGGGCAGCGTTCTGGTTACGGTTGTTGTTGAGGTACACCTGCTGATCGGCCTGTTCGGAAAAGGTCGTCAGCATGGTGTTGCGCTTGGTCATGGTCTGTTGATTGGTGATCCAGAAGGTTTTGTAACCTGCCTGTTTCATCATGCTGACCAGTGACGGCGTGGTCAGGTACAAGTCCGGGTTCTCTTCGTCGGCGAACGTCAGTACCTGTTGCAGCGCCTCGATGGTGTAAGGGCGCGGGGTAATGACATTGTCGAAGATCGCCAGTTGGTCCTTGAGTTTGTCGAGTTCGGGCGTGGTCTCGCGTGGGTAGCCGTACAGGCTCATGCGCTGACGGTTGGTCGACTCGCCGATCACCAGTACTAGCGTCGCAGGCTGATTGGCCATCGAATCTTTCAGGTTGTGCAACGGCGGTATCTTGCTCGCGCTGTCGAGCATGTCCTGCATGCCGGCCAACGTATCGAGATAACGATGGTAAGCCACGGCCATTTGCCAAGGCACGGCGGGTTCGATACGGGTTTCGAACTTCTCGAAACCTTGGGCGAAGCTGCCCATGCGCGCGGTTTGTTTGATCAGCGGGTAGCCGATCACGGCAACCAGGATCACCGTGGCGGCAATCAGCGCACGGCCACGAGGCATGTACACCGGGCGCAAACGTGTCCACAGGAAGTAAGCGAACAGGGTGTGAGCGAGGAACGCCGCCACCATCCACCAGGCAAAATACTGGGTCATGTATTCGCCGGCTTCAGAGATGTTCGATTCGAACATGATGAAGATGACGCTTTGCGAAAATTCCTGCTGATAGATGAAGAAGTAGCCAAGGCTGGCCATCGAGCAGGCCCATAACACCACGCCTATCAGTGCGGCCATGACCCGGGTGTGTCTTGGGAACAGCAACATCGGTGCGAGCCAGATCGCGCTCATCACAAAGGCCTGGCGGAACCCGCTGAAACCAGAGGTGCCCGTCAGTTGAATCAGCAGTTGGGTGATTCCGGAGAAGTACCAGAAGAATACAAACAGCCAGATAAACCCGGCCCAATCAAAACCTTTCGCAGACGTATTGCTGCGTTTGAACAAAGCCATTCAGCGCTCCAACCTGATGATCATCAGCCGATGGCACTTCGCATTTTCCCGACGAACGGGCTGAGCGTAGACACCAAACGGCCACAATGAGCCGGAGTATCACCAAATGTGTGTGAAAACTTTGTTAGTTGCAACGAATGTTAAAGCACTGAATCGTAGCGGAAACAGCGGTGCGCTGTTTCCGGTTCGAGCGAGGAGGTGTCAGGCGTGCGGAGCGCGCTGGGTGATCGGCAACGGCTGGGCCTGTTGGCCTTGTGTGAGCTGACGCAGTTGCGCGAGTTCCTGTTTCAGCAGGTCGCGTTCTTCTTTCAACTGGCGTAATTCGTCGCGACGGATCGTGACGTACAGGGTTTGTGCTGGCCGTGCTGCTTGTACTGTACCCATTGCTCACCTCGCAAATGGCGTGTCTCAACTGTAGATCGCTCCCCGACATCGGGCAGTTACCTACTATCGGCGCCAATTTTGATTTCTTTTGCCTGCGAAGGGAACTTTTTTATTTTTCATGGTCGGTGTGTCTTCTCTGCGATAACCGACGTTATCAATCAGGATCGGGCACAATGCCCGGAAACTTCAACCCAGCGCTCTGGACTAACCTTCATTGGTCGCGTTGGGCTATAACCTTTGACACACTTTTTATTTGCAGTAGGGAGCATCAGCACATGCAACTCGGGATTATTGGACTGGGCCGCATGGGCGGCAATATTGCGCGGCGCCTGATGCTCAACGGTCACACCACCGTTGTTTATGATCGCAATGCCGCCTTCGTCGAGACCTTGGGCAAAGAGGGCGCTACCGGCGTCGCCGATTTGCAGGCCCTGGTGGCGGGTCTCGCCAAACCACGCGCAGTGTGGGTAATGCTGCCCGCCGGTGGGCCAACCGAAGACACCATCGACACCCTGAGCACCTTGCTTGACGCCGGCGATACCATCATCGATGGCGGCAACACCTTTTATAAGGACGACATTCGCCGTGCTAAAACCCTGACGGAAAAAGGCCTGCATTATGTTGACGTCGGTACTTCTGGCGGCGTCTGGGGCCTGGAGCGCGGCTACTGCATGATGATCGGCGGTGAAGCCGATGTGGTTAAGCGTCTTGACCCGCTGTTCGAAAGCCTGGCACCGGGCCTGGGCGACATCCCGCGTACCAAGGACCGCCAATCGGCGGATGACCGTGCAGAGCGCGGCTACATCCACGCAGGCCCTGCGGGTTCCGGGCACTTTGTGAAGATGATCCACAACGGCATCGAGTACGGAATGATGCAGGCCTTCGCCGAAGGCTTCGACATTCTGAAAACCAAATCCAGCGAAAACTTGCCGGAAGACCAGCGCTTTGACCTCAACGTCGGCGACATCGCCGAAGTGTGGCGTCGTGGCAGCGTGGTGTCCTCCTGGTTGCTCGACCTGACCGCCGACGCGTTGGCCAGCGACCCTAAACTCGACGGCTATTCCGGTGCTGTGGCAGACAGCGGTGAAGGCCGCTGGACCATTGAAGCGGCCATGGAGCAATCGGTTCCGGTCCCCGTGCTGTCGAATTCGTTGTTCGCCCGTTTCCGTTCCCGTCAGCAAAGTACTTACGGCGATAAATTACTCTCCGCCATGCGCTTCGGCTTCGGCGGCCACGTAGAGACTCCGAAAAAATGACCCAGACGATCCGCAAGAAATCCAAGGTAGAACCCGCTCCACCGACCACGCTGTTTCTGTTCGGTGCCCATGGTGACCTGGTCAAGCGTTTGCTGATGCCGGCGCTGTATAACCTGAGTCGCGACGGTCTGCTGGGCGATGGATTGCGGATCGTCGGCGTTGATCACAACGCCATCAGCGACGAAGCCTTTGCGCAAAAGCTCGAAGATTTCATCCGCACCGAAGCAGCGACCAAAGTGGGCAAGGGCGATACTGCCCTTGACCCGGATTTGTGGGCGCGGCTGGCCAAAGGCATCAGCTACGTCCAGGGCGACTTCCTGGACGACAGCACTTATCAAGCGCTGGCGGCGAAAATTGCCGACAGCGGAACCGGCAATGCCGTGTTTTACCTGGCAACTGCGCCACGTTTTTTCAGCGAAGTGGTACGCCGTCTCGGCGCTGCCGGTTTGCTTCAGGAAACTCCCGAAGCGTTCAGAAGGGTGGTGATCGAAAAGCCATTCGGTTCCGACCTGCAAACGGCCGAAGCCTTGAACGCCTGCTTGCTCAAGGTCATGAGCGAAAACCAGATCTATCGCATCGATCATTATCTGGGCAAGGAGACCGTGCAGAATATTTTGATCAGCCGTTTCTCCAACAGCCTGTTTGAAGCGTTCTGGAATAATCACTACATCGACCACGTGCAAATCACCGCCGCCGAAACCGTTGGCGTGGAAACCCGTGGCAGCTTTTATGAACACACCGGCGCCCTGCGGGACATGGTGCCCAATCACCTGTTCCAATTGTTGGCGATGGTCGCGATGGAGCCGCCGGCAGCGTTTGGCGCCGATGCGGTGCGCGGCGAGAAGGCCAAGGTCGTGGGCGCTATTCGTCCCTGGTCGGTGGATGAAGCACGGGCCAACTCGGTGCGCGGCCAATACGCAGCGGGTGAAGTCGACGGCAAGTCGTTACCCGGTTATCGCCAGGAAGGCAATGTAGCGCCCGACAGCACCACCGAAACGTACGTTGCACTCAAGGTGATGATCGACAACTGGCGTTGGGTCGGCGTGCCATTCTATCTGCGCACCGGTAAGCGCATGAGCGTGCGCGATACCGAGATCGTTATCTGCTTCAAACCCGCGCCGTATGCGCAGTTCCGCGATACCGAAGTCGATGAGTTGCAACCGACTTATCTGCGTATTCAGATTCAACCCAACGAAGGCATGTGGTTCGACCTGCTGGCCAAGCGGCCAGGCCCTGCGCTGAATATGGCCAACATCGAGTTGGGGTTCGCCTACAAGGATTTCTTTGAGATGCAGCCGTCTACCGGCTACGAAACCCTTATCTACGATTGCCTGACCGGTGATCAAACGCTGTTCCAGCGTGCCGACAATATCGAAAACGGTTGGCGTGCCGTGCAGCCGTTCCTCGACGCCTGGCAACAGGATTCGAGTGTGCAAAGTTACCCGGCAGGCGAGGACGGGCCGCAGGCGGGCGAGGACCTGCTGACCCGTGATGGCCGCGTTTGGCATAGCCTCGGATGAGTAACGCTGCGCATCAACCCATCCGTTTTTTGCTGTGTGACATGGACGGCACGTTGCTGTTGCCCGATCACAGTTTGAGCCAGCGCACCATTGACGCTGTTCATGCGTTGCGTAAGGCCGGCGTGCTGTTCAGCCTGGCCACGGGCCGCCCTCCGAAAGCCATGTTGCAGCAGATCGAGGCCTTGGGCGTCGATTTGCCGACCGCAGCGTTCAATGGCGGCACCATCACCAAACCGGATGGCAGCCTGTTGGTCGCGCATTATTTGCCGGCGACCGCAGCCCTGACGGCATTGGCACTATTTGCCGACCGGCCGGACATTGAAATCTGGGTGTTCAGCGGCGGCGACTGGCTGCTCAAGGATCCGCACGGGCCGATGGTTCCCAGAGAGCAACATGGCCTGGGTTATCCGCCGGTGGTGGTGGAGAGTTTTGAACCCTACCTTGAGCGCATCGACAAGATTGTCGCGACCAGCAATAACACCGACCTGTTGATCGAGCTGGAAGCGCTGTTACTGCCAACCGTCGAAGGGCAGGCACAGGTCTCGCGTTCGCAGCCGATTTATCTGGATGTGACCGCGATGCAAGCCAACAAAGGTGCGGCGCTGGCGACACTGGCCGAGTATCTGGGTGTGCCGCTGCACACTACGGCAGCCATGGGTGATGGCGGAAATGACCCGGCCATGTTTCATCGCTCGGGGTTATCGATTGCGATGGGGCAGGCCGAAGAAACGGTGAAACGTCAGGCTGATGTGGTGACCGGCGCTAACACCGAAGACGGCGCGGCTCAGGCAATTGAGCGGTATATCCTGGGCGCGGGTTAGCCGCGTTATGGCGCCGCGTCATGGCCGTTGAGATAGCGCATCACGATTGCGCGGTAGTTTCCGTCCAATGAGTAACCGCCCACCACGATTGCGCCGTCGGCCTGCACCGCTACTGAAGTAGCGGTGTCGAGGCTGCGCCCCAACCGGGTTCGCACCCAGCCATTGCCGTCGCCAAAGCGTTTGTCGAGGTTGCCGTCAGGCAAGTAGCGGGCGATAAGAAAGTCGGCTTCAACGCCGCCAATGGTTGCTCCCACCGTTAACACGCATCCGTCGCTTAAGACTTGGGCAGCGCTCCATTGGCAGCCACTGTGGCCGATTTCCAAAAGCTGCGGCAGACCCGCGTTCCAATGCATATCTGCACGGCCATTGCCGTGTATTTTCAGTGCCATGCAATGCATGGGGTCACGGCTGCTGCCGTAACACAGCAGGTCGCCGTTTTCCTGTTGGGCAATCGCGCTGACCTGGGTGTTGTGTCCATGCGCCTTGAAGGTCATGAAGCCGTCCAGGGCAAAATGATCGTCCAGGCCGCCATCGGACTGATAGCGGGCCAACAGGCCTTCCTCTGGAAAGTTGATCGAGCCGCCCACCAAAATTCGACCGTCAGGCTGCACCAGCAGGCTGCTGAGCCATGTGTTCATCAGCAGATGGCGGACGATCACGAAGCCACGACTGTTGAAGGTGCCGTCGAGCGAGCCGTCTGCATTTAGCCGTATCAGCAGGCCGACATGATCGGCCAGTTCGAAATGATGGTTGGCCAGCAGCACGATTCGATCGTCCTCCTGCACGCAGGCATCACAGGCTTCGGCGCCCGGGACGCCTGGCGGTAACCAGGTGTCGCGTAAGCCCATCGATAAGTCGCCCGCCAGCCGCACCACGCAACACCCATTATTGCCAAAGCCTGCGACTGCGTTTCCCTGTGGGTCGAACATCGCCAGCGCGGGCAATGTTCGACGCGCATTTTCGTAGTGCAGTCCAACCATCAGAATGTGCCCGTTGGGCAATACGATGATTTTGCCTGCGGTGGCTTCAAAGCCCGGCTCGAACTGCCCCAGAACGCTGCCGTGATGACCAAACGAGAGGTCGGCGGATCCGTCTTCAAGCAAGCGGGCAATGCCAAACCAGCTACCGTCAGGCATGCCGACTTTCGCAGCTATCAGCAACTTGCCAAACGAATCCACGGCGATGCCATTCACCAGGCTTGAAGTGCTGCCTGCGAAGTACACCTGAGTGATGCCGTTTCCGGCAAAGGAGGGGTCGAGTTTCCCGGAATTATTCTGGGCTATGGGTAAGGCGAAAACGTTCTGGTTTGACATACACGCATCTCCCTGCGAGTCGTCCATATCCAGTGGCGGGTGGCGACTTTATTAGCAAGCCATTCAATCCCTGAATACCGAAGTACACAACTGACTGAAATAACAGGTGGAGGGTCGTTGTGTGCCAGAACAGTGTCTTTTCGAACCACTGCAAAGCGTGCCAAGTAGTTGGCAGCGTTAACGTACAAATAGCAGGCGTCATCAGTGAAGTAGTAGCGTGGGCTACTGACTAATAACGTCGGGGAGGGCGCGGATTACACGCTAGTAATCCGCACAGAACTTAGTGCGGCATTTTCCACGAGTGCAAGGTGTAACCTTCCTGGCTCAACTCGGCGCGTGCTTGTTCAAGCAGCATCTCAAGTTGTGCGGGATCGGTATAAGCACTGCTCGGGATTTGTGTGCGACCAATGTTGCACTGGGTGCGGTCGATGACGGTCAGGCTGAGTTCGCCGTTACCGTCTTGTGGGGCCCAGGCGACGCATTGGAACGGCAGGAATGCGCGGTCGGCAATCAAAAGAGCTTCGTTGATACGGAGCGGGGCGGTCATGGGGTCTTCTCTCTATATGCCCAATCAAGTGATGTGCCGTCGGTTGGGCTTACCGTTCGGCTGGTTACTTGTACTGATGCCCTCAACCGGGGTTCGGGTCACACTTGGGCAGAAAAAATTTTAACTTTCTTTTATACGTTCAACCGTCGTACAGGGTTTGAAAGCCTGGTGAAAGGAAGAGTCGTTAGGTAACTATCAAAGTCACTTCTTATAACTAGTTAACGCGTAGCCCTATAATCAAACGGTACAAGGCGCTGTCAAATTCTTGCTAATGTTACAGCCAGGTCTGCCAAATGACTGTTTTTAATAATATTTCCCATATTTTGGCGCCAAGGAACAGTCATGATCGAAGCGCCCGCGTTACGACGTCTATTGGTAGTGGATCCTTGCGACGACTGCCATCGCTTGCTGCCGGGTCTGCGCGCTGTTGGATGGGACGTTGACAGCTGTACGCTGGAAAATGCCGCTGACAAAACCTGCGACGTGGGTTTACTGCGCTTACAGCCTTATCACCTGGAACGACCGGATGCGGTCAAGGAGCTGATCAGCCGCAGCGGTACCGAATGGATTGCCGTTTTGAATCAGGAAGTGTTGCGCCTGCAGAACGTCGGGGACTTTGTTTGCGAGTGGTTTTTTGACTTCCATACATTGCCTTTCGATGTCTCCCGGGTGCAAGTCACTCTCGGCCGTGCGTTCGGCATGGCGCGTTTACGCGGGCAAGGAACGGTTCACATCGACCAGCCTGAGCATGAACTGCTCGGCGACAGCAAACCGATTCGGGAACTGCGCAAACTGCTGAGCAAATTGGCGCCCACAGAATCTCCGGTATTGATACGTGGCGAAAGCGGCACCGGCAAAGAGCTGGTTGCACGCACGCTGCACCGCCAGTCTCAACGGCACAGCAAGCCTTTTGTTGCGATTAACTGCGGGGCGATCCCTGAACACTTGATCCAGTCGGAACTGTTCGGCCACGAAAAGGGTGCCTTTACCGGCGCGCACCAGCGCAAGGTCGGAAGGATCGAGGCGGCACATGGCGGAACCCTGTTTCTCGATGAAATCGGTGATCTTCCGCTGGAGTTGCAGGCGAATTTGCTGCGTTTCTTGCAGGAAAAACACATTGAGCGCGTCGGCGGCAGTCAGCCGATCCCGGTGGATGTTCGAGTATTGGCGGCGACTCACGTCGATCTTGAAGCCGCTATCGAGAAGAAACGCTTTCGTGAAGACTTGTACTACCGACTTAACGTCTTGCAGGTAATTACCGCGCCATTACGTGAGCGCCATGGCGATTTGTCGATGCTTGCCAATCATTTTTCGCATTTCTACAGTCATGAAACCGGTCGGCGCCCGCGCAGTTTTAGTGAGGATGCGTTGATTGCGATGGGTAAACATGACTGGCCAGGGAATGTGCGTGAGTTGGCCAACAGGGTTCGTCGTGGCTTGGTGTTGGCTGAAGGACGGCAGATCGAGGCAAGGGACCTTGGCTTGATCAGTCAACAGGCAGTCACCTCGCCGATGGGAACCCTTGAGGACTATAAGACGCGTGCCGAGCGCCAGGCATTGTGTGATGTGCTGAATCGTCACAGTGATAATTTGAGTGTGGCGGCCAGGGTCTTGGGTGTTTCACGGCCCACTTTTTATCGGTTATTGCACAAACATCAAATTCGTTAGCCCTCCCAATCGCCATCACCGGGAAGCCGGTTTCCTGCGGGTTCGCGTTAACGCCATCCATTTCGGCAGGCCGCCGAGGGTTTTCGTTGAAGGCATCAAGCAAAAGACCCGCCACGATTAAAGTCGTGGCGGGTCTTCACTTTGTTAAACGCTTTTAGAAGTAGTAAGGGAATTTCAGGCTGAACGTGAAGTCTGGCGCATCGTCTGTCATGCCGATCGACAAGTTGGGCACAATCGTCAGGTTGTCGGTGGCGGCAATGGTCATCCCGATATTGAAATACCCGGCGTTGGCGTCACTGGACACCACCGACTGCCAATCCCCACCGTCCTGTTTCAACTTGCTTTTGCGCTGCACCAGGTCAGACACCGAGAACGACATACTCATCTTCTCGTTCAGTGCAAACGCAACACCGGCACCGATCTGGAAACTGTCGCCTATGCGCACCTCCCCGGGTGTCTTCTGGTTGACGGTAGAACTGATGTCATCGAACGATTCCTGCAAATTGTGCGTGTAGGAAAGGCTACCGAACAGTACCGCTGGATCGTAGGTTTTAACCAGAGAGATACCCGGCGTGATCGACCACACGCCGTTGCCGGTGGGCAACGTATCGGGCACGAACAGGTTGTTGTTGGAGTCGCTCGCGCGCAGCTTGATACCGAACGGGTCTTTGCCGGTCGGTGCCTTGACGCGCAGAGTGACGACGGCATCCGGCGAGTTGACCGACTCGTCCAGGAATTTGTAAGCGATGCCAAAGTTGACGTCGCCGATGGTCGGGTCTCGCGTGACGTCGTTTTCGGTCGTTACGCCGCTGGCACCACCGTTGCCGCCACCGGATTGATACGTCGAGTCGCGATAAACCACCGGCACGTTCACGTCGAACTGCCAGCGATTGTTGAAGTTGTAGCGGCCCGTGAGGTCAAGCGTCCAGGTATCAGCCTTGATCCGGTCCAGGTTGATGTTGCCCAGAAAGATCGAGTCCAGTGCAAGGAAGCCGTTGAGAATCAGCTGGCGGGTGTCGTACCGGGAGTAGGTGATACCGGTTTCGAAGCTGAACTTGCCGCCACCGAAGAACCCGCTGGCCTCATCGTAAAGGTTGGAAACGCTTTGCGCCGGCTGAGAGTCATCAGCCAGCGATTGCCCGTAGGAACTACCACCACCGCCTGCGGCTCCCCCTGAAGCCGCTTTGGCACCCGTACCGGTTGCCACTTGTGCGTTGCCTTTCATGTCTGCTGGCGACTTGGCCAAGCGTTTGGGTTGTGGTGTGGCTGGCTGATCTTCAACCTGGCGGACTCGCTGTTCGAGTACCGCCAGTGCTTTTTGTTGTACTTCGTATCGTTGCTTTAATTCCAGAAGCTCCTGTTTCAGGGTCTCTATATCCGCATCGGGAGCTGCTTGCAGCATCGCTGCCGGAAATAGAGTGCTCAAACATACAACTGCCCGCAGTGATACTGATCGGTACATGAAATAAGCCGTCCCTTTAAGCCCAGTGGTCGAGAATCAGCGTAGTTCAATATCCCAAGCTGCGTAGTCCTTTAAGTTGCGTCAGATTGGCGTCCATTGCGCCGGCGCTGGGAGCATTATTGTTAAGCATCACGTTGAGTTGCGTCATGTTGTTAACCAGATTGCTACTGCCCAACAGACGGGTGTTCTGCAGCAGGCCGCCCTGGGCTATCTGGTTCATCGCGGTGCCTTGGTTATTGTTGGCCAGGATTGCCATTTGTACGCCGCCGCCCGTTGCAGAGACGGCAATGCTACCGGCGGCATTGCTACCGGAAATGGTTTGCCCGGCCATCAACGCCTGACCTTGTTGGGGAACCAGTGCGGGCGCCGTGCTGCCTTGCGTGACGTTGATACCAACATTGTTGTAAGCGCTGTTGCTGTCGCCAGCAGCGCGCACACTTTGGGTAACGCCTTGGGTCGTGTTCAAGCCAGCGCCGCCAATGACGTTGCCGGTGCCTTGGCCTGGCGTAGCGCCATTCCCGGCCTCGCTGAAAGTGGATACGTAAAATTCTGGTTTGATGGTTGCTGCCTGGATCTGCATGGACGTGGTCGCCCCGATCAGATCACCGCTGGCGTTGCGCCAGGTACTGCTCATGACAATACCGAAGCTGATAATCCGCCCCGGCATCACGTAACGACCGCGAAGTTGTGAAAGTTCCTGATCTTGCAATTCGATGGGTGTAAAACCGTTGGCGTAGCCTGAAGCGCTCGCTGCCAGGCAGGCGGCGGCCAGCCAGTATGAGGTTTTCATCTGCTGCTCCCGGAGCATCCTGCCCCAAAATAATCTTCTGGCGATTAAAAGAAGTCGCTCTGTATGAAGCCAAAGTCCATCAATTCAGCGTCTCTGACAGGGTTGAAGTTATCCAGCTTGTTTTTGGCGGTCAGGGGTTCCGGTGGGCTGCGTAATGCGTTTGCCTTGTCGTAACCAGGACCGACCACAGCGAAAACAATGCCATTCCAACCTTTGACAAAGTCATCGTGGGAGAAACGTTTGTGACCAAGTACCGGGTCGCCGATGTAGACCCATTTCTTGTCCGCCCGCTGCAACACCACGAAGTGCTTGTAGCCGCGAATTTCCATCAGTACCACCACCGGAATAGTGACTGCGTCGAGCTTTTCTGGCGGAATTTTGTAGCCACGGGCGCGCATGCCGATGCTTTCTATGTAGCGCTTCATGTCGAGCATGGAAAAACCTTGAGTACGAACAAGGTTCTGGTCAGCGTTGACCAGCATGCCTTTGATGATGTGCTCCTCATCGACGTCGAGCCAATAGGCCTGGCGCAAGACCGTTGCCAGAGCGGCGGCGCCGCAACTGAAATCGGTTTTTTGTTCGACGATGTCGCTGAACTTGCGCTCGCGCACACTCTGAACTTGCTTGTACACCAGCACGCCACCCGGCAAGGCAGCCACGGGCATCTGTGCGGCCTGCGTCAGGCCAGACAAGCAGATGAGTGCAAAAAGGGCAGTTTTACGCATGATCGATACGCCTTTTCGGACTGTGGAAAAGCCCCGTTGCCGGGGCTTTCATTTCGATCGCGATTACATGCTGGTTTTGGTACCAGCCGAGATGGACAGCGAGTTGCTTTGTTGGTTGCCCACACCAGACGAGATGTTGGCGCCGCCGTTGCCGGAGAAGCCGTTCATCGAGTTGGTCATTGTTGCAGTGTTGGTTACAGGGTTTTTCCAGCCATCGGGGGTCATCACTTGTTGAGTGGTTACGCCGGCCAGGCCGAATACACCTACAGCAACAAAGTCAGACTTGTCGCTGCCGCCGTTGTTGCCACCGTTACCGCCGTGGCCTCTGTCGTTGCTGTTGCTCCAACCGCCATTACCGCCGCCATGGCTGTCTTCACTGGTTGCAGTACCTGCGGCGACGAATACGCCGGCGGCATTGATGGTGCCTGTAAGGGTCGTTGTTTTGTAGGTTTGAGTGGCGTTGTTGGCAACCACCAGCCCACTGGTGCTTTGGTTAGCCGACGCAGCAGCTTGTGCTACACGACCGCCCGATACAGCGATAGCCAGGTTGTTTTTCTGTTGGTTGAAGTTGCCGGCAGTGACGTTGATGCCGATATTGCCGGAACCGCTGTTACCTGCGTTGTTAAGCGACGCAGCGTTGGTGTTGGAGTAGTTGGCAACCTGGTTTCCAGCGTTGTATTGAGTGGCGCTGGAGGCTGCAACAGCCGTACCAAAAATGAAGCTTTCGTCAGCAGTAGCGATAGCAGCCGCGTTGTCTTGTTGGTTGCCGTCACCGGCTGCAACGTTGGCGCCCATGTTGCCGTTGGAACCGTTCAGAGAGCTGTCGACTGCAGCACCATTTTTGGTGCCCAGGTTAACCACTGAGTTGCCAGAGTTGCTTTGTACGTCCAGCACGGAGGCCCCAGCACCCGCGCTGATCTGCAGAAGTTGCTCCAGCGTTGGACCTTTTGGTGGAGGAGGCTGGTGGCCATGGCCGCCATTATTGCCATGATCGTCATTGCCGGCCTGTGCTGCCATTGCCATCACTGCTGCCAAAGCGAAAACCAGTGGTTTAAGTGCCATTGTAGGTTTCATGGTGTTTCTCCGTGCTTATTAGTTGGTTAAGTGTTGGTACTTTCTAATCGCACTGCGTTTTGGGTCAGTCAGCGACCCGGATGCTCAGGGTGTTAGCCATTCGGTTCCCCACCCCGGCACTCTGGTTCACCTGAATTACTCCCCGGCTGCCGGTGAAGGCCTGGTCGCTGGTAACGACCTGGCGGCTGCCTTTTGAAGCATCAGTTGCTCCTGAGCTTGGTAACAACGCCACGTTCTGTTGAGACAGGGCGCTATCGTCAACGCTTTGCGGCTGAGCACTGATGCTGATGCGCATGGCGTTGGCCATCTGGTTGTTAGCCCCGGCGCCCTGGTTGACTCCCAGCACTCCGTTGCCATTACTGAATGAGGTGCCGCCGATGGTGGCCGTCGCGTTCATCGACGGGTTGGCGGGTGTATTAAGACGCTGGATCACGCTGGTGGTAGCGTTGGCTTCGGTGCCAATGGCGATAGCGCGAACGTTGGTTTGCTGCTGTTGATCACCGGCCGCCTGGTTGACGCTGAGATTGCCTTTGTACTGGCTACCCGAGTTCTGAATACTGGCGCTGTCGACAGTGCTGACACCGGAGTCGGCCATGGCGCTGGTGCAGCCGAGCACGGCAAGTAAAATCAGGGAGCGATGCATGTCATTGCCCTCCAGCCAGTCTGCCTAGTGGCGCAAGGCCGGTACTCAAGGCGCGGTTGATGGTTCCCGAGATCGCACCGCCGGTGCCATTACCGTGGGCTGCATTCATGCCAGGCATGCCGTTGGGATTGGTCACCACGTTCATGCCGGGCATGCTGTTCTGGTTGATGTTGTTGACGCGGATGGAAGAGCCGCTGGCAATGTTGGCGAAGTCGCCATCGCTCAGTTCGGTACTGTTAAGGGTTGAAGTGATCTGTGACGAAGGGTTGGCATTCACAGTGGTCGGATAGGGGTCTTTACCGCCGTTGCGGCCGATAGCCACAGGCTGGACATCGCGATTCAACACGATCACGCCATTGCCGTCGGCATAGGCATTGAAACTGGTTACCGAGACGACGGCACATCCGATCAGCAGTAGGTGTGTCACACCTTTATTGAAAGTCCCCACGGCGCAATTCCTTCTTATTGTGGGCTGGCCCTAGTCAGCGTTGTGAAGGAGATAGCGAAAGCTGTGCCGTTTTTTGAATAGCGATTTAATTCAACGGCTTAGAAAATATGCCGAGAATCGTTGCTTTTTAAGTGTTCCAGGTTTGAGACGGTACGAAGGCCTGATGGCCTTGAAATACGCTCGAAACGCTCTGGATCAAGCGTTTGCGGGGGGGTGTATCATCAGGTTGACAGGACAGCCGACCAGAGAAGGTAGAGCGTTGAAACCGGCTGTTTGCGAGCAGCCGGGTGTTTCAAGGGTGGACACTTTTTATTCGAAATTGCGGCGCGTCATCAGAAAAACCCTGTAAATGCGCAGTTATGAAGGCAATAACAGCGTTACCGCCTCAAAGGCGAGTCGCCGACGCTCGGCCCAATCGCCTTGTACTATTTGAACGGTTTGCCCATGGCGCTCCAGCCATTGCAGGGTGGCGTTGAAGAAGGCCCGTCGTTCATTCAGGTCAGGCTGACAGCGTTGACCATCGTCGGTCCAGTCAACGTTTTCGGGGGACAACAGCAAGTGCAAATCGTAATGGCGAGCCAACAGTGCGTGCTCGATCCATGGTGGGCAATCACCGAACAGGGTCTGGCTCCACAGAATGTTGCTTAACAGGTGGGTATCCAGAATCAGCAACGGTGGTTGCAGGGCACGCGCCGCGTCCTCCCACATCAACTGCCCGCGGGCAATGTCCGTGATGTCCTCCAGGCAGGTGTCGCGAGGGTTCTGTTCGATGAACCAGCGCACGTATTCGTCGACCAACACGGCGCCGAAATGCGTTTTAAGCTCAGCCGCGAGCCAGCTTTTGCCGCTGGATTCAGGACCGGTGAGTACCAGGACCTTCATGTGCGCAATGCCGGATCGGCGCGCCATTCACGAAACCCCTGCACGGCGATCAGGGTAAATAGCGCGTAGAGCCCTGCGGTTAGGTACAGGCCCTTATAGATGAAGAGGCCGACGAAAATCACATCCAGCGCGATCCACAGCGGCCAGCATTGCACGCGCTTTTGCGCCATCCAGAGTTGGGCGACCAGGCTGAAACCGGTCAGCGCGGCGTCCAGCCAAGGCTGTGCGGCATCGGTCCAGTGCGCCATCGCGGCCCCCAGCAACACGCTGCCGATGGCGCCAATTGCCAAGCTGAGCACGATGGATTTTGTGTCGAGCCGGCTGACTTGCCGCCCTTGCTGAGCCTCACCCGCACGCGTCCATTGCCACCAGCCATAAAGCTGCAATGCGGCGTAGATAACCTGCAGCAGCATGTCGGAATACAGCTTCACTTCAAAAAAGATCCAGCTATACAGCAGCACCATGACCAGGCCAATCGGCCAGCACCAGGGGTTCTGTTTAACCGTCAGCCACACCGCAATCACGCCTAAGGCTGCAGCAAACAGTTCAAGCCCGGACATGGGGGTTCCTTGGGTAAGTCGAAGAGGGGGCGGATTGTAACCACAGAGGCATATCGTGGCGAGGACGCTTGCTCGCGCTCGATTACATAGCTGGCGTAATGCCCAACATCGCGGCAGCGTTTATCAAACTTGTCTGATAGGATTTCCGGCCCGCATGGAAAAACCTGAGTCCAGGTTGATTTTTCACGGAATTTTTACGGTTTCGTGTGGATCCTGTGCGCGCCAGACGTCAGCTACGCTGATCGCAGTGAACGCTCTAAAAAATATTATCGGGGCATGCCGCGTGCATAGCTTCTTGGGGGATTGATGGATCTTTGGACCGCCTTGCAGGCAGTGATTCTTGGTGTTGTAGAAGGGCTGACTGAGTTCTTGCCCATTTCGAGTACCGGACACCAGATTATCGTGGCCGACTTGCTCAACTTCGGCGGCGAACGAGCCATCGCATTCAACATCATCATTCAGCTCGGGGCGATCCTGGCGGTGGTGTGGGAATTTCGGCGCAAGATTCTTGATGTAGTGACCGGTTTGCCGACGCAGCCAAGTGCTCGTCGCTTCACCGCCAACCTGCTCATTGCGTTCATGCCGGCAGTGGTGTTGGGCGTGATTTTCTCCGACTTGATTCATGAGTACCTGTTTAACCCGATTACCGTCGCTGCGGCGTTGGTCGTGGGCGGGGTCATCATGTTGTGGGCCGAGAAGCGTCAGCATGCGGTGCACGCTGAGACGGTCGATGAAATCACCTGGAAAGATGCGTTGAAAGTCGGCTTTGCGCAGTGCCTGGCAATGATTCCCGGTACTTCGCGTTCCGGTTCGACCATTATTGGTGGCCTGCTGTTCGGCTTGTCGCGCAAGACCGCTACCGAGTTTTCGTTCTTTTTGGCAATGCCGACCATGGTCGCGGCGGCCGTGTATTCCGGTTTCAAATACCGGCACCTGTTTGTACCGGCAGATTTCCCGGTATTCGCGATTGGCTTTGTGACGGCGTTCATTTTCGCGATGATTGCGGTCAAGGCATTGCTCAAGTTCATCGCCACGCACAGCTACGCGGCGTTCGCCTGGTACCGGATTGCATTCGGGTTGTTGATTCTGGCGACCTGGCAGTTTGGTTGGGTCGATTGGGCAGCCGCACGCGCATGAACGACGGTGGCGCACGCAGCATTCCCCGGCGCAAGTCCGGGGGACAGGTGCAGAATCCTCGGCTGAAATTGCTGATTTTTGCGGTGGTGTGTGCGCTGCCTTTATATGGTTCCTTGTCGTTTTGGTGGCGCGCGATTTCCGTGATTCCCCTGGCGGCCTACGGTGTGATCAGTGTGCTGGCGTTTTTCCTGTACTGGCGCGATAAACGCAAAGCACGCGAGGCCCATTGGCGTACACCGGAGAACGTGTTGCACGCGGTGGAACTGGCAGGTGGCTGGCCGGGCGCGCTGATTGCCCAGCAGCTGTTCCGGCACAAGACCCGCAAGATTTCCTTTCAATTGATATTCTGGGCCATCGTGCTGATGCACCAGGTGTTCTGGATCGATCAGTTGTTTATTGGCGCGCAGTGGTCTTCATTGTTCTGAGCGCTCAAAGCAGCAGCCCCACTTGAGTGCGCTTGGGCAACCTGCTCACCACCAATTGGTGTGAACGTTGCAATAAACCTTGCAGTTCTTCGGCGCCCAACGGGTAGGGCGTTTGCATGATGATCCATTGCGCACGTGCCAGATAAGGCGCCGGGTGAATTCCTGGGCGGTCGCAATGCCCCAGAAACAAATTCTTGTCGACCTTGAACGCCAACGACTCGCCACGCAGGTTCTGCAGCGCGAACATCTTGTTTCCGGCAATCGAAAACACGCGCACACCTCCCCATTTATAGTCTTCGCGTGCGCCGGGCAGCCCCAGGCAAAATGCCGCGACCGCTTCTTCGCTCATGCGTCCAGCCTTCATAACAGTCGGTCCCCGCAGGCATTGAATGATTCGATCAAATGGTCGAGCCAGGCGCGCACGGCCGGCATCACTCCGCGTCGATGCGGGTATACCGCTTGCAGCCAGCCACCGGGCAACGACCAGTCGGGCAACAATTGCACCAGCGAGCCATTTTCCAGCTCCGGCTCGCAGTACATCATCGGCAACATGGTAAAGCCCTGGCCGGCGAGTGTGCAGGCCTTGCGCACGATAAAGTCGTCGATGCCCAACCTTGCCTCCAGGGCCAGCTCGACGCTCTTGCCCTGCTGATCAAGCATGCGGATGTGCACCATTCGGTCGGGCTCAAGTGCGCCCAGTACCGGCAGGTTTTTCAGGTCTTCCGGGTGATTGATTTCGCGCCCCTTTAGAAAGGCCGGGCTGGCGACCATCGCCATTTGCGCCTGTCGCAGGCGTCGCGTGACCAGCAGCGGGTCTTCATCGCCCAATTCCCGTACCCGCAGAGCGACGTCAACACCTTCAGTGACCAGGTCGACGCGGCGGTTGATCAGCAGCACCTCAAGTTGCACTTTGGGAAATTTCTCGAGGAAGTCGCTGATCACCGACGGCAGGATTTCGTGCGCCAGGCCCACCGGGCACGACACGCGCAATCTCCCGCGAGGTTCACTGGACATGCTGGCCACGGCTTCGTCGGCCATTTCGGCCTCCAGCAACATCGCCTGACAGTGCCGCAGGTAACGCTCACCGACCGCCGTCAGCTTGAGTTGCCGCGTAGTGCGTTGCAGCAAACGTGCACCGAGGCGTTCTTCCAGTTCAGCAATGCGCCGCGATAATCGCGATTTGGGAATGCCGAGCAAGCGCCCGGCCGCCGCAAAGCCGCCAGCTTCGACGACTTTGGCAAAATAGTAGAGATCATTGAGGTCTTGCATGATGAGTGTCCAGCCGTTCTATCAGTGGGACGAACTATCGCATTGTTGCCGGCTAATCAGCTATTGGTTTCACCTGTAGGATTCTTCTCATCAGGTCGCCGGGTGGCGATCCTCACCTTGGAGATCCCTTATGAAACTGTTGCATATCGATTCGAGCATTCTGGGTGACAATTCGGCATCCCGTCAGTTGAGCCGCGAAGTCGTCAACGCCTGGCAAGCAGCCGAACCTTCGGCGGTCGTGACGTACCGTGACCTGGCCACTGACGCCATCAGCCATTTCTCGGCACAAACGCTGGTCGCTGCGGGCACCTCCGCCGAACTGCGCAACGCCGCGCAGCAGCATGAAGCCGAACTGAGCGCCACTACATTGGCCGAGTTCCTGGCCGCCGATGCGGTCGTAATCGCCGCCCCAATGTACAACTTCACCATTCCAACCCAGCTCAAGGCCTGGATCGACCGCATCGCCGTTGCCGGTCAAACCTTCCGATACACCGAAGCGGGCCCTGAAGGCCTGTGCGGTGGCAAGAAATTGGTGATTGTGTCTACCTCGGGCGGCTTGCATGCCGGCCAGGCTTCGGGCGTGGCGCACGAAGAATACCTGAAGCTGCTGTTCGGCTTCCTTGGCATCACCGACATCGAGTTCGTTCGTGCCCAGGGCCTGGCGTACGGTGACGAAGTGCGCACCAAGGCCATGAGCGATGCTCACGCGCAAATCAGCGAGCAATTGTTTGCCGCTGCGTAAGGCTTTCGTAAAGTCTTTAAACTGAACGAACAGCACCCAAAAAACTCTGTATTCTGAATACGCAAGTATCAGATACGGAGTTTTTTGTTTCTGCCCATTTCTGATGATGTCAAAATTGTGGCCCGGGTTATGCAGTAGAGGGTTAACGTCTCCGGTCAAGTAACAAGGTTGGGCATCCCATGGTGCGTCTTTGTGCAACATTACTGATTTGCCTGCTCAGCAGCCTGAATTCAGTGCACGCCGCGCCTGCGCCACGCCCGCATTGGAGCGTCGGCTACCACGAAATGACCTTTCTCGATCCATTGGATTTGCAACCGATGCGCGCCATCGCGTTCTACCCGTCGAGCGAAACTGAACACACCAGTAAACTTGAGGGTTACACGGTCGAGGCGGGCGCAGACACGCGTGTCGCTATTGGCCGTTTCCCGATGTTGATGCTGTCTCACGGCAATACCGGCACCCCGATCGCGCTGCACGATCTCGCGACTTCACTGGCGCGCAAGGGTTTTGTGGTGGTGGCGGTGATCCACCCCGGTGACAACTCCAAGGATCACAGTCGCCTCGGTACTTTGAGTAACCTTTACGGGCGGCCTATCCAGATTTCCGAAGCCATCACTGCCACCTTGGGCGATCGCATGCTGGCGCCTTACGTCAACGCTGATCAGGTTGGCGTGATCGGCTATTCGGCGGGGGGTGAAACGGCGTTGATTTTGTCCGGCGCGACACCCGATCTGGATCGTTTGCGGCGTTACTGCCAGGAACGCCCGGATGATCGCGATGCCTGCAACACCAAGGGCGAGTTGATCGTTGATCGTGATGACTTGCAGCCCGTGGCCGACCCGCGCGTGCATGCCCTGTTGCTCATGGCGCCATTGAGTTTGAAGTTTGGCCGCCACACGCTGGCTGACGTGCATGTGCCGGTGCTACTGTATAGCGGCGACGGCGACAAACTGGTGGCCTTCGACAAGAACGCCGCTGCACTGGCGCGCAAACTGCCAACGGCCCCCGACTTCAAGTTGCTGGCCGGTGCCGGGCACTTTGTGTTCATGGCGCCTTGCAATGCAGAGCAGATTGCTGCGATGCCGGCGTTATGCACGGACGCCGATGGCGTTGATCGCGAAGACATCCATCGCAACCTGATCTCCGAGGCCGGTCGGTTTTTTTCGAATGCACTGGGCAAGCCGAGCAGGGCGGGCATGCAAACCGCAGATCAGTAGCGGTGGGCGCAGGCTTGCTCGCGAATGCGGTTCTTCATTCAATACCAATAAGGCTGACACGCCCCTTTTGCGAGCAAACCCGCTCCCACGTGAAGGGTGTGCAGTTACACCATTGCACGGCGTTTAAGCAGCAACGTCAGGCCTAAACCGGTGACTGACAACAGCGCTGCACTGAAGAATATCCACGAATACCCCAAATTCAGCGCCACCGCCCCCATCAATGGCCCGGCAATCGCCAGCGCCAGGTCAAAAAATACCGCATAGGCACTCAACCCGGCGCCACGACTGGAGTTAGGCACCTGCTTGATCGCTTCCACTCCCAGTGCCGGATACACCAGCGACAGGCCAAAACCGGTCAGGCCCGCACCGATCAACGCATAAGTCGTCGACGGGGCCAGCCACAGCATCACCAGGCCCAGGGTCTCGATGCTCATGCAGGCAATCGCCGAGGTGAACCCGCCAAAACTGCTGATCGCTGAGATAAACAGCAGGCGCGACAGAATGAAGCACACCCCGAATACCGTCAGGCAATAGGCGGCGCCGGTCCAGCCGCGGCTCAGGTAATACAAGGTGATGAAGGTTGTCAGGGTGCCGTAGCCGATGGACGCCAGGCTCAGGCTTGCGCCGAACGGAGCAATACGTCCGAACACCGCCCAGAAGGGTAGGCGTTCACCCCGAATGACCGGTACCGAAGGTTTGTTGCGGATCAACCAGAGTGCCGCAAGTGCTAATACCGACAGCGCTACACCCAGGCTCGCAAAGCCATATTGATCGACCATCACCACGCCCATCGGTGCGCCGATGGCAATCGCGCCATAGGATGCGATGCCATTCCAGGAGATCGATCGCGCGGTATGTTCGGATCCGACCTGGCCCATGCACCAACTAATGGTGCCGACGCCAATCAAGCCTTGGGCGATCCCGAGCAACAAGCGGGCGCCAATCAATATGAACAGGCTGAGCAACGGAAAGGTTTCCAGCAGCGTCGAGATCAGCGTCAGTGCACCGCTCAACACGATGCCCGACAACCCGTAGACGATGGCGCGCTTGGTGCCCACGTTGTCCGACATGCGCCCGGCCATCGGGCGGCTGAGTAATGTGGCCAGGTACTGCGAACCAATGACCAGCCCTGCGATTATTTCGCTGAAACCCAATTGTTCGTGGACGTAACCGGGCAACACCGCAATCGGCAGGCCGATGCAGAGGAAAGCGATAAAGGTGTAGAACACGATGGAAACGATCTGCAGAGTGATCGCCATGGAGCTTTGCGGGGGCAGTTGCTGCGCAGACATGAGGGCTCGTTCGCGGGCGGCGGTGGGAGACCTGCATCATGGCGCGGGCGTCAAATAAAAGAAAGCAGGCTAACGATACTCCTTGAGCGCCAGCCTGCTCGCGATCATATTTGAACCCATGAACAGTCGCCCAAAAATGCAAAAAGCCCTGTCGCCAGGACAGGGCTTTAACGTGCGGCTTGCAGCTTGAAACTAATAGCTGCTCTTAAAACACCACGCCTTGGCTGCGCAGGTAATCGTCGTAAGTACCGCTGAAGTCGATCACGCCACTTGGGCTCAACTCGATAATACGGGTGGCCAGCGAGGAAACGAACTCACGGTCGTGGCTGACGAAAATCAGCGTGCCCGGGTAGTTTTCCAGCGCCAGGTTCAGCGCCTCGATGGATTCCATGTCCAAGTGGTTGGTCGGTTCGTCCATGATCAGCACGTTTGGCTTTTGCAGGATCAGCTTGCCGAACAGCATGCGACCTTGCTCACCACCGGAAATGACTTTGACCGACTTGAGGATCTCGTCGTTGGAGAACAGCATCCGGCCGAGGGTGCCGCGAACGATTTGCTCGCCGCCCTGGGTCCACTGGCCCATCCAGTCGAACAGGTTGCAGTCGTCTTCGAAGTCATGCGCGTGGTCCTGAGCGTAGTAGCCCAATTCCGCAGCATCGGTCCACTTCACGGTACCGGCGTCCGGGGTCAGTTCATTGACCAGGGTGCGCAGCAGGGTGGTTTTACCGATACCGTTCGGGCCGATGATCGCGACGCGCTCGCCGGCTTCAACCTGGAAGCTGAAGTCCTTGAACAGCGTCTTGCCGTCGAAGCCTTTGGCCATGCGCTCGACGATGACCGCTTGGCGGTGCAGCTTCTTGGTTTGTTCGAAACGGATGAACGGGCTCACACGGCTCGAAGGCTTGACCTCGGCCAACTGGATCTTGTCGATCGCCTTGGCGCGGGAAGTAGCCTGCTTGGCTTTCGAGGCGTTGGCCGAGAAGCGGCTGACAAACGACTGCAATTCCGAGATTTGCGCTTTCTTCTTGGCGTTGTCCGACAGCAGCTGTTCGCGGGACTGGGTCGCCACGGTCATGTACTCGTCGTAGTTGCCCGGGAACAGACGCAACTCGCCGTAATCCAGGTCAGCCATGTGTGTGCACACGCTGTTCAGGAAGTGACGGTCGTGAGAGATGATGATCATCAGGCTGGAGCGCTGGGTCAGAATGTTTTCCAGCCAGCGGATGGTGTTGATGTCCAGGTGGTTGGTTGGTTCGTCGAGCAGCAGCACTTCAGGATCGGAAAACAGCGCCTGAGCCAGCAATACACGCAGTTTCCAGCCTGGAGACACTTCGCTCATCGGGCCGAAGTGTTGCTCGATGCCGATACCCAGGCCCAGCAACAGCTCGCCAGCACGGGATTCGGCCGTGTAGCCGTCCATTTCGGCGAACTCGGTTTCCAGCTCAGCCACGGCCATGCCGTCTTCTTCGGTCATTTCCGGCAGCGAGTAGATACGGTCGCGCTCGGCCTTGACCTTCCACAATTCCTCATGGCCCATGATCACAGTATCGATCACGGTGAATTCTTCGTAGGCGAACTGGTCCTGACGCAATTTACCCAGACGTACGTTTGGCTCAAGCATGACCTGGCCACCGGACGGCTCCAGGTCGCCGCCGAGGATTTTCATGAACGTCGACTTGCCGCAACCGTTGGCGCCGATCAGGCCGTAGCGGTTGCCCGCGCCGAATTTGACCGAGACGTTTTCGAATAGCGGCTTGGCGCCGAACTGCATCGTGATGTTAGCTGTAGAGATCAAAGGTTTTTCCTGCGAAGCATTCAGAGTAGCCAGGGTTGCGGCAGTACCGATTCAGTACCCAATAGGGTTATTCAATCCACGGGAAATTCATCCCGGTCAGAAGCGGAAGGTCCATTTGGCAATAAGTGGACAGCTGCGTACGGAGCGCTTGGCCCGAGTGAAAGCGCGCTGAGGCGGGGTTAATTCCCGTCATCAACCAAGGGGGGCGCGTAATGTTTGGCGGCGATTGTACTGGTCTGGCTCTTTAAACGATAGGGCGTTGAGTTCGCTGGCGTGCTTTGGCGCGATCACCGGACAGATTTTCACATTTGCAGGTTAACTATTGGTTACAAACTATGGCTAAAATGCCATCTATCAACCCGACGTCGAAAACCGGCACACGCTGAAAAAGCGTGCCATCGGGCCCGCTGTTTTGTATTCAGACGCTGCGCAAGACCCCTGATCCGCTTGGCTGGCAGGGAGGCAGTTTGTTCACTTCTGACGTGTGACGATTTCCGTGAAACTGATCATTGCCGCTGTTTACGTTGTATCCATTGCTTACGTTCACCTGCGCGGTCGCGTTCGCCACAAACTGGGACGTCAACTGAGTGACCACTCGACGTTCCTGGCACCCATCAATTGCTTCCTTTATTTGTTCTCGAAACTACCGGGCAAGCCTTACCTGGACCCCGCCGAGTTCCCCGACCTGAGTCCGTTGCAGGAACATTGGGAGGACATCCGCGCCGAGGGCCAAAGCCTGATCCGCGCCGGTGAGATCAAACGCTCCAATCAATACGACGATGTGGGGTTCAACTCGTTTTTCAAGTCAGGCTGGAAGCGCTTTTACTTGAAATGGTATGGCGATAGTCATCCGTCGGCCATGAAACTCTGCCCGCGCACTACCGAGCTGGTGCAAAGCATCGGCTCGATCAAGGCTGCGATGTTTGCCGAGTTGCCACCCGGTTCGAAATTGGTCCGTCACCGCGACCCTTATGCGGGTTCTTACCGGTATCACTTGGGACTGGAAACGCCGAATGACGCCGGTTGCTATATCAATGTCGATGGCGAGGACTACCACTGGCGCGACGGCGAAGCGGTGATGTTTGACGAGACCTTTATCCATTACGCCGAAAACGCGACGCAGCAGAACCGCATAATTCTGTTCTGCGACGTAGAGCGGCCGATGAAGTATCGCTGGGCGGCGGCGTTGAATCGTTGGTTCAGTCGCAATGTGATGTCGGCCGCCGGCGCGCCGAACGATGCGGGCGACAGGACGGGCGGCATCAATCGTCTGTTCACCAAAATCTACAAGATTCGCTTGCGCGGCAAAGAGCTGAAGAAGCGCAACCGCACCCGTTATTACCTGGAGAAGTGGGCGATTTTTGGCGGGTTGCTGGCAGTGTTTGTGCTGATCTGAAGCTTTCTATATAGCCAGTGCCCCATCGCGAGCAGGCTCGCTCCCACAGGGGCGTTGCGAGCGCCACATAACTCCTGTGGGCGCGAGCCTGCTGGCGATGGGCCGTATCAGCCACGAGAAGTCTTCGTGGCTTTTTTACGCGCGGCCGGTTTGGCTGACGGTTTGGCTTTGGTCGTGCTCTTGCCACCCAAACTGCGTTTAAGCAGCTCAGTCAGATCAATTACATCTGCTGTTTTGCGTTCTTCCTCACCGGTTGCGGTTTCCACATCTTCAATCTTGCCTTCATTGGCTTTTTTCTCGACCAGCGCCATGATCTTGTCTTGGAAGCTGTCGCGGTAATCCTCAGGCTTCCAATCGGCGCTCATGTCCTGAACCAGGCGCTTGGCCATCTCCAGTTCGCCCTTGGCTAACTCCGGTTTAGTGACCTCGGTGCCCAGCTCCAGCGTATCGAGGCTGCGCACCTCAGCAGGCCAGCGCAACATCACCAACACCATGGCAGACTCCAGCGGCATCAATGCCGCGAGATGCTGACGCGTGTGCAACACCACATGGGCCAATGCGACTTTGTTGGTTTTGCTCAGGGTTTCGCGCAGCAGCGCGTACACCTTTCCGCCACGCTTATCCGGTGCGAGGTAATAGGGTGTGTCGATGTTCTGCAGCGGAATCTGCTCACTGTCGACGAAGGCAAATATGTCGATGGTCTGGGTCGACATCGGGTGCGCGGACTTTATCTCGTCCTCGCTGAGCACCACATATCGACCTTTTTCATACTCCACGCCTTTGACGATGTGTTCCTTGGTGACTTCCTTGCCAGTGACCTTGTTCACCCGCTTGTAACCCACCGGGTCCATGCTGCGGCTGTCGAGCCAGTCAAAATCCACGCCTTGGGATGACGTTGCCGACACCAGCGCCACCGGGATGTGTACCAAGCCAAAACTGATTGCGCCTTTCCATATTGCACGTGGCATCGTCGTCTACTCGCAAGTGATGATCAGGTGACCTGTGCCGATGCGTAAAAGTTTCGACGCGCCGAGGCCCGGTCTGCGGGCAGCCAGGGCGGGCGGTCAACTCGTGTTACATGTTGTGAACCAGGTTTTAGTTAACAAAACAGAACCCCGGGCGTAGCGTGATATCGAAGACTCTATCCACGCTAACGTCTCGAGGCTTTCCGATGAACAGATTCATGCTTGGCGTCACCGCGCTGTGGTTGAGTGGCGTGCTAAGCACTTCGGCCCAGGCAAGCGACGCATTGCCAGCGTCAACCTGGTTGCTGGCGCAAAGCCCGACGGGCAGCACCAGCAATCCCTACAACAGCCCGATTCGCCGGGCCAACCCCAATAGCATGCAAGGCACGCAGCCCAATGCGCCGGTCATTCGCGGGCCGAATACCGTGCCCACGCCGCGACCTTCGACCATCGATAACGGAGGCATTGGCAATCGCTATCCTCAGAACAAATCAACTCCAGCCAGTCCTCCCACCTTCATTCCCAATCCGCCTCCCCGGGACTCCGGCAGCAATACGCGTTAAATCCGTCTTTTTTATGAAAGGAAGTGTGCATGTTGCGTAAAACCCTTCTGGCCACTGTTTGCGCCAGCACGTTATTCACGGCTGCATTGCCGGTCTTCGCGGCATCTGTACAGGAACTCAAAAGCGAACAAGGCACCTTGGAAGTCACACAGATAGCCAAAGGGCTCGAGAACCCATGGGCCCTGGCATTTTTACCCGATGGCAAGGGCATGCTAGTCACCGAGCGGCCCGGCAACCTGCGCATTGTCAGCGCTGACGGCAAACTTTCAGCACCGCTGAGTGGCGTACCCGAAGTCTGGGCCAAGGGCCAGGGCGGGTTGCTGGACGTGGTGCTGTCGCCCGATTTCAAGCAAGACCGCACGGTGTATCTGTCTTATGCCGAAGGCGGTGGCGAAGGTGGCAAGGCCGGAACAGCGGTAGGGCGCGGCCAGCTCTCGGAAGACCTGACAGCCCTCAACAACTTCAAGGTGATCTTCCGTCAGGAGCCGAAACTCTCAGTCGGTAACCATTTCGGCTCTCGTTTGGTGTTCGACCGTGATGGCTATCTGTTCATTACCCTTGGCGAAAACAATGATCGGCCCACGGCGCAAGACCTCGACAAGCTGCAAGGCAAGGTTGTGCGGATCTTCCCGGACGGCAAAATACCGGACGATAACCCTTTCGTCGGGCAGGCCGGTGTGCGTCCGGAAATCTGGTCCTATGGTCACCGAAATCCGCAGGGCGCGGCCCTCAATCCGTGGAGCGGCACACTGTGGGAAAACGAGCACGGGCCGCGCGGTGGTGATGAGATCAACATTGTCGAGCGCGGCATGAACTACGGTTGGCCGCTGGCAACGCATGGCATCAATTATTCTGGCCAGCCGATTCCAGAAGCCAAGGGCAAGACCGCCGAGGGCACCGTCGCCCCGCACCATGTCTGGGAGAAATCACCCGGTGTCACCGGCATGGCGTTTTACGATGCGGACCGCTTCAAGGCCTGGCAGCACAACGTGTTTATCGGAGCACTGGTCAGCCAGGAACTCATTCGTTTGCAGTTTGACGGCGATAAAGTCGTGCACGAAGAGCGTTTGATGGGCGAGCTCAACAAGCGCATTCGGGATGTGCGTCAGGGCCCGGATGGTTATTTGTATGTGCTGACCGATGAGCGCGACGGCTCGCTGTACAAGGTTGGCCTCAAGTAATCCACGGCATTCAACCAGCATTGACCTAGCCTGACCCACCGCTATCGCGAGCAGGCTCACTCCCACAGTAAATCGGGCCCGTACTCCAGTTATGCGCCTGACCAACATCCCCCTGTGGGAGCGAGCCTGCTCGCGATGGCGGAATAACATTCAACATTGATCTCGCCTGACTCACCGCTATCGCGAGCAGGCTCACTCCCACAGTTAATCGGGCTCGTACTCCAGTTATGCGCCCGACCAACATCTCCCTGTGGGAGCGAGCCTGCTCGCGATGGCGGAATAACATTCAACATCGATCTCGCCTGACCCACCGCTATCGCGAGCAGGCTCACTCCGACAGTTAATCGTGCCCGTACTCCAGTTATGCGCCTGACCAACATCCCCCTGTGGGAGCGAGCCTGCTCGCGATGGCGGAATAACATTCAACATCGATCTCGCCTGACCCACCGCTATCGCGAGCAGGCTCACTCCCACAGTTAATCGGGCCCGTACTCCAGTCATGCGCCCGACCAACATGCTCCTGTGGGAGCGAGCCTGCTCGCGATGGCGGAATAACATTCAGCATTGATCTAGCCTGACCCACCGCTATCGCGAGCAGGCTCACTCCCACAGTAATAAATCGTGCCCGTACTCCAGTTAGGCGCCTGACCAACATCCTCCTGTGGGAGCGAGCCTGCTCGCGATGACGGAATAACATTCAACATCGATCTAGCCTGACCCACTGCTATCGCGAGCAGGCTCACTCCCACAGTAAATCGGGCTCGTACTCCATTTATGCGCCCGACCAACATCCCCTGTGGGAGCGAGCCTGCTCGCGATGGCGGAATAACATTCAGCATTATTGGCGGCACACCCATCCTGACCGTTTGAAATATTGAGCATTGACTTGCGATTGGCTCCCGGCTAATTTCTGTGCATGACTTCCACCGTTTTGCGCTGCCAGCCAAGCATTATTACCGCCATTCCTTATTTGGCGGGCTAGCTCACGACTGCAGCACCCAACCCGCCCTAGAGGCGGGTTTTCATTTTCTGTCTCCTGGGTACTTGAACTGTCAGGAGACGACCATGAACACCACGCCAGCCCAGCAAGCCTTGCTTGAGCACTACGTGAAAAAAATCCTTGCCGCGCCCGTGTACGACTTGGCAGTGCGGACGCCTTTGCAGGCCGCACCGGCGCTGTCTGAAGCGCTTGGCAATCAGGTCCTGCTGAAGCGCGAGGATTTGCAGCCGACCTTTTCCTTCAAAATCCGCGGTGCCTACAACAAATTGGTGCAGTTGAGTGATGCACAGAAAGCGCGCGGGGTGATTACCGCGTCTGCTGGCAATCACGCTCAAGGGGTGGCGCACGCGGCCCGTGCTTTAGGCATCACCGCCACTATCGTCATGCCGAGCACGACCCCGGAATTGAAAGTGCTAGGCGTGCGAAGTCGCGGGGCCGATGCGGTGCTGCACGGGGAGAGTTTTCCTTTCGCACTGGAGCACGCGTTGGCCTTGGCCCAGGAAACCGGCCGCACCTTCGTCTCGCCGTTTGACGACCCTGACGTGATCGCCGGGCAGGGCACGGTGGCCATGGAAATCCTGCGCCAGCATCAAGGTTCGCTGGACGCCATCTTCGTTCCTGTCGGTGGTGGTGGCTTGATTGCCGGCATTGCGGCCTACGTCAAATACTTGCGACCGCAAGTGCGCATCATCGGTGTCGAGTCGCAACACTCCGCGTGCTTGCAAGCGGCGCTTCAGGCAAACGAACGCGTTGTGCTACCCAGTGTTGGCACCTTCGCCGATGGCGTGCGGTCGCGCAAATTGGCGCCTACGGTTTTGAGGTTTGCCGTTTCTGTGTCGACGAAGTGTTGACCGTCAGCAACGACGAGTTGTGCGCCGCCATCAAGAATATCTACGACGATACCCGCTCCATCACCGAACCTTCCGGCGCGTTGGCCGTGGCCGGCATCAAGAAATATGTTGCCCGCACCCGGGTACGAGGCCAGACGCTGGTGGCTATCGATTCAGGAGCCAACATCAATTTCGACAGCCTGCGGCACGTTGCCGAGCGAGCGGCATTGAGCGGCTCACCGGCATGATGCCCGGAGCCTAAGTCCGCCGACTGAAGCGTGCAAAATGCACAGGAGAAATAGCCATTTTCGGCATATTGCACGAGGCCATTTGCTGGCATGCTCGCTAAAGCGTTGATTTGCCGACGAGCAACACGGCGGATTTCTAGGCATGTTTTATGCTGTAGTTGTTCTTTAACCGGCCAGGGATTTTATGAGCCGGCGTAATCCCTTATTGGCAATCTCACATAAAGGAGAGGGTCGCCATGTTTTTGTCTGCCTTGGAACTCCGCAATATCATTGAAAGCAGTTTTTTGCCGAAACGTTGTCTGTGTACGCTGTCGCCTGACCTGTCGATGACCGTGAAAGTTTTTTCGGACCGCAAAACCGATCAACTGGATCTTATGGTCACCGGTATCAATGCCAAACATCTGAATGGCAGTCGCCAAATCAACGATCTGATCGCTGGTTTGCGCTCCGACCTGCAGCACCGGGCAAGCATTGTGCCGTTGCATCCTGACCGGCGAGCACTTTGATTCAAGGTTTTAACCACGTAAAAATACGCTGGGTCTGAAAAAATCAGACCCAGTTGCATTTTTATCAGCGGTTAACTCTGATAACTGCACGCATCGGACAACTTGCGGTAAGTAATTTCTTTGGCGCTACCGGTGCTGTCGATGTACTTCATGTCCGCCGTAATTACCTTGCATTCCAGCGTAGAAGGTTCGCTCAGCGAAACAACCTTCGCAACGTGCAGTGGCATTCCATATTGGTAAGGCACGGCTTGAGAACTCGCGGTGTCGTTGGCTTGCGCCAAACCGGTGAACGCGGTGCAGGCGAGGGCGGTTGTCAGCAGCAATGTGCGAAATTTCATGAGTAATCTCCAGTGCGGGCGGAATATAAGCTCGGCGCATCAAGCGTCGAACCTGCCGCACTGGGCGTCAGAAAAAGTCTGAGGGCGTGCGGTCCAGTAAAGTGTTGGACAGCAGGATTAATCGAAGGTTAAACCTTGTAAGTACCGGCTATCGGCTGCGTTTTTAACCTGCGCGAATCAATGTTCGCCCCGCATTACCAGTTATAGCTGACAGTACTCACCAGTTGACGCTCGTCGCCATAGCGGCAGATGGCGAACTCGCAATAGGTATAACGCTTGTTGGTCAGGTTGTTGGCATTGAGTGCCACTTCCCAGTTATCGCCGATTTCATAACTGGCACGAGCGTCGTACAGCATGTAGGCCGGCATGTCCGACGGCACACCGGACGCTTGCGTCGTGCCCTTGTAACGCGCGCCTCCGCCAATTCGAAGTTTGGGCAGGCCAAGTTCGGTCAATAGGTAATCAGTCCATAGCGCGGCTTGGTGGTAAGGGGTGTCTTCACTGCGTTGACCTACTTCGGAGGCGATGTTGCTCTGGGTAATTCGCGCGTCGATGTAAGCGTAAGAGGCGATTACGCTCAGGTTCGGCGTGATCTCGGTCTTGGCTTCCAGCTCCAGGCCCCGTGAGCGAACTTCACCGGTCTGTACGTTGAAGTTAATGTCGCTGCGGTCCTGGGTCAGCACGTTTTTCTGGGTCAACTCGTAAACCGCGGCACTCAGCAACGTGGCGCTGCCCTCAGGCTGATAGCGAATACCCACCTCGTATTGCTTGCCCTCGGTTGGCACAAACGCCTGCCCGGACTTGTCGGTGCCCGGCACCGGGAAGAACGATTCGCTGTAGCTGATGTAAGGCGCAAGCCCATTGTCAAACTTATAGACCAACCCGGCGCGCCAAGTGGTGGCCTCGTCACTCTGACTGCTGCGCGAAGCATCACGGAAGGTCTCGGTGTTTTGGTCAGCCCAGTCATGGCGACCGCCGAGCAACAGAATCCAGTGTTCGTCGAACTTGATCTGATCTTGCAGGTAAATGCCTTTTTGCAAGGTGTCGACTTGTGAACCACGGTCCAGCAACGGGTTTTTGTTCACCACAACAGGTTGGCCATAGTTGTAGGTATTGAGGTTCAACGATGGCGCATTACCGCGAAAGTTATGCGAGTCGTAACTGGTGTCATAGCCATCGAAACCCAACAGGAAGGTGTGCTGCCAGTTGCCGAACGCCCATTTACTTTCGATGTTGGTATCGCTGGCCAGACCGCGCGAGCGTTCTTCGCGATCACTGTATTGACGCCGCAAAAGGCCAGAGCTCAAGGACTGGGCCAATGTTGCCGGCGTGACGTTCACCTGCAAATATCGCCAGGTGACATCGGACTGGTAATACCGCAGCTTGTTGCTGATGCGAGTGTGTTCGTCAAAACGGTGTTCGAACTCATAGCCGAGGGCCGACATTTCGCCGTCCATCTTGTCGTAGTCCGGCTCTCCGATGAAGTCGTGACGTCCGATCTGAAAACGGTTTTCTCCGACGCCTTTGACGAACTGGTACGGCAGCGGGGCCGAGAAGCCGGTTTTGGTTTTCTGGTAGAACGACAGCAGCGTCAGCGACGTGTCCTCGTCGGGGCGCCAGGTCAGTGCCGGCGCCACGTAGATTTTGTCGTTATCGATGTGGTCGGCAGAGGTCTGGCTGTCACGATCAAGCAAGGTCAATCGGTAGCTCAGCGTATCGCTGTCACCCAAGGGGCCGGTGAAGTCGGCGGAAATCTGCTTGCGGTCATTCTGACCAGCCTGCACGTTTACTTCATGGTAAGGCGTCTGGCTTGGACGTTTGCTGACGGTGTTGATCATGCCGCCGGGCGATAACTGGCCATACAACACCGACGCCGCCCCACGAATGACTTCTGCACGCTCCAGGCCATAAGGTTCCTGAACGCCATCATAGGAATTGTTTTGCAGGCGCAGACCATCGCGCAGCGAGCCGCCGGTGGCCGATTCGACGTCAAAACCACGAATGCGGAAACGGTCCGAAGTGCGGTTGAAACTGGTGGGCTGGCTGGTAAAACCCGGTGTCATGTCCAGGGTTTGTGACAAGGTTTCGGATTGGCGATCGCGAATTTCATCACGGGTCACCACCGATAACGACTGCGGGGTTTCGATGATCGGCGTATCGGTTTTGGTTGCACTCAGGCTGCGTTTTGCCACATAGCCTTCGACGTGTGCCAGCGCATCGTCGTCTTCCAGACCATTGATCGCGGTCGGGCCGAGTTCCAGCGCGCCTTTGTTGACCGGGGCGGCTGTCAGGACATAACCGTTGCTGCCTTTGTCTGCTTGATAACCGCTGCCCTGAAGGATTTGCGCGAAGCCTTCAGCGATGCCGACCGTACCTTTCAGACCTTGGCTGTTCAGGCCGGCGACGCGGTTGGCGTCGAACAGAATGGCGACCCGCGACTGCTGGGCAAACAGGTTCAGCGTCTGCCCCAAAGGCCCGGCCGGAATTTTGTAACTGAGTGGCGCGCCACTGCCGCTTTGCGCCATCGCCTGTGTTGGCAGTACCAGCCCCAGCAGAGCCATGACTGACAGGTTCACTGCCAGGGCCAAGGGAGCGAGTGTGACGCGAGGGTGTTGAAGTGAGGGCAGCAAAGCGGTGTCCGGCGGCATGAAGGAGGGTCCTGTGATGAGTGTGCTTACCTTCCTTGACGGGCGAGCTGAAAAAAGCGGAACCGCGTGCCCCCACTGTTTGATTCAGGGTTTGCGATCTACCCAGACCAGCCACGGCGTGAACTGCCGAACGCGCACCGGGAGCGCGTCGGCAATCAGTTTGAGCGCGCGATCCGGGTCATCCAGCGGCAACACCGCACTGACACGCAAATCCGCAAGACCGGTGCGATCAAACTGCACACGGCCGCTGATTTGCCGGGTGATTTCGTCGAGTACTTCCGGCAGCGGCCGATCCTCAATCACCCATTGGTGCTGCTGCCAGGCTTGCTCTCGTGTGCGAGGTTCGACATCGCCCAGCCGTTGCACCGCCAGCGCCGTAATGCGCACTTGTTGACCGACCTTGACCTCGGTGACAGCCGCAGACTCGCTGCCCTTGGCGGCCACCGTCGATTCGAGCATGGTCAATACGGTGGAATGTTCATCGAGGCGCACGGTAAATCGCGTCCCCAGCGCGCGCATTTGCCCGTCTTCGGTCATCACCGTGAACGGACGATGTGCGTCGTGAGCCACTTGCACCAGAATTTCGCCGCGCAACAACACAACCTGGCGTTGCGCGCCGGTGAAACGCACGTCCACCGCGCTGTTACCACTCAACGTGATGTGCGAGCCATCTTCCAAGCGTTGGCTGCGCCATTCAGCTGGCGCCGTGCGCACGTCCGCCAGCCAGTAACCCGGCGGATAGCTGTTTAACCAGACGCCCAATGGCAGGGCCAGCAACAAGGTCAACGCGGCGCCCGCGCCCAGCACTCGGCGTGCTCCCCGGCGCTCGACGAATGCCGCACCCAAGGCTGCCTGCACCGACGCCTGCTGCGGTCGAAGTGCTTGCAAACGTCCGACAAACGCCTGCAAGCGTTCGGCCGCTGCGGCATGGCGCGGGTCCTGGTTTTTCCAGGTTTCGAAATGCTGGCGTTCCTGGTGGTCGATATCGGCCTCGTTGAGACGGATCAACCAATGGGCGGCTTGTTCATCGATGGAGCGTTGTGGGTCTGTCATCGAAAGTCAGACGTCCAGCGCGTGGTTGCAGTGCAGCAGGGCGCTCATCAAATACTTGCGCACCATGCGCTCCGACACGTCGAGGCGCAGTGCGATCTCGCCTTGACTCAAGCCTTCCAGAAAGTACATCAGGAACGCCTGCTGCGCCTTTTGCGCCAAACCGTCGAGCACGAAGGCGATCTGCTCCAACGCCTCCAGCGTCAACAGAATCTGCTCTGGCGATTGTTGGTAGTTCTCAAGCATCTCGACCGTCAGCGCCAACTCGCGCAGGTACGCGTCCTCGATTTGCCGTCGCCGCGCCCGGTCGATGATCAAGCGGCGCGCCGTCGTCGTCAGATACGCACGAGGCTCGCGCAAGCTGCCCAGGGCATCACGCGACGTCAGAATTCGCAGGAAAGTGTCTTGCGATACATCGGCCGCGTTTTGCGGGCAGCCCAGTTTTTTCCGCAGCCAGCCGAACAGCCAGCCATGGTGCTCGCTGTAAAGATCATGAACAGTCTGTCGCAAAGGACGCGTGGCGGCCGGCATGGGAAGTATCTGCGGATAAGAACTATTCGCAAGATTAGCGGGGAGGTGTGGAAGAAAGCAAGTGGCCAACAGGGCTTAGGTGGCGAGAATAATCTCGCCACGCCCCACGTGTGATTCACCTTCAGTCGAGCTGATGCCGATAGGGCAAATCCGGCCCGGTCTTGCTGCACGTGAGCGCTGCGGCTTGCACGGCGAACCTCAGCATCGCGTCAATCTGTTCGCGACGGAGGTGCTGCACGCCCTCGACCGAATCCAGTTGCTGCTCGGTCAGCCAGGTAATCAATGCCGCCTGGAAGGTATCGCCGGCGCCGACAGTGTCAGCAATCTTCACCGTGCGCGCAGGCACCGACCACGAACCATGAGCGCGGCTGAACACGGTGGCGCCGTCGCCACCACGGGTCAGAAACACCAACTGACAGCGATGCTGCAACCAGCCTTCGATCACGGGTTGCGGATCCTGGTCGGGGTATAGCAGGCGTAAGTCTTCATCACTGACCTTGATCAAATCAGCGTGCTCCACCAGCGTCGCGATGCGTGAGCGCCACAGTTCAATGTCGGGCTGCGGGTTAAGGCGCACATTGGGATCGAGGCTGATCAGGCGTTTGCCGCTTTCCCGGCGTACCAGCGTCAGTAGCGTGTCGGCAATCGGTTGCACCACCAGTGAAAACGAGCCGATGTGCAGGCCGCGCACCTCAGGCCCCAGCAGTGGCAAATGCTCCACTTGCAATTGCCGGTCTGCGCAGCCTTCGCCTCGAAAGCTGTAGTGCGGCGAGCCATCGGCGCCGACCGCTACCATCGCCAACGTGGTGGGGGCCGCGAAGTCCACCAGGTAGTCCGCGCTGACGCCCTCATCCTGCAACACCCGCTGCAGACGGCGGCCGAGATAGTCGGTGGATAAACCGGCAAACAACCCCGATTCAACCCCCAGACGCCGCAAACCGACCGCCACATTGAAGGGTGAACCACCGGCAATGGCCTTGAAATTTACTTTCGAAGCCAGACCGCTGACATCGTCTTCGCTGAAAAAATCAAACAAAGCTTCGCCACACACCAGGTACATAATTGTTCGCTCTTTATAGGGTTGCAACATGCTGTTGATAGCGTTCATAGGCCTGCTGAAAAGCCGCCACATTGGCTGCATTCGGCAGGGTTTCAGTGGTTGGATCAAGCCTTACGCAACGTTCGCAAAGATCCGCCAGGCGCTCTTCGTTCCCATTCGCCCAGGATTTGCACCATGCGGCCTGAATCGCTGCGCCGAGGGCGGCCGCTTCACTTTGCTCGGTACAGACCAGTGGGGTGTTCATGATATCGGCGACGATCTGTCGCCACACCTGACTTTTTGAGCCACCGCCAATCAGGCAGATGCTCAGGCTTTGCAAACCGTTCTGACGCAGCAGGTCCAGGCCGTAGCGCAAACCAAATGTGGTGCCCTCGACCACGGCGCGACACAGATTGGCCTGTGTCAGGTTGGTCATGGTCAATCCCACCAGGCTGCCGGTGGCGTGGGGCAGGGCGGGAACCCGTTCGCCATTGAGAAACGGCAGCATGCACACACCTTCGGCGCCGATGGGGGCTTGGGCCACGAGTGCGTTGAACTGCTCGATATCCAGCTCGAACAATTCGCGGATCACGCCGGTGGCATTGGTCAGGTTCATGGTGCAAATCAGCGGCAGCCAACCACCACTCGATGAGCAGAAGGTTGCGACCGACGCGTCCGGGCTGACCTGCGGTTGGTCGGCATAGGCGTAAACCGTGCCCGATGAGCCGAGGCTCATGGTTATCGCACCAGGCTTGATGTTGCCGGTGCCGATGGCGCCCA
Organism: Gordonia sp. IEGM753; assembly: GCF_050321825.1. Lineage (NCBI taxonomy): Bacteria > Bacillati > Actinomycetota > Actinomycetes > Mycobacteriales > Gordoniaceae > Gordonia > Gordonia sp. IEGM753. The sequence continues at coordinate 1,357,199 of NZ_JBNQGB010000001.1, forward strand.
TCATGTTGTCACCGCCGCCGCTGGACACCAGCGCCTGCGGGTTGATACCCAGGTGTTCGGCAATGGACGGCAGAACAGTACCGACGCCTTGATGGGCATCGATCAGCTCTGGCAGGGCGGCTTGCAAGCGACCGCTGGGGTCGATGTCGCGCAGCAGTTGCAGGTCCCACTGGCGGGTGCGCACGTTGAAATAACCGGTGCCCGAAGCATCGCCATACTCACTGCAACTGCGCCCGGTTAGCCAACAATTCAGGTAATCATGGGGCAGCAGCATGCGCGCTATACGGCTGAAAATGTCCGGGTGCTGTTCTTTGGTCCACAGCAGTTTGGACACTGTATAACCCGGGGCGATAACCACGCCCAGGCGCTCGAGCGAACCCTTTTCGCCGCCCAGGTGTTTCAGTAAGCGATCGTTCTCGGGCGTCGACTCGGTGTCGCACCAAAGTTTGGCCGGGCGCAATACCTGGCCCTGATCATCCAGCAGCACCAGGCCATGCTGCTGGCCGGAAACACCAACACCGAGGATGTCCTGACCAGAAACTTTGGCCGCCAGCAATGCCGCGCGGGTAGCCAGGGTCAAGGCCTCGAGCCACTGCGCGGTGTCTTGTTCGCGTCGGCCATTGGCGCCGCTGATCAAGGTGTGCGGCGCGGCACCGTGGCCCAGAACGTCGCCACTTTGAGCATCGAGGACGATGGCTTTGGTGCCTTGGGTACCGCAGTCGATGCCCAGGAATAGTTGTTGGTTTGCCATTGGATGTCCTTGAAGTCTCAGGTCGATCCTGGTGAAGCCAATCGCGAGCAGGCTCGCGCCCACGGGGAACTCAATGAATACAGATTTTGTATCGCCCGGCGATTCCAAGTAGGAGCGAGCCTGCTCGCGAAGGCCGCGGCAGGATCACCTGTCGATTAAGCCAGCACCCGTTCTAGGGTCCGCGTCACGCCCACGTCTCGCAAGCTGTTGCAGCACCATTCGAACGCCGCCACAAATGCTGCCGAGCGCGGGATTGCCGTGCCAAAAATCTCCTCCACTTCCAGTAAGCGCTGAGTGATCAGCGCATCATCCGCCACCAGCGCCTGACAGAATGCCGCGCGCGGATCCGGGATGCTGTAGGTGTCGCCATTCTCGTCAACACCCTTGAGGTACAGGGCCCACGCCGCGACGACCAATGCCGCGCGTTTGGTTTCCTGGCCATCGGCAATCAAGCGATTGATTGTGGGCACAGTGAACTTCGGAAACTTCGACGAACCGTCCGAGCACACGCGCTCCAGTTGATCGGCAATCGCCTGGTTGGAGAATCGGTCCACCAGTGTTTGCTTGTAGTCGGTGAGGTTGATCCCCGGCACCGGCGACAGTTGCGGGGTCACGTCGAGGTCCATGTAGGCGCGCATGTAACGCACGAATAACGGGTCGTTCATGGTCTCGTGGACAAAACGATAACCCTTCAGGAACCCTAGATAGGTCAACGCCAGATGACTGCCGTTAAGCAGTTTGATTTTCATCTCTTCGTACGGCGTCACGTCATCTGTGAATTGCACGCCGACCTTTTCCCACGCCGGACGCCCATTGACGAATTTGTCTTCCAGCACCCACTGCACAAACGGCTCGCAGACCACCGGCCACGCGTCGTCAACCGCGTGTTTATCGGCCAGTTGCAGACGATGCTCAGTGCTGGTCATGGGAGTAATGCGATCCACCATGGCGTTGGGGAAACTCACGTTCTGCGCGATCCAGTCGTGCAAGTCGGCGTCGCGCAAGGCTGCGAAAGCCAACAGTGCCTTACGGGTGACCGCGCCGTTGTGCGGCAAGTTATCGCAAGACATTAACGTGAACGCAGGCGTGCCGGCGGCGCGGCGCTTGGTCAGCGCGGCACAGAGAAAACCGAACACGGTTTTCGGTGCATCCGGGTGCGCCAAATCGTGCTGGATCTGCGGCAGGTGAGCCATGAACTCGCCGTTGCTGTCATCGATGCAGTAGCCACCTTCGGTGATGGTCAGCGAAACGATGCGGATCTGCGGGCTGGCGAGTTTGTCGATCAGTGCGCTGGCGTCATCTTCGGCCAGCAGCATGTCGCGGATAGCGCCAATCACCCGCACCTCGGTGTCGTCGGTGTCGCCCAGTTCGAACAGGGTGAACAGGTAATCCTGCTCTTTCAGGTCGTCCCGGGCGCGGCGGTCTTCGGCACGCAGGCCTACGCCGCAGATGGCCCAGTCCAGGCCCTCACCGGTATTCATCAAGGCGTCGGTGTAATACGCCTGATGCGCGCGGTGAAAACCGCCAACGCCGATGTGCGCGATGCCTTGGCGGGTGTCGTCCAACGCATAGGCGGGCAGGGCAACTTCAGGGGCGAGGCGGTTGAGGTTCTGTTTGTTGAGTTTCATCACAAGGTCTCGCAATCAGGCGGCGGCGCGCAATGGGCGGGTGAGCGCCACGCCGTCGGCATCAAATAAATGGCAGTGTTCGGCATCCAGTCGCAGGCTGAGCGACTCGCCATAACGGCTGGCCAGGTCACCGCGAACACGCATGGTCAGTGCTTCGCCGGACGAGGTCACGACGTGGCAGAAGGTGTCGCTGCCCAAGCGTTCGCTGACGTCGGCGGTTACCTGCAAGGTGCAGTCGCCTGCTTGTGCCAGTTCCAGATGTTCCGGGCGAATACCCAGCGTCACGGCGCCGCCGACACTAAGACTGGCGCCACTGAGCGGCAACGTGATGCGCGTACCGGCATCCAGTTGCACTTCGCAGCTCTGGCCGTCGAGCCGGGTCACGCTACCCTTGAGGAAACCCATTTTCGGGGTGCCGAGAAAGCCTGCAACAAACAGGTTGGCCGGTTGGTGATACAGGTCCAATGGCGAACCGACCTGTTCGATCTTGCCGCTGTTGAGCACCACGACTTTGTCGGCCATGGTCATTGCTTCAACCTGGTCGTGAGTCACGTAGATCATTGTTGCTTGCAGTTCTTTGTGCAGGCGCAACAACTCAAGGCGCATCTGCACGCGCAGCGCGGCATCGAGGTTGGACAGCGGTTCGTCGAACAGGAATATTTTCGGGTTGCGCACAATGGCACGGCCAATCGCCACGCGCTGGCGCTGGCCGCCGGACAGTTGCTTGGGCTTGCGCTCCAGCATCGGGCCCAGTTCGAGAATGCGTGCAGCTTCGCCGACTTTCTTTTCGACTTCGGCTTTTGGCACACCCGCCAGGTCGAGTGCAAACGACATGTTCTTTTTCACGGTCATGTGCGGATACAGCGCGTAGGTCTGGAACACCATCGCCAAATCACGTTTGGCTGGGCTGACTTCGGTGATGTCTCGACCATCAAGTTCTATAGTGCCGCCGCTGACTTCTTCCAGCCCCGCGATCAACCGCAGCAACGTCGATTTACCGCAGCCTGACGGCCCTACGAACACGACGAATTCCTTGTCATTCACTTCCAGGTCAATGCCCTTGATGATGGAAAAACCTTCGAAGCCTTTTTGCAGATTCTTGATTTTCAGGTTGGCCATGGTGGCACTCCTTTTTTGCTTATTCTTTGAGGGCTATTTCACGGCGCCGAACGACAGACCGCGGACCAATTGTTTCTGACTGATCCAGCCGAAGATCAGGATCGGCGCACAGGCGAGCGTCGACACGGCCGACAACTTGGCCCAGAACAATCCTTCAGGGCTTGAGTACGAGGCGATCAACGCGGTGAGTGGCGCAGCTTTTGACGACGTCAGGTTCAGCGACCAGAACGCTTCGTTCCAGCACAGAATCAGCGACAGCAGCACCGTGGACGCCAGGCCGCCCTTGGCAATCGGCAACAGCACCCGCACCATTTCCTGCCACAGCGTGGCACCGTCGAGGCGCGCGGCTTCGAGGATGTCTTTGGGAATGTCTTTGAAGTAGGTGTAAATCATCCAGACCACGATCGGCAGGTTGATCAGCGTGTAAATAATGATCAGCGCGGTGCGCGTATCGAGCAGGCCAAAGCTCTTGGCCAGCAGGTAGATCGGCATCAGCACGCCCACTGGCGGCAGCATTTTGGTGGAGAGCATCCACAGCAGCGTGCCTTTGGTGCGTTTGGTTTCATAGAACGCCATCGAGTAGGCCGCAGGCACTGCTATCAGCAGGCACAACGCCGTGGCGCTGAACGAAATCACCACCGAGTTCCAGGCAAAGCTGAAGTAATCGCTGCGCTCGTTGATGTGCAGGTAGTTTTCGAGCGTCGGCGTGAAGATGAACTGCGGCGGTGTCGCGAACGCATCGATTTCGGTTTTGAAACTGGTCAGCACCATCCAGAAAATCGGGAAGAAAATCAGGATCGCGATGGCCCAGGCCAGCGTGCCCAGCAGCAGGCTTTGCAAACGGCGAGATTGTTGAAGGGTCATGGCGCAGGCCTCAGGCTTTGTCTGTCAGGTTTTTGCCGATCATGCGCACCAGCACGATGGCCGCAATGTTGGCAATCACCACCGCGATCAAACCGCCAGCAGACGCCATGCCGACGTCGAACTGCACCAGCGCCTGGTTGTAGATCAGGTACGCAAGGTTGGTCGACGCGTAGCCGGGGCCACCGTTGGTGGTGGTGAAGATTTCGGCGAATACCGACAGCAGGAAGATCGTTTCGATCATCACCACCACGGCAATCGGCCGCGCCAGATGCGGCAGCGTCAGGTGCCAGAAAATCGCAATCGGGCCGGCACCGTCCAGACGTGCCGCTTCTTTCTGTTCCTGATCGAGGGACTGCATGGCAGTCATCAGAATCAGGATGGCGAAGGGCAGCCATTGCCACGACACAATGATGATGATCGACAGCAGCGGGTAATGAGCGAGCCAGTCCACCGGTTGTGCGCCGAACAGGCGCCACACGTAGGCGAGAATCCCCGACACCGGATGGAAAATCAGGTTTTTCCAGATCAATGCGCCGACGGTGGGCATGATGAAAAACGGCGAAATCAACATGACCCGCACGATGCCGCGACCGAGAAACTCGCTGGCCTCGAGCAACGCGCTGATCAACACGCCAAATACCACGCTGATCAGCAATACGCTGCCCACCAGCAACAACGTGTTGGTGGCCCCGGGCAAGAAACCCGAATCGGTCAGGAAGTAGGTGAAGTTTTCCAGGCCTACAAATTCGTTCTCGCCCGGGTTGAGCAAGTTGTAGCGGATCATTGAGAAGTACAGGGTCATGCCCAGCGGCACGATCATCCACAGCAGCAACAGGGCCACCGAGGGGCTGACCAGAAACCAGCCGGGATTGGCCAGCCGGTTTTTGCGTACCGGCTGGGGAATGTCCAATTGTGCTTTGGCAGTTGAAGTATTCATGGCGATCAGAACCGATTCATGCAGATCTACGCAGATCTAATGTGGGAGCGGGCTTGCTCGCGAAAGCGTTGTGTCAGGCAATACTCATGTTGAATGAGCCGGCCTCTTCGCGAGCAAACCCGCTCCCACAGTGATTGTGTTTAACCCGTGGGAGCGCGGTTTTACCCGCAAATGGGGTTACTTGGGATAACCAGCGCGCTTCATCTCGCGTTCAGTGGTTTGCTGAGCCGCGGCCAGGGCCTGGTCAACCGTGGTCTGACCGATCAGCGCAGCCGAGAACGACTTGCCCACCTGCGTGCCGATCCCCTGGAACTCGGGAATGGTCACCAACTGAATGCCGATGTAAGGCACAGGCTTGAGCGTCGGTTTGCTCGGGTCTGCGGCTTTCAGCGATTCCAGGGTGACCTTGGCGAACGGCGCCGCGCTCATGTAAGCGTCGCTGTAGGTCGAGGCGCGAGTGCCTGGCGGCACGTTGGCGATGCCATCTTTTTCGGCGACCAGTGCGCCGTATTCTTTAGAGGTTGCCCAGGCGCTGAAGGTTTTAGCCGCGTCCTTGGCTTTGGAACTGGTCGGAATCGCCAGTGCCCACGAATAGAGCCAGGCTGAGCCTTTATCCGTTACCTGATGTGGCGCGAAGGTGAAGCCCACGTGGTCGCTGACTTTGCTTTGGGTTTTGTCGGTCACGAATGAGCCGGCGACGCTGGCGTCGACCCAAATCGCGCATTTGCCGCTGTTGAACAGCGCCAGGTTTTCGTTGAAACCATTACTCGACGCACCCGGCGGGCCGGATTTTTTCATGGTGTCGACGTAGAAGTTCAGCGCGTTTTTCCACTCGGGCCCGGTGAATTCAGGCTGCCACTTTTCATCGAACCAGCGCGCGCCATAGGCGTTGGCGATGGTGGTGATCAGCGCCATGTTTTCGCCCCAGCCAGCCTTGCCGCGCAGGCAAATGCCGTACTGCTCTTTATCCTTGTCGGTGAGTTTGCTGGCGAATTCGGCGATTTGCTCCCACGTCGGACGTTCAGGCATGGTCAGCCCGGCGTTCTTGAACAGGTCGGTACGGTAATAAGTGATGGAGCTTTCGGCGTAGAACGGCAGGGCGTACAACGTCCCTTTCACCGACAAGCCTTCACGCACCGACGGGAACACATCGTCGAGGGCATAAGAGGCCGGCAGGTCTTTCATCGGTTCCAGCCAACCCTTGGCGCCCCACAGTGCCGCTTCGTACATGCCGATGGTCAGCACGTCGAACTGCCCGCCCTGGGTGGCGATGTCGGTGGTCAGGCGTTGACGGAGGACGTTTTCTTCGAGCACTACCCAATTCAACTTGATGTCCGGATGCTCGGTCTCGAAGGTCTTCGAGAGCTTTTGCATGCGGATCATGTCGCTGTTGTTGACGGTGGCAATGGTCAGGGTTTGAGCGCCGAGGCTGACGCCGCTGAGGGTCATGCAGGTGAAGGCAAGCAGAGCTTTTACAGAACGTTGCATCGTGCACTCCTTTTCTGAACCCAAGGGGTTGCAGAAGGACGGTTATTGTTTTTGTGTCTTCCGAAGGCAAGGAAGAATGTGCACTGATTACAGCCTTCAATTGGCGATGTGACAAATCATCCATCGCACTTTAATCGATACTATTTTGCACTCCAATTATTGTCCAGAGGCGCAGAGAACGGCTTTCTTGCCGTTGATCCGCATTGATTGCGTACAGGTTTTCGGCGTTTAGCCCAGATTTTGCTCAGTCAATCGCTGCACCGCCAGCCGCCGATAATGCGATGGCGTCATGCCTTTCAGTTGCTGAAAGCGGCGGTTGAAGTTGGAAATATTATTGAAACCCGATTCGAAACAGACATCAGTCACCGCTTTGTCGCCATCGGCCAGCAATTCGCAGGACTTGCTGATGCGCAGGCGATTAACGAACTCAATGAAATTGCGCCCGGTGGCTTGCTTGAACACCCGGCTGAAATAGGTCGGTTTCATGCCCAGGTATTCAGCGACTTCTTCCAGCGGCAAATCGCGCGCGTAATGAGCAAAGATGTAGTCGACTGCCCGGTTGGTGCGATCTACGTTGTGCTCGTCCGCCAGTTGCGCGGTCGTGGCGCCCGACAGCAACTGATAGTCGTCAGAGGCCGCGAGCAATTCCAGCAGAATGAAAAAGTGCCCGAGCCGGGTGACACCTTTTGTATCGGCAATCCGCTGCATCAGGTGTGTGGCCTGGCGGATGGTGCGTTTGCAACGAAACTCGATGCCGTACTGAGCCCGCTCCAGCAACGGCGCCAAGGTCTTGAGTTCGGCAAATATCAAATGACCTGCGTCGAACAACTCGTCAGTGAAGTTGACCAGCATGTCGCGCTTGGGCACCACTTCGTCCTCAGCGACCTGGCTGATCCAGTTGTGGGGGAGGTTGGGGCCAGTGAGGAACAGCGTTTCGGGGTAAAAATTGCCTATGTAATCGCCGATGAACACCTTGCCGGAGCTGGCGACGATCAGGTGCAACTCGTACTCCTTGTGGAAGTGCCACCGCACCAATGGGCACGGGAACCCGTGCTGACGGTAGATGATCGACAACCCGTTATGGTCGTCCATCAGCTCATATGAAGGGTCGGTGACTCTGGCTACTCGGGTCATGACAGGCAACTTGTGTTGTTATCGCAACCTGATCATGCCTCTTTGTGCCCCGTGAATGCCAGCGTGCCCGGCAGGCGTTTCACCCTCAAACCGAATCTTTATGGCGGTTTTTCGCTTCTATCCATTGCGACATGTACCGCGTGCTCTTGTGTTGGTGATGGCGCAGCATGCTGCCGGTGAAGTTGTCTCGTCTCAGTGTCGATAAGTGCTGCTGGTGATGCTCGAGTTGCTTGATCAAGGCTGGACCATGCCGGTTTTTTTGGTAGCGATCGGCCAACAGCGCCAGGCCCGCGTTTTGTGCATTTAGCCACAATGATTTGTCTTGGTAGAGCTGCACGGCGCTGTCGGCGAATGCCTGTGCGGTGCTGCACACAGCGCCGGGCCATGGCAGATCGCCGTGCATGGCTTCTGCTCCCACGGGCGTGGTTACATTGGGTGTGCCACAGAGCATCGAGTCAATGAATTTGCCCTTGATGCCCGCACCGAACCTCAGCGGTGCCAGGCACACACGCGCTGCTGACATCACCTGCAATGCATCCTCGGCCCAGTTCATCACGTGAAAGCCTTGCGCCACATTGTGCAAGGCAGTCGCTTTGGGTGGCGTGTAGGCCCCGTAAACATGCAATTGTGCGCCCGGCAATTGCGCACGAATCAGTGGCCATATCGTGGTTTTCATCCAGAGCACCGAATCCCAGTTAGGCGCGTGACGGAAGTTTCCGATACTCAAGAAGTGCGCCCGTTGTTCAAACCCTGCAGGCGCACTAGTGGTTTGATCGACCATTAACGGGCACCAATGCAACAGGCTGCGTGGCACCTTGAACTGCTCGACCAGCAATTCGATTTCCACCTCCGACACCATCAAGCTCAGGTCGCAACGATAAATAGCCGCGATCTCGCGTTGCGCCAGGTCGGTCTCGGCCATCAGTTCGAATTCTTCGCGCAGTGCCGGCACAAACAGATCACTGAAGTCGTTGGCATCATCACTGGCTTTCAAACGATCTTTCAGGCGTTGATGCCGGGCATGCCGCAGGCACTGCAGGTCACTGGTTTCCAGTACCCGAAGGGCGTGAGGGCAATTGGCTTCCACCCGCCAGCCAAATTGCTCCTCCATCATGAATTGATCGAACAGCACAATGTCGGGTGCCAACTCGCTGATAAACGCATCGAAGCTGCTGTTGTTCAGCTCGATTGGCACTTGGCGAATGCCCAATGCCGCGAGGTCCGCCGGGTGTTCGCCAGCACCGGCCGGGCTGCTGAAGGTGATGTCCCAGCCTTGCTGCAAGAACGATTCGAGGATTTGCATCACGTGCCCACCGGCGGCAGAAGAACGCGGCTCGGGCCAGACGTAACCAATGACCAGAAGACGGGGGGTACGGGGTTGGCTCATCGGGTGGAGTTCCTGGAGGCTGGCAAGGAGTAGATGCTTATGACAAGACCCAATTAAACCATAGGCCTTACAGAGTTCTTAGGGAGCAGAGGAGATTTGGATTCAAACGCATTGAAGAGTGCGAAACTCCGTGATTTGAGTCTCGCACCTATGACTACGTCGAAAGCAGAGGACGCAGGCTCATGTTATCTCGGAAATTTCGGGCCTTTGTATAAACCATCAGTCCATACGGGATCGGTAGCATCCCTCCATCTGCTTGTGTGAGCGACTCGATCGTGAGTAAGAACTTTTTTATTTCCGGCTTTCCAACGGGCCATTGTTTGAGCAAGTTGGTCAATGTAATCCTTGGCTTCGCACGTTATTTCTGCCCATACATCAACCACCCAGGCGTTGGCGTAAGCAGCTTCCTGAAAATTCACAGTAGGTACTACATTTCCCTGTGGCCCCCCTACCAATGTAAAAGTATGACCAGGCATTCCCCAAACCCTGGACGCGCCGCCGTTTTTCAAGATGATTTGATCGGCGACAAGGGCCATTTGATCGCAGTTTCCCGCTCCGGATTTCAGTATGACCTCGGCGGTATTGGGTGGGTATCCTCTGTCGTACTCCCACATTACTAACGGACGAGCATTGGACAGACGCGCACCTTCGTTGAAGTCGTTCGCGTCCAGTAGATTAGCCATTTTAACCCCGGTTGCATCAATTTGTTTTTTTACCTGGGCTGTTGCGATATTGGCGAACCACTTATTTTGTTCCGATTTAGACAAGCTGCCCCATAAAGCCAGTTTCGTTTCCACTTCGATTTTTATTGCCGGTAGTGCGATGATGGTCGTTAAACTACCTTTTCTTTCCAAATGGGCTACCAGTAATTCTCGTTGCTGCTCTTCACTTAAGCGCTGGACAGTTTTTTTAATTGTCTCAATGTCCGAATCTTTCATTCCCGATAGTTTCAAGTCAGCATATAAAGTGTGCAGAGAGGGGAGTAAAATGAAGTCCGAATTAGGGATCGATCCAGCCGCCCTCAGGTAGGTGTCTTTAAGTCGGTGGTGCGAGCGAGTGAGTGCATTGCCAAATGGCTCATCATATTCGACTTTTTTGAAATCAATGCCCGTGCTTGCTCTGCCATCGTACTCGCAGTGATAAAAGAGGCCCGTATCAACTTCAGCCACTAAGTATTTTATATTGGACTTGGGGTCTGGGCTGTTGACTATGAACGCTCTTACTTCTCGGCTATCACCTCCTTGTTCAATAATCTCGTCAACTCGGACAACTCGAGTTTCTGTATTTATCCTGGGGTCAGAGAATTTTCCCGGAAAACCAAAATGCTCATTCGCTATAATTTTGCCCTTGGTGGAAGCTTTGAATTGCAAGGGTACGGTCAACTCTGTAGGTTTACAATTTACTAACGTAAAGTCGCAATTGTATAAGCGCCGTTCATGAACAATCCAGGGCGCCACACCCTCTTTGTTGGTCGAGGGAAACAAACGCTTGTGTTCTAGCGCTTGCATTCGCATTTTATGCGGGTCTTTTAACAGAGGGTTGATTTTTTTTGAGAAGCAATTAGACGTTCGCTTGGCTATCCCCCCTCTACCGCATACTGCGTCGAAGCCCGCCAAGTCCTTGAAGTAAACAGGTGATGCCAAGTCGGTTAGGGCCTCGGGATTGTCAGGATCAAATCTGTAAACCGTGTCGCCAACGACTACATCTATATCCCCGGACCCGCGCCGGATCGTGTGTGCTTCAGTCTCGAAAACTTTCGTCGGTGCAAGTGGACTCGTTCCGTCGGCTAACGGCGTGCGTTGTAACGGGATGGAGCTGGCAGGAATGAAATTGACAAGAGGTGCGCCGTACGGTCGGTTGCGAGCCGTATCAAAAGCATACCAATTGCCGTTTTTAAATAACGCAGTGGCGGCGTCGGCCTGACCATTGATTGACGCAGCTTTAACGGTTCCTTTAGCAATGTCTGCGCGTTTTGACAGTGCGATGGGGTCAATGGCCTTGGTCACGCGAAACAGTTTTTTGCTTTGATCTATTCCGTAATTGGCCGCGCGAAAAGTGCCCATGCCCAGTTTGTAGACCGCGTTATTAAAACCTGACAAGCTGTCTAACGGATTGGCTGAGGACGCCAGGGCTCTGCTGGTAATCCAGTTTATTTTTAGCGCTTTAGTTATAAGCGACGCACCGGACTTGCCGATTTTAGCGATTTTACCTGCTGCCCCAACCCCTGGAATAATGAAACCCAATGCATCGAGCGCGCAGTCCACGGCCGCGCCGAAAGCGTCACCTTTTATAGCGTTCTCAATGCATGTTTTAAACGGTATTACACCCAAGAGGAACTCGTTTATCTTTCGGTCCGTGTCAGCTATTTGTTCAGAGTGAGTGGCGCCTCTGAGAATATTATATAACTCATCGCGTCCCGGCATGAAATGTTCTTCGACTAACGTTTTAGCAATGAAACCCACATTGGAGTCAGCGAGGTGCATGTTGGCAACGGCATTGCTATCAAAACCTTCCGGCTTGAATGATGCCCGTTTCGCCGCAGGGATTAGTTCTTCTATAATGACACTTGATTGCACTCTGTCTCTTGGCGGCGTGCCTTGGCTGTACGCTGTCCAGTCGAATGGTTGCGGTGTTGCAATTTGCGCTTTTACAACGTGTGCAGCGCTGTTTGAGGCGCGTACATTTTTTATCTTTCCATTCAGTTCCAGGTTGAGCGGAAGGTCTGTACGTGGGCGGATTATTCCGGCAGTCGGAAAAATTTCGTAATAGGTTACTTTATTTCCCAGTTCGGAGCGGATCAATACACCGTGGTGAGCAACAAGCGGTTTTATTGTAGCCTCCGTTTGTAGATTCCACGGTACGATCGCTGCACTCCTCAGCGTAAAGAACCGCTGCTTGCCATATTGGAGACTCTTGCGATCCTCCGAGGGCAAGTTGGAAATAAGTTCTTTGATCGCTGTTATTGACCCGGTGCGAGCATTGCCAAAGTAATCAGTAAATGATTTTTCGAATGTAGGACTGACTGGCTGCAGCAGGCTTAACCTCGATTTGAATTGCGCGAAAGGCAAACTGTCACGGGTAGAGTGATACTCAAATTCATTCAATTGGCCAGTGGTATGGAGGTCCAGCATTGAGTAATAAATTTCTGTTTCACTTCCCGGGCGATTTGTTTTTAAAAGCACTCGCTCCTCGAACGGATAGTCTCCGAATACCCGGGTCAGGTCCGCCTTCGCGATATCGATTCTCGAAGGGATCGGCGCTGTCAGGTGCTCTTGGGCCGAGGCGAGTTTTTCTGAGTTTTTTTGAAAGTTTTCACCTGCGGTTTGCAATTGCTGCGGTGAATACACCTCATTCGGGTTTTGCTTGATAACGCCTTGTGATATCGCCCAATCGATAATCGGGTCCACCGACACCATTTGCGTAACGATTTCTTCACCCACGTTAATGGGGTCGGTTGCGCCATACGCCATGACTTGCTCAAAGGTCATTTCAGGTACAGCGCCCGGGCTGATCTGCTCAATTCTGGCGGCTGCGATTCGCAGTGTTGTCCATGTATCCGACCCACACACCAGGTTGTCAGGGATGTTCTTGACAAGAAATTCGGGTGCGTTGGCCACTAACAAATGGTGGGCGGCGACAGGTGCCATCCTGAAGGAGACTTTACCTGTGTCCGCAAGATGGTCTGCTATGCGACTGACAACCGTGGACGGTTTTGCGCCCCAGTTAGCTTCCTGAGTCAGGTTGTAGCCACCCACATGGTTACGCGGCGTGCCCGGGACAGGATCCAGATGGAGTAGCAATGCAGCCATCACCCATTCTTTATCACTGGACGGTGTCGTAACAGCGTCTAGTTTCATCCCCAGCGCACGGCCTAGCAGGGCGGATGTTTCACTGTTTACAAGCTGCTGTAATGCTGTCGAAGGGGAGGCTGGCAGTACGCCTGGCAACAGGTAGTCGTATAGGCTGGCGAAAGAATCTGGCTTAAGCTCATCAGCGGTGTCGCGAATGACTTGTAACTGCTCAGAAGTGAGCGCGCGCGGATTACCCAACGCGCCACGGAAGTTACGATGTTCGAGATCTTCGGGCAGGCTGAATGTCACAACTGTAATCAGATTGCGCACCTCGTCTACGGTTTTAGGCAATTTCCAGGGCACGTCGCTGATGAATCGTCCCACGCTGATCGAGCGCAGGGCTTCTTCCGGATACTCTTTGGCGAATGACGAATCTGGACTAACGGGCATAAAACAATCGTCAAGGTTTACGACTGTCCAGTCTGCCTTGTCTTTTATGTATTCAGCCAAACTACCCACCAGATAGCTGTGGTTATACACATCACCCACTTGCTGCTTCATGCGGTCAGATGACGCTTGCGATCTGGGGTCGTCTGCATTGATGTGCGAAAACGACTTGGCGGCATTCAGTTCGCTGACGCGCTTGTTCGCCTCAGCGAGGCTTAGCGGCAGGCTTTCTCCGTAATAAGCGCTGATCAGCGAGAGTGGAGCCTTTGAATCTATCGGGTAATGTATGAGTTCGTTGTTCGGGTTTATGTCTTTGAGTGGGCTGAATATAGGACCCGCAACCTGAGCCCATCCAGAGTTGTCAGTCAATGAACACGCGTAGGGCGTACCGTTCGCTATCCCTGTCAAGGTGCGGTCAAGTGGGTTTATACGCACCGTCTTAACGTCCAAACCAATCCCATGGGCCCAGTCCGAGAAGAATGGGTTTCTGAAGGCTTTAAAAAAGCTCATCCAGCCCTGACCAAAGTGTGAATGTCTAGGCGCGGCAATGTAGGGTGGATTATCAGGCTCGCTGACAAAGCTCAGCAAAGCACGGGTGTAACCGGGAATCAGCTCTCGATCGCCCGCTGCCCGCGATGCATCCATCCAGCCTACATTTCGTCGCTGGCGTATCGTGCGTATCACATCCATAGCGGCATCTGTCGCCAAGTCGCCAGTTTCTTCTTCGACTGCAAGGTCAACCTCGGCCTTAGTCGCCTGTAGCGCCTCCATCTTTTTGATGTAATCGGTTAAAGCCGCCAGTACTTCGTCAGGACCAATTTTTTGGTCGGCGTCGAGCGCAACAAGCTCCGCTGTCGTGTCGCGTTTAACCCGATGAGTGCCTGTCGAATCATCCAGCGCTCGAGCAGTCGCTTCATGTTCATGGGTTACCTGCTGCGCTTCATGGATCAGTTGCGCATAGGTTTTGTCGTGGGCTTGCGGGCCAGGTTGTCGTAACAGCTGACTGACCCGATTGATCAACTGCGCGTCTTTGAGCAGGTCATTTTCTGGAGATTCGTACATTAGCTGCACAATCTCGTCTAGCAATGTTGGCCCCTGCACAGGACCACGCAGCTGCAGGATCGCCTCTAGCGCGTCTGCTATCCGCTCTTGGTGCAATGCCGCGCTTTCAACCTCTTCGATAAGTGCAGAGTTGCTTTGATGGGGCTGTAAGGATGACGGGGCCGAATAGCGTTGGTGCAACTCGTTATAGAGCGCTGATAGTGCAACAAAAGCTGCCGTGACGGCCGTCCGCGGATTGGCCTGGGCAAGCTGGGTTGCTGTTGCACCGGCCCCTAAAGCATAAGCGGGCAATATCGCAGACAGCCTGGCAATCGTGTCGACGATGGAAGGCGCAACGCTTTCCCACCATGAGGGGACAGTTTCAACGGTTTGTCCATAGACTGATTTCGTCGATAACTCGAGCATTTCCCTTTCCAGCGTCTCAAGGTGGAGTAACGGTTGGTTACCTTCAAACGCGGCCGCCAACGGTGGAAAGGTTGTTGCTTTCGTCAAAAGAGCATCAATGGATGCCAGCGCCTCGCGGATTGATTTTTCCAGTTGCGCTATCGAGGTTGGGATCGTAACGGCGGACGCAGCCTGAAAGGCCACCGTCGGCGGCGGTTCGGCGCCGTTGCCTGGGGAGACACTCAGGTCACCGTGGGTGCCGTCGGGTGTGCCGGACTGTGTCGGGTCAGCAAGTAAATCAATTGCATCGATTACATGACCGGTGACGGCGCGCGCGAAGGATTGCCCGCCAAGTCCATTCAATGCGTTAAGTGCGTATAAAAATTTTCCCGAAATGCCGCCTTCGAAATGCAGTGGCTGGACGTTGATGTTGTAGTTAAAACTTGAGGTTTTCTCGATCAGTTGCATGTCCAGAAGTAAGGATGGCTTCTTGGCCTTATCACCGATTACGAAGTTTGCCTTGGCGGGGACTGATGGTTGATGATCGTCGACCACTTCAATCGAATCGAAATGCTTGTTGGTCGTCTGCAGCAGGTTTAGAAAAGGAAACGACCAGGTTTCTTGCTCGTTCTCACGGGGCTCTCGCAAGGCTTGGGCTAGCTCGGCCATCAACAGTTTGGCTTCTTTGGACGAAGGCCTTATTTCGTTAAGGTCTTCGAGTTTTCGCAAGGCTTCGTCCAGCGGCCCCTCACTCGTGGGCAGAATGTGCTCGCGTGCCACACGGGTGAAGTCACGGAGCGTATTACGGGAATCATCATTGAGTAATTCCCCGGTGTTTATCTGGTGCGCTTCCTGTGCCCTGGACTGATTCACTTGTAACTGTACAAACCGACTCACTTTTTGCAGGTTATGGCCGGTGTTGATGTCCCCGTCGTTTGCGAATGAGCTTGCCCACTTTTCGGGTGGCAGGTGAAACAGGGTGTCGAAAAAGTGACGCACTTGTTGTGCATCAGACTCGCCCACGCGTGTGACTGTGTTCATCACAGCGTCGACAAGTAACGGGGTTAGCACCTTGCCCGTATCGGTTTGCAGAATGCCGGATTGCAGAATATGGAGTACATCCCGATCCGACAGTGGTCGGGTATGCAGTTGGTCTTGTATGGAAGACCACTTTGCTTCCAGTGATGCCTGGCTATTCACGGCGAGCTTTTGCGATGACTCGGCGAAGGCATCGGCGAGCAGCGCGCGCGTGTAGGTCGGCGGTGGAATTGGAACAGCCGGGTTAACGCGCGTATTGGGTATAACGAGAGCGCCGTGCTCAGGCACTAGTTCGAACTGTTTACCCTCGGGAGTTGAGCGGGTAAAAGTTGAAGAGAGACTGCTGGCTGGAAGCGAATGTGTTGAACTGAAGGGCTTTAAAGTTGAGTGTGTTGCGGCAGTTCCGTTGACAAATGGCATGAAGACCCTTTTCGACACAGGAGATGCAAATCCTTGGCCTGTTCTTTAAAACAGGCAATCAAGGCATCGGGCCGTGAACGATAGGTGATCCGTTTATTTGAAAAATGATGGAAATGTGAGTGGGTTCGCGGGTGTTATCCCGGCAGATGACTGCTGCCAGCGCCTGAACACGTAAACCGGGCGCTCAACTGCCCAGAATACTTTTGACCTTGTCGCGCAATTGATCGATGGAAAATGGTTTGCCGATAATAAACATGCCGTCCGGTACTTCAATGCTCTCGGCGTAGCCGCTGGCAAACAGAATGGGCAGTGCAGGGCGTAATTCCCGTGCCTTCAGAGCCAACTGCCGCCCATCCATGCCTGGTAAGCCGACATCGGTCATCATCAGGTCTATGCGTTGGTCTAAGGCTTTTAAAATCGCCAGCGCCTGCTCACTGCCATCCGCCTCCAGCACCTTGAACTCCAGTTCTTCCAGTACATCGACGATCAGCATGCGCACGATGGCGTCGTCTTCAACGACCAGAATGATGGAGGAGGTGGTGGACATGGCGGGGGTTCCCAAAGGTTGAATTCGTGGTGGCCGGTCGATCGAAATCACCGGGGTATTGCTTGAGTAAGTCGCGCAACCCTACTAGTTCCCCGCACAGCTAAAAAAAGAATAGCGGTACAGACGCTGGCAAGGATAACCGTATCGTTGTCCTGGAGCAGCTCAATGTAGGATTTTGCGCAAAAACACGTCAGAAAATTGGATCAAAGTCGCAGTTTTGGGGCAAACTCCGTGGTTTTCACCAGTTCGACAAGGCTTCCCAATGACATCTTCGTCTTCGGTTGATGAGCAACGATTCCGCAAACTCCTGAGCCGTAACATTAGCCTGCCGCTGGGCGTCGGTTTGCTCAGTGCGGTTTTCTTTGTCTCGCTGATCACTTATCTGCTGTCGGTGATCCAGTGGGTCGAGCACACCGACCGGGTGATCAATAATGCCAATGAAGCGGTGAAGCTGACCGTCGATCTGGAAACCGGTATGCGCGGGTTCCTGCTCAGTGGCGACGAGCATTTCCTGGACCCGTATGAGACGGCCAAGCCAAGAATCGCAGTGGCCCTTAGTACGTTGCTCGAATTAACCGCTGACAACCCGATTCAAACCGACCGTTTGCGTCGCCTGCAAGCCTTGCAGGTTGAGTGGGCCAACTACGCGCAGTCGATGATCGATTTACAGCGCTCAAGCGGTGATTATCGTGGGGCGGTCAAGGCCGGACGCGGTAAGCGGTTGACCGACGAAATTCGCAAACAATTCGATGACGTGATTGAAATGGAGCAGCAGTTGCGCACCACGCGCAACGAGGAAGTGCGCCGTACCACGATCTGGAGCATTTCCCTGTACCTGCTGTTTATTGCAGCTATCAGCGGATTGCTGGCCTACGTCGGCCGTCGTGACTTGTTTACGCTGTCAGAAAGTTACAGCAAGAACCTGACTGCGCAACAGGCCAGTGCTCATCGCCTGGAACAGCAAGCCTGGTTGCGAAACGGCCAGACCGAACTCGCCGAGCAAGTGTTGGGTCAATTGAGCCTGAACCTGCTGGGTCGCAATATTCTGCAGTTTTGCGCGCAATACCTTGGCAGTGCGGTGGCCGCTATTTATGTGCGTGAAGAACACGGCGGCCTGAAACGCGTGGCGTCTTACGGTTTCTCCCGCGAGCAGGAAGAACGCGAACAACAGATTTACAACGGTGAAGGCATCGTCGGCCAAGTGGCGCAACAGGCTCGCCTGATCCGACTGGATCAAGTGCCGGGGGATTATTTCAAAGTCAGCTCTGGCATTGGTGAAGGCCTGCCGCACAGTGTGCTCGTGGTGCCCACCACCGATGACGATCGGGTCAATGGCGTGATCGAACTGGGTTTCTTGCGTCCGTTGTCCGACCGTGACATCGAATTGCTGGACCTGATCGCCGGTAATATTGGCACCTCCATCGAGGCCGCCCGCTATCGCCAACGCTTGCAGGAAGTACTGGCGGAAACCCAGCAGCTCAATGAAGAGCTGCAGGTTCAGCAGGAAGAGCTGAAAACTGCCAACGAAGAACTGGAAGAGCAGTCGCGGATTCTCAAGGAAT
This sequence comes from Gordonia sp. IEGM753, assembly GCF_050321825.1. Classification (NCBI taxonomy): domain Bacteria; kingdom Bacillati; phylum Actinomycetota; class Actinomycetes; order Mycobacteriales; family Gordoniaceae; genus Gordonia; species Gordonia sp. IEGM753. The sequence continues at coordinate 1,375,758 of NZ_JBNQGB010000001.1, forward strand.
CCCAGGCGCATCTGGAAACCCAACAGGTGGAGCTGGAGCAAACCAACGAGCAACTGGCCGAACAGGCGCAAGTGCTGGCCGATCAGCGCGACGCCATGGACCAGAAGAACACCGAACTCAACCTGGCCCAGACACAGCTCGAAGAACGTGCCGATGAGTTGCAGCGGTCCAGCAAGTACAAGTCCGAGTTCCTTGCCAACATGTCCCACGAGCTGCGCACGCCGCTGAACAGTTCGTTGATTCTGGCCAAGTTGCTGGCAGAAAACCCTCAGGAAAACCTCAGCGCCGAACAGGTCAAGTTTGCCGAGTCGATTTACTCTGCCGGCAATGACCTGCTGAACTTGATCAACGATATTCTCGACATTTCCAAGGTCGAGGCCGGCAAACTCGACATGCGTCCGGAGAACACCAGCGTCGCGCGTCTGGTAGACGGTTTGCGTGGGATGTTCCAGCCGCTGGCGAAAGACAAGCAACTGGATTTCCAGGTAGATCTGCAGCCCGGCTCACCGATGATGATTTACACCGACCGTCAACGCTTGGAACAGGTGATCAAGAATCTGCTGTCGAACGCGGTCAAATTTACCGAAAAAGGCATTGTCAGCCTGACCGTCGCCAGTCAGCCGGGCGAAGGCATTGCCTTTGTGGTTCGCGATTCGGGGATTGGCATTGCGCCGGACCAGCAAGAAAGCATTTTTGAAGCGTTCCGTCAGGCGGATGGCACCACCAACCGCCGTTATGGCGGCACCGGGTTGGGCCTGTCGATTTCGCGTGATCTGGCAGCGCTGCTGGGCGGTTCGATCAGCGTGACCAGCGAGCCGGGGCAGGGCAGTGTGTTTACGCTGGTGTTGCCGCAGCAATACATCGAGCCAGGCGAAGACCCTGTGCCGGCGATGACCGCGACACCGATAGCAATGGCTACTCGCTCGGCGGAGCCGGCATTGATGCCGCTGATCGCTGAGGTCGATATCCCGCGTTTCGACGACGATCGCAGCAAAGCGCCGTTTACCACCCGCTGCATCCTGGTGGTTGAAGATGAGCCGAACTTTGCGCACATCCTCTACGATCTCGCGCACGAATTGGGTTACCAGTGCCTGGTGGCGCATGGCGCGGATGAAGGCTACAACCTGGCCGCAGAGTTCTTGCCAGACGCCATTTTGCTCGACATGCGCCTGCCGGATCATTCCGGTTTGACCGTATTGCAGCGCCTGAAAGAACATGCCGAGACCCGGCACATTCCGGTCCACGTGATCTCGGTAGAGGACCGCGTCGAGGCCGCCATGCACATGGGCGCCATCGGTTATGCGGTCAAACCGACCACGCGTGAAGAACTCAAAGACGTGTTTGCCCGCCTCGAGGCGAAGCTGACGCAGAAGGTCAAACGCATCCTGTTGGTTGAAGACGACGATTTGCAGCGCGAAAGCATTGCCCGGTTGATTGGCGACGAAGACATCGAAATCACCGCGGTCGGCCTGGCGCAAGACGCGCTGGACATGCTGCGCACCACGATCTTCGATTGCATGATCATCGACCTGAAGCTGCCGGACATGCTCGGCAACGACTTGCTCAAGCGCATGTCCACCGAAGACATCTGTTCGTTCCCGCCAGTAATCGTCTACACCGGACGCAACCTGACCCGTGACGAAGAGGCCGAGCTGCGCAAGTACTCGCGCTCCATCATCATCAAGGGCGCGCGCTCGCCAGAGCGATTGCTGGATGAGGTCACACTCTTTCTGCACAAAGTTGAATCCAAGTTGTCCCATGAACGGCAGAGGATGCTCAAGACTGCGCGTAGCCGCGACAAGGTCTTCGAGGGTCGAAAAGTGCTGCTGGTGGACGACGATGTACGCAATATATTCGCCCTCACCAGTGCGTTGGAGCAAAAAGGTGCAGTCGTGGTCATTGGCCGGAACGGCCGTGAAGCGATTGAAAAACTGAATGAAGTCGAGGATATCGACCTGGTGTTGATGGACGTGATGATGCCGGAGATGGATGGTTTCGAGGCTACAGCCTTGATCCGCAAAGACCCGCGCTGGCGCAAGTTGCCAATCATTGCGGTGACGGCCAAGGCCATGAAGGACGATCAGGAGCGCTGCCTGCAGGCTGGCTCCAACGATTACCTGGCCAAGCCCATTGACCTGGATCGCCTGTTCTCGCTGATTCGTGTGTGGTTGCCGAAGATGGAACGCATTTAGTGGAACGTATTAACCCGGGTGAACGAAACAGCGAAATCGAAATACGGCTGCTGATCGAGGCGATTTACCTCAAGTACAGCTATGACTTTCGTGACTACTCCGGCGCGTCCATCAAGCGCCGGGTGCAGCACGCATTGAGTCAATTCGAATGCGCGACCATTTCGGCCCTGCAGGAAAAAGTCTTGCATGACCCGACAGCGTTCATGCAGTTACTGCAACTGCTGACGATCCCGGTCAGCGAAATGTTTCGTGACCCTTCGCACTTTCTGGCCATTCGCCAGGAAGTGGTGCCGCTGCTCAAGACCTATCCCTCGATCAAGATCTGGATAGCCGGTTGCAGTACCGGCGAAGAAGTCTATTCGATGGCGATTTTGCTGCGCGAAGAGGGCTTGCTCGATCGCACCATCATCTACGCCACCGACATCAACCCGCGCTCGCTGGATAAAGCCAAGCAGGGGATTTTCTCCATGGAGAATGTCCGGGCCTATACCGCCAATTACCAGAAAGCAGGCGGGCAGCGTTCGTTCGCCGATTACTACACCGCAGCCTATGGTTACGCGATTTTCGACAAGTCGTTGTGTGAGAACGTGACGTTCGCCGACCACAGCCTGGCGACCGATAGCGTGTTCTCCGAAACTCAATTAATTTCGTGCCGTAACGTACTGATTTACTTCAATAAGAAACTTCAGGATCGAGCCTTTGGTCTGTTCCACGAATCACTTTGTCATCGTGGGTTCCTGGTGCTGGGCAGCAAGGAAACGCCGGATTTTTCGGCGTTCGGCAACCAGTTCGAACCCTTGGTAAAACAAGAACGGATCTACCGTAAATCATGACCAGTGCAGCGGATTTGCCCACTGTGGACGCTATTGTGATCGGTGCCTCGGCCGGTGGTGTGGAAGCACTTTTGAGCATCCTCGGGCCGCTGCGCAAAGGGTTTGCGTTGCCGATCATCGTGGTGTTGCACCTGCCTGACGAACGCCGCAGCCAGCTCGCGGAAGTGTTTGCACGGCGCGTGTCGATGCCGGTGCTGGAGGCTCACGACAAAACCGTGGTGGAATCGGGAACGCTGTATTTCGCGGCTCCGGGTTATCACTTGTCGGTTGAGCAGGACCGCACGTTCTCGTTAAGTCTCGAAGACCGTGTGCATTACTCCAGGCCTGCCATCGATTACCTGTTCGAGTCGGCTGCCGATGCATACGGTCCCAAACTGGCGGCGGTGCTGCTGACGGGCGCAAACCGCGACGGCGCACGCGGCCTGGCCCAGGTCAAAGACCGGGGCGGGCTGACCATCGTGCAGGATCCGAATGATGCACAGGTGGCGATCATGCCCCAGGCTGCGCTTGAAGCGCATCAGCCAGACCACATTCTCCCTATAAGCGGCATCGGCCGTCTGCTTGTCGAGCTGGAACGAATCGCATGCTAAGTAATATTCAAGCCAAACTGCTGATCGTCGATGATCTGCCGGAGAACCTGCTGGCGCTCGAAGCGTTGATCAAGCGTGAAGACCGCATGGTCTACAAGGCATTGTCCGCCGATGAGGCCTTGTCGCTGTTGCTGCAACATGAATTTGCCATGGCCATTCTCGACGTGCAGATGCCCGGCATGAACGGCTTTGAGCTGGCCGAGCTGATGCGCGGTACGGAAAAAACCAAGAATATTCCCATTGTCTTCGTCAGTGCTGCCGGTCGCGAACTGAATTACGCGTTCAAAGGCTACGAAAGCGGCGCCGTCGATTTCCTGCACAAGCCGCTGGACATTCACGCGGTCAAAAGCAAGGTCAATGTGTTCGTCGACCTGTTTCGACAAAGCAAGGCCATGAAGCAACAGGTAGAAGCCCTGGAAGAAAGTCGCCGCGAGCAAGAGGCGCTGCTCAAGCAACTGCAGAATACTCAGCAGGAACTCGAGCAAGCGGTGCGCATGCGCGATGATTTCATGTCGATCGTGGCCCATGAGGTGCGCACACCGCTCAACGGTTTGATCCTCGAAACGCAGTTGCGCAAAATGCATTTGGCCCGGGACAACGCTTCCGCTTTTACCCTGGACAAGATGCACGCGATGGTCGATCGCGACGAACGCCAGATCAAAAGTCTTATTCGCCTGATCGAAGACATGCTCGACGTGTCTCGAATCCGTACCGGCAAGTTGTCGATCCGACCCAGTCGAGTCGACCTGTCTGCGCTGGTGCGCGGTGTACTGCTGAACTTCGCCCCGCAAATCGATGCCGCCGAGTCCTCGGTCACGCTTGAGGCCGAGCAACCGGTAGAAGGGCGCTGGGATGAGTTTCGGATCGAGCAGGTGATCTCCAATTTGCTGACCAATGCCTTGCGTTACGGTGCCAAGAGCCCGATCAGCGTGAAGGTGTACAGTGAGCAAGGTCAGGCTCGGGTAGAAGTGCGCGATCGAGGGATCGGCATTGGTGAAGAAAACCAGAAGCGTATTTTTCAGCAGTTTGAGCGCGTGACGGCCAAGCATGCCGTCGCCGGGCTGGGCCTGGGCTTGTTTATTTCAGAACAGATTGTGACCGCCCATGGCGGCTCTATAACCGTCGAAAGCCGGATTGGCGAAGGCGCCTTGTTTCGCGTTTGTCTGCCGCTGTAGGAAAACAGCCAGATAAACGCAACCTCTGATCGACCTCACGGTCGTATCAGCAGCTAATGACTGAACAAAGGCTTCCCATGAGTGAAGATGCACAAGACGTGGTATTGATCGTCGAAGATGACCCTTCGATTTTGATGGTGCTGTCAGCCTATCTGTCGGGCGAGGGTTATCGCGTGTTGCAGGCCGAAAACGGCGAGCAAGCGTTCGAGATCCTCGCGAGCAAGCCCCACCTGGACATGATGATTACCGATTTTCGTTTGCCTGGTGGCATTTCCGGCGTGCAGATCGCCGAGCCCGCTGTCAAGTTGCGACCGGAGCTGAAGGTGATTTTTATCAGCGGTTACCCGCAGGAAATTCGCGAGACCGATAGCCCGATCACGCGCAAGGCGCCGATTCTGGGCAAACCGTTCGATCTGGATGTGTTGCAGGAATTGATGCAAGACATGCTGTCGTAAAGGGTCCAGCGGCCCGGTATTACGCCGGGCAAAGAGCCCGTAGGGCTGTCTTCGCCGCTTCAGATGCTGATCATCTCCCGCACTTTCGCGGTCAACAGGTCGAAGGTGAAAGGCTTGGTGATCATCTGCATGCCCGGGTCCAGAAAACCGCCGCGTACCGCTGCGTGCTCTGCATAACCGGTTATGAATAATACTTTGAGCTGCGGCCGGTATTGCCGGCCGATCTCGGCCAGTTGCCGTCCATTCATGCCGGGCAAACCGACATCACTGATCATCAGATCGATACGCTGCGCCGAGTTCAGAATCGGCATCGCGCTGTCGGCATCTCCAGCCTCAAGGAACGCGTAACCCAGGTCACTCAGTACTGTGCTGACCAATACGCGCACCGCTGGGTCGTCTTCCACGATCAAGACTGTTTCACCGTTCTGCGCGAAAGGGGCGTGCGAGATGTCTGCGGGCGAGTCCAACGGCAGATCACCGCCGAAGCGCGGCAAGAACACACTGACCGTCGTGCCTTCGCCGAGAATGCTGTCGATGGCGACGTGGCCGCGCGACTGCTTGCTGAAGCCATAGATCATCGACAACCCAAGGCCCGTTCCCTGACCAATCGGCTTGGTGGTGAAGAACGGATCAAACGCCCGGTTGATCGTGCTTTGCGGCATGCCGCAGCCGTTGTCGGTCACACTTAACACCACATAATCGCCAGGAACGACGTTGCCATGGGCTTCGGCGTCCGTGGCATTCAGGTATTTATTGCTGGTTTTAACCAACAGATTGCCGCCATTGGGCATGGCGTCCCGTGCGTTGATCACCAGGTTGAGCAGGGCACTTTCCAATTGATTGGGGTCTGCTTCAGCGACCCACAACTGCTCGTTCAGCTGCATGTCCAGTTGAATGCTTTCATTGATGCTGCGCGCGAGCAATTCGCCCATCGACACCACCAGCGTATTCATTTCGACCGGTTTGGAATCCAGCGATTGGCGCCGTGAAAAGGCCAATAAACGATGCGTGAGGCCGGCGGCGCGATTGGCCGAGGTCACGCCAAGGTCGATCAGGCTGTCGAGGTCTTCGGTGCGTCCACGCGCCAGACGACGACGCAATAACTCCAAGCTGCCAATAATGCCGGTCAGCATGTTGTTGAAGTCGTGGGCGATACCCCCGGTGAGTTGACCGACCGCTTCCATTTTCTGCGATTGGCGAAGCACTTCTTCGTTATGGCGCAATTGAGCCGTGCGCTCCTCGACCTGCTGCTCCAGCGTTTCGAGAGTGGTTTGCAGCCGCAGCTCACTTTGGCTAAGGTCGATCAACCGGTCCCTGGCTTCATATTGTCGTCGTCGCCCGCGCAATGCGGTCGTCACCAGACTGATCAGTGTGACGGGGTGAAAAGGGCGCTCAAGAAAGGTCACGTTGCCCAACTGCAGGCTATACCGGGAGGCAGGATTTTGTTCTGGCCCACCATGGTGTGTGAGCAAAACGATGGGCAAATCCGACCAGGCAGGTTGTTGCTCGATCAGGCTGATCAGCGGCTCGATGTCGCTGCCCAGCAGGGCTTCCGAGGACATCAGCAACAAGCCGGCACCTTGCCCCAGCTCGCCGCACAGACCGTTCAGGTCACGCGTTACCACGCCGTCGAAACCGGCCTCATTGAGCATCATCAAAGCAATCTGGCTGTCACGTCCCAGCGGCGCGAGAATAATCGCGCGCTCGGACATCGGTTCTCGAACAATCACGGAAATTCATCCCCGAGCAACGGTTTGCTGGCACCGAGGTAAGTGGGCACGCCGCGCAGCACACCCTGGAACGCGTCCAGCGGTTGACCGATGGTCATGCCCTTGGAGCTTATGCGGTATTCACGAATGGTCGACTCGTGGCTGCCCGTGCGCTTCTTGATGATGGAAATGGCGCGGCGAACCTTGCCCAGTGCTTCGAAGTAGCGCAGCAGAATCACCGTGTCGGCCAAGTAGGTAATGTCCACCGGCGCTTGCATGTCGCCGACCAGGCCATGTTGCGCCACGGTCATGAAGGTCGCAGCGCCTTGGCGGTTCAGATACAGCAGCAACTCGTGCATGTGCAGCACCAGCGCATTTTCCTCGGGCATCGCGGCCTGATAACCATTGATGCTGTCGATCACCACTGTCTTGATGCCACGCTCATCGACGCAACGGCGAACGCGGTGAGAAAACTCGCCGGGGGACAATTCGGCGGCATCGACCTGTTCGATCAGCAGGTTGCCGGTGTCTTGCAGGGCTTTCAGATCGATGCCCATGTTTTTCATGCGCTCGAACAGCAAACCGAGTTCTTCGTCGAAAATAAACAGCGCGGCTTTTTCGCCCCGGGACACAGCGGCGGCGGCAAACACCATCGAGATAAGCGATTTACCGGTACCGGCGGGGCCAAGAATCAACGTGCTGGACCCGGTTTCGATACCGCCGCCGAGCAGGGCGTCCAGTTCCGCGATACTGCTGGTCAGTTGGGTACGAGTGTATTTGCCGCGGTGCTCCGCGGCCACCAGGCGCGGGAACACATGCACGCCGTCACCCATGATGGTGAAGTCGTGAAAACCACCACGGTATTTTTGCCCTCGGTATTTCACCACCCGAATCCGCCGGCGCTCGGCGCCATAGTTAGGCGTCAGCTCTTCAAGGCGAATGACGCCGTGGGCAACGCTGTGCACGGTTTTGTCGAGGGATTCGGTGGTCAGGTCGTCGAGCAGCACCACCGTCGCGTTGTAGCGCACAAAGTAGTGTTTGATCGCGAGAATCTGGCGCCGGTAGCGCAGGGAGCTTTGGGCCAGCAGGCGAATCTCGGAGAGGCTGTCGAGAACCACCCGGGTCGGCTTGACCCGTTCAACTGCTTCGAAAATCTGTCTGGTGGCTTCGCCCAGTTCAAGGTCCGAAGAATACAGCAGGCTTTGCTGGTGTTCGGCGTTGAGCAGGCTTTCCGGTGGAGTCAGTTCGAAAATATGGATGTTTTCATCCAGCTCCCAACCGTGGGACAAGGCGCCTTGGCGCAATTCGCGTTCGGTTTCGGACAGCGTGATGTACAACGAGCGCTCGCCGGCTCGCGCGCCGGCTAACAGGAAATGCAAAGCAACGGTGGTTTTACCGGTTCCGGGCTCACCCTCCAGCAAAAATATATGTCCGCGTGACAATCCACCGGCCAGGATGTCATCCAGACCTTCAACGCCGGTGGCGGCTTTCGCACTGAACAACTCGTTAGATGTCGACAAAAAGAACCCTCTCATGACTAGGGGAAGCGATACAGCAGGTCTGAAGTGCCTAATTGCACTGCCTGATCACTTGACCTTTCACCGCGCCGAGCGTTCCACGAAATTTGCAGGATTTACAGGCCTTGCTGCAAAGCAGGATCGTCCGGATTGAGTTGCTCAAGTTGCGCCAATAAAATCTGCACGTTTTGCAGCTGGCCGCTTTCTTTCCAGTAGTTGATCAACAAGACCCTGGCCTTGCGATCGGCCGGGTGGCGCTGGACGATTTCCTGCAGTTGTTTTTGCGCCGCTTCCAGCTCCTGCTCGTCATGCAGCGTGGTAGCGAGGTCGTAACGGTATTCCTTGTTGTCCGGCTCCAGCTCCACAGCTTTTGATAACCCAAGCAACGCGTACTCACTTTGCCCGTGATGCAGCAGCCACAGCCCGAGCGCATGTTGCAGATAGGCGGAATTGGGTTGAGTTTGCAGCTGTTTGGCCAGTAATAACCGCGCGGCATCGGTTTGGCCCTGGCGGTCCAGTACATCGATTTGCATCACCAGTGCCGGCAAGTTGGCAGGGTCCAGGCGCAATGTATTTTCGAGGGCCTGCTGCGCCTGTTTAAGCTCGGCGTTGTGCAAGTGCAGGCGCGCCAACTGGTACTGATTTTCTGCGGTTTCAGGCTGGTTTTTCAGGTCCTGTTCCCACGCATCGATCGCTTGCTCCAACGGGCCGAAGTACAAACCCAGGTCATCCGGCGACAGCCCGAGCAAGGCATTGATGGCGGCGTAGCGCACGTGCTGATCGCTGTCATCCAGCAGCGGCCCCAGCAACAGGCTGCGTTGCCCGTTGGGCACTAGTCCGCTGATGCTTCTGATGGCGGCGATGCGTACCTCGGGCGACTCGTTTTGCAGGTCGGCATCCGCCAGTTTCAGCGCCTGTGGGCTTGGGTAATTCGGCAATTCGGCCAGCAACCAGATGCGGCGTTTGGGAGAGATATCCGGGCGTCCGAGTTGCTGATACAGCACGCGGGCCGCGCCCGGTTTGCCCGAGCGTGCCTGGTCCAGCGCCTCGCTGAATCCACGCTTGATGGCTTCCGGGACCACTGGCGTGGTGCTGCGCAGGAAAAACCAGGCAAGACCGATGGCAAGCAGGATGCACAGGCTGATGATCAGGTAGCGGCGGGGCTGAGACATGCATTATTCCGGCAGCGGGCAGGCTTTGGCAAAGTGGCCAGCTTCGGTCAGCTGAGGCTGTGAGTCAAACCCCGACTCAGTTCAACACATACTCTTGCGGCTCCAGAGGCGGCGGCAAATTAGTCTCGCCCAACGCTGCCAGCACTTCACGCTCCACAGTGCGCAAAATCGCATTGCACGGCAGATCGTTCTCATCGAACCCAAACGGGTCTTCAAGGTCATCGCCGATTTCGTCGAGACCAAAAAACGTGTAACTGACGATGGCGGTGAACAAGGGTGTCAACCAGCCCAGCGGTTCGGCCATGGCGAATGGCAAGAGGATGCAGAACAGGTAAATAGTACGGTGCAAAAGCAGCGTGTAAGGGAAGGGCAGCGGCGTGCTTTTGATCCGTTCGCAACTGGCCTGCACCTGGCTAAGGCTGACCAGGCGCGCCTCCAGTTGGGTATACCGCCATTCGCTGATCTGCCCGCACTGAGCCAGCTGCGAGCATTGCACGCCGATTCGTTGCAGCACGGCATCGGTGATGTTCGGATGCCCGGGGTCTATCGGCTGCTGCACCCAGGGGGAAACTGCGACCCGTTCATTTTCAATGCGCAGTCGCGCAATCAGGCCATGGGCAAAACCACAGAGGTCGCGCAATAAAAACTGCCGCTGTGAGGGGTCCATCAATCCCTGGGTTTGGCGAATCAACGAGCGCACCTCGATGATCAATTGCCCTAATTGCTTGCGGCCCTCCCACCAGCGGTCGTAGCAGGCATTGTTACGAAAACTCATGAAGATCGATAACGACAAACCCAGCAACGTGAAAGGCGTGGCGCTGACTTTCGAGAAATAGGCCGGGTGCCAGGTTTCGACCAGCACAATGACCGAGGCCAATAGGGTCACCAGCAGACTGCGCAGTGCAATCCGTTTGGCAATCGAGCCTTTAAGGGAAAACAGGATGCCGATCAGGTTTGGCTTGGGGCGAACGATCATGAGGTGGACTTATTGAGAGTGGCGCTTTCGCAGCTGTTTCAGCCTAAGAGGGTTGTTCAAGTCTGTCCAATTGCTATGAATGAAAGGTTGATAGAGCGCATTGATCGCCAGCGCTTTAATCATCGAGGTTTTTCGCTGAGTCTTCTTTAAAAAGGCAAAAAAAACCCTGCGACCGAATGAGACGCAGGGCTAAAAAATTGGTTGGTTGCGGCCAACCAAAGGAGCGCTTTAAAAGGTTACTTGCTGGCGACCGTTTCCGGAGCCCAGCCGCCGCCTAGGGCTTTGTAGATGGCGACGATGCCGCGATACAGGTCTACCTCAGCCTGAGCTTGGGTATCTTCTGCAGCCAAACGTTCACGTTGGGCGTCGAGCAAAACAAGGAAGTCGACGGTGCCTTCTCGGTAGCGAATCTGCGCCAGGTCGGCCGCCGCGCGGCTGGATTCACTCTGACGAATCAGCGAGATCAACCGTTGCTGGCGTTTGCCGTAATCGCTGAAAGCATTTTCCGACTCTTCCAGCGCCAGCAGCACTTGCTGTTCGTAGGTGGCCAAAGCGCCTTCTGCATCCGCGTCGGCGCCACGCAAACGGGCTCGTACGCTGCCCAGGTCGAACGCGGCCCAGGTAATGCTAGGGCCGAGTGCCCAGGCGTTGGCTGCGGACGAACCGATCTGTGAGCCACGCCCGGCGGTAAAGCCCAGGAAGCCACTGAGGCTGACTCGCGGGAACAGATCAGCCTTGGCCACGCCGATACGGGCGGTGGCAGAGGCCAGTTTGCGTTCGGCGCTAAGAATGTCCGGACGACGTTGCAGCAGTTGCCCCGGGTCGCCAATTGGCAGTGCCTTGGCAATGGCGGGCAAGTCTTTGGGGCTCAGGTCGACGGTCAGTTTGTCCGGGCGCTCACCCAATAAGGTGGCGATGCGGTTCTTCTGGCGTACCTGCTCAGCCTGCAATTGCGGCACGCTGGCTTCAACCGAAGCCAGGCGCGCATCGGCGCGCACCACATCAAGCTGATCGCCAACGCCGGCATCACGCAGGCTGATGGTGATTTTGCTCGACTCCTGCTGGTTTTGCAGGTTGGCCAAGGCAATCTTTTCACGCAGTTGGGCGCCGCGAAGCTGACCGTAAGCATCCACCAACTCGGCAATCATGGTGACTTGCAATTGGTAGAGGTCAGCTTCGACCGCTTGTTGCTCAGCGTCGGCAGACTCCAGGTTGCGCTGTATCCGGCCAAACAGGTCGATCTCCCACGCCATGTCCAGGCCCAGGTCATAGCGTTCGCTATTGACCCGTTGGGTGGTCTGGCCAGGAATCTGACCTTTGGCCAAGTCACTGCTGGCGCGGCTGGTAATGGTCGGCATGGCGTCGTTGCTGACGTCATCACGAATTGCCCGGGCGGCTTTCCAGCGAGCGAAAGCAACGCGCAACTCTCGGTTACCTTGCAGCGATTGCATGACCAACTGGTTGAGGGTCGGGTCTTCAAACTGCTGCCACCAGATGCCTTCGAAACGGCTGCGGTCGAAGTTTTTCTGACCGGCAGCGCCATCGGTAGCGGCGGTGATATTGGCCGCCGCCGTGTCCGGAGTTTTGTAGTCCGGGCCAACGGCACAGGCGCTCAGGGCCAGTACCAGAAGGCTCGGCAGGAAGGCTTTCAGGCTCATTGTTGCGCCTCCATAGGCTTTTGAAGCGTCAGCGCCTTGGCTGCTTTGCGCGCTTCACCGCGTTCCACAAAGTTACGAATCAATACGTAGAACACCGGCGTCAACAACAGACCGAAGAAGGTCACGCCAAGCATCCCGGAGAACACCGCTACACCCATGGCGTGACGCATTTCAGCACCGGCACCGCTGGAGAACACCAGTGGTACAACACCCATGATGAACGCGAAGGAGGTCATCAGGATCGGCCGCAGACGCAAGCGGCATGCTTCGAGCACCGCGTTGAGCGGGCTCATGCCTTCGTCCTGCTGTTTATCCTTGGCAAACTCGACGATCAGAATCGCGTTCTTACAGGCAAGTCCCACCAGTACGATTAATCCGATCTGGGTGAAGATGTTGTTGTCGCCTCCCGATGCAATCACACCAACAATGGCCGACAACAGGGTCATCGGTACGATCAGGATGACCGCCAGTGGCAGGCTCCAGCTTTCGTATTGAGCGGCGAGTACCAGGAACGCCAGCAGTACGCAGAGCGGGAACACGAACAGCGCCGTATTGCCGGACAGAATCTGCTGGTAGGTCAGGTCGGTCCACTCGTAGACCATGCCATTTGGCAATTCGTCCTTGAGCAGTTTCTCAATGGCTTGTTCGGCCTGGCCGGAGCTGTAGCCGGGCGCCGCTGCGCCGTTGATTTCAGCGGTAATGAAACCGTTGTAGTGCATGACGCGGTCCGGGCCCGAGGTGTCGCTGACCTTGATGAAGGTCGCCAACGGGATCATCTCGCCCTTGTTGTTGCGCACTTTTAGCTGGCCGATTTGGTCAGGCTCGAGACGGAACTGTTGCTCGGCCTGAACGTTGACCTGATAGGTACGGCCGAAGCGGTTGAAGTCGTTGGCATACAGCGAACCCAGGTAGATCTGCAGGGTGTCGAAGATGTCGCTGACAGCCACGCCGTGGGTCTTGGCTTTTTCACGGTCGATAGCGGCATCGACCTGGGGCACGTTCACGGTGTAGCTGGTGAACAGGCCGGCCAGTTCAGGCACGTTGTGGCTCTTGTTGATGATGTTCATGGTTTCTTTGTACAGCTCGTCGTAGCCCAGGTTGCCCCGGTCTTCGATCTGCAGGCGGAAGCCGCCAATGGTGCCCAGGCCTTGTACCGGCGGCGGCGGGAAGATCGCCATATAGGCTTCCTGAATACTGGCGAACTGGCCATTCAACGCACCGGCAATTGCACCAGCAGACATGCTTGGGTCTTTACGCTCGTCGAACGGTTTCAACGTCACGAACACGATGCCGGCGTTAGGACTGTTGGTGAAGCCGTTGATCGACAGGCCAGGGAAGGCCACGGCGCTTTCCACACCTGGCTGTTTCAGTGCCAGGTCGGACATGCGTTTGATCACGTCTTCGGTACGGTCCAGGCTCGCCGCATCCGGCAGTTGGGCGAAGGCCACCAGGTATTGCTTGTCCTGGCCGGGTACGAAACCGGTCGGGGTGTGGGCGAAACCGAAGAAGGTCAGCACCATCAGGCCTGCATACAACAGCAGGGCGATACCACTGCTGCGGATAACCCGCGCTACGGTGCCGACATAGCCATGGCTGGCGCGTTCGAAGAATCGGTTGAACGGACGGAACAGCCAGCCGCCCAGTAACTTATCAAGCACTTTGGTGAAGCGGTCTTTCGGCGCGTGGTGGCTCTTGAGCAGTACCGCGGCCAGGGCAGGGGACAATGTCAGCGAGTTGAACGCCGAGATCACGGTCGAGATGGCAATGGTCAGGGCAAACTGTTTGTAGAACTGGCCCGTGAGTCCGGAAATGAACGCCGCCGGGATAAATACCGCACACAGCACCAGCGCCGTCGCGATGATCGGCCCGGTCACCTCACGCATGGCTTTCTTGGTGGCCTCTACGGGCGTCTCTCCCAGCTCGATGTGCCGCTCGACGTTCTCCACCACCACGATGGCGTCGTCCACCACGATACCGATGGCCAATACCAGTCCGAAGAGTGATAGCGCGTTCAGCGAGAAGCCGAACAGGTGCATCACGGCAAACGTACCGATCAACGAAACCGGCACCGCCACCAATGGAATGATCGAGGCACGCCAGGTTTGCAGGAACAGGATCACAACCAAGACAACCAGGATCAGCGCTTCGAAGAGTGTGTGAACCACCGCCTCGATGGAGCCGCGCACGAAGATTGTCGGGTCATAGACGATGCTGAAATCCATGCCTTCCGGGAAGCTCTTCTTCAGCTCGGCCATTTTTTCGCGAACTTCATTGGAGATCTGAATCGCGTTGGAACCGGGGCGTTGGAAGATCGGGATTGCAACCGCTGGCTGGTTGTTCAGCAAGGACCGCAGTGCATATTGGCTGGAACCCAGCTCAACACGAGCGATGTCTTTGAGGCGGGTAATTTCACCATTGTCGCCGGAGCGAATGATGATGTTCTCGAACTCTTCCTCAGAAACCAGGCGACCTTGAGTGTTCACCGACAGCTGGAACGCAGTTGCGTTAGGCGCAGGTGGCGCACCCAAGGCACCGGCAGCCACTTGACGGTTTTGCTCACGAATCGCATTGACCACATCGGTCGCTGTCAGGTTGCGCGAAGCAGTCTTGTTGGGATCGAGCCATACCCGCAGCGAGTAGTCGCCCATACCGAACAGCTGCACATCACCGACACCGCCCAGACGCGCCAGCTCATCCTTGATGTTGAGCAGGGCGTAGTTGGACAGGTACAGCATGTCGTAGCGTTTGTCCGGCGAGGTCAAGTGCACAACCATGGTCAGGTCGGGCGAAGCCTTGTCGACGGTGATACCGATGCGCGTCACTTCCTCTGGAAGTTTGGGCTCGGTACGGGTCACCCGGTTCTGCACCTGCACCTGCGCGTTATCCAGGTCAGTGCCCAGTGCGAAGGTAATGGTCAGGGTGATTTTGCCATCGGCGGTGGATTGCGAGGACATGTACAGCATGTTCTCGACGCCGGTAATGGCTTGCTCCAACGGAGCGGCCACGGTTTCACCGATGACTTTAGGGTTGGCTCCGGGGAAGTTCGCACGCACCACAACGGTCGGCGGAACCACTTCCGGGTATTCGCTGATCGGCAACTGGAACAGCGAGATGGCACCGGCGATCAATATCAGCAGCGACAGTACCGCTGCGAAGATCGGCCGGGATATGAAGAATTGGGAAAAATTCATCGGAGTTGTCGTCCCTTAACCGCGTGGAGTCGCGGCGGCCAGTTTCACAACCGAACCCGGCGCGACCTTGGCAGGTGCGACTTGGGGCAGGTTGCTGGCTTCCAGCGCTTGTCGTTGTTGTGCGAGTGCCGCGAGGGTTTGTTCACTGGCCATCGGGATCACTTCAGGCGTTACCGGCGAACCCGGACGAACGCGCTGGAGGCCTTTGACGATGACCGTGTCATCCTTGCTCAGCCCGTTGCGCACGATGCGCAAACCTTCAATTTTCGGCCCCAGTTCGACGGCGCGATAGGCCGTCTTGTTGTCGGCATCCATCACCAGTACGAACTTCTTGCCCAGGTCGGTGCCGACCGCTTCATCGTTGATCAGCACGGCGGCGTAGGTGCCGCTGCCAACCAGTTTCAGGCGTGCATACAGGCCTGGGGTGAAGGTGCCGTCGCTGTTGTCGAATACCGCGCGACCGCGAATGGTGCCGGTTTTCGGGTTGACCTGGTTGTCGACGAAGTTCATCACGCCTTGGTGCGGGTTGCCGTCTTCGTTGGACAAACCGAGGTAAACCGGGGTGGTAGCGCCGCGTTTGCCCTGGCGAGCCAGTTGTGTGTATTTGAGGAATACACGTTCATCAGCGTCGAAGTAGGCGTACACCTTATCGGTGGAAACCACGCTGGTCAGCGCGGTGGTATCGGCTGTCACCAGGTTGCCGGCGGTGATTTCTGCACGGCTGACACGGCCACTGATTGGCGAGGTCACGCGGGTGAAACTGAGGTTTAGCTTGGCCAGGTCCAACTGCGCCTGCAACGCACCGACGGCAGCGCGGGCTTCTTGCGAAGCACTGGTGCGCGAGTCGGCCAGTTCGGCGGAGATGGCATTGCTGGTACGCAGGCGTTCACCGCGTTGAGCTTCGTTTTCACTGCGGGTGGCGTTGGCACGGGACTGGGCAACCAAGGCTTCAAGGCGACGCACTTCAGCCTGGAACGGACGCGGGTCGATCTGGAACAGCACGTCGCCTTTCTTGACCAGTGCGCCTTCAGTAAAGGCTACGTCGTCGATTTGCCCGGAGACCCTTGGCCGAATCTCTACGGTTTCTGGTGCTTCAAGCCGTCCGGTAAATTCATCCCATTCGTTGACCGGTTGTTCCAGCACCTTCGCCACGCTGACCTTGGCTGCGGGCATGGTGGCGGCAACGTCCGGAGTCTTGCCGCAGGCGCTCATCACCAGTACGGCCAATAAGGCCAACGGGAAGCGCAAATGTTTAAGTGACTGTTCCATGGATGCATCCGCCAATGTATTAAGAATGGGCGGATGATGAGCGGCGAGGTGCTATCGCACGAATCGAACGGGGCAAAGGTAACTATCATTCGGAATGATATAAGCCCGTGACAAGCCCTCTAGCATGCGGCTTTCGTTAGGGTGCTATCAATATCGCTGATGACAATTCAGTGTTGCGGGGACTGTAAAGGTCGGCTGGATTGAAAGCATTGTCAAAGGCTCAAACAAAGAGGCGGCCATTGCGGCCGTCTCGATGTCAGGGGTGCGGGGCGATCATTGTCAGCCCTCAAACAATACCGTCAATCACGATGTGCCGTTGCCCGCGACTGCATTGCTCAATCCGCGCTTCAACTTTATAAACGCTGCGCAGCATCCATTCGGTTATCACCTCGTGACTCGGGCCGCTGCCTTGCGCGGTGCCGTCGGCAATCACCAGAACCTGATCGGCGAAACGCAATGCCTGATTCAAGTCATGGAGGGCGATGAACACAATGACTTCGCGTTTTCGGGCCAGGCTGCGCATGAAGTTCAGCACCTGAACCTGGCGATGCATGTCGAGGGCGCTGGTCGGTTCGTCCATCAGCAGTATTTCCGGTTCGCGCACCAGAGTCTGCGCGATGGACACCAACTGTTGCTGGCCTCCGCTGAGCTCGCCGAGGTTGCGAAAGGATAATCCGGTGATGTCCAGCGCCGCGAGAATTTCGTCCACCCGTTTCAACTCGTCGTTGTGAACCACCCATCCCGGCGCCAGTTGCTTGCGTGCCAGCAGCACTGATTCGTACACCGTCAACCGCGCACTGGCATTCAGCCCCTGAGGCATGTAGCTGATGCCAGCGGGGCCTTTCTTGGAATCCTGCAAAATCACCCGTCCAGGGCCGTCGATCAGCCCGGCCATGCGTTTGAACAGCGTCGACTTGCCGGCCGCATTGGGACCGACCACGGCGACCACCTGACCGCCAAAAAAAGTCGCCGTCGAAACACCGCGAATGATCTCGCGCTGGCCGTAGCGGGCACCGAGATTTTCCAGCTGCAACTTCACCATGAGTTTTTCTTCCCGCCGAGGATCAAGGAAATGAAGAACGGCACGCCGATCAGTGAAGTGACCACGCCGATGGGGAAGATCGCGCCAGGGATCAGGGTTTTGCTGACCACGGAGCTGGCCGACAGAATCAACGAGCCGGTCAGCAGCGAGGCCGGCAGAAAGAACCGCTGGTCTTCCCCGATCAGCATGCGGGCAATGTGCGGGCCGACCAGGCCGATGAAGCCGATGGTGCCGACGAAAGCCACCGGAAACGAGGCCAACAGGCTGACCATGATCAATGTCTGAAAGCGCAGGCTGCGCACGTTGATGCCGAAGCTGGCAGCCTTGTCGTCGCCCAGGCGCAGGGCAGTCATTGCCCACGCGCGTTTGGCGAAGATCGGCAGGGTGATGAGAATGACCAGGCAGATCACCCCGAGTTTCGGCCAGGTGGCTTTGGTCAAGCTGCCCATGGTCCAGAACACCACAGCGGCTACCGCTTGCTCGGTGGCAAAGAACTGCACCAGCGCCAGCAGTGCGTTGAAGGTGAACACCAGCGCAATGCCGAGCAGCACGATGGTTTCGGCCGTCACGCCGCGCCGCATGCTCAGAAAATGAATCAACAGTGCCGACAGCATGGCCATGATGAACGCGTTGAGTGGCACCATGAATTGCGCTGCCAGCGGAAACAGTGCGACGCCGAACGCCAGCCCCAATGCCGCACCGAAACTGGCAGCGGCGGAA
Organism: Gordonia sp. IEGM753; assembly: GCF_050321825.1. Classification (NCBI taxonomy): domain Bacteria; kingdom Bacillati; phylum Actinomycetota; class Actinomycetes; order Mycobacteriales; family Gordoniaceae; genus Gordonia; species Gordonia sp. IEGM753. Next base: position 1,394,257 of record NZ_JBNQGB010000001.1, read on the forward strand.
ATGCCCAGTGTGAACGGGCTGGCCAGCGGGTTGTTAAGGATGGTCTGCATTTGCGCGCCCGCCAGCGACAACGATGCACCGACCGCAACGGCCATCAACGCAACGGGCAGGCGAATGTCCCACATGACCACGCGCACTTGCGGCGCAGCGCTGTCCGGCGAAAAAAGCGCGCCGAGCACTTCATTGAGGCTATAGCTCGCCGGGCCGAGCGCCAGGTCGAGCAGCACGCTGCACATCAACAAGATCACCAGCCCGGCCAGAATCAGGCGTTTACGCAGCACCAGACGGCGATAGGTTTCGCGCTGCACGAGCACGGCGTCGGTCAACGAGCTCATGGCTTGACCCCGAGCGCAGGCAAACTGACGAAGTAGCCCGGCTCATATGGCACTGGCAGGAAGCGCTCGTGCAGTTCGCGAAATGAGGCCTCCGGATCCAGATCAGCAAACAGGTCCGGGTGAAACCATTTCGCCAATTGCTGGATGGCCGCGAACTGGTAAGGACTGTTGTAGAACTGGTGCCAGATGGCATGGAAAGCCTGGTTGTCCTGAGCCTTGATACCGGTGTAGGCGGGCCGCCGGGTGTACCACGCCAGTTTTTTTCGGGCTTGAGCCATGTCCGCGCCGGGGCCGACACCCACCCAATGGCCGCCGGGTGCAAAAGCTTCCCAATTGGCGGTGGTGACCACGATATGCGCCGGGTTGGCGACGATGACTTGTTCGGGGTTCAACTGGCCGAACGTGGTGGGAATGATGCCTTTGGCGATGTTGTTGCCCCCGGCCATCTCGACGAACAGGCCAAAGTTTTCATTGCCGAAGCTCAGGCAGCAATCATCGGTGTAACCGCCGATGCGTTCGATAAACACATTGGGGCGGGGCGGGTGTTGTTTCTCGATGACATCGGTAACGCGATGAATTTGCTGGTTACGGAAATCGATGAAGTCTTCAGCTCGTTGCTCTTTGCCGAACAGTTGGCCGAACAGGCGCATCGTCGGTTCGGTGTTCTGCATCGGATTGTTGCGAAAGTCGACGTACACCACCGGGATTCCCAGCGCGTCGAGTTTCTCGATGTAGCGCGCATCTTCGGTGGCGTGTTGCGCCTCGATGTTGAGGATGATCACGTCCGGACGCTGCGTGATGGCCTGCTCGATGTCGAAGGTGCCTTCTTCAAAACCGCCGAAAGTGGGGATTTTGGCGATGTCGGGAAATTTGCGCAGGTAGGCGTTGTAGGTGTCCGGGTCTGACTGGATCAAGTCCTTGCGCCAGCCGACGATGCGTTCGATGGGGTTTTGTGTGTCCAGTGCGGCGACCAGGTAAAGTTGTCGGCCCTCACCAAGAATCACACGCCTGACGGGCAGGTGCACCTTGACCTTGCGCCCCAGCAAGTCGGTTACTTCGGTGCGTACTGCATCGTCCTCGGCGGCGTGGGCACTGAGCGGTACCAAGGTAAACAGACTCAGCAGTCCTGCCAGTAGCAGCGCAGTAAAAGCGACGCTGCGTCGATCAAAAATCACCATGGTCAAAGCCTTTGCAAAGTCAGATCGGTCAACGGTTCACACCGTCATCCGGCTGAACGTTTTAGAAATCGACAGTCGCCGACAGTAATAGGGTGCGCGGCGAGCCTTGGGAGAATGCGCCGTAGGAGGCCACACCCGACCAATACTCGTGGTCGAACACGTTTTGCACAGTGGCGCGAAACGTGGTCGGTCGTTCATCAATGCGGGTGGTGTAGCGCGCGCCGACATCGAAGCGGGTCCAGTCATCGAGTTTCTGGGTGTTGGCCTGGTTCACGTACTGGCTGCCGGTATGAATGGCACCACCGGTCAGCGTCAGGCCTTCGACCCACGAGGTATCCCATTCAGCCCAAAGATTGGCTTGTACTGGCGGCACCCCAACCGGTTTATTGCCTCGGTTGGCGGCAACACTGGATTGGGTCAGTTCGGCATCAAGCAGGGTCACGCCACCCAGCAGGCGCGTGCCGTGGGCCACTTCACCGAACACGCTCAGCTCCAGGCCGCGGTTGCGCTGTTCGCCCTGCACTGAAAACACCCCGGAGGCGAGTTCGCCGCTGGGTTTGGTAATTTGAAACACGGCCAGGGTGGAGGTGAAGGTGCCGTAATCGACCTTGACTCCCAGTTCGTGCTGGCGGGAAATGTAAGGGGCAAAGATCTCGCCCGCGTTGGCGGCGGTGGAAGGCGCGATGTCGCCTTTACTCAGGCCTTCGATGTAGTTGTAGTAGAACGAAACGTGGTCCCAGGGTTTGGCCACCGCGCCGAACAGTGGCGTGGTGCGGCCGTCATCGTAGGAAGCGGTGACCAACCCGGCCGCGTTGTAGTTGTCGGATTTGATGTTCTGTTTACGCAGGCCAAGGGTCACTTGAATGCGTTCATCCAATATCGACAGCGTGTCGGCGAGCGCCACGCCGGTCAGTTCGCTCTCGGACACTTTGGGCGTATCCGGTTTGGGAATGACAGGTTCGGGGCGATCCACCGGGTGATAAATATTCGACAGGATCGGTGCGCCGGAAATAATCCCCCGTGACAATACATCGCGATAACGACTGACTTGCAGGGCGGTGCGATGGCTAACGGGCCCGGTGTCGAAGCGCAGGCGTGCACCGGCGTCGACCGTGTAGCGCTCGACTTCGAATTTGTAATAGCCGGGGATTGAAGAGGTGTCGCCCGCCGCATTGATGATGGTCGGGGTCTGGTCGGACATCCGCGCGACATCCGATTTGCCGCCACCGGCATGGGCGAAAACAGTCAGCGCATCGCTGAGGTCGTACTCGCCGCTCAGCAGGGCTGATTTGTCACGGGTCTCGGACCAGCCCCACGCCTGGCTCACGTTAATCCGGCCATTGGCGGCCGGGGGGATTTCGACGCCTGCAGCGATCAGAAACGGCCGGGACGCGGCGTCGAATGTCTCTTTCTGGTTGAGCAGATCCAGGCTGGTGCGCAGACGTTCGCCTTGATAATCGAGGGAAATGGCGCCGATATTGGCGTTGCGCGATTGATCGTCGATCACCGTGTCGCCGAGTTGAGTGCTGCCGTTGATGCGCAACCCAAACCGGCGATCCTCGCCAAAGCGCCGACTGACGTCGATGTGGCCGCCGAGCTGGGAATTCATGGCGTAGCTGGCCGTGAATCGGGTCAGGTCCTCATCGAGTGAACGCTTGGGCACCACGTTGATAACACCGCCGACGGCGTTATTGGGTGACATGCCGTAGAGCAGGGCGCCGGGGCCTTTGACCAATTCGATGCGCTCGGCGTACTCGGTGAACACTCGATAGTTGGGGGCTACGCCATACACGCCGTCGAATGCCAGTTCGCCGAGGTTGCCTTCACCTACCGGAAAGCCACGGATAAAAAACGAGTCGACAATGCCTCCGGTCTGGCCCGTTGAGCGCACCGACGAATCGCGCTCCAGCACATCGCCTACGGTCACCGCCTGTTGATCCTTGATCAGCGCCGACGTGTAGGTGCTGACGCTGAAGGGCGCGTCCATCACGTCGGTGTTGCCGAGAATGCCCAGGCGCCCGCCGTTGGCAACCTGCCCGCCGGAATACACGGAAGGCAGGGCATCGGGGCGCTTGTCGGCGCCTATGATCGAGGTCTCATCCAGCGTCACCCGGCGCTGGGCCAGGGTGTAACTGCCGTCGCTGCGCATCACCATTTCCAGGCCACTGCCTTGCAGCAAGCGATTGACCGCCTCCTGTGTGGAGAAATTGCCGATCAGCGCAGGACTGGCCAGGCCCTCGGTCAAGGAAGGTTGGAACGACAGGGCGATACCGGCGTCGACGGCAAAACTCGACAGGGTCGCACCCAGCGGCCCTGAGGGAATGTTGTAGGCACGGGACGCGACAGAGTCCAGCGGCACAGGCACCACGGCCAAGGCAAGCGGGCAAAGGGTGCCAATCAGGACAAGGCTTAGCAACGCACTGCGAATAACTGGTTTGAGCGGACGATCCGGACGCAGATGGCGTGCAGCAGGCATGAATGGATGGACCTATAAACAGGACGGTAAAGTTGTTCTCCCCAATAGCCAGCCGAAATAAAAAAAAGTATCACCTGTGCGGCGATTTTTTTTCGGCTCAGGCGGGGGAGAGCATGACCCAGAAGCCATTCAAATGGCCGCTGACAAGAATCGGGTAGGTCTGGGCCAGCATGTTCAATGTGCGCTGGGTGTCGCTGATGGGATACGCGCCGGAAATGCGCAGGTTGGCAAGTGCAGGATCGAGGCGCACGAAGCCCCGGTGATAGCGCGTCAGTTCGTCGACGAAGTCGGCCAGTCGCATCTTGTCGGCCATCAACATGCCTTGCGTCCAGGCGCCGATATCGCGATTCGCGGCCGTGACCTGACCAAACGTGTGGGCAGAAAAATCGGTACGTTCGCCGGCATTGATGATCAGCGGTGTGCTCTGGTGGTTTTCCGCCAGCTCAACCCTCACTGCGCCTTCCAGCACTGCCAGGTGAGTGCGTGGTTGCAGTTCGCGAACGGTGAAGCGTGTACCCAGCGCCTGCATCAGACCCTGGCGGGTGCTGACCAGAAATGGCCGGGGCACCGGAGAAATATCCAGTGCGGTTTGCACCAGTATTTCGCCTTCGCGCAGATGAATGAGCCGTTGGTTGGCGTCGAACAGCACGTCGATGGCGGTGTCGGTATTGAGGATGATTGTCGAGCCGTCGGCCAGGGTCAGCTCGCGCCGTTGGCCAACGGCGGTGCGATAGTCGGCTGACCACTGCTGGGATTGCGCCAGTTTCCAGCTGCCCCAGCCGGCCGGCATGATCGCCAGAATCATCGCCAGTTTACCCAGCGCCGCACGGCGATCCGGGCTGCTTGGGCGATCAAGTGCCGACATCGCCAGTGACGGCGGCAGGCCACAGAGTTTGTTCTGCAACAACTGCGCCCGGGCCCAGGCACGACCGCGCTCGGGTGTACTGGCTTTCCAGCATTCCCACTCGGCGCGTTCAGCGTCACTTAATCCGCCTTCACTCAAGCGGATCAACCAGTCGGCCGCCTCCTCAAGGGTCTGGTAATCGAGGCGCGGCTCATTGCTATGTGTAAGCACTCACTCCACCAGCAACAGGCACTGCACGAAGGCCTGCTTCATGTAGCGTTTGACGGTGATCAGCGATACGCCCAGTTGCTCGGCGATGTCGTCGTACTTGAGGCCGCTGATCTGCGACAGCAGGAACGTGCGTTTGACCAAAGGTGGCAAGGCGTCAAGCATCGCGTCGATTTCGTGCAGGGTTTCCAGCACCATAAAACGCAATTCCGGCGAAGGCGCCTCCGGTGCAGGAACATGGGCGAGCGCGTCCAGATAAGCGCGCTCCAGGGCCTTGCGCTGATACCAGTTGACCAAAATGCCTTTGGCCACGCAGCTCAGGTACGCCCGTGGTTGTTCAATGACGGTGACTTGGGAGGCGAGGATGCGGGTGAAGGTGTCCTGCGCCAGATCCGCCGCGTCCATGGCGTTACCCAGTTTTTTTCTCAGCGTAGCGTATAGCCAGCCGTGATGGCCGCTGTACAGGGCTTCGATCGCGCGCAGGTGAGGGTCGTTGTTCGCTGGAAGGGGTTCGCTCATGGCTGCAGATTTTCATGCAATTGAGAAGTATTCCCAATGCTAGTTTACAAACCGACTGCGACGCAAGCGCCGATTCGAATCCCTTTCAGGCGTTCGGGAGCCGGCTCAGCGCTGCAATCATCGTGTCGATTTCGGCTTCGGTGTTGTACGCGTGGAGCGAGGCGCGGCTGACCTCCAGCAAGTCCCTGTTTTGCATATCAAGCAGGGTCGAACGGTACGTCGAGGTGCTGACGTTGATGCGTTTATCCTGGTCGGCCAGCCACTGTTGAACCTGCGCGGCGGTGCTGCCTCGATGGGTGAAGGTCACGATGCCTGAGTTGAGTGTGCCCAAGTCTCGCAGCGTGACCCCCGGAATGTCCGTCAGTCTCTGACGCAAGTCACCCGCCAATCGTTGAATTCGCAGCCACATCGGTTCGATGCCTTGGGCCAGCGCATACTCCACGGCGGCACCCAGGCCCAGTTTGGCGGCGACGTTGCACTCCCAGTTCTCGAAACGGCGCGCATCGGCGCGGATTTTAAACGTGTCGGATGTCAGTAGGGAGGCGGCATGCAGGTCAAGAAACGCCGGTTCCAGGTTCTGGCACAGAGATCTTTCGACATACAAAAAACCCATCCCGCGAGGCCCGCGCAAATATTTGCGGCTGGTGGCGGCGAGCATATGGCAACCGATTTTCTGTACATCAATCGGCATTTGCCCGACACCCTGGCAGGCATCAAGCAGAAACAGCACGCCGGCCGCGCGGGCGAGGGCGCCGATTTGCTCAATGGGCTGCACCGGTCCGCCGTTGGTGGCGATCACAGGCAAGGAGATCAGCGCGACGCGATCATCATCGAGCATGTCTTTCAGCGTCGGTAAACAGACCTGGCCGTATTCATCGTTGGGGATGACGCGGATTTCAATGCCGCGCTGCTGCTTCAGTTGCAGGTAAGGAATGTAGTTGCCCGCGTATTCGGTGGTTGAGGTGAGCACCACATCGCCGGCTCGCAGTGGCAATGAATAGAAGGCCATGTCCCAGGCGCGAGTCGCGTTTTCGATCACTGCGATTTCATCAGGCCTGGCATTGATAAGGCGACCGATGGCGCCATACACATTGTCCAGTTCGGTGGACTGCTCTGCGGCCGCTTCATATCCGCCAAGGCTCGCTTCGAGCTGAAGGTGGCGGGTCATGGTCTCGATCACTGGTGTGGGCATGAGCGCCGCGCCAGCATTATTGAAGTGGATCAGTTGCGCGACGGCAGGTGTGTCAGCGCGCAGTTGTTCAATGTTCAAAGCAAAGGCTCCTTGATCAATCGCCGGGTGGGGCAGCACTCGGCTGCATCGCTGCAGGCCAGTAACGCAGCGCGATAATCGGGATCAGCGTGACGACATAGGCCAGGCAAACGAACAGGTAGGTGTATTGCAAGCCATAAACCTGGCTGAGCAAACCACCGGCCGAGATGCCGGCAATCGATGCGAATTGCGCGGTGCCCTGGGCGATCCCCAGCACATGGCCCTGTTGCGAGCTGTCAGCGGTTTTCGAGATCAGCGCCATCAGCACCGGGGTCGTAGCCCCCAGCAATACACCCCAGATGAAGTAGACGACGACAAACACCACGGGATTGCGCGTGATACCCGCCACCGCGGTCAGCGCGATGCATCCGATGACGACGTAGGTAATACGCTGCAGGGTTTCCTGTTGGCTACGGTGTTCGAAGTAGCGCGACCAGGCCGTGGCCGAAAGAATGAAACCCAACGCCAGCAAGCCATAGCACAGGCCGACCACCGAGTTGCTGACCTCGAACACCGAGCTGACATACAGCGAGAAGGAGGTCTGTGGCAGCATGCGCGCGAGCAGCAAAATGCCCATCACGCCAAGCAACGACAGCAACGGCGAGCCTTGCCAGAGACTGCCTGAGCCACGTGCGGGGGTTGCCTTGTCCGCAATCGGGGCTTTCTTCACCGGCGGTACGTCCGGCAAGGTGACGGCGGCAATCACCGTACACACCGCGCACAACACCGCAGCGGTGATGTTGATCCAGAAAAACGTCGCGTAATCGAGGATCAATCCACCGAGCACCGCGCCTAGCAACGAACCAACGTTGGTCGAAATTTGCAGGATGGCGAACAGCCGCGCCCGCCGTGACGGGGCCTCTATGCTGACGCCATAAGCCTGGGCCGGGGCGATGTACCCGGCGAACGCGCCTTGCAGGAAACGCAGGATCAGAATGACCCAGATATCGCTGAACAGGGCCAGCCCGAGTTGGGTCAATGACAATCCGGCGAGGGCGCGGATCATCATCAACTTGTGGCCATAGCGATCACCGATGCGGCCCCAGAATGCACTGGTCAGAATAATGCCCAGCATGGGGCCGACGTATACGGCAATGCTGGCGAAGCTGAAAACCGACTCGGAGGACGCCAGCCCACGCAGGTGGACGGGCCAGAACGGCCCGCTCATTTCCATCGCGCCCATGGACACCAACTGGATCGCAAATAGAAGATAAATCAGGATTTTTACTCTTGAACCCTGGATGACACCTGCATGGGACATGAGTCGGCCTCGGTTAAGCGCTGGCGAGCGGATTGGTCAGGGTGTGCTGCAAACGATAGTTGGAGTACTGCATCAAGTGCATGCGCAACAACGAACGGGTGGGCCATGGATCTTCGACAAACGCCTTATGTTCGGTTTCCCATAGCGCCGGCGCGACACGATCGCGCACGGTCTCGAACGCGAGGTTGGTCTCTTCGCGCAAAACTTCCCACAACCGTGTGTTGTTCAATCCGTATTCCTTGGTCAGCCACAGGGCGATTTCATGCAGATGGGTGAGGAACGCTGCGTCGAGTACAAACATGCGGACCGGCTCGATATCCCCCGAGAATACCGTCGGCAGAATGCCTGGCTGCACATGAGGTTGCAGGCTGTAGCCACGCTCTTCCAGCAACGGCGCGTACGTGCGGCCATCGCCGAAATCGCGGATCAGCAGACTACGTGCTTTGCCGTCGGGGGAAAACAGCACCATGGTGTTTTGCTGATGCGCTTCAAGGCCGATGCCATAGAGCAGATAAATCGCCACCACCGGGTGGGTGACCACTTTGGCGTATGCGCGGAACCAGGTTTCAACCTGCCCAGCATTGGCCCGAATGCCATCGCGTTCGATCAGGTCGGTGAACAATGGGCGACCACTGCCTGGTAAACGAGTGAACAGCGACGCCACGGTAATCGGCAAGCAATCGTCACTGCGTTCGAACGCTGGCCGACTGGCGCGATAGACCACGGACAAATGACGGCCCGGATGATCGTCCTGAGTGACAGCGTTTTTGTACCGCACGCCGATTTCTTCAGGGAAGATCTCCAGGCGCCGGTCGAAGCCGTTCTCGGCGCGCAAGATCTTGCTGATCACCGTGCTGATGCGCGGCCCCATGTGAATCGACTTGGCCTGCAGGCTGCGCAGCTCGCTGGTCATCCACACCGCAATCGGCAATTTGATCAGCGGCGCGCATTCGTCCAGCACCGGCATCATCGTGCGGTACGACATGGTGGGCAGCGTCGCAAGGTCCGGGCCATCGGTGATCAGAATGCCTTCTTCGATTTCCGCCGCGAACGTCTTCAGCACGTAGGCCTGCAAATGCCACGCGTGAATCGGCAGCGGCAGCCACTGGGTTTCGTCCAGCCCTTTGTCGTTAAGCGAGGCCTTCCATTGTTCCCACTGCGCCGGGAAGTTGCTGGCGAACCAATCGTGGTAACTGGTGACGTGGGGCATGCTTTCGCTCTTTGCGTTGTCGGCGCGCAACGCGGCGATGCGCAGCGGTACTTGAGCGTTGAACTCGGGCGACAGTTGCTCGACTTCGGTATCGCTCAGTCCCGGGCGGGACTTCCATGTCGGGTAATACGGATGGCCTTCCAGCGAACCCCATTGGTCGAGCAGGATGGCGGCGTCCTTGGTCTTGGCGTGCTGGCGCAGGTAATCGGTGAAGCTGTTGAGCCCCTGGTCCTTGGCGGCTTGTTGCAGCCGGGCGTTCCATTGTTGGCGATGCTGACGGGCGTGGGCGTCGTTGGTCAGGCTGTTTTCGATGTCGGACTTGATCCCGGCGACGCCTGCGTCAGTGGGCTCGAAATCGAAGCTGTCGCGCAGCACATCCAGCATGTCCTGATGGCTGGTGATGACTTGGCGCAAGCCTTCGTCGGTCACCAGTATCACCTCACCGTCATTCACCACGGTGTCGGCGGGGCCTTTGGCAATGTCGGAGAAAAACAGGTGGGCGCGACCACCCTTGAGCGGGTAAGTGGCCTGATTTTTGTCGATGGAAAAGCTCAGGGCCGAACGGTCGAGGATGTTTTCCGCGAAAAGGCAGCGGACCAAGCGCCGCATGGCGTTTTTACGGGAGTAGGCGATCAGTGTCTTGAGGTCATCCATATCAGCGGTCTGCTCGTCGAAAATTGAATAAAGAGATCAAGCGGCGGCGCTTGCCGTGCGAGGCCATTGGCTTGGGAAGTAATCGAGTGCCGAGTCGCGCAGGCCTTGCATGTAGGCAATGCTCCACTGCAAGACTTCTTCGATGTAGGGCACCTTGAGGTCGAGGCGCTTGGCCATTTCCACCAGCAGCACCAGGCCATAGGCGACGTCTTCGTTGAAGGCACGGCTCTCGCGCTCAATCACGTAACCGGCGCGGTTGTCGGCGGCCGGCACCATCGGCGCAAGAATGTTGTTGTAGGCCTGATTGGTACGCAGAATCGACAGCATGCTGCTCTGGTCGCGAATCTGGTCGCCGTAGGCCTCGACGATTTCCTGTTTCAGTGATTTGACCGAGGACAGGTCGATGCCCATGCGCTGGCTGATGACTGTGCACAGGTCCTGGCTTTCCTGATCCATTCGCTCGAGGTAGTAGGCGCCAAGTTCCGGGCACTCGGTCCACCAGCACATGCGTTGCGGGAAGATCTTGCGATGCCACTGGCCGTAGGGGCCGATCAACCCGTAGATCACCGAGCTGTGCATGATCGGATTGCCCGGGGTCAGGGTGATTTCCAGGTAGTTGTCGAGCATCGTCACGCACGGGCCGTACAACCGGGACAGCCATTGCTGAAGCTGCAGACGGGAGGCTTGCGTCTCGCGGGCGTGGGTCGCCACATACAACTGGCTCTTGCCGCCACCCATTTTGATCGAGCGCCCCGCAATCAGCTCGAACGCGGTATGTGGCACATCCTTCATGCCCCAGATCACCAGGTTCGGACGATCGGGCAGGGTGGCTTCGGCCAGCCAGTCAAAACCGCAAAATCCGGGGATCGCGCCGATATACACCGGTTTGCTCCTGCTTAGATGTGGCGCGATGGCTTGCAGCGTTTGCGCACGGGCATGGGCGGGCACGGTGATGATGACGATGTCGGCATCTTCAACGGCAGTACAGGCATCGGTCGCTGCCCGATCCAGCCGAGCCTCCAGCGTCGAACCATCGGGCAACAACGCCTGCATGGGGGTTTTGCGAGCGTGCTGCTGGATGATGTCCAGATTGCTGGTGAGCATCGAAACCTGAACATTGGGCAGTTGCTTGAACAGGATGGCGTTGAGATGGCCGGTCCTGCCTCCACCACAAATGGCGACTTTCAACAGATTCATCGAGAAGCGTTCCTGTGTCGTGGGCGGGTCAAGCGACGCTCAATTGCAGCGGCGCGGAAGCGGATTCCAGCCATTGGCTCTTACCCAGCCAGGCATCGAGTTGTGGTGCGACGCTCGGGTCGAGCAGATCACGCTCCTGCAGCCATTTATCGTCAAACACGGTGTGCAGGTATTTCTCGCCGCCGTCGGCGATGGGCACCACCACGTTGCCGGTCAGCACGCCTTTGTGAATCAGCTCCAAAGCCTTGAAAATCGCACCGCCGGTCGAACCACCCACCAGCAGCGCGTGGTTGCGGGCGATGTAGCGGGCGGTTTCGAAAGCCTGGGAATCGGAGACCTGCACGCCCAGATCGATGCAGCTGTAGTCGAGCACCAACCCCACGGTGTCACCCGCCGGGGTGCCGGTGCCCGATTGATAGTAGGGATAGCCGGGATGGCCGAAGACGATGGAACCGGCCGGTTCGACCGCAACGGTTACGGTGTCGGGGTTATGCAGTTTCAAGCCGCGGGCGATGCCGGTCATCGATCCGCCGGTGCCGACACAACCGACATAGGCGCCGATAACTCCTTCGGCCTGGGCAATGGTTTCGCGAACGAACTCGCTGTAGCCGCCAGCATTGGCCGCGTTATCGGACTGATTCATGAACACGGCACCTGGAATTTCGCTGGCCAGTTCAGCTGCGAGTCGTTGGCGTTCAACGACCGCGACTTCGTCTTCGCGATAGGTGCCTTTCACGAACCGAATGTCGGCGCCGAGCGCTTTCATCACCGCGATCTTGTCTTGCGCGGCGTGATGATCGACCACAGCAATGAAATGCAGTCCGAATTCGACGGCGGTCATGGCCAGGCCGATCCCGGTGTTGCCGGAGGACGATTCGATCACCACGCCACCGGGTTTCAGGCGACCGGACTTGAGCGCGGCAAGCACCATGTTGCGCGCCATGCGATCTTTGATACTGCCACCGGGGTTGTTCTTTTCAATCTTGAGCAATAAGCGAGCATGGGTGTCCGGAACATCAATGCCCAACATCGGAGTATTACCAATAAGGTCTGAAACTTTATTTAATATCATCTTGATTGTTCCCTTTAGTAGTCAGGTGAAAACGCATAGTTACCTTCCGTACAACAGGTGGCCATCAACCGCCGGGGCAGGGGATGGCGATGAAATTCGTTCTCCAGCAAATCCATCTGATAGCCGGCGGTATTGACGTAGACCAACAAGTCGCCGGATTGAGGGGTTGTCGCAAAGTTGATCAGCCGATGAGTGATCACGTCATCGTCCAGGCAACTATGGCCGGCGATGTACGCCTGGCTCGGGGTGTTCGGGAGTTCGTGTGTGCCGATAAGGATCGGATCAACAAGGTATTCAGATGCAAACCATGTTTCGCAGGCGCTGAAACTACTGCCTTCTACAAACAGGACGGTCTTATTGTCGTTCAGCTTTTTTGTGCGGGTTATCCGGAATATGGAAATGGCTGCCTGGTCCACCAGGCAGCGCCCGGGTTCCAGTGCCAGGGTGATATGTTGCTCTCGCAAATAACTGGCAATCGAGCGGCCGGGTGATTGTTCAGCGTCGAGTAACAGGATCAGCCATTGCGTTGCGGTTAGTTCGCCACCATAAGGATAATAAGCGTCCGGCACTCGTTGGTTGTAATAGTGGCTGGGTTTATTATCGTTCTGCATAAACTGACGATAAGATTCAGTCTCGACATAACGAATCGGCAATCCGCCGCCTATATCGATCAGGCCGGGATTCAATCCCATTTCCCGAGCGGCGTCGACAAAGGCAGTCACCTCTCGAAAGGCTTTTACCCGCGACTCGTATCCATAACCACCGAGGTGGAAATGGAAACCTTCGAAGTGAAAAAAACCAGTCTGTTGCGTTAATCGAATCAGGCATTCGAGCAGGTCTTGCGCACCCATTCCAAAGCGGCTTGTTGAGCAGCTTTTGGGTCTGTAGCGCAGTAGAACCCTTGCGTTTACGGCGACTGGCTGCGCTTGGATCAACGTCTTCAGGTGATCGAACTCCTCCAGCGAGTCCACGCTTATCAGTGACCCTGCGTTGACGAGTGCCTGATGAAACGCGGCCGTTTTTGCCGGTCCCGTGGCGCATATTTTTGCCGCCGGCGTACCTGCCCGCAGCGCGGCTTCCAGCTCATGAATACTCGACACATCGACGCCGATTGCCGAATCTGCCGCAGCGCTAAGCATGCTCTGGGACTTATTTGCCTTGGCGCCGTAGAAGATCGCGTGAGGCACTTTGCATCGATTAAATACTGCCTGCAGTGCCTGCGTGTTTGATTTAAACGCATGGGGCCAAACAAGGTTTAGCGGCGAACCATGCTGTTTAACCAAGTCCATCAGCGTGCCCGGGAAGTTATTAATCAGCGTTGAAATAACCGGGTCGATCAGGGGTGTCAGCATGTGCGGTTGATAAACTTCTAATCGCTTTTCAACAGGTGGCGCATTTGTTGTAAGCATAGTTAACCCTTGGCGTCGAAAATAACGTCACCCTTGTTGGATCGATAACGAGTTGTTAACGATTAAGTTGGTCTTTTTTACTCGTCAGCGCCGAGTTTTCAAGCGTGCCGGAGGCGGGTGCCAAGCGAAATCCGAAGTTGATCCGCTCACGCGAGTCTTCATAAATGTCACGAAAAACAATTGCATGAGAACTCCCTCCCATCGGTGTGTACGGACGTTCTAACTGGCCACTCATTTGAAAACGGCTGCATGTAAGTGGCCAGTACCTGATGTTTAAGTGATATCACTGGCGTGTGCTTCCCGTGACACTGAGCGTGTGCTTTGAAACAAGGAAAGTTTCTGTTCGCGGCGTGAACCATATTGCTAACGCGAACGATTATCAAGTAAGGTTTTGAAATATTTTTAAATGAAGACCCGCGCAGGGCCACCACATGAACGTGTATTTACACGCTCAAGTACCCGTTCATCCGTACATAAATAAATCCCTTAAAACCTTGATCAATAAGGCGTTAAGGCGAATGCGAATAGTGCTGGCAAGGCGTTGAAAATCGCCGTTACCAGGCCTGGATTTTTTTAGAAAACACGACTGATTCACGTCAAGGAGTAACGCCATGAAACCCGAACCACTCCGTAGCAAAATCCCACTCTCGATCAGCTACCTGTTCGTGCCGGGTAATCGCCCCGAGCGGTTTTCCAAAGCCGTTGAAGCGGGGGCGAACGCAATCATTCTCGACCTTGAGGACGCCGTTCACCCAGACAGCAAAGCAGCGGCTCGTGCCGCCATCTGGGCCTGGCAGGAGAGCACACCGCAGGTTTCCTGCGAGCGTTACATCCGCCTGAACAGCGTCAGCAGCTCGCTGTTTCACCAAGACCTGAAATGGCTCGGCGACATGCGCTTTCCCGAACGTTGTGACGGAATTTTTCTGCCCAAGGCCGAAGGCCCCGAAGCGTTGGCGCGAGTGGTCGAGCGCTTGCTCGAATGGCAACCCCAGCTGAAGATCGTGGCGATTATCGAGACCGCCAAGGGGCTGCAACAGGTCGAGTCGATCGCGGCAATTCCGGGCCTGGCGCGGCTGGCGTTCGGCTCGCTGGATTTCTCGCTCGATATCAACTGCAGCCAGACGCCGGAGGCGTTTCTCTTAGCCCGCAGCCGCATCGTGCTGGCGTCGCGCTCGGCGGATCTGCCTGCACCAATCGACGGCGTCACGCCGGCGATCAGCGATCTGGCGGTGGTCACCAGCGACTCGCATTACGCTCGCTCGCTGGGGTTCGGCGCCAAGTTGTGTATCCACCCCTCGCAACTGGTTTCGGTGCAGCGCGCTTTCCTGCCGGATTCGCGCCAACTGGCGTGGGCCGACAGGGTGATGAGGGCCGTCGCCACGGGCAGTCATGCGGTGCAAGTGGATGGCGAAATGGTCGACTTACCGCTGATTGAACACGCGCAACGCCTGCTCGATGTGGCCAGCCAATACGCGCCGGTTGCCCGTGCCGATGCCTGCTGAGTGCCCGGCGAATCAGGAGAATAACCATGAAGCATGGGTATCAGATTGCGTTGCGGCCGTTGTGCGAAGTGCTGCAATCGGAGCAGGTCGACCCGGCCAACGTGGCGATGTTGCGCGAGTCGATTATCCGTGCCGGGCATTGGCTGGAGCCGATCATCGTCGAGCGCTCGCTGGGCATCGTGATGGACGGCAATCACCGCTTCAACGCGGCGTTGCAGTTGGGCTTGAAACGCGTGCCGTGCATCCAGCTCGATTACACCGATCCGCGGGTGTGCGTGCGGCATTGGCAGACCGGGCAGGCGTTCGAAGTGGCGTGGATTTTCACCACGATCGCCCGTGGCGAGATCTTTCCCTACAAAACCACCCGGCACGCGTTTGACCCCGCGTTGCCGCGGGTTTCTGTCCCGCTGGAACGCCTGTATGCCTGACCCAAACCTGGCCACATCAAAAAAACTTTACGGAGGGTGATACTTTTTCGCAGATCGACTGGCAATAGGAGTGATTACCATTTTCTTTTGTCGAGAAGGATCTACACGTCATGCCTGTTGTCAGTCGTCCTTGCGGTGAGCGCTTGTTAACGCTCGCCATTCGCACCGCCATGCTCAATTTTGTTTTGGTCGCAGGAAGCGCCAACACCTGGGCCGCGAGCCCCGAGCAACAAGAGCTTGCCACCGACCAGAGTTCGAACATTGCGCCAGCGATGCCAACCGACGACAGCCCTCAGGCGCTGACGCTCGACACAACCAATGTCAACGCCCATTACAACGGCCCGACTGCATTGCCCGGGGTGCTCGCCGGTGGCCAGGTCGCGCGGGGTGCCCGGTTGGGCATGATGGGCAACAAGGATGTAATGGACACCCCGTTCAGTGTCACCAGCTACACCGCCAAGACCCTGGCCGATCTGCAAACTGTGACCGTGGCCGATGCACTGGAGCGTGACCCTTCGGTACGCTCCACCGGTCAGACGGGCGGCATTGTCGACTCGTTTTTCATTCGTGGCTTTCCTGTCGGTGAAGGCAACCTGGGGGAGTTGGCGTTCGATGGGGTGTACGGCGTCGCGCCCAATTACCGGGTGTTCACCGAGTACGCCGAGCGCGTGGAAGTCCTCAAGGGGCCGGGCGCGCTGATGTACGGCATCTCGCCGAACAGCGGCGTCGGCGGTGTGATCAACATCGTTCCCAAGCGTCCGTTGGACGAAGACCTGACCCGGGTGACCACCAGCTACGCCTCGGATTCGCAAGTGGGCGGTCATCTGGACCTCAGCCGACGCTTCGGCTCGGAAAATCAGTTCGGCGTGCGCTTCAATGGCAATCTGCAAGGCGGCGATACCGCCGTTGACGATCAACACCGGGACGTTGGAATCGGCGCCATTGCGCTCGATTATCGTGGCGAGCGCTTGCGCTTGAATCTGGACTACATCAGTCAGAAAGAAAGCTATGAGGGCGCCTCAAGACCCTTCACCATCGCCCCGGGCGTCGATGTGCCTTCCGCGCCGAATGGCCGCACCAGCCTGCCACAGAAGTGGGGATGGTCAGACACCAAAGAGCAGTCGGCGTTGCTCGGTGGCGAATATGACCTGAGCGACACGCTTACGGTATTTGCCCATGCCGGTGGCGGCAAATCGGACGTCAAGCGGATGTCCGACCAGGTACCGAGAATCCTCAACGAGGCCGGTGATACCTCCAACATTCCGGGTTACTACAAATTCAACGTCGATCGCTCGACGGCCGATGTCGGCGTCCGCGGTGTTTTCGCTACAGGTCCGATTACTCACACGACCACGCTGATGGCGACGCGGTACCAGGATGAACTGTCCCGAGGGATCAACAACGGTACCGAAATCCGTTCGAACATTTACCACCCGATTGATGCGCCCAAGCAATACATCAACTCGCCGAAGGTATTGCGCATATCCGAATCGGATCTGTCCGGCGTTGCGTTGACTGACACCTTGTCCATGCTCGATGACCGCTTTCAGTTGACCCTCGGTGTACGTCGTCAGGACATCGAATCACGCAACTACAACGCCGCAGGTTCGGTCAGCTCGAAATACAACGACAGTGCCACGACGCCACTGGTCGGCGTGGTGGTCAAGCCCTGGGAAGATGTCTCGCTCTACTACAACTATGTTGAAGGCTTGAGCAAAGGAGACATCGCACCGGGCACGGCGGCCAACGCCGGTGAGACGTTCGCCCCCTACGAATCGAAGCAACATGAACTCGGCGTCAAATATGAACACGGTACGTTCATGACCACGCTGGCGTTGTTCCAGATCGAGAAACCGAGTGGTGAAGTTGGCGTGGGCAACGTGTTTTCGGTGCAGGCCGAACAACGCAACCGCGGTATCGAGTTGAGCATGTTTGGCGAAGTGGCGCCGGGCACGCGCTTGATGGGCGGCGTGACGGTGCTTGACGGCAAACTGACCGACTCGGCCACGGCGGCCAACCGCGGCAATAAACCGGTGGGTGTGCCAGACGTGCAAGCCAACCTTTGGGCCGAATGGGATACACCCTGGCTTGAAGGCTTCACCCTAACTGGTGGTGCTATTTATACCGACAGCCAATACGTTAATCAGGCCAATACCCAAGAGCTGGATTCCTGGACCCGATTCGACGCCGGTGCGCGTTATGCCACCAAGATCGAAGGCCGGCCGACGACGTTCCGGGCCACTGTGCAGAACGTGTTTGATCGTGAGTACTGGTCGGGCGTTGCTTCCTACGGTGCATTCTCCCCGGGCTATCCGCGGACCTTGCAACTGTCGGCCACTGTCGATTTCTGACGAACGCGCGAAGGGTTGCTACGCCAGACGCAGCAACCCTCTCTCAACATGGCGAAAAGGGAGTTTCGCCTGTTGAGCAACTCAGGTTCTGGGTTAGTAATTGCACCATCAGCGTTTCGGACAGCGACCCTTCAGTTGGCGTTCGTCTGCTCGAAGCCGCCGAGAGCTACCGTATCGCCGACGGTAGCGCGGGAGGCCAGACTCAGGAAACCCAGGACTTGATATCTGAAATCAGTTCTGCGGTTACCTGTTCGGCTGCCTCGAATGAAGCCATCGCTGTGTACAGAACATTAAATCCGCGTGATCGCTTGGCCATGTCATCCGCGTTCGCCGCGCGCTCCTCAGCAGAGGGCACAATTGCAATCATGGCTGCACACCGCCCAGGCAGCAGATGGCGGTGTTTCTTGAACCAGATGCCTCGAGTGCGAAAATCTTCGTCCGTTTCGTTAAGTGTCCCTGGCTCGAATGCAACCACGAACAGGCGGTTGCTATCGAGCAGGGCATCCATTTCTTTGCCCCATTGTTCAGCATAGCCAGGCAGGCAGTGATCGGAGCGCAGCGCCACAAAAGGAAATTCAGACACGTCGTGCAAGTAAAAACCCATGATATCTCCCGAGGCTGACAGGCCTCGTAAAACCGGTAATGCATAGATCCTAACATCCCATCTTTGTGTTGGTCGATGAGATTTATTCTCAGTTGATCAAGGGTCTTTCCTTTCAAGTAGAGGCGCATGAAATTCAAAGTCCGGCTGACTGTTTAAGAATATATCTCATTGTCGAGCTAAACATGGGATGTTAGGATCATCCCAGTCAGCATGGATTATTGATAGGGTCCCGCAGGCTCAGATTCGGTCAGCAAGTCTGTGAAGCCGTGGGCCGGTATTTGTAATCAACGCTTAAGCAGCGAGAGCTGCGAACTCTCCGTGGCAAAGCGCCTCGGCTTATTGTGGGTATGAACATGGCCAGAATGATCTTTTCCATCAACCAGTGCTCGCCCATTGAACTGCGTTTGCTTAAGGCGCTCAGGGCGTTGAATTGGGAGGGCAGCTGGCCAGCTCAGGCCGGTTTTTTTCTTGAAGAAATGGGCCTGAACTCGGCCCAGGCATTCGTGTTTGCTGACCTTGTGGCTACCATTGTCACGGCAGATCCTGACTTTTATTTGTTGGGTCCTTTATCTCCTTATGTTTCGCGCGACGAGCTTAATTTACTAGCCGTTTTGGGCCGCGCCTCACGCAAGTCCGGCTACAACGCGGACCCAGTCGCTTGTGACTTGACGCCCGTGTTCAGGAATCTGGTGGACAGTTGCGGGGCAGCGCTGAGAAAGGCGCAGATCAAGATGAGGACTCGCTCGCCGTTGCAAACAGGAAGAATCGTGCCGGGTGCCGCGTCGCAGGTTTTGCAGTTCCAGGACGACAAAACGATTCGTAAGGTAAAGGTCATCTCGGTGCACAAGCCTACTGCGCAAGTACGGCGGATCGTTCTGGGTGGGCACTCGCTCAAGTCGTTCGACACTGACCTGCCAGCGCAATGGGTGAAAATCTTCCTGCCCGATGGAACCGCGCAGCCAGTAGGGCGTGCCTTCACGATTCATACGTTTGACGCTGTCAAAAAAGAGCTCACTTTTGATATCGCCTTGCACGAAGGCGGCCCCATGTCAGATTGGGCATTGACGGCAGAGGCGGGCAATGAATTACAGCTCGCGGGGCCGAGGGGCGGTTTTAAAGGGGTAACGCCTGGATCTTGGTTACTGATGGCCGCGGATGAAACGGGCTTGCCAGCGATTGCCGCCATTATTCGTCAGTTGCCAGTTGATCTGGATGTTCACGTGTTCGTCGAGGTCTCGGATGAGACCGAGAGGCAGTTGCTAGCGATCCGGCCTAACGTTCGGGTGCGCTGGATCTACCGAAATGGTTGCGCAACGCAGGAACCCGAAACCCTCAGTGAAGTCCTGCGCTACAGTCCGCTTCCGACGACGGAGGGCGATGCGTGGATCGCCGCCGAAGCGTCAGTGATTCGAAGTATTCGCACTCAGCTACTGCGTGATCGTGGCTTTGAACTGGGCCGGGTGCAGGCGGCCGGTTACTGGAAACGAGGCGAGCAGGACCATCGAGACCTGGCCGCCGGCTAACAAAATATCGGGGTTTGAACCCAGGCGTACTCATGGTGCTGGCGCCCACCAAGATAGTGCCTGATCTATCGCCAACCGGTGCAGTGACGTCGATTTCACCAAACAAGCCCCGAACCACTGGGTGTGCCTTACCGAAAGGTTCTAGTTGCGACCGAACAGGTTGCGCTGGACCTGTAACAGGTGAGCTTCGATCAGATCGCGTGAGAGCTTCTCGTCGCGGTCGCGCAGGGCATCGACAATTGCCCGATGCTGCTCTTCGTACTGACTGCGCCGTTCGGGGGTCAACGAATTTTTCTTCAGGCGACCCCATTCACCTTCTTCGCGGATTTGCGTGGTGAGCTCAAGGATTTTCAGGAAGAGGCTATTGTGAGTGGCTTCAGCAAAAGCCTGGTGAAGGGCGCCATCCCAATGCTCGAACTCCTCAATGGTGGTGGCGGCTTCCGAACGGATGATGCACTCGTCCATCTTCTCGAAGTCCGTTGCCGTGGCATACCGAACGATCAGGCTGGGCATCTGGGTTTCGATCAGAAGACGCGCTTCCATCAACTCTGCGGGGCTAGTCTGCACGGCCGAAATACGGTGCTCACTGACGGGCGCCACCAAGCGCACATTCTCGGAAACAAAGGTGCCGCTGCCTACAGTTTGAGTGATCAGCCCCATTTCCTTGAGATTGGACAGCACGCGCCTGACAGAACCCCTGGACGCTTGAAAGGATTCACTCAGTTCTCTTTCAGCAGGTAATTTTTGTCCTGCCGCCAGTCGGCCGCTCTCGATCTCTTCGACCAGGTATTTGGCCAAGCTCCGTGCGCCATCGGCACGAACGGACTTTTGAGCCACTGCTTCACTCACACTGAAAGCCTTTCTGTATGGAGGGGTAAGGGGGTATTAGAGAGAAAGGTATACCAATTGGTCTAATGCTGCAAAAAAATGGTTGCATTGGTTCTTGTGTGGTCCTATATTTTGTTCCAGTTGAACCAAACATAGACCGTAAGAGGACCAATAACAATGAAACTCGCAACCATTGAAAACGCCGCCGGCGAACTGTCTGTTGTACTCGTGAATAGCGAAACCGAACGCTTCTGGCCTGTTTCCGAGCTGATCTCCGGCTTCGCGGGTGACATGAACCAATTGGTACTACAGTGGGATCAGCTGAAGTCTGATCTGGTACCGAGCGGTGAGGGTCAATCGCTGGAAGATGTGACGCTTAAGGCGCCGCTGCTGCCGCGTCGCAATCTGTTCTGCGTGGGTAAGAACTATCACGAACACGCTGCAGAGTTCAGCAAGTCGGGTTTTGACCACAGCGCTAAAGAAGGCGAGATCGCACCTGAATTCCCGGTCGTCTTCACCAAGACCCCAGACACCGTCATTGCCACCAATGACAAAATCCCTCGTCACGCTGATGTGACCGACCAACTCGACTATGAAGCCGAGTTTGCCGTGATCATCGGTAAAGGTGGGCGTGGCATCTCTAAAGCCGACGCCTACGCTCACGTATTTGGCTACACCATCGTCAACGACATGACCGCCCGTGACCTGCAGAAAAACCACCGTCAATGGTTCCTGGGCAAGTCCCTTGATGGCTTTGCACCGATGGGCCCATGGATTTCCACCGTTGACGAAGTCAATGTCACTGATGCAACCATTCAATGCTGGGTCAATGGCGAGCTGCGTCAGAACTCCAATATCGGTCAACTGATCTTCGACATCCCTCATCTGATCGAAACCATTTCGGCAGGCATCGAACTCAAGCCGGGTGACGTGATCGTGACCGGTACTCCAATGGGCGTGGGCATCGGCTTCACTCCGCCACGCTTTCTGCAGTCGGGTGATGTCGTACGTATCGAAATCGCCGGTATCGGCGCTCTGGAGAATGAGGTGGCAGAGTGACTACCCAGATCCTGAATGGCATTGCCGTCGAGGTTTCAGGGGAGGGCAGCCCACTGTTGTGTATTCATGGCTTGGGTGGCTCTTCCAACACCTGGACCTCCGTTTTGCCAGCCTTTGAAGGCTTCAAGGTTATCCGCTTCGACCTTCCTGGCAGTGGACGCTCCGCATTGGGCAGTACTGCTCTCTCAATCGAGCTTTATGTGCAGACGGTTGAGCAAGTTCTGGAGGCGTTGGGCGTCGACAAGGTTCATGTTGTCGCGCACTCGATGGGCACAATCGTCGCGGCACATTTTGCTGCACGACATCCCCAAAGGATCAACAGCCTGGCGTTGTTTGGTCCGCTGCTTGCGCCCCCTGATGCCGGTCGCGCCGGTATCAAGGCGCGGGCCGATCTAGCTCGCAGCGGCGGTGTCGAGGCAATGCAGGAAATTGCCGACGCGATCGTAAAAGGCGCCACAGCCCGGCAAACCAAAGACAGCCAACCTGCGGTTGTCGCTTTGGTGCGCGAATGCATCATGCGTCAACCTGCCGAGGGCTACAGTCAGAGTTGTGAGGCTTTGTCGAAAGCCCAGCCCGCCGCCATCGAGAACATCACTGCGCCGGTGCTGTTGGTGACCGGAGACCAGGATGGGGTCGCACCCGTGGCGGCTGTCGAAGCCTTTACGGGTCGTCTGGCCAACGGCCGCATGGTGACGTTCGAGGCGTGTGGACACTGGACCACGTTTGAAAAGCCAGAGCAATGCATGGCCGAGCTCAAGCAGTTCTATCAGTCAATCGCGTGATCGTCGTGGCGGTCGGACTTCGCCTGAGTCCGACCACCATGATTTAAACAGGAGAGTCACTACAGCTGCCCAACCGTTTCGGCGCTGTGTAACCCTGACAAAAGATTTCGGAGAATTCAGATGCATAACAATAAGATTGCATTCACGAATGTCACCATTTTCGACGCAAGCGGTGACAAGCCTTACAAAGGCAGCCTGCTGGTTGAGGACAATCGCATCAAGCGGATTGTCCGGGGCAATGCCAAGCTTCACGACCTCGATGCGCAAACCATCGATGGAAAGGGCGCATTTTTGATGCCCGGTATGACCGAAGCGCACACCCATTTTTCATGGAATGACCAGCCTTCACTTGCCGCCATCCAGATGATGCCACCCGAAGAGCATATCCTTTGGTGCGTCAGCGTCGCCAAGCGCTATCTGGACATGGGATGGACCTCTTGCATCGGTGCTGCAGCCGCGAAGGCGCGTCTTGATGTTGTGCTGCGTAACGCCATCAACTCGGGTCAATTTCCAGGCCCACGCTACCTTGCGGGTAGCCAGGAAGTTTCGACCATCGGGGCGCTGGGGGACAATACGCTGCCGCACCTGCCATTTCCCGAGCTCAACTTCGGCGCGTTGTGCTGTGGCCCTGAAGAGATCCGCAAAACCGTGCGGACGTTCATCAAGTACGGCGTCGACCACCTGAAAATCAACCTCTCTGGCGAGTACATTGCCGGTATTGCGGCGGAGACTTCGCCGTTCGCCGAGGAAGAAATCGCCATGCTGGTGTCCGAGGCCAAGCGTTTCGGTAAACGCGTCGCTGCGCATGCGCGCTCGGCGGAATCGGTCAAGCAGTGTGTGCGTTACGGCATCGACATGATCTACCACGCCAGCTTCGCGGACGAAGAGGCCTTGGATATGCTCGAAGCCAACAAGGAAAAGCACTTCGTCGCGCCTGGTCTGGCCTGGTTGATCCGTACCACCTACCACGCCTCTGACTACGGTATTACCCCGGCGATTGCGGAAAAAATGGGTTACAAGCGCGAGCTGGAAGCGGCCTGCGAAACCCTGCAAAAAATGCACAAGCGGGGTATTCGGGTCTTGCCCGGCGGTGACTATGGGTTTGCCTGGATGCCTCACGGCACCAACGCCATGGACCTCGAGTACTTCACCACCTATCTGGGCATGACCAACATGGAAGCCCTGATCGCGGCGACTCGTTACGGTGGTCAGATCATGATGCAGGGCGGTGAACTGGGCCAGATTAAAGAGGGATTTCTGGCTGACTTGATGTTGGTCACCGGCAACCCGCTTGCAGATATCAAGGTGCTGCAAGACCCTGAAAAAATCGCGCTGGTCATGAAAGACGGCGCTGTGCACAAAAGCTCTTTTGCGATCCAGCCTCCGAGAGCCGTCGTCCATCGCCTGCCTGTCCATAAAACCTCAAGGACAGCAGCGCACTCCTGATCCAGGGCGCCTCAGGGCGCCTTGATTCAATTCATCAGGTAAACCGGCACTGATCACATGATCAGGGTCTTGAAACTCCTTTGCCTAAAGCTCGCCGATCTCTTCTGCGTGCGGCGTAGCTGTGTGTCTCCATAAAAACAACAATCGAGATAGACCATGAAAAAAGTAATAATTCCCGCTGCAGTGCTGTGTG
The DNA here is from genome assembly GCF_050321825.1 of Gordonia sp. IEGM753. NCBI lineage: Bacteria > Bacillati > Actinomycetota > Actinomycetes > Mycobacteriales > Gordoniaceae > Gordonia > Gordonia sp. IEGM753. The sequence continues at coordinate 1,418,626 of NZ_JBNQGB010000001.1, forward strand.
GTTTCCCCGTGTGCTCGTACGCTGCTGACTTCCTCGAATTCAATATCAACGTGCTCAGTGTCATGGCCACGGGAAACTCCAAGGCTGATCCCATTCTTGGAACGGGTACATCAGACAAAAACCTGACGACCTACCAGTTTGAACACTTCAGTACCTTCAAGTACGGCGATATTTATCTGGATGCGGAGTTGTACAAAGGTGATGACGTAGGAGGAGAGGGCGCTGCTTCCGGTGGCTCAGGCAAAGACTCTCAGAACTTGCTGGTCGCCAACCCAAGGCTAAGCCTGGGCAAGATGACAGGCCGCTCGTTTGCATTTGGGCCAGTGACCGATGTATCGCTGATCGCCCGTTGGGAAGACGCCAGCTATGGCGATTTCCGTTCAAGAAACTACGGACTTTCGCTCAACTTCGACGTACCTGGATTCGCCTATTTTGAGTCGGGGTTGTTGCAACGCACCACTAATTACAACGACCCGACCTGGCTGTGGCGCTCCTACCTGATCTCAAAGCCTTGGGACATTGCAGGTCAGCAGTTCAACTTCACGTTGTTGTCATTGATCAACGGTACAGATCACAACGGCACGGAGTATTTCACACGCCCCGAGGTGCTGTGGCACGTTGACAAAGCCGGCGCCTTTCAATTGGGTGTAAGGGTTGAGACCCATAATTATGAGATTGGCGGAGACCGCTACGAGCGAATCTCTCCTAACATCATTTTCAAATGGTTCATGTAACGGTTACTTCCAGAACGTAGCGCCGATTCGATTGATCCACTTGGCATTGCCCGGGCCTGTGCCCAGCAACGCGTCGAGTTTATCGATCAGCGGCACAAGCATGTTGCGCGCCGCGAAGGCGGCAGCCTCTTCGTCACCTGCAACGATCGCATCGAGGATGGCGTGGTGATCAGCGAGGCTTGGCTCTGGAAGATCAGCATCTGAAAAAATGCTTTTTGTATGGCTGTGAATAGAGGCGGTGAAATAGGCATACAGCGCCTGCAAGGCATCATTGTGTGAAGCGGTTGCGATCGCGACATGGAAGTCGCGGTCACGATCCAGGAAGTCGTCGAGAATGCTTTCAGGCGTGTACTCACCGCGAACGTCGAGGGCGGCCTTGAGGCGCGCGATATCTTCAGGGGTACGACGCCGGGCAGCAAATCGAGCCGCCTCGGACTCCAGCAGGCATTGCAATTCTATGTGGTCGCGCAGACCGGAGCGGTTCAGCTTGCTGACCGTTTGGGCAGGGTCAAGCTCACGACGCACATAGGTCCCATCGCCTTGGCGAACCTCCAGCATGCCCGAGTGCGAAAGCACGCGTATTGCTTCCCGGACGGTATTGCGCCCAACCGCGAATTGTTCGGCGAGCTCCGCTTCCTTGGGAATGCACTCACCGACCTTCCAGACGCGCTGATCGATCAGCGAACGAATGGTTTCAATAGTGGATTCAACCAAAGAGAGGCGCGGGACGGGGGTTTGACCGGGTTTTGCCATTAATTGATTCTCGACTGACGCAATAGATCCTGAGATCCCATGTTTTCCATTATACACAGAGCGGTTTGGCTAACGCCGAAGCACGAGGTCACCGTGAGCGACTCGGTGAGACTGGAGCGCCAGGCTGATTCGCAAACCTCAAGCGCTTTTGTAAGAAGTCGGCCAATGCGCGTACCCGCTCGGGAATGTACCGAGTGGGCGGAAAAACCAGGAAAAACTCGAATTCGTCCTCGGATTGCCAGTCGTCAAAAATCGGAATCAGTTCCCCATGCTGGACTTCATCATCACCGTAATAGCTGGGCACCTGGATGATCCCCAGGCCGCTGCGTGCTGCCGCGACCAGCGCCAGGCCATTATCGCTGCCGACCCGTCCCCCCGGCTGTAAGTGATGCACGTTTTTGCCTTTTCGAAAGCTCCAGCGTCGGCTCAGTAATGAAAGACACAGCGCTGGCGGCAGCTCTCCAGGATGCTTGCAGCCTGACACCGACGTCATCAGGGAAGGGGCGATCAGTGTGCGAAGAGGAAACGTGATGAGTCGCCTGGCGATCAGGTTCGAGTCGGCAAGTGGACCGAGCCTGACGCTTATATCGACGCCTTCGCTGACCAGGTCGACATTGCGCGCAGTGACATTGATAAACAGGTGTATGCCCGGATACGCCAACGCGAACTCTGCCAACAATGGCGGCAGCGTGGTTTCTGCGAAATGCCCCGCCAAACTGATTTTAATATTCCCCCTCAGTTGCGAACGACCCAGGCGAACCTCATCGTGAGCCTCTTCAATCCCGTCCATCAGCCCGCGGCATTGCTTGTAGAAGGCCTGTCCTGCTTCTGTCGGTATGCAGCCGCGCGCCGTGCGTTGCAACAATTGCTGCCCCAACCTGCTTTCCAGCGCTCCCACCTTGCGGCTGAGGTTTGCCACTGATGAGTCCAGGATCTTCGCTGCCGCACTGAAGCTTCCTCCCTCGACAGTGGCAACAAGCTCCGGTATTCCATCGAGTATATTTGGCTTTCCCATGGTGCAAAGCTGCTTCTCTTTTATGGATCTACCTAGTCATTTTTCGTAAGCATACGCTAACGCCTGCTTAACGTATGCGCTTTGCCGGGAACGCATCTCGCTTCTCGGCATGCCATGAAGATTGGGAGAACCTGTATGTCATACCAAGGCAAAAAAGTAGTCATTCTCGGCGGCGGTTCCGGTATGGGCCTGGCGTTGGCCAAAAAGCTGATTTCCTCCGGCGCAACGGTCGTCATCGGTGGTCGCAATGCCGCCAAGCTTGAGAACGCGGTAACGATGCTCGGTGATAGTGCGAGCTATATGGCGTTTGACTTGGGGGACGAGGCGGCGGTCAAAAAAGCGTTTGAGAGCATTGGAGCGTTCGATCATTTGGTAACAACGGCAGCTGAGCTGACGTTCGCTGCGGTTTGCGACCTCACGACAACGCAAGTCGAATCGATGCTCGCCTCGAAGTTTTGGGGGCCTTTTTACGCCTCGAAATACGCTGCACCCCACCTGGCCAAAAACGGTTCGATCACCTTCTTTTCGGGTCTGGCTGCCTATCGTCCAGCCCCTGGGGCGTCAATTGTTGCAGCGTTGAATGCAGCGCTGGAAGGTTTTGCCATGACGTTGGCGCTGGAGATCAAACCCGTGCGGGTCAATGTCGTGTCGCCAGGCGTTGTCGATGCGCCAACGTGGGACTTTCTGGGCGCCGATGACCGCCAAGGCTTGTTCGATAGCGTAGCGAGCAGCCTTCCGGTCGGCCGTGTCGGTCAGGTTGACGATCTCGCAGACGCGGCGCTGTCGTTGATGGGCAATGGTTTTATCAACGCCACTGTTCTGCATGTCGATGGCGGTGGCCGCATTGCCTGATGCCAACGCTTTTCACTTCACAATGAGGGCTTTGAAATGAGCGATAAACACGTAGCACTGGTCGTGGGTTCGAGCGGCATTATCGGCAGTGCACTGGTGGAAACGCTGCTCGGCGCATCTGACTGGACCGTGCGCGCCCTGCGTAAAACCAGCGTTGCCGGCGTTGAGGCCATCGATTGCGATTTGAGTGATGCCAAGGCAACCCGGCAAGCCCTTGCAGCCGCCTCTGATACAACCCACGTCTTTTATGCCGCGTTGCAGACAGATCCGGATTTGGCGCGTGAGTCTGAAATCAACACCGTGATGCTGCGTAACGTACTCGACGGATTAAAGGCAAACGGTGCACCCCTGAAACGGATCGTGCATTACCAGGGCGCCAAGGTTTATGGCGTTCACCTGGGGGCTTGTGTCGCACCTTTTTATGAAGATGACCCTCGGCACATGACGGCCAATTTCTACTACGCCCAAGAGGACTTGCTCAGGGAAAGGCAGGCCAGTGATGGCCTCGACTGGAGCATCTTGAGGCCCGATGTGGTGGTAGGCGATATCGCCGGCAACCCGATGAACATTGCGATGGTGATTGGCGTCTTCGCCGCGCTGAGCAAGCAGGCCGGTGTTCCTTTGCGGTTTCCAGGCTCCATGCGGACATACCGCGAGGTTGTCGCTCAATTGACAGATGCCCACTGGCTGGCACGTGCAAGCTTGTGGGCTGCGCTGGCACCGAATGCGCGTAACGAAGCTTTCAACCTGGTGGGTGAGCCTTTTCGCTGGGAGCGCATTTGGGTCAAGATTGCCCAGGCGCTGGAGATGGACGTTGCCACGCCTCAGCCGTTTTCCCTTGCCCGGCATATGCCGGGTAAGGCGCAGGACTGGGAGCGGCTGGCGGGCGAACACGGCCTGAACACATTGCCCTATGAAAAACTGGTCGGCTGGCCGTTTGGTGATTTCATTTTCAACACCGAGTTCGACATGATTTCCGACATGAACAAGATCCGTCGTGCCGGGTTCACCGAGGTCGTGAACAACGAAGATATCATGGTTGATGCGTTGAAATGGCTTGCGGATAAGGGATTCATACCGAGCAGTGCTGCTGGTTGAACCCAGCAAGCCACCGTTGCTACGGTAACTGGAAAGCGGCTCAAGTTTTTTGAGCCGCTGTCGCTACTTTGGGACACGCAGGACGTCTCCTGTCCTGCGGCGCTGCCTTCGCGCAGGGACATGACGGCATTCGCACACCCAGGCCCGTTCTGGCGATTTTTAGCCGATCAAAGACTGTCCGGGTCGCCAAAAAACATTTTGACTTGGCTCTAGCACCGTGTTTTCAAGCGCAGAAAATTCAAATGTGCCCCCAGTTTTGCCCCCACTCGCGCGCCTTAGACGAGCGATCGCGGATGGCGATTTTTTTGGGGGGGGCTGGTATTAAGCGAGCCTCCTCATGCTAGAGACAACCCGTATCTGGCAAATCCTTAGCCGTTCAGAAAAGGGAATGTATGTGTCGATACCGTAGGCGAGGAGGCGTATTACCTTTGCTTTCGCTGGTCAGTTAGCGTTTTGGCTAGGTCGCTGGCCAGTCGTTTGGCAAGTGCCGATGCACGTCCATGGCGTCATGAAGGAGTCTGATGACCTCAATCACGTCGTCGCTTGCCACGCGATAAAACACGATATGGCGTGGGCTTTTGACCATTCCAGGGGGGGGCTCGCTTGCTGACGTGAATAGATGAGGTGATAGCTGCGAAGACGAGGTTTGAGGTCATCACGGTCGTGGCTGCCGATGCTTAAGCGCCTTCACAGCAAGCTCAACGGGCAAGGGTTATACGATCTGGAAACCTGGATGACTGATTCCACTGCCGTAAGAGCAACCCGAGTCTCTTCTGGTGCCGAGGCTGTTTGGCCGTCCCAAGTACCGGCAGCGCAATAACATCGAACGTATGTTTGGCCGGCTAAAGGAGAACCGCCGCATCGTAACGTGCTTAGACAAGCTCGCGAAAAGTTACGGGGCGATGGTTTCGCTGGCTGTGCTATGCGGTGTTTACGACATTACTTTTCGTACAGAGCCTAGACATCAGTCTGTAAACCTCTATCAACCAGCGAAACAGGGCAGGCTCGTCTCGCATCACTTGATGCATTCATGTATCGGCCTGTAGTTTCTAGTATCCTGTCTCGGAAATAAGCTGTTCAATTTTGTTGGCCTCTTGGGCGCCCGGCCAGCGTTGCCACTTCTCGCCATAGCCCTGCTATGACTCGTCGTGTCGCCCTGGGCGAACACCCAAGCCACTAGCCAAGAGAGAACGTATTTCCTAGACAGGACACTAAATTGCGACGCCATTGAGGCTGTCCCCCCCCAAAAAAATCATCACATCTGTAAGTTGAGAGTATGACAAACGGACACGTCACCCAAAACCTGGACCTTTACCTGAAACGTTCGGAGCCCGACTACGCTGTACTACTGAGAGGGAGGTGGGGTTGTGGGAAAACACACTTTATCAACCAGTACATTGAACATCGTTCCGGCAAGGGTCGCACACTCGTAAAAGTCAGCCTTTTTGGCCTTTCAAAAGTCTCGGACATTGAAGAATCCATCTTTCAGGAGCTTCATCCAGTGCTCGGTTCGAAAGCCGCCAGGCTATTGACTGCAACAGTCAAAGGCGCACTTAGCTCCACTCTGAAAGTTGATATTTTCGGAGACGGCGACCGAGAAACCGAATTCAAAATCAGCGCGAATGGCTTCAGTCTTCAGGAATTTCTTTTCAAAAACGACAATGACATCTGCCTGATACTGGATGACCTTGAACGAACACGCATACCACTCGAGGATATTCTTGGCTATATCAGCCATGCTGTTGAAATTTCAAAGATCAAAACGATCGTCATTGCCAACGAAGAAAAACTGACCGAAAAAGAAACGTATATAACCTTCAAGGAAAAGGTAATTGGCAAGACATTTGACATTACCCACGACAGCGACACCATCGTCCAAGAATTACTGGGCAAAACCTCTGCAAGTCAACTCCGCGATCACCACCAGCATGTTCATGATGTATACCTGACCTCCGGCCAGCAGAATATTCGAAACATACGATCCGCCATCGAGAGCTTCGAACCTCTGAGTCGCACTTTAGAAAACAGGATACTAAACAACTCACAGTTTATTCCTATATTTATTCGTAGCTACTTTGCCCTTAGCCTGGAACAACTTTCAGGCAACCTAAAAGAAGAGCAGCTTCGCTCCGAAACGCTGTACAGCAAGGGCAAGGAGTCTTGGCTCGAGAAAAAATACTTCGTTAAACACAGCCTCATCTTTGATGGTGCGCTTTGGGCAGACATCTTGTTCAGGAATATCACCGCCAATCTCAATGAGCGCACATTGGAACTTAATTACTTCCGAGACTCATCTGCCGATACCCCAGATTACTGGGAAACGCTTAGCGACTTTAAAAGACTGGAACATACACAGCTCAACGCAGAGCTCCCAAAGCTCATTGACGACATTACAAACCACCATGAAAAACGACTTCCCGTTTACCTAGACAAACTGCTGCTGCTTTGCTTCCTGGCTGAAAAAAACATCATAAGCATCAGAAACAGCCAGATCACGAATTTTGCAAAAGAGTACACAGAGACTCACAAAAACTCCGAATACTGGAAAACTCACCTCACTTCGGATAGCAGTTACTACGGCTCACGGCTTGACCTGAAAAGCGAGATGTTCAACAAAATCAAAAGCCAGTTGATCCAAGCCAATCAAGTCGTGTACGAGCGTGCACAGCAAGACCGAGCCGCCGAGCTAATACAAACCCGCGAGCGCGATTTCTACAACGCATTGATAGAAGGCGACATCCCATACGTCCGGCATGAGCTTCATAAAAAGCACGCGCACAAGCATTTCTTTACAACTTTCAACCCCGAAGACTTAGCCAATGCACTGCTTTCCTCAAAAAACGCCACGCTGCAAGACGTTTCAACCATTCTGTTCGAGCGGTACGCACTCAATCATTTTATTGACAGGCAAAGCTACGCAGAAAACTTGATCGGCGAATTGCCTCTTTGGATCGACGTTTCTGTGGCATTTGAAGCTCACTTAGAGTCGATCGACTGTCGCTTCCAGAAATATATTCGCCATGAGTTCAGCAGGCAAACACTTTTCCGCCTGATCAATCTGCTTGAGGACCTGAAGTAACCCTATACACACTCTGAAATATCCATGGCAGGCCGCGGTTACAGCCAGTTCTCACTAGTGGCCTGTCCCGGAAATACGTTCTTTTTTGACGGTGTCTAGTGTACCCGGTTGGCGTTGGTATCCGATGTCTAACGGCTGGATGCTTCCAAACGACAAGCATGCGGTCGGCAACCGTGAATGCTGTCATAGGAGGCCGTGTATGGTGAAACCTGCTGTGACATAAGGGCTGGAGAGCATTCCAACCTCTGGAGCGCCTGATATCCGCTTGAGAGCCTCAGCATGAAGCGATGCAGGGAGGTTATTTATTAGGATACTGGTCACAGATGTAAGCGTGCTCATACGAACTTTCGCAACCGCCCTCGCCACCGCAATGGAGGGCTCAAGCCCGAGTTTGAGCCCTTCGCCTACCAGGTATGTAAGTGTGAAACATGCAGTGTCAGATATCTTCCAAGTTCCAGCCAGCGCGATGGCTTTTCGATTGAGCAAAAAGAGGTTAGGTAATGCAACAGAGTCACTCGTACGAAACCTCTTTTAGAAATTGCGCGATGACCTTGAACCAGAGAAGCACGTGTTTAGTAATGCTAAGCGCAGTTGAAGATTTGGTGCGGCCACCTGCATAGCCGCAACGCTAATCGGGTGAATCGTCCCGGGTTTCGTAGACACCTCTTTGCCTTAAACTGAAGCCAATTAGGAGGTGCTATGAGCAACCCGCGTTACCCCGAAGAATTTAAAATTCAAGCAGTCAATCAAGTGACCGAAAAGAAGCTGCCTGTCGCTGAGGTAGCGGCCCGTCTTGGCGTGTCGACGCATAGCTTCTATGCCTGGATAAGGCGCTACAGCAAACCTCAAGAAGAACGGCAGCAGGATGAAGATCAGCATGCTGAACTGCGTCGTCTGCCAGCGAAACTCAAGCGCGTCACTGAAGAGCGAGACATATTAAAAAAGGCCGCCGCGTACTTTGCCAAGGAGTGCGGCTGAAGTACGCCTTTATCAAGCAGCGCGCGGGCGACTATTCGATTCGACGGCTTTGCCTGACGCTTAAAGTCCATCCCAGCGGTTATTACGCCTGGCAATCTGCACGCGCTAAAGACGACCAGCGATTGCTGGGCTTGATCAAGCATTCGTGGCTGGAGAGCGGCGGCGTTTATGGCTATCGCAAAATTCATGACGATCTGCGCGAGGTCGGTGAGGATTGTGGTCGTCATCGTGTTGCGAGGCTGATGCGTCTCGATGTTGTGGAACCCAACAAGGTTTGGGTCACCGACATCACCTACATTCGTACGTATGAAGGCTGGTTGTATTTGGCGGTGGTGCTTGATCTGTTTTCTCGTCAGGTCATTGGCTGGTCAATGAAGTCGCAAATGACCAGTGATTTGGCCATTGATGCGTTATTGATGGCGGTTTGGATGCGTAAACCGAAGCAAGAGGTGATGGTTCATTCCGACCAAGGCAGCCAGTACAGCAGCTCCGATTGGCGCAGCTTTTTGAAGGCAAACAATTTGGTTGCCAGCATGAGTCGCCGAGGCAACTGTCATGACAACGCCGTGGCCGAGAGTTTTTTCCAGCTTCTGAAACGGGAACGGATCAAGCGAAAAATCTACACCACGCGGGAAGATGCTCGGAGTGATGTGTTCGATTACATCGAGATGTTCTACAACGTAAAACGCCGCCATGGTTTCAACAATCAGCTGTCACCGGTAGAGTTTGAAAAGCGTTACGCAATGAGCTTGCAAGGTGTCTAGAGAGTCCGGGGCGATTCAACGTGACCTTCTGCGACGGGCCGAGTGGATATCACCAGATGGATGTGATGGGGGAAGCCCTGTCGATTTCTCGCGCGCAAATGTTTCGGCTTGCCGAGGAAGCCGAGGTGCCCCCGGACGTTGCCGGCAGAATGATTGACGGCATTTGCGATGTGGCGAGCCGGTTTGCAAGCATCGCCGAGAACCTATGCCCACAGGTTATTACTCGAGACACCTTGCGCACGATCCAAGGCCGCATCGATCAGAACGTAGCTCAGTTACACCACGGTCATGCGGGCAGCAGTCGCCGCTGAAGATCGGGAGGAACGGGCGACTCCCATAATCAATGCTGCCGTGTGCTTCAAGCACCTAGGGCCCTGTGCCGCCGAAGACGTGGGTGTTGCCGGATGACCAAGGCTTGGTATTGATTTGAGCCTTAAACTCACCTGATTGGGTTGGGATATCGCCTTGGTACACACAGTGAGCGTCGCCGCTACCGTTGACGCTTCATTCCTTGGCTAACACCAGCTCTGATCCGAAGTCACGAATGTTGGATCGGAAGCGAACCTCAAACACGCCTTGCGACATAGTATGTTCCTGCATCTTTGGGTAGCCACGCTAGGGTGGCTATCCCAATGTGCCAATCGCGGCGCTGACCATTTGTCCAAAATAATACAATTTTGTACTGACTTGTTGCCCTTACCTGTGCGCATTGGCATTATTTAGCCATCACTCGATGCCGGCGCAGGGATGGCCGCGACACGCTGCCTATTTCTGTGCGCCTAATTTGGCGCCAGCCTAGTGCTCATCTATCTCTGCATACCCCCCAATGTCTAACCTTTTGCGGTTCTATAAATGAGTTTCTTTCGAAAGCTCTTGGCTTTCATTGTCCAACTATTTTAGTCGGAAGGATGAGCCTGATAGCGATGTATTGCCGAAAATTGATCCTGAGAAAATCCAAAAAGAGCTGCGCGTCGTTGAGCTGGCGCGGCTTCGCGGAGCTGCCGGAGTACCCTCCAGTACTGCGACGCAGCTTTCAGATGTCGAGCACAGCATTCGGGGCAAATTGGGCGGAATGCGTGAACAGATACTCAAGTACGGTGAGCGATCCCTAAAAAGCGCCGACAACCGCTTGGACTCCATTGACGTGACCCGCGACATCAAACGCACTATCGCACTTGGCGAAGAGTTTGAGCGAAACGCCGATCAGGACATTTCCAAAATGGATGGCGAGTTGACGGAGCTTCAGCAAGCCGCCGGAGACAAGGCCCATGCGCTCGAAACTTTTCGTGAGCAAAACAAGTTGCAGCACAGGACTGCTGATGCTGCTGATGGGGATGCCAAATGGAAGAGCGGTGGCTTGCTGTTTGCGATGACGGTGGCCGAAGGCTTTGGAAACGCCTTTTTGTTTTCTGAGGGTATGGCCAGCGGATATGTGGGTGGGTTTGTCACCGCATTAATGCTGTCAGCGTTCAACGTGCTTGTATGCTTCTTTCTGGGCAGAGCCAGCGCCTATAAAAACCATGTCAAACCGTCCTGGATGTTCGCAGGCTATTTTGCGTTCAGTGCGGCTGTTCTCAGCATGGTCACTGTTGGCTTAGGAACTGCCTATTTCCGTTTTGTCCTGCCTCAGCTTGAAGATGAATCGCAATCAGCTGTCGAGTTGATTCGTGCTTATTTACATGATTCGATCCTTCCATTTCAGGACATCAGCTCATGCGGCTTATTTGCGCTGACGGTCATTTTTGGAGTGGCAGCAGTCTATAAGGGCTACACCTGGACTGATCGTTATCCAGGGTACGCGAGGGTTTACCTGGCTTACGAAGACGCTCAACGCCGCTATGTCTTTGCTATTGAGGCGCTGCGGCATGTGCTGGAACAGCGCAAGCTTGAATCCCTGCTCCTGATCGATCAGAACGTTGATCGTGCAGCGGCAGCCATCCAGAATTTCAAGCGCAGCATGAGCCAGAAAACGGTCATCAAGAAAGTCGTGGATGAGCGGATGGTACTGGCCGACGAAACGCTCACTAACTTGGTCCGTAAGTATCGGATTGAAAACGAAATGGCCCGCCCTCGCGATAATCCGCCGCCGGCCTATTTCGACGAGCCGGTGACATTTGTTGATGTCACCATGCCTGACTTCGGCACCGAGAAGGATGAGATCAAGCTCGCTGAGCAGGAACGCTTAATGAACGAAATGATCGCCAGCCTGGAGACGATAAGGGCGCGAATTCAATCGTCGTTTAATCAGAAATACGATCAAGTACAGCCGCTGCAGCAAATCGTTTTAGGGAGAGCATGATGGCAATTTATGCCCAGAAAAAAGGGCTTTCCGGTAAAACTTTCGGGTTGCTGGTTGGTGGTGTCGCTGTAGCTGCGGCTGCCTTGATGTTTTATTTCAATGCCACGCGTGAAACCCTCGATAAGGAGACGCTTTGCCCGTCCACAGGTCCCAAAGGGCAATACGTGGTGCTTATTGATAACACCTCACCTTTCCCGTTTACTCAGAAAATCGCTTTAGGCCAACGGCTTAAAACGATGGTCAATGAGGAACTCCCCGAAGGCTACCTGCTCTCCGTGTTTCTTCTCGGTGAAGATTTTAAGAACAATGAGAAGCCGTTATTTGAGCGCTGCAATCCTGGTCAGTGGAAGGACAGGAATCAGCAGATGAGCAACAAGAAATTTGTCGAGCGCGACTTCAACCAGAAATTCGTAAAGCCGTTTGACGACATCGTGCACAAAATCTCGCTCGAAGAACGTAGCAAGAACTCCCCCATTTTCCAGATGCTGCAGCTAGTTGGCATCAATGGGTTTGAGCGCGCGCATGTGTCGGGTGAGCGCAGGCTGGTGATTTACTCTGACATGCTGGCGAACATGCCGGAGTTCAGCATGTATAAGGCCAACCTGCCGCCGTACGCGGATTTTCGTAAGACCGCTTATGGGCAAAATGCAGTGGCACCGGGCCTGCAAGGCAGCAGTGTAGCCATCAACCTGCTGGCAGCTGATCAGAAAGCCCTACAGAACACCAAGCTCTCCATGTTCTGGGAGCAATACTTTCAAGATAACGGCGTATCTGTGGAAGGTTTTTCCCGGGTCGAGGGGCTATAAGTGGACGTCAATAAATCGATCAAGCGCGTCAGCACCTACTTTGCGCTCGCGGTGCTGCTGAAAATCAGTTTGTCCGTCGCCAGCCTGAAGTTAAATGACCCCTTTTGGCTAGGGTTGGTCTTTCCTCTGGCGGTAATGATTGCATATTGGATTGTCGGCTATCTCGTTCGAGAAAAATGGGACAAGCAACTCACCGTAGCTAAGTTTGCCGATTCGGTTTACTACTTGGGCTTCCTGTTCACTGTCGCCAGCATCATTATCTGCTTGCTCGACATTGAGAGCATGGGTGACAACCTTAATGGTATGGCAACGCGATTCGGTGCCGCGATGGTTAGTACCGCGTTGGGTATGCTGGCGCGGATTATTCACACAGGGTTTCGTATCGACGCTAATGATGCGGTCCGAAGTGTCGAAGAACGTGCGATTCACGCGGCCGAAAACCTGGCTATCTCCTTTGACAACACTTTTCAACAGCTTGAAGTCTTCCGGGACAAGGTAGACGTCGCTTCTCGCGAAGCAGCGCAGAGTGTGAAGGAGCAGGTCAAGGCACTTTACGAACACAACATCAGTGCCACCGACGCTTACTTTGCCAATGCTACGCAGCAGAGCAATGAAGCCTTTGCTCTGATACTTGAAAACACCCGGCAATCCAGCGACAACTTGTTGAGCACGATCAATGAGCTGACCGAAAAGAGCGCGATTACGCTACGGCAGATGGAAGATACCAGATTTTTAAGTTAACCCATAAAAATCAGGCGTTGAATGAAAAAATGTTGGCCTTCCAGGATCTGGATGTACGTGAGAATGCGATCAACAAGGCGGCCGAGGCACTGAAAGCGCGGATGACTGCGTTAGGCGTGCGTAAGCCCGATGAGATCATCAGCAAGCTGGTGGACGCATCGAAAGCGACTGCAGAGCTGGATCGCTTGAAAGTACTCATGACCCAAAAAGATCAGGAGCTGACTGCACTCGCGGCAATCGAAAAGGCCTTGATAGAGGTTGCTGGGCAGAAAAAAGGCGCCGACGCCAAACAGCTCATTTTAGAAACGATGATGTCGTTTGAGCAGCTAAAAAAGCTGGTCGTCGATCCTGCTGATGAAAGCGGCGTACAGCCTACGGATGTGGTGAAACGCGTCGCGGCGCTCAAGGCTCAGGACGACATGCTGGCGGCTGCATTCGGGACAAACGTCGACCAAACGAAGGACCAGCTCCAAGAGGCGATCAAGCACGCCGTTGCCATCGCACAGGCGGAAAAAAGCGGTACGAGTCCAATTGAATTACAGAAGGCCAATAAAGACTTACGAGGCCAGGTTCAGTTCTTGCAGAACCGCTTGAATAAGGGCCGGGGAGGTGACCTTCCGCCGTGTTGGGTGAATGAAGTCACCGGTAAAGCGGAGATGTTTCTCACGGTAAAACTGAGTGAAAACAATCTCTCATTCGAACCCGCATGGCCGCCAGCGCGTCAGGAGGATGCGATGGCGTTGCCAGGTATTACAGAACTGATGGCCAATACCACGCGTACGTATGAAAGCTTTTCTCAAGCGGCCAAGCCGGTGTCCGATTTGGGCACACAAAAAGAGTGCAAGTACTACGTGCGATTGGTGAGCCAGATTCAAGATGCGGTTACCTCTGATCGGCGCCGACTTATGGTTGAGAATTTGTTTTACAAGGTTGAAGTCAGGCGATAGGGGCGTGTTGGCGAAGTAAGGGGGTGTGCGTCCGCGCAGGTATCTACGTAGGCGTTACCTGAGCAAACGGTAGATACGCCTACTGAACGCCAGAATTAAGGTCGATGGTGTCCGCCTGTTTTAGACCTGGGGGCATCCTTTTCAAACCATCCATAGCATGCCCTCAGATATGCCCCCAGATGCCTCGTACTCTGGCAATGGGTAGATCTCCATGGCCTATGAAAAGCCGGAAATGATCAGGCTGAACAGCTTCCCGACGACGCCTAAAGGCTCTCAGGATCGCCAAAAAACATCTGAATCCGCGACCGCAACCAACGTTCTCCCGGGTCGTTATCCTGCGAACCACGCCAGGCCATGTGCAGCTCGAAGCTGCGCACCGGCAGCGGTGGGTCTTCGGCGCGCACACCGCCTGCAGCGGTCAACGCTTCGGCCGTGTAATCGGGCACAGTGGCCACGATATCGGTCCCGCTGATGAGCGTACTCAGTCCGTTGAACTGCGGCACTGCCAGCACCACGTGACGTTTGCGCCCGAGTTTCTCCAGTTCTTCATCTATGAAACCACTGAGATCACCGGCGAAAGACACCAGTGCATGCGGGCGTGCGCAAAAGTCATCGAGGCTAAGCGGGCCGGGCACCGTATCGGCGCGCAGCAGCTTGGGCAGGCTGCGGCGCAGCACTTTGCGCTTGGCGTTGGCCGGCAAGTCGGCGGTGTAGCTGACGCCGATTGAAATCTCACCCGAGGCCAGCAAATTTGGCATCAAAATGTAGTTGGCACGGCGCACCACCAGCACAATGCCGGGTGATTCCGCGCGCAAGCGCTTGAGCAGCATCGGTAGCAGGGCGAATTCGACGTCGTCCGACAGGCCGATACGGAACACCGCGGTGCTGGTTGCCGGGTCGAATTCGGACGCACGACTGACCGCCGTGGAAATCGAATCCAGGGCAGGCGAGAGCAGGGCGAAGATTTCGACCGCCCGCGCAGAAGGCTCCATGCTGCGCCCGGTACGCACAAACAACGGGTCATCGAACAGGCTGCGCAGGCGTGAAAGCGCCGCACTGATGGCCGGTTGGCCCAAAAACAGCTTTTCCGCCGCGCGGGTCACGCTGCGTTCGTGCATCAATGTTTCGAATACGATCAACAGGTTCAGGTCGACACGACGCAGGTCATTACGATTCATCTGGAGTCCTGGCAGAGTCAGCAAGCTTGACGAGAGCGGCCACATGGGAACAATGACCGGCGTGAATATTACGGGGAAAGGCTGGTACTCTGCACCGGGTAATTCAGTTTTCCTGAAATGGCTGCTTCGGTTTTTACGGCATTAGAGGATGTCGCCGGTGCTGCGGAATCAATGACAGGCATGTCGACTATTAATAGCCACTGATGGTCTTGGGTAGAAAGCCCGTATAGAGTTCAGGGCATTAGAGGTTACTTTGACGAGGTTTGCGATGTCCCGCACGATCCGTTTTCACAAGTTTGGTCCAGCCGAGGTGCTCAAATGCGAAGAGCATGCGGCCGCTCTCCCTGCGCCGGGCGAAGTGCAGGTGCGCGTCGAAGCGATTGGCATCAGTTGGTATGACATTCTCTGGCGCCAGAACCTGGCGTCATCCCATGCTCGTCTGCCTTCAGGCCTCGGCCATGAAATGTCGGGCGTGGTCACCGCTGTCGGCGACGGCGTTGAAGACCTGGCCGTCGGTGACAAAGTCGCCAGTTTTCCGGCTGAAAGTCCCAACGACTACCCGGTTTACGGCGAACAAATTGTGCTGCCGCGCTCGGCACTGACCCGTTATCCGGACGTGCTCAGCCCGATCGAAGCCAGCGTGCATTACACGCCGCTATTGATAGCCTATTTCGCCTACGTCGATCTGGCACGGGTCAAGCCCGGGCAATTCGCCTTGGTCACAGATGCCAGCCACTGCGCCGGGCCTTCCTTTGTCCAATTGGGTAAAGCGCTGGGTGTACGAGTGATTGCCGCCACTAAAACAGCGGAAGAACGCGAGTATTTGCTGTCGCTGGGTGCCGAAAAAGTCATCGTTACCGAGGAACAGGATCTGCTCATGCAGATCAACAAGATCACCGATAACCGCGGTGTCGATGTGGTGTTCGATGGTCTTGGTGGCCCGCAGATGTCCTTGCTCGGGGATGTGCTTGCACCTCGTGGCAGCCTGGTGTTGTATGGCCTGCAGGGCGGTAACCAGACGCCATTCCCGGCTTGCGCTGCGTTCCAGAAGAATATTCAGTTCTTTGTGCACTGTATTGGCAACTTCACCGGCAAACCGGAACTGGGCATCGTTCAGGACCAGGTCGCATTGCAGCGAGCCTTGCGCGATATCAACCAGTTGACCGCCGATCGCGTTCTGTTGCCGCTTAAGACTCGGGTTTTCCCGTTTGCGCAGTTTGTCGAAGCGCACCGCTACATGGACGAATGCCCATGCCGCGAAAGGGTTGCCCTGCAGGTCGAGCCTGCCTAAGCCACCCCGAAAAGTCCGTGCCTGCACGGACTTTTTCATGCCCCCTGCAAAAACATCAAACGCCTTATCGACCTGTTGATGAGCCAGTTCTGCAACTGAACTGGTTTTTGCTTTCAATCTGTATCTTCTAATCAGCTTATAAGCCTTGATAATTGAATGACCACTTTCATCTCAAGGAATGAGTCATGGCTTATTGTCAGGCTGATGCTGTTCAGCACCTACTGTTGATATCTGTCGGACAAACAGTTCGTCGTTGTACTGTTGCGAGTAAAACACGGGTAACTTCCTTCTCTATTTCTTGTACTAAACGTCTGTGGGACGTTGTCGGAAATTTCCTAGGAAGCCACTTTTTTTGGCTGCGGGCCAATGAAGCCGGGGTATTTGGCGCTGAGCTTGAACAGCATCACGTCTGTCTCGCATGAATGTTTCAAATAATTACGAAAAATTTAAGTGTTAGCATTTGGACATAGAGCCCGGCACTTCTATCGCCGCAGGCAACGTGTTGCGCAGGCATTTTTTGTTCGCGTGATATTGAACTAACAAGTATCAGGTAAATAAAAATGACCCATATTCATGATCAAGCGATGAACCATGTCTATCAGCAGGTATTGCAACGCTTGTTAAGCTTTTTTTCTCGCGCCGAGCGCACAGCGTTGCAACTGTTGATTCAACGGCTGGTCGTTTACGCGGGAGGAATCGAGCGAATTGGCGACTACAAGGTGTTGGTTATTCAGTCAGGCACACGCGACAGCTGCTACACGCTGGCGTTGCTGCGCGCAGCCCAACTGAGTATTGCCTGCAAGGCGCCGGTGACGTTTCAGCTGCGGGTGGTGACCTTGCGCCTGAATGGGGTCACGACCACCACCCTGGAAAACATCCATCGCAGTAACAGCGCCTTGTTTCTCTACGACGATCCACGCGTCGACCTATTGATGGTCGATAACCGGGAAGTCTTGCCGTTCAATCATCTGACGGCCATTTCCCATGCCGGGCATGAGGCTAATCGTCTCAACCTGCTGATGGTTGGGCATCGCAGCGCCAGTAGTGACTCGTCTGATTTATGGGATGACGGTTATTTGGCCAGTGCCGCGTTCTATGGCCAGATATCTCGCTGGGACAATGGTGTTGATGCATTGATCAGCAGCGACACGCCGCGTCAGCAACGCAAGTTTCTCGATGGTTTGAAACGTGCCGCTGCCAAGGCTGGGCTCACGTCCACCGCACGCACTGAGAAGGGTTACGAGGTTCTGTTTGCGCTGATCGATGAATTGGGTTGCGACTACTACGACACCTTTTTTCCGGAGCGCAGCCAAGCAGAATGGCGTCCTGCAGGGCGTTTTGAAGCATGCCGGCGCACCACATTCATCGATATTCACGACATGCTGGTCAGCAGTCTGGACGAACGCTGGCCGCTGCTGACCGAGTTCCTCGGTTATCAGTCCGATGAATTGGCTGCCCACCTCAGCGACAATGAATTTGTCAGTTTCAGCATCTCTGCGCATGTTCGCGGTTTGCAGGCGTGTTTTGCACACGGCGTGAGCTACGAGGCCGGCGTCGCAGAATATGTGCAACGCGCATTGGTGATGATGCGGCGCAGGAGGCTTCCTGAACAGCTGTGCGAACACGCGGTGCAAGTGTTTGGCAACCAAGCCAACCAGGTGGGTCGCCGCCAGGCAGCTGCAGCGCAAGCGAAACAAAACCTCGGCTTGAGCGAAGCGCAACTGGTGTGCCTGTTGTTTGCGCCGTTTGTGGGTAAGGGGGCTGCGCTTGAGCGCTTCCTGCGCCAGTGTCATCCCGGCATGCTGGTGGCAATCCCGGATTTGCACCGGGCAATGCAGGGGCATGTCGTTCCCGAGCAGGTTCTGCAGTGGATGGTTGATGTCAGCGGTTTGCCCGTCAGCCTGATCGGCAGGCTGTATGACATGGAGCTGCTGCAAAATGCAGGTCCTGATGAAGTGAGCGTGCACGTGATAGCCGAGAAGCGTCAGGAGGTCACGGTTACCGCGAGTGAATTGTCTGCGGAGCGCTAACAGTGGGTGAATCGAGCAGCGTCGACATTCAAGCATGAGCGGCCCGCGTACTAGCGACTTCGCGTATCAAGCCGTTTACCGGTACCTGGCTCATCTGATCAACGAGTCGGCCACGGATGATCGAGTCCGTTTGCCTTCGTTGCGACACTTGGCAGACCGTTTGAACGTGTCGATCTCGACCATTCAATACGCCTATTCGTTACTGGAGAAGGAGGGGCGCGTTTACTCGGTTGCCAAATCCGGTTACTACGCGCTCCCCGTGTCGTCGTTTACGCTGCTCGGTAATGGCAATGACCTGCTCGAAGCGGTGTATGTCAACGCCCGGCGGCCCGGGATGCTGGTGCTCAGCGCCGATGAGCCCGCATTGCTGCAGCCTCTCGACAGCCCATTGTTACTCTTGGAGCGAGCGCTTCTGCGCCAATATCCGCGCCAGCCGCAATCATTCTCCCAGCCCTGCGGAGAGCTCGAGTTACGTCAGGCCCTGGCCGCGCGATACACCACTTCACCCCTGCGATGCTGGCATGCCGATGACGTCTACATCGGTGCCGACCTGCGTGCGGTACTTGAAATACTGATCACGGTGCTGAGCCTGAAAGACGCGACAGTGTTGGTCGAATCACCCTGCGACTGGGCAATATTGCGACTGTTTCAAGCTGCAGATGTGCAAGTCATCGAACTGGAGATTCAGCCGGATGGGGCTGTGGATCTGCAACGGCTTCAGGAGTTGCTCGACACTGCACCGGTGCGCATGGTGATGCTGTCCTCGGGGCTGAGCATGCCCAGAGGCAGTGTGGCGCCGCTCGACAACCGGCGCTGCGTGGCACAGATGCTGGAGCGTCATGGCAGTTGGGTACTGGAGAACGACTGTTATGGCGAACTCTGCTTCGAGCCGCACGGGCCGCGATTACGTGACCTGTTGTCCCCGGACCGCTTGATTGTGTTTTCCACCTTCGAAAAAATCATCGGTGCAGAAGCACCTTTCGGCTACCTGATTTCGCGGCAACTGCGCACGGAGCTGCAAAGGCACCTGTTGCTGCGCTCGTTTTGCTTGTCGCCCATTCGCCAGAAAGCCATTGCCCGTTTGTACCGTAACGGGCGGGTCGACCAGCATCTGCAGATTTTGCGTCGGTTGTTAAAAGACCGCAAAGCACACATGACGCAGTTGTTGGAGGAGCGTTTGGGCGATGCCCTGCATGTTGTCGAACCGCAAGGCGGCGCGACGCTGTGGGTTCGCTCGCTGCGCCCGGTGAATGTACGTCGCGTGTTTCAGAGGTTGCTCAAGCAGCACATGCTGGTTGCACCGGGAGAGCTGTTCAGCCTTGAAGGTTTGCACGCTCAACAGCTGCGCCTGAGTCATACCTTCAGTGGTGATCATGACCTGGGTGCGGCACTGGGCTTGCTGGGGGATGCGTTGCGCATGGAAGCGCTCGATTGAGCGAGGCCGACAGCGCTCTTCGATGAGAGTGGATCGATCCCATCGCGCTGCGGTCAAACTGCCAGTAAACTCCCCATCTACTCCTGAACCACTCTATTCCAGAGGTTTTTGCATGACACTCAGTCCTTTTGCGGGCAAACCGGCACCAGCAGAGTTGTTGGTAGACATCCCGCGACTGGTAACGGCCTATTACACCGGCCAGCCTGACGCCGCCATTTCCACACAGCGCGTGGCGTTTGGCACGTCCGGTCACCGAGGCAGCTCGTTCGACTTGAGTTTCAACGAATGGCACGTTCTGGCGATCAGTCAGGCCATCTGCATGTATCGCGAATCCCAGGGCATTGACGGCCCGCTGTTTGTCGGCATCGATACCCACGCATTGTCCACGCCGGCCGGCGCCAGCGCTCTGGAAGTACTGGCCGCCAATGGCGTAACAGTCATGATTGCCGAAGGCGACGAGTACACGCCGACGCCAGCGATTTCCCACGCGATTCTCTGTTACAACCGTGGCCGCACCTCGGGCCTGGCGGACGGCATTGTCATCACGCCGTCGCACAACCCGCCACAAAGCGGTGGCTACAAATACAACCCAACCAACGGCGGCCCCGCCGACACGCATATCACCAAGTGGATCGAAGCCCGCGCCAATGAGTTGTTGGCAGCCAAGCTTACCGGCGTGAAGCGCATCAGCTACGAGCAAGCGCTGAAAGCCAGCACTACGCATCGCCACGACTACCTGAACACCTACGTCGCTGATCTGATCAACGTGATCGACTTCGACGCCATTCGCGATGCAAAACTGCATCTGGGCGTTGATCCGTTGGGCGGAGCAGGGGTGCGCTACTGGTCGGCAATCGCCGAGCATTACAAACTGGACCTGGAAGTGGTTAACACCCAGGTCGATTCGACCTTCCGCTTCATGACTGTCGATTGGGACGGCCAGATCCGCATGGACCCTTCATCGACTCACGCCATGCAGGGCCTGATCGGTTTGAAAGACCGTTTTGACGTGGCCTTCGGCTGCGACCCGGACCACGACCGGCACGGCATCGTCACGCCGTCCGGAGGTTTGCTGGCACCGAACAATTACCTGGCGGTTTCGATTGATTACCTGTTCCAGAATCGCCCGCAGTGGCGCGGCGATGCAGCCGTCGGTAAAACCGTGGTCAGCAGTGGCCTGATCGACCGTGTGGCCAAACGTCTGGGCCGACGCTTGTACGAAGTGCCGGTAGGCTTCAAATGGTTTGCAGATGGCCTGTTCGACGGTTCGTTGGGCTTCGGCGGCGAAGAAAGCGCCGGCGCTTCGTTCCTGCGTAAGGACGGCGGCGTCTGGAGTACCGACAAGGACGGCCTGATCCCGGCACTGTTGGCCGCCGAGATGACCGCCCGCACCAGTCGCGACCCAAGCCAGGCCTATCGTGCGCTGACCGATGAGCTGGGTGAGCCGTTCTCGGTACGGGTCGACGCCAAGGCCAACCCGGAACAGAAGGCACTGCTGAGCAAACTGTCGCCGGATCAGGTCAAGTCAACGCAACTGGCTGGCGAAGCGATCCAGAGCATTCTCAGCCACGCACCGGGTAACGATCAGGCCATCGGTGGTCTGAAAGTGATGACTGAGAATGGCTGGTTCGCCGCGCGCCCATCGGGCACTGAAGACATTTACAAGATTTACGCCGAGAGTTTCATCAGCGACGACCACCTCAAGCAGTTGGTAGCCGAGGCTCAGACCCTGGTGGATGGCGCTATTTCGGCGAAGTGATTGATGGCCTCTTCGCGGGCAAGCCCGGCTCCCACAGGGTCGCGGCCTCTTCGCGGGTAAACCCACTCCCACAGGGTCGCGCGAGACCCTGTGGGAGCGGGCTTGCTCGCGAAGGCGTCAGCACCGGCACCTTCGAGCAAAAAAAGGGACGACCATAATGGTCGTCCCTTTTTTTGTCCGGCGTTTAACGAATCAAGCCAAATCCACCAAAACGATTTCGCTGTCCTCTATGGCTGTTACCCGCAACACCTGCTCATCAGCAATGGCTACACCGTCTCGAGCTTGTGCGCGTAAACCATTGATTTCTATAACTCCGGTTGCCGGGACCAGGTAAGCGCGTCGACCATCGTCCAGGCGATACTCGGCAGATTCTCCGGCCTTCAGATTGGCTGCCACCAGACGCGCATCGGCACGAATACGCAGGCTTTGATCGTCGCCAGCCTTGCCGCTGGCCAATGTTACAAAACCTTCACGCTGACCTCTCGGGAATGGCTTGGCGCCCCAGGACGGTGCCGAACCCGCCTCGTTCGGGATGATCCATACCTGGAAGATCTTGGTTTCGCCAGCCTCCAGGTTGTACTCGCTATGAGCGATACCGGTGCCAGCGCTCATGACCTGTACGTCGCCGGCTTCAGTGCGACCTTTGTTGCCAAGGTTATCTTCGTGAGTAATAGCGCCTTCACGCACATACGTGATGATTTCCATGTCCCGGTGCGGGTGTTTAGGGAAACCGGTACCGGAGGCAATCACGTCGTCGTTCCACACCCGCAAGTTGCCCCAGTTCATGCGTTTCGGGTCATGGTATTCAGCGAATGAAAAGTGGTGGTGAGCATCCAGCCAGCCATGATGAGCGCCGCCCAGGGAGTTGAAGGGTCTGAGTTCGAGCATGATCGTCTCCTGAAAAGGGTGGTTGATGGCGTGTATCATCTATCAACTAATAATCGATAAAAAGCGTAAAAAGTGCCGAGATAGCATCGAAAAAATAGATCAATTGCGCGCTTTCAATAGTCTCATCGGGCCTTCACTTCATCGCATAAGCCAATGACCTGTAAGCATTTCACTAGAACTCAACGCCAAATGCAGACACCATAGCCCTCATCAGCCTCACACCCTGGAGTCCGTCCGCGTGCCGCAACACACCCCCGATCTTCCTCCTGAGCTTCGCCCCCTCGCCGACATGCCATTGCTCAAGCGCCTCGCCGCGCGATTCTTCGGCCATGGGCTGACTCGGCTGCGCGCGCAACACCGTGCATCCTGGTTGCACGGTCAGGCCGATGGTTTTCGAAGCGGGCACAGCGCCGGTGTTGATTACGGCTTCAAGGAAGGCAAGCTTGAGGGTCTGGAGGAAGGTCGCCAGGTGTTGCTGATTCGCGATTCGCGCTCAACCGAACACCGGCCGCCCAGCGTTGATGATCATTTGTTCGATGACTGGCGCTTGCCGCTGAGCGCCGAGCTGAAGAAGCGCATGAAGAGCGATGTGGCTCGGCTACTGCCAGCGCACGCACAACCCAGCGCTGCGCAATGGAAAATGATCTTCAGCGATACGCCGTCAACTTCAGTGATCGCCGGGGCGGGTGCGGGCAAGTCGACCACCCTGGTGCTGCGCATTCTGTTGCTCTGCCATTACCTCGGTTTTGAGCTGAGTTCCATGACCGTCGTGACCTTCACCCGTGAGTCGCGCAAAGACTTCATCAACAAACTGATCGAGCTGTTTGCGCTCTGGGGTCGAGTCATCAGCCTGAAAGAGGCGCGTGACCTGGTGCGCACCTTCCATTCCCGCATTTTACCAATGGTGCGCAGCCTTCCAGGTTTTGAGCGCCTGCAGGCCTTCGAAAACCTGAGCAACCGCCCTCAAAACGTTGACGAGGAGGTCGACAGCAATCCTTTCGACCTGCGCATCAACGATGCCCAGCGCCAGCAACTCAACAGTTGTTATCACAGCCTGCATACGCGCGATGAGCGTTTTCGCGACCTGATCAAACCGCTGTCACGCCACGCCTTGCAGCTCAAGGAGCTGGAGCGCGATCATCCGGACGTGCAAAAGCGCATGGCGGTGACCGTATTAGCGGCCAAGCGTGATGAAGAACTGTGCGATACGATTGAAGACTTGTGGTTTCGGGCGGGCGCCTGGCCGATAAAGGGTATTGAACCCAACCGGCAAACATTCGATATCAACGGCTCGACATTTCATTGTCATGGCTATATTCCGAGCCTGGACGCTTGGGTGGTGTTGGGTTTCGATCCCAGGGAAAACCCGCAGCTGAGCCGGCCCAACGCCAAATTGTCGTTGCGCGCAGAATGGGCCGTGAAGCGCACCTTGTTTCAAGCTTTCTGTCGTAAGCCATTGATATGGTTAGATAGCTATGACGCTTCGAAACGTGTATTGGCGTCTCTGGCCGGTGACGCCAGTGCCGGGCCAGGCTTCGATTACAAGGTAAAAGGTGAGTTGGGCTCAGCGCCTTTACTGGACTGTTTTGTTGCAGCGGCCGGTTTTATCGAAAACCTTGGGCTGGACGTTCCAGCCGCCGTGGGCCAGATGAGTTTCGCCAAGGACGATCCAGACCGGTTTTTCTTCGAAGCATTGAGCCTGTATTGGCGCGCACTGGAAGATCATCTGCTGGATCAGAAACCGCCGGTCATGACCTACAGCCGCATGTTTGCGCTGTTCAGTGAGCACTCACCGGAAAACCTCAAACTGCTGAGTGATGAGCTGCTGCGTCCGCTGTCGCATCTGATGATCGACGAATTTCAGGACGTATCGCCGCAAATCGTCTCTTGGATTCGTGCCAGCCTGGCTGAGATTCGTAGCCGCGGGCCAGCAATGCACGTAGGACGTGGCGCCCAGCGGTCCTCGTTACTGTGTGTCGGAGATGACTGGCAATCGATTTATGGCTGGCGGGGCAGTTCTCCGACGTATTTCATGGAGTTCAACAAGGAGTTTCCGTCTCCGAGCACTACGAAAGTCATGCTCAGTGACAACTACCGCAGTCACCAGCACATCATTGATGCTGCGGAACACATCGTTCGCGCCGCTCCAGCCATTGCGGGCAAGAAGGCCCGCGCCAGCGGAGAGCCGAAGGCGCTGTTGCCGGTGAATGTGCTGGATCGCGACGACCCAGGCATGGCCCAGCGTCTGATGGAGCATTACAGGCAAGGCGATTCAATCCTCATGCTTTATCGAAAAAGTAGCGATAAGTTATTGATTGAGCAGCATATTCAATCTGTAGTTAATGTGGATTCTAGCTTGCCGTATGAGTCGCGACGGTTAAAACAACTGACCTACCACAGCGCCAAAGGCCTTCAGGCAGATGCTGTGTTTCTTCTCGGCGATTGTCAGCACCTCACCAGTTCGCGTTACAAGAATCAGGTGTACCGCATGGCGGGACTCGGCAAACAGGGTGACAGCGAGGCGTATGACAGTGCACAGAGAGACGAGATATTGCGCCTGGCTTACGTGGGCATCACGCGGGCTGTGAGCCATTGCTATTGGTACGTTGATGGCCAGGACACCCAGGCTGCCAACATGCCCAAAGCCTCTGATCGCATCGGCAAGGGCAAGGCCTTTTTTATCGATCATCGCACGGGCAAGGCGTCCTGATTTCCTTGGTAAAAAGCACCCATTAAAAAGCCCACTGAACGTGGGCTTTTTAGTAACTGCGAGCACTCAGGCGTAATTTCTGAGGGCCACCGGTGGGATAAAAGCTTCAAGCTCATCTTCCACCGCTTCAATTATTCGTTCTACGTCGGCGGCATTCATGACTGTTGCGCAGGGAATGCCGGCAATGGCGATCATGGTCTCGCCGCTGGCCCGATCAAACAAACGGGCGATCATGCTGCCCGGTGCGTCCATGCTCGCCTCGAATCCCATGGGATGAAAATGCCAGCGCATCAGCTGGCAGGCGTTTGGAAAGGTGACTTTACTCGACCCTTTATTCATGTGTAGCCCGCCTTCTTCATCGAGCGCTTCCTTTAGCTCATGTTAGGTGGGAAGAGCCTTCATTGGCTCAACCGATGTCTGCCATTAAAAGTAGCATTCAGATGTGAAAATAATGTGGATATTCTCAGTCCGTTTAGCGATTGCTTCGGTTCTTTTGATACAGGTCACGCTACGGACTGTATTTGGGCCATGTGCCATTAGTGCTTGGCCATTGAAGCCAAGGCAGAACTTGGGCAAAGTCGTTTTTTTTCGTCGAGACGTGTATGCAAGCCGATGATGATGGTCCGCTGCAAACCCGCGCTACCCGCGAGGCGGTCACGCGTTACCACCTGTGTTGGAAGCACCGTGATCTCGACGGCGTCATGGCGCTTTATCACCCGGATATCCAGTACAACGATTTCTTCCAGAACCGGGTCATGGGGCTCGGGGAGTTGCGCGACTACGTGCGCGACAGCATGCCGCGTAACCCGGACGAAGCACTGGAACACTCGGATCGTCTTCGGTTTGACGGCGATACAGCGTTTATCCAGTACCAAATGACGTTGCGCGGCAGTGAAGGGCTGGTGTCCTTCCGCTCCAGTGAAGCGATTACCGTGCGTGACGGGCTGATCTGGCGAGTGAACGAATATGCATCGCTGGTGCGTGAACAACCGGCCAGCAATTGCGCTACAGACCCGCGCCCGGCGGCCAGTCGGCTCGGTTTATCCCCGCGCCAGTTGAGTTTTATGGCCGAAGACCTTCAACACTACTTCCAGCGTCAGCAACCGTACCTTGACCCCGAACTCGACCTGCAGCGGGTGGCCAAGGAGTGCGGGTACAGCCGCAATCAGATCTCGTACCTGCTAAACCAGGTGCTGGGTCAGAGCTTTTACCGCTACGTCAATCGCGCACGCTTGCAACATCTGCTGGCTGCGCTGGACGCTGCGACACCGCCGATCAGGGTTGATGAACTGGCGTTTGCGGCCGGCTTCAATTCTCTTTCGGCGTTTTATAGCTGTTTCCGCCAGCACACGGGCCTGTCACCGAAGGCTTACGCCAAACAAATTTCTTTGCGTGCACGCGCGCAAGACAGTCTCTGACCCCACGCACTAGGATCCACGCCAACGAAGTTTGATTGGCGGAGATGTACATGCCTGCGTGGCGAACGATCAGTTTGTGGATGGACCAACTTGACGAGCCTTTAGTGGCGCGCCCGGCGCTTGCCCAGGATCTGGACGTCGATGTCGCCATTATCGGCGCGGGTTACACCGGGCTCTGGACCGCTTATTACCTCAAACAACTGGCGCCGGGCCTGAACATTGCCATCGTTGAGGCACAGACCGCAGGTTTTGGTGCGTCTGGCCGCAACGGTGGCTGGCTGATGGGCAATTTGCTGGGTGAGGATCGCTTGCTGGCCGGTTTATCGCCTGAGCAGCGGCGTGCTTCTTTTGACCTGTTGCACAGCATTCCCGATGAAGTCGAAACGGTCATCGAGCGTGAAGGCATTAACTGTGATTATCGCAAGGGCGGGGTGCTGTATTGCGCCGCGCGCTATCCAGAGCAGGAAGCCAGCCTGCGTGAGTACCTGGACAGCTTGTATCGCCAAGGGCTGACCGAACGTGATTACCGCTGGCTGAGCCCGGATCAGTTGGCGCAGCAAATCAGAATTGCCAAACCGTATGGCGGCATTTACGCACCGCACGTTGCCACTATTCATCCTGCAAAACTGGTGCGAAGCCTGGCGCGAACGGTCGAACGTCTGGGCGTCAAGATTTACGAGAACAGCCCGGTAACGCATTGGCAATCGGGCAGCCTGCGGACGGCCAACGCTCAGGTCCGTAGCCGTTGGATAGTGCCCGCGGTCGAAGGGTACGCGGTCGATTTACCGCCACTGGGCAAATATCAATTGCCCGTGCAAAGCCTGATCGTCGCCACCGAGCCGTTGCCTGCCACCGTTTGGGACGAGATAGGCCTGAGCCGTGGTCAGGCGTTCGGTGAAAGTAGCCGCCAGGTTACTTATGGACGGCGCACGGCGGATAACCGCTTGGTGTTCGGCGCACGGGGCGGCTACCGCTTCGCCGGCAAATTACGCAATAACTTCGATTTGACCACCAGCGAAGTGGCGCTGCGGCGCTATCTGTTCAGCGAACTGTTCCCGCAATTGAAGAACGTGCGGATTACCCATGCCTGGGGCGGCAACCTGGGCATGTCGCGCCGCTTCAAACCGCACATGCTTTGCGATCAGGCCAGCGGTATCGCGCTGTCCGGCGGTTATGGCGGGGAGGGCGTGGGCGCCAGCAACCTGGGCGGCCGCACACTGGCTGACCTGATTCTGCAGCGCGACACCGAACTGGTCCACCAGCCCTGGGTGCTGCAGCAGCGCGGCCTCGATGCCCTGAAGGCGTGGGAGCCGGAACCCTGCCGTTGGCTCGGTTACAACGCAATCATCCGCAGCTTCGTCCACGAAGACCAGACACTCGCCAACCCGGCCACTGCGCCGTGGCGCCGCAAACTGGCCAGCGGCATGGCGCAGTTCATGGAAGGTTTCATGCACTAAACAGCGTTCATCAATCGACAGGTACTCCCATGGGCATTACCCAATTCAAAAACACTGCAACCCTGAAACTGGAAGCGTCGAACCCGGTCGCCGTTCCCATCGGCACGCCCGTGTCCGTGGCGTCGACCACCAGCGTGGAACGCGACGACGGCGTCGAAACCGGTGTCTGGGAATGCACGCCGGGCCGCTGGCGGCGGCAGATCGTGGCTCAGGAATTCTGCCACTTCATCCAGGGGCGCTGCACCTTTACCCCGGATGACGGCGAAACATTGCACATAGAAGCGGGCGACGCACTGATGTTGCCAGCCAATAGCCTCGGGACTTGGGATATCCAGGAAACCGTGCGCAAGACCTACGTTTTGATTTTTTGATCTTCTGATTGCCTGCCAACAAAAAGAACCCTATTCAGGAATCGACTCATGATCCGAAAAACGCTGACTCTGGCTCCGCTAGCACTCTTCGTGACACTCAGCCACGCCGCCGAAACCGTAAAGATCTATAACTGGTCTGACTACATCGCACCGGACACCACCAAGGATTTCCAGAAAGAAACCGGCATCGGTTTCAGTTACGACGTCTATGACAGCAACGAAACCCTGGACGGCAAGTTGATGACCGGTAAATCCGGTTACGACGTGGTGTTCCCGTCCAACCACTTCATGGCACGCCAGATTCAGGGCGGCGCGCTGAAGAAACTCGACAAAAGCCAGTTGCCGAACTGGAAAAATCTGAACCCGGTATTGCTCAAGGCCTTGCAGACTAACGATCCCGGCAATGAACATGGTTTCCCTTATCTGTGGGGCAGCACCGGTATCGGCTACAACATTGCCAAGGTCAAAGCGGTGTTGGGCGATAACGCGCCGGTCGATTCCTGGGACCTGATTTTCAAACCGGAGAATATGCAAAAGCTGCAAAAGTGCGGTGTGGCGATTCTCGACAACGGTCCGGAGCTATTGCCGGCCGCGCTGAACTACCTGGGCTTGCCGCCGCACAGCAAAAACCCGGAAGACTACAAAAAAGCTGAGGCGTTGTTGATGAAGGTCCGGCCTTATATCAGCTACTTCCACTCCTCTAAATACACCAGCGACCTGGCCAATGGTGATATTTGCGTAGCGGTTGGTTTCTCCGGTGACATTCTGCAAGCAGAGAATCGCGCCAAGGAGGCGAACAACGGCGTCAATATTGGCTACAACATTCCCAAGGAAGGCGCCGCGATCTGGTTCGACATGGTCGCCATGCCCGTGGATGCTCCGGATGAGAAGGCCGGATACGCTTTCATGAATTACCTGCTGCGCCCGGACGTCATGGCCAGCATCAGCAATTACGTCAAATACGCCAACGGCAACGAGAAGGCCGACAGCCTGATCGACCCGGCCATCAAGAACGACACCAAGATTTACCCGAGCCCGGAAATGATGGGCAAATTGTTCGCACTGGAAGCCATGCCGCTCAACATCGATCGGATACGCACACGTGTGTGGAACAAGATTCGTACGGGGAGTTAAAACCTTGACCGGTGTGCCCTGATTCACACCGTTTTGGTAGACGTCTGGCTTGCCAGCGATGGCGATTTTGAGGGAGCCATCACCGGCAAGCCGGTTTCCTACAGATCTGCGTTAACGGAAAAATCCGTGATCCACCAGCGAGCGATCAAATTACGGGCTGAATCATCGATCGGTGGGGGCTGGTCTGCAGGGCTCAATCTTCCTTGCGCACTGTCGCGACTTCGTCGGACTTGACCTTCACTTTTGCGCCGGAGATGTCTTCGAATTCATAGAAGCCATCCTTGGTTTTGGTTTTCGGCATGTCCTTGGTCAAATACTGGGTGCCGTTCTGCAGGGTGACCACGGTGGGGGTGGAGCAACCGGCCAGCGCCAGAAACGCTGCAACCGCCAATGGCAAACCCAAAGTCTTGATATTCATAACCACCTCAAAAATGTGAAACCTCTACCGCGGTTGGTGCGGCAGAACGTCAGAAAGTTCGATAGCCCTTCAAAAAATCCAGGAATACGCCGCCGCTGATCATTTTTCGTTTGCGTGTAGCAGGGCGCAGCTGGTATCTGTACGCATAACCAGTACTCGCTCGCCATGGCTCTTTTTCCCTGTGACTGCAAATCCTCTCGACGACCCGTTCTATTACTTGAACAACTTCACGCAAGTGCTTGATTGGCTTGAACATCGTTATGCCGATGTATTAAGTGAGGATGAGCAACGGTTCATTCGCGCCTTCAACCATTTGCCCCAGGCGTCCAAAGCGCTGCTGGTTCGATTGGTGATGCGCAAGGGTGTTCATTTCAGGGCGAGCAAACTGCATTACCTCGAGATTGGCGATATTCACCTGGCCGCTGACCCGTTGACGGCGTTGGGCTGGATTGACGACCAATGCCCGCTGAGCCTCGACGAGTTGTTCGAGGTGTTGCTGAAAGCGGAAATTGTGCAGTGTTTTGGCGCAGCCATCGAGCAACCCAAGGGCAAGAAGGCTGATTGGCTGCCGTTACTGAGCGAGCAGTTTCCGATGGCTCAGTGCTTTGTGGATTGGTGCCGGCCGCTGGAAGATCGGCTGTTCAGCCTGACCATCATGGGCCTGTGTGATCGCCTGCGCTTGATGTTTTTTGGCAATCTTTACCAGGACTGGTCCGAATTCGTATTGGCCGACCTGGGTATCTTCACCTATGAAAAAGTCGAGTTCTGCGCCGAGTCACGGGGCTTGCGCAGCCGCGAAGACGTTGATGCCTGCCTCTTTCTTTATCAGTGCCAGGAGCGCTTCGAAACGGGCGAAGCGCTGGGCGACATTCTCGACAACATTAACGGGCTGACACTGACTAATCCCTGGTTGCAACGACGTCGCGGCAAGTTGCTGTTTCAGATGGGGCAACACTGCGAACGCACTGCCGATTTTGCCACTGCCCTGACTATTTACCGTGATTGCGCTTACCCCGGCGCCAGGGTGCGGTTGATCCGTGTGCTGGAACGCTGCGCCGAGTATTCCTTGGCGCTGGAGCTTGCGGTGCAGGCCGAGCGATGCCCGGAAAGCGCTGCCGAACAGCAACAACTGCTGCGAATGTTGCCCCGGCTGCGCCGCAAACTTGGCGGCCCGGCGCTGAAACGCCCATCGCCCAGAGCCCTGCAGCGTCTGGATTTACAGCTACCCAGGATCGACCCAACGCTGTCAGTGGAATATTACGTACAGGCGCATTTGGCGCAGGACAGTGCCCCGGTACATTACGTCGAAAATAGCCTGATCAATTCGCTGTTCGGGCTGCTGTGCTGGCCAGCGATTTTTGCGCCATTGCCGGGCGCGTTTTTCCACCCCTTCCAGCGCGGGCCGGTAGACCTGCTGAACGAAGATTTTCACCTTCGCCGCGCCGACCTTTTCGAATCCTGTCTGGCCGAACTCGATGACGGGCGCTATGTGCAGACCGTTCGTGAACGCTATGTCAGCAAGTGGGGCATACAGTCGCCATTCGTGTTTTGGGGAGCGCTCAGTGAAGACCTGTTGAACCAGGCACTCGACTGCCTGCCGGCGCAGCACCTCAAGCAGTGGTTCAATCGCCTGCTGGTCGACATCAAGGCCAATCGCGCCGGCATGCCCGACCTGATCCAGTTTTGGCCGCAGGACAAGACCTACCGCATGATCGAGGTCAAGGGACCGGGCGATCGCCTGCAGGACAACCAGCTACGCTGGCTCGAGTTCTGCCATGAACATCAGATGCCGATTGCTGTGTGTTACGTGCAGTGGGCGGAGCAAAGCGCTTGAGCTATAGCATCGCGGTGCGGGCGTTGTGTGAGTTCACCGCCAAGGTCGGCGATCTCGATCTGCGCTTTACGCCATCACCGACCGCACTGGAAGGCATCGTCGGTCACCGCACCGTGGCTTCCCGCCGTAGCGAGGATTACCAGAGTGAAGTCGCGCTTGAAGGCGACTATCTGACGTTGAAGGTCAAGGGCAGGGCGGATGGCTATGACCCGGCGCAAAACTGCCTCGAAGAAGTCAAAACCTATCGCGGTGACTTGAGCAAGCAACCCGCTAACCATCGCCAGTTGCATTGGGCTCAAGCCAAAATCTATGGGTGGCTGATGTGCCAGAAACTGGGGCTGGCACAGATCAATCTGGCGTTAGTGTATTTCGACATCATCAGCGAAAAGGAAACGTGCCTGGTTGAAGCCTATGGCGCCGAGCAATTGCAGCAGTTCTTTATTCAACACTGCACGCTGTTTTTGCATTGGGCCGAACAGGAAATGGCCCACCGTGACGCGCGTAACCACGCGGCGCAGCAATTGGCGTTCCCCCACGTCGATTTCCGACCGGGGCAACGGCACTTGGCCGAGTCCGTGTTCAAGGCTGTGAGCACCGGCCGCTGCCTGATGGCGCAGGCACCCACCGGCATCGGCAAAACACTGGGCACATTGTTCCCCATGCTCAAGGCTCTGGCGCCGCAGCAACTGGATAAAGTGTTCTTTCTGACGGCAAAGACGCCGGGTCGCAAACTGGCGCTGGACGCCGCGCAAGTCATTCTGCGCAGCGCCGATGCGCCGCCCATGCGCGTGCTGGAGATGATCGCCCGCGATAAGGCCTGCGAACACCCGGACAAAGCCTGCCATGGCGAGTCCTGTCCGTTGGCCCAGGGCTTTTATGACCGTTTGCCAGCTGCTCGCCAAGCCGCCAGTGAGCTGAGTCTGTTGAACCAGGCCGCTCTGCGCGAGGTCGCGCTTGAACACGACGTGTGCCCGTATTACCTCAGCCAGGAAATGGCGCGTTGGGCCGATGTGGTGGTCGCTGATTACAACTACTACTTCGATTTCAGCGCCTTGCTGTTCGGGCTGGCGCAAGCGAACAACTGGAAAGTCGCGGTGCTGGTCGACGAGGCGCACAACCTGGTGGAGCGTGGGCGACAGATGTACAGCGCCAGCCTTGACCAATCGACGCTTAATGCGGTGCGCAAGACTGCGCCGGATGTATTGAAGAAATCCTTGCAGCGGGTCAATCGTGAATGGAACGCGCTGCACAGCCTGCAATTTGGCGCCTATCAGGCGTATGACAAGGCGCCGGAAAAGCTCTTGCAGGCGTTGTCGTCCTCCAGCGCCGCCATTGGTGACTACCTCAACGATCATCCGCAAGGCGTGGACAGTGATTTACAGGCCTTTTATTTCGACATGCTGCAGTTTTGCAAAGTGGCGGAGCTGTTCGATGAGCAATACCTGTTCGATATCAGCAAGCGCGACCTGGACCGCAAACGCAACCTGTCACAGTTGTGCCTGCGTAACGTGGTACCCGCCGGTTTCATTCGTCCGCGCCTGACGGCGGCTCGCAGCACGGTGCTGTTTTCCGCGACGTTGAGCCCGCGCAACTATTACGCCGACCTGCTGGGAACACCGGCGAACACGGTGTGCATAGAGGTTGAGTCGCCGTTTCACGCGGACCAGTTGCACGTGCAAATCATCAGCCGGATTTCCACGCGTTTCGTACACCGCCAGACCTCGCTTGCGCCCATCGTCGAGTTGATTGCCCGGCAGTTCACCGAGCGCCCGGGCAATTACCTGGCATTTTTCAGCAGTTTCGATTATTTGCAGCAAGTGGCCGTTTTGCTCGCTCAAACCCATCCACACATCAACCTCTGGACCCAATCACGGGGAATGGCGGAAGGGCAGCGGCAAGCGTTTCTCGATCAATTCACACCCGATAGCCAGGGAGTCGGTTTTGCAGTGCTCGGTGGAGCATTTGGCGAAGGCATCGATTTACCTGGCGCGAGGCTTATCGGGGCGTTTATCGCCACCCTGGGGCTGGCACAACTGAACCCGATCAACGAGCAGCTTAAACATCGCATGGCCGCGATTTTTGGTTCTGGCTACGACTACACCTACCTGTTCCCTGGCGTGCAAAAAGTAGTACAAGCCGCGGGGCGAGTGATTCGCACACAGCAGGATCAAGGCGTGGTGATGCTGATCGATGACCGTTTTGGCGACAGCAAAGTCAGGCAGCTATTGCCGCGATGGTGGTCAATTTCTACAGCGAATGGTCATTGAGTGAGGCGGAGGATTTCTTTTTATAAACATAGACATACCTTGAAAGACACTGCGATTTGAATAATCAGCCGAAGCGTTCTTTATTCAATCGGTGGGATCTTACTTTCAATCCATTCCTTGATAAGGAAATCAAGGTATGTCACAAGCAGCGCACTATTCTTACACCGCAGCTCACGTCGCTTCAGCCGTCGATGAGATAAAGGCCACGTTATTTCGCGGCATCACCCGCGAAGCCATTCCCAAGGTATTGGTCATCGCCGGTTTGCAGGGCTCCGGCAAAACCTGGCTGCTGGAAAAAACCCTGCTACCGACCCATCGTTACGCGAACTATGTTCGCCTGTACTTGACCGGGTACCGGGAAAAACATCCGCATTACGCACAAATGCTCACGCTGGGCGTGCTGCACGCCTATGAGCACACCGAAGCGTTTGTCCGCGAAATTGGCAGCGAGATCTTCAAGGAAGCCTTCAGGCTTAAGTACAACATCATCATGGAGTGTGCTTTCGACAGCCTCGATTTTGCCGCTTTTGCTCAGTCGGCGAGCAACGAGGGGTATCAATTCGATGTGCATCTGGTGGCGTGTACCCAAGAGTTTGCGCACGTATCGAGCATAAAACGCGCCCTCAAAAGCCTGGAAACCCAGGCGCTCGAAAGATTCGTAACATTTGCCGCACTCGAGACCAGCATGAGCAATGCCCGTGCGATCATCCTGGCATTCGAGACCGCCGCAAAAGCGATCAGCGGCTCGCAGATATCCTTGTACGAACGCGGCCTGGGCGAATTGAAAGAGCGCACCCTGCGCGCTCAAAGCATCTACACCAAGGCCTCCGACGGCGTGTTGACGGTGACCGCGTCGACGCTGCCTTTTTCCTTTCGCGCCTATAGCGAGATTGTCGATAATCACGTTCACGCAATGAGCGAGCGTGACGAGATGGTCAAGGAGTGCCACCACGCGCTGCTGCGCACACTGAGCTATCGCGATCTCATCCCCGGTTTTGCCTATAACGATCTGTACGCTTACATCATCAAATACGTGAACCGATAACATGTGAACGTGCCTGGCCATTGAATTCCGGCTTTTCAAAACCATGGTTTGTCGCATACTTCACGCATACAACAATGACAGGTGTGATCGATGAGTGATGTACGGTCTAAAACCAGTTCCTCTGACGATATGCGTTTTCGTTTGCTTATCGATGCTGTGATTGACTATGCGATTTACATGATTGACCCCGATGGCATCATTACCAGTTGGAACGCCGGCGCCCGGCGTTTCAAGGGTTACGAAGAAGCCGAGATTCTTGGCAAGCACTTTTCGCGGTTTTACACAGAAGAGGATCAACGTGCCGGGTTGCCTCAGCGTGCGCTCGACACCGCCGTAAATGAAGGGCGGTTCGAAGCCGAAGGCTGGCGAGTACGCAAGGACGGTACGCATTTCTGGTCGCACGTGGTGATCGACCCGATTCGTGATCCGTCCGGTACTTTGCTTGGGTTCGCCAAAATCACCCGCGACCTGACTGATCGCAAGATGGCCGAAGAAACCCTCAAGCAAAGCGAGCAGCAGTTTCGCTTGCTGGTACAAAGCGTCACGGACTACGCCATCTACATGTTGGCACCCGATGGGCGGGTGACCAATTGGAACCCCGGCGCTCAGCGCATCAAGGGTTACCGCGCCGAAGAGGTGATCGGCCAACACTTCTCGATGTTCTACACCCCCGAAGATCGCGCCGCTGGAGAGCCGCAGAGGGCGCTGGACACTGCCGTGCGGGAGGGGTGATTCGAAAACAAGGCCTGGCGCGTGCGCAAGGACGGTACCCAATTCATAGCGCATGTGGTGGTCGATCCGATCTGGGGCGAAACCGGTACGTTGCTGGGGTTCGCCAAGATCACCCGGGACATCACCGAGGCCACGCAAACCCAGCGAGCCCTGGAAAAAACCCGTGAAGCGCTGTTTCAGGCGCAGAAGATGCAGGCCATCGGCCAACTCAGCGGCGGTATTGCCCACGACTTCAACAATTTGCTGACGGTTATTCTCGGCAACCTGGAAATTGTTCGCAAACGCGTGGCAGATGATCCGAGGCTTACGCGTTTGGTCGACAACGCGACCCAAGGCGCCATGCGGGGTGTTTCCCTGACCCAGCGCATGTTGGCGTTTGCCCGACGTCAGGAACTCAAATCCGAAGCGGTGGAAATCCCGGTGCTGGTGCGCGGAATCAGTGGCCTGTTACGCAGCTCACTCGGGCCCTCGGTCAAACTCGAAACACATTTCTCCCCGCAATTGATGCCGGTTCTGGCCGACGTAAACCAGCTGGAACTGGCGGTGCTGAATATCGCCACCAACGCTCGTGACGCCATGCCTCACGGCGGCAAAATAGTCGTCAGCGCCAGCACCGAACAGGTTGACGATTCAACAACGCTTTCGTTGATGCCCGGTCAATACGTTTGCCTGAGCATTACCGACACGGGTGAGGGGATGGACGCGGACACCCTCGCTTCGGCGATGGACCCGTTTTTCACCACGAAAGGTATCGGCAAGGGCACCGGCCTCGGGCTGTCGATGGTTCACGGTTTGCTCGAACAACTGGGCGGGCAACTCATCCTCAAGAGTCAGAAAGGCGCTGGGACGACTGCTGAGCTGTGGATTCCCGTGGCCACGGCCCTGTCCCGTGTAGCACCTGCGGTCCAGCAGGTCGAATTAGAGCCGGTTGCGCGTTTGTGTGTATTGGTCGTTGATGATGACAGCCTGGTGCTCACCAGCACGGGTTTGTTGCTTGAGGATCTTGGCCATCGCGTGATTAGTGCGACTTCGGGTACCCAGGCACTTGAGCTGTTCAAGGCCGAGCCAGGCATTGACCTGGTGATTACCGATATGGCCATGCCAAAAATGAACGGTGAGCAGTTGGCGCAGGCGATCCGTGTGATGAAGCCCGATATCCCGATCATTCTGGCGACCGGTTACGCAGAGCGGCTGGAAGGGTTCTCTGCCGATCTGCCACGTCTACCCAAACCCTTTACTCAACTCAATCTGGTGGAAAGCATCATGTCGGCCATGAAGTAAGGGGGGCGGTGAATTGGGCTGAACTTGTCTGCAGGTGCTTCTTCTAAATATTTTCCATGCCTGTGCGTGACCCCTGTGCCAAGAATACTGACTGAAGCAACTGCAGAAGATGCCCTGACCGAACACAATGCCAAGATTTTTGGTTCACCCAAAGAGCGACTGGATTTTTACCGTCGGGAAATCCAGTACGAGACCAGTATTCTGGCCAACCGCACCGATGCTTATCTGGCGGCGCAATCGTTTTTGGTGATTGCGTTCGCATCCTGCATGTCCAATCTGAATCCCGAGTGGGGAAAGCTGTTTACCTTGGTGGTGCCGCCATTTCTGGCGCTGCTGGGTTTACTGAGTTCACTTAATGCCTGGCCAGGTATACGGGCGGCTTACGACATTATTGATCATTGGCATTTCAAGCAAAGTGAGTTGTTGCGAAGCGAGCCGTTGATGGGGCTTGCTTACGACGAGTCGCCACTGTTTAGCGAAATGGAGTCTTCACATAAGGGGTATCGGAAGTCGTTGCTGTTTTCGGTACGCACGCCGTGGATCTTCGCGACGTTTTGGGTGTTGTTGGGTGGGTATGCGGTGTTTATTCAGGTGACCAATCCTGGCGGCTGAACTGACGTTACTGGAGTCTGGCTTGTCAGCGATGGCTAGATCGAAATTGCCATCACCGGCAAGCCGGTTTCCTAACGGTTTGCGTTGATGCTCATGCTCTCGATTCAAGCGCCTGGCGCAGCTGGTTTGAGTGGTCGGCAGACACCGGAATCGGTGGGAAGTCTTCGTTCAGTACTCGCAGATGCTCTATCGCTTCTTCAAACTTTAAATCAGCTTTCCTGCGCATGGCTTGGTAGCGATCGAACAGTTCGAAATCCAGTTCGCTGCCTTCAAGCAGTTCAAAGGCTTGTCGGCTGAGCGCATGGGCTTCTTCGAACATTTTGCGATTGCGTTCGAGTGCGAATGCCCGGCAGGCTTTGATTTCATCGCGAGTAGAATATTGCAACATGACCAGCACCTTGAATTTGAGGTCCCTAGTAACATCGTTGTGTCAGGGGAACCGAGCCTGTGGGGAGTTAATGTTGTGACTGCTGGCTTACACAGGGATTTCAAATTTATGCACGTGAAAATTCGATAATCAGACGCCTGAAGCCGTTCTCGAAAAATCAAATTT
Source organism: Gordonia sp. IEGM753 (assembly GCF_050321825.1). Classification (NCBI taxonomy): domain Bacteria; kingdom Bacillati; phylum Actinomycetota; class Actinomycetes; order Mycobacteriales; family Gordoniaceae; genus Gordonia; species Gordonia sp. IEGM753. The sequence goes on from NZ_JBNQGB010000001.1 coordinate 1,457,105, forward strand.
GTTGTTTTTTTCGTTGTTCATAACGGGCGAGGATGGGTTGGGTGCTGATGCCATGGATCAAAATGCTCAGCGCCACCACCGACAGCGTCAGGTCGGTGCACACGGTTGCCACAGCAGGGCTGAGACCGTGGTTCAGTGCATAAAACAGGTAGTACAAACTGCCGATGCCACGAATACCGAACCAGCCGAGCAACAGCTGTTGCCTGCGTTGCAGCAAGCCACCCCACGGTATTATCCCGACGCTGAGCGGCCGGATCAGGCAAAACAATACGGCCCCGATCGGCAAGGCTCGCCAATCCCAATGCGCGATCAGCACCACACCGAGCAGTGTCACCAGAAACACTTCCATGGCGCGTTCGACAAGGCCGCCGAACGACAGCATGTCGCTCATCATGATGCCTGCGGCAACCTGATTGGCTTCAAGCTTCTCGGTGTCGCCATGAATGGCGTGTTGGGGATCGACGTTTTGATGGCCGACCACCGGCTGCACCAGGTGCTCGGCCGGCACCGGGTCGTCGCCGGTGGTTTTCACCTCTGCCTGACGCAGGCCGAGGCCGGCGGCGAATACGGAGAGAAAGCCATACGCATGGATTGATTCCGCACCGACATACGCCAGGGCAATCAAGGCAAGGGCCAGATAGTCATTGGGGGAAAGGGTGCTGTCGTCGTTTTTGATGCTCATCGACAAGGTAATACGACCAATGCCGCGCCCCATCCAGTAGCCGAGGAGTAAACCTGCGGGCACTGCCCATAACAGTTTTTGCAGGACCCAATCACTGATCCAGCCAGGATTGCCGTCATGTTGCAGCAGGAGCAGGCCAAGGATAACGAACGGGAAGGCGATACCGTCATTCAGGCCCGCTTCACCGGAGAGACCAAACCGCACGCTGTCGTCATCACGCGCATCGTTCACCTGCACCAACGCCGCCAGTACCGGATCGGTCGGCGCCAGGATCGAGCCGATCAACACCGATGCGCCCCAAGAGATTTGAAAACCGTAGTGCAGCAACAGGCACACCGCAGCAATGGTCAGCACCATGACCGGCCCGGCCAGGCCAAACGCGATTCGCCAGTTTTTGTCCTTCAGCGGCAAACGCAGCTTCAAGCCGCAGACGAATAAAGAGAACAACACCGCGACTTCCGTCAGGTGCTCCATCCAACTCGAAGCGTCATCCGTGTTGAGATTCAGCAATCCCAATGCAGAAGGGCCGATAACCACGCCCAGCACCAGGCAAACGGCTGATGTGGTGACCGGCATCCAGCGCAGATACGACGATGTTAACGCCAGCGTCAACAGCACGGCACCCAACACCGCAACCCATACAATAAAACTCATGCCCGGCTCTCGTTTGGTGAGTGCTACAAACGTAGGGCCTGACTTTCTGGCGCCTGAAGTTTATGAGGGCTGTTTTTATCGGCGGGTTCATTTTTTAGCAGGAATCAGCTTTGCGCTCGCCCTCGACTGTTTTTCGCGGTCGAGGGCGTTTCGGCAGTTTTAGACTGGATTTGCGAGGATCTCAGCGGCGCAAGCTGCGTTCCATGCGCGCGATGCCTTCTTCGAGCAAGGCGCGCGGACAACCGAAGTTCAGGCGTACGAACTGTTGCTTGTCATCGCCGAAATCCAGGCCAGCGCTCAGACCGACTTTGGCGTGCTGCAGAAAAAACTGCTGCGGGTCCTGCAGGTCCAGTGCCGAGCAATCCAGCCATGCCAGATAGGTACTTTGCGGAACGTTCATGGTGATGCCTGGCAATCGGGTGCGCACAGCCTCCACCAGATAATCGCGATTGCCTTGCAGGTACACCTTCAGCTCTGCCAGCCACGGCTCGGCTTCGGTGTAGGCCACACGCGTGGCTTCAAGGCCCAACGGGTTGACGCTGTCGACCATCCCGCAGCGACTTTGATTGACGCGCTCACGCAGTGCCGGGTCTTCGATGATCATGAACGAAGTCTTCAGGCCGGCGATGTTGTAGGCCTTGCTGGCTGACATCAAGGTGATGGTGCGCTGGGCGATGGCCGGGCTTAGCGACGCCGTGGGGACGTGAACTCGGCCATCGAAGCAGAGTTCAGCGTGGATCTCGTCAGAGATGATCCAGGCATCCTGCTGCAGGCAGATATCGGCGATTGCCTGCAATTCTTCCCTTGGGAAAACCTTGCCCAACGGGTTGTGCGGGTTACTCAGCAGCAGTGCACCGCCGCCAGCCAGCGAGTTGCGCAAAGTGTCGAGTGGTGTGGTGTATGTGCCGTCTGCTTGTTCATCGAAGTTCAGCTCGACCTTGTTCAACTGCCAATGGGTCGGCGCATGGCGCAGCGGCGGGTAGTTGGGAACTTGCACCACAACGTTCTGTTGCGATTGCACCAGCGCTTTCAACGCCATGTTGAAGCCAGACTCCACACCCGGCAGGAAAATCAGCGATTGAGGCTCTACACGCCAGGCATATTTGTTCCAGAGGTCGGCGACGATGGCTTCGCGCACCTCGTGCCGAGCCATGCTGTAGCCGAGCATCGGATGCTGCAGTCGTTTTTGCAGGGCCTGGATAATCACCGGGGGCGCAGCGAAATCCATGTCAGCCACCCACATCGGCAACACATCGGCCGGATAGCGGCTCCATTTGGTGCTGCCGGTGTCATGGCGGTCGAAAACCTGATCAAAATCGAAAGTCATGCGCAGTCTCTAAAAAGCGTGGGTAGGCGATAAGCAATGATAAACGCCAAGCCCTGTGGCAGCACCGTTTTTGTAGGCGTCTGGCTTGCCAGCGATGGCGCCTTTGAAATCGCCATCACCGGCGAGCCGGTTTCCTACGGGGCTGCGTTGACGGCATAAATCCGTGATTCACCCCCGACCTGTAGGAGACTGGCTTGCCAGCGATGGCGCCGTTGAAATCGCCATCACCGGCGAGCCGGTTTCCTACGGGGCTGCGTTGACGGCATAAATCCGTGATTCACCCCCGATCCGTAGGAGTCTGGCTTGCCAGCGATGGCGCCTTTGAAATCGCCATCACCCGCAAGCCGGTTTCCTACAGGGCTGCGTTGACGGCACAAATCCGTGATTCACCCCCGACCTGTAGGAGTCTGGCTTGCCAGCGATGGCGTCTTCGGAAATGCCATCACCGGCAAGCCGGTTTCCTACGGGGCTGCGTTGACGGCACAAATCCGTGTTTCATCACCGATCCGTAGGAGTCTGGCTTGCCAGCGATGGTGCCTTTGAAATCGCCATCACCGGCGAGCCGGTTTCCTACGGGGCTGCGTTGACGGCACAAATCCAGGATTCACCCCCGACCTGTAGGAGGCTGGCTAGCCAGCGATGGCGTCCTAGAGGCCGCCGACGGTCGGTTTTCATACGGTATGCCCCTTCATTGACTAAGGTTTGAAGTATCGGCAGGGAAACTGCCGCAACTGTGTTTGCCCAGAAAAACCCGGCTCAAGTACCGGGCTATCATTGATCAGGAGTGAACGATGGACCTCAACCGTCGTCAGTTCTTCAAGGTCGCAGGAATCGGCCTTGCAGGTTCGAGCCTCGGCGCGCTGGGCATGCTCCCAACGCCAGCCTTCGCCGAACAGGTGCGTCATTTCAAGCTCACCCATACCCATGAAACCCGCAACACCTGCCCGTATTGCTCGGTCGGTTGCGGATTGATCATGTACAGCCAGGGTGACCAGGCCAAAAACGTCACGCAAAGCATCATCCATATAGAAGGTGACGCCGACCACCCGGTGAATCGCGGCACACTTTGCCCCAAAGGCGCGGGTTTGCTGGATTTCATTCACAGCCCAAGCCGACTTCAATACCCGCAAGTGCGCAAACCCGGCAGTGCCGAGTGGACGCGTATTTCCTGGGATGAAGCGCTGGACCGTGTCGCCGACCTGATGAAGGCTGACCGCGACGCCAACTTCATTGAAAAGAATGCGCAAGGCCAAACGGTGAACCGCTGGTTGACCACCGGGTTTCTGGCGGCGTCAGCGGCGTCCAATGAAGCGGGCTACCTGACGCACAAGGTCATTCGCAGTCTCGGCATGCTGGGGTTTGATAACCAGGCGCGTGTCTGACACGGCCCGACGGTGGCAAGTCTTGCCCCGACGTACGGCCGTGGTGCCATGACCAATACCTGGACTGATATTGCTAACGCGAATCTGATCCTGGTCATGGGTGGCAACGCAGCAGAAGCGCACCCTTGTGGCTTCAAATGGGTGACCGAAGCCAAGGCGCATAACAAGGCACGCCTGATCGTGGTCGATCCGCGTTTTACCCGGACCGCCTCGGTGGCCGACTATTACGCGCCGATTCGTACCGGCACCGACATCGCCTTCATGGGCGGGCTGATCAATTACCTGCTGACCGAAGACAAGATCCAGCACGAATACGTGAACGCCTATACGGATGTGTCGTTCATCGTCAAAGCGGGGTTCAGTTTCGAGGACGGGATCTTCAGCGGCTACGACGTGGCCAAACGTACCTACACCGACAAGTCCGGTTGGGGTTATGAAATTGGTGACGACGGCTTCGCCAAAGTCGACCCGACGCTGCAAGACCCACGCTGCGTTTATCAATTGATGAAAGTGCACTACAGCCGCTACAACATCGATCTGGCCAGCCAGATTTGCGGGATGCCGGTGGACGCGATCCAGAAAATCTGGGAAGAGATCGCCACGTGCTCGCAACCGGGCAAGACCATGACGATTCTGTATGCGCTGGGCTGGACGCAGCATTCGATCGGTTCACAAATCATCCGCAGTGCGGCGATGGTGCAACTGCTGCTGGGCAATGTCGGGATGCCGGGCGGAGGCGTCAATGCCTTGCGTGGGCATTCCAACATTCAGGGCCTGACGGATCTGGGCTTGCTCTCCAACTCGCTGCCGGGTTACCTGACGCTGCCCGCCGATGGCGAACAGGATTACGACACCTACATCGCAAAACGGGCCCTCAAGCCGCTGCGGCCGGGGCAGCTGTCGTACTGGCAGAACTACGGAAAATTCCACGTCAGCCTGATGAAAGCTTGGTACGGCGCCAACGCCACGGTGGAAAACCATTGGGCCTACGATTACTTGCCAAAACTCGACATCCCCAACTACGACATTTTGAAAATGTTCGACCTGATGGGGCAGGGCAAGGTCAACGGCTATATGTGCCAGGGTTTCAATCCGATTGCTGCGCTGCCGGACAAAAACCGGGTCATGGCGGCATTGGCCAAGCTCAAATGGCTGGTGGTCATGGACCCGCTGTCCACCGAAACCTCGGAGTTCTGGAAAAACGTCGGACCCTATAACGACGTCACGTCAGCCGACATTCAGACTGAAGTCATTCGCCTGCCCACGACGTGTTTTGCCGAGGAGGACGGCTCGCTGGTCAACAGCAGCCGCTGGCTGCAATGGCACTGGAAAGGCGCCGATGGTCCGGGTGAAGCGCAAACGGACGTACGGATCATGAGCGAGTTGTTCCTGCGCCTGCGCAAACGGTACCAGGCCAACGGCGGGGCATTTGCCGACCCGATCCTGAAACTGTCGTGGCCGTACAAGATCACCGACGAGCCTTCGCCCGAGGAGTTGGCCAAGGAAATCAACGGCTATGCGGTGACGGATTTCACCGATGTCACCGGCGCGGCGGTCAAGGGCAATTCGCAACTGTCCGGTTTCGCTCAACTCAAGGACGACGGCAGCACGGCGTCCGGTTGCTGGATTTTCTGCGGCAGTTGGACCGAAATGGGCAACCAGATGGCCCGGCGCGACAACAGCGATCCGTTCGGCATGAAGCAACATCTGGGTTGGGCCTGGGCCTGGCCAATGAACCGACGGATTCTGTACAACCGCGCTTCGGCCGATCCGCAAGGCAAACCGTGGGCCGACAACAAAAGGCTGGTGTGGTGGAACGGCAAGGTCTGGACCGGCACCGACGTGCCGGACTACAAGGCCGACGTCGCGCCGGAGGCCGGGATGAACCCGTTCATCATGAACCCCGAAGGCGTGGCGCGTTTCTTTGCTGTCGACAAAATGGCCGAAGGGCCATTTCCTGAGCATTACGAACCGTTCGAGACGCCCATTGGCATCAACCCATTGCACCCCAACAACAAGAAAGCCACCAGCAACCCGGCGGCGCGCATCTTCGATTCCGTGTGGGAAACCCTCGGCGTGGCCAAGGATTACCCGTACGCCGCCACCAGCTACCGGTTGACCGAGCATTTCCACTTCTGGAGCAAGCATTGCAAGCTCAACGCGATTGCCCAGCCAGAGCAATTCGTCGAGATCGGCGAAGTGTTGGCCAAAGAGAAGGGCATCGTTGCCGGTGACCGGGTTCGGGTCAGCAGCAAGCGCGGTTTCATTGAAGCGGTGGCGGTGGTGACCAAGCGGATTCGTCCGCTGCAGGTTAACGGCCAAGTGGTGCACCACGTCGGCATCCCGCTGCACTGGGGTTTTACCGGGCTGACGCGCCACGGTTATCTCACCAACACCTTGGTGCCGTTCCTCGGCGATGGCAATTCCCAGACCCCGGAATCGAAGTCGTTCCTGGTCAACGTGGAGAAAATTTAGATGGCCAGCCAAGACATTATTGCCCGTTCGGCCACCACCACCGTGCCGTCGTCCGTCCGCCAGCAGGAAGAAGTGGCGAAGCTGATCGACACCACCAAATGCATTGGTTGCAAGGCTTGCCAGGTCGCTTGCTCGGAATGGAACGAGCTGCGCGACGAGGTCGGCCACAACCTCGGCACTTACGACAACCCGCAAGACCTGAGCGCAGAAACCTGGACCCTGATGCGCTTCACCGAGCACGAAACCGATGCCGGCAATCTGGAATGGTTGATTCGCAAGGATGGCTGCATGCACTGCGATGAACCCGGTTGCCTGGCCGCCTGCCCAAGCCCCGGTGCAATCATCAAGCACGCCAATGGCATCGTCGACTTCGATCAGGACCACTGCATCGGCTGCGGCTACTGTATTACCGGGTGCCCGTTCAACATTCCGCGCATCTCACAAAAGGATCACAAGGCCTACAAGTGCACGCTGTGTTCCGACCGGGTTGCGGTGGGGCTTGAACCTGCCTGCGTCAAAACCTGTCCGACCGGTGCCATCGTGTTCGGCACCAAGGAAGACATGAAGGTCCACGCCGCCGAGCGCATCGTTGATCTGAAAAGTCGTGGTTTCGACAACGCCGGGCTCTACGACCCGGCCGGCGTCGGCGGTACGCACGTGATGTACGTGCTGCACCATGCCGATACCCCACAGGTATACGCCGGGTTGCCTAAAGACCCGGCGATCAGCCCGTTGGTAGGGTTGTGGAAAGGCGTGAGCAAACCGCTGGCGCTGCTCGCGATGGGGGCTGCGGTGTTGGCCGGGTTCTTCCACTACGTGCGCATCGGCCCGCAGATCGTCGAAGAGGATGAGTTGCCACCCTTCAAAGACCCGGCGGTGCATGAAGTCGATCCGGCGGTGCACACCTTCGATCCGCGCGGGGAGGACAGACCATGATCCGCAAACAGATTCTTCGCTACACCGCCAACCAGCGCACCAATCACTGGCTGGTGGCGATCCTGTTTTTCATGGCCGCGCTCTCGGGGCTGGCGTTGTTTCATCCGGCGCTGTTCTGGCTGAGTAATCTGTTCGGCGGTGGGCCGTGGACACGGATATTGCACCCGTACATGGGCGTGGTGATGTTCGTGTTGTTCCTGGGACTGGTGATCCGCTTCTGGCGCGCTAACTTCTTTATTCACAACGACGGCTTATGGCTCAAACGTGTCGGGCGAGTGATCAAGAATGAAGAGGAGGGCGTACCGCCGATTGGCAAGTACAACCCCGGGCAAAAGCTGCTGTTCTGGACATTGTTGGCGTGCATGCTGGCGCTGTTGTTCAGCGGACTGATTATCTGGCGCGCCTGGTTCAGTGTTTACTTTGGCATTACCACCCTTCGCTGGGCGATGCTGTTGCACGCGCTCGCCGGGTTTGTACTGGTGTTGAGCATCATCGTGCACATCTATGCCGGCATCTGGATCAAAGGCTCGATCAGTGCGATGTTGCACGGCTGGGTAAGCCGCGCCTGGGCGAAGAAGCACCATGAATTGTGGTACCGCGAAGTGACCCGCGACGAACACCCCGAACGGCCGCTCAGCAAAAAAGGATAAGCACCCTTGGCGACGATTCTTGAGCCTGGCGAAATCGAAGCGGCGGCGAGTTCGCCCCCGTTCCTGCACCTGCCGCCGCACAATTTGTTTACCTTGCGTGCGCAGCGTCTGGAGCAACTGACAGCGGGCCATCCATTGGCCGATTACCTGCGCCTGGTGACGCAACTGTGCCACCTGCAGCAGGCATTGATGGACGATGCCTCGTTGGCCAAGCCATTCGATCCGCAGCGTCTTCAGGTTTGCCAGCAGCATGGGCTGCCACCCTTCGCAGCCGATACGCTGGTGCGTGAGGATCATTGGCAGCCGTACCTCGACGCTTTGCTTGAACGCTTTCAGCCACCGATGCAGACAAGCATCGACAAGGCACTGGGCTCCTTGCGCAACGCCAATGGTGGGCAGCGCAAAGCCTGGGCGGTTGCCTTGCTCAGCGGCCAATATTCATTGCTTCCTGGCGCATTGGTGCCGTTTCTGGGCGCTGCGTTGCAAGTGGCCTGGAGCAATTGGTTGCTGAACACACCCAACCTGGCGCTGAAACCCGGTGACAGCTTGAGCCAATGCCCGGCCTGCGGTTCACCGGCCATGGCCGGCGTGATTCGCCATCGCGCCAAGTACAACGGTTTGCGTTATCTGGTGTGTTCGCTGTGTGCCTGTGAATGGCATGTGGTGCGGGTCAAATGCGTGTACTGCGAGCAAAGCAAAGGCCTGGAGTACGTAAGCCTCGATGATGACCGTCACGCCGCCAACCAGGCGCCGACCCGGGCCGAAGTGTGCCCCGGTTGTCGCAGCTACTTGAAGTTGCTGTACCTGGAAAACGACGCCGAGGCAGAGGCATTATCGACCGACCTCAGCAGCCTGATGCTCGACATGCGTCTGGAACAGGAGGGCTATCAACGGCTGGCACCGAATCTGATGTTCGCGCCCGGGGCAGATTGAACGCAGCGGCTACACTCAGACGCGACGGTCAATCTTTCCAGGAGCCCTGATGTCCTCCAGCCCCGCCGCGCCAACCCTGCGTCTCCCTTCCATCGACAGTCTGCTGCGTCACCCGGCATGCCAGCCGATGGCTGAGCGTTTTGGGCGCGATGCGTTACTGGCGAGCCTGCGCCAATTACTGGATGACCTGCGTGAGCCGGTGCTTTCAGGGCAACTGGCAGCCGTCGAAATAACCCCAGAAGTGTTAGCGGGCAGGGCCGGTGAACGCTTGGCCACCCAGCACCGTAGCCAGGTGCGCCGCGTGTTCAACCTGACCGGCACGGTGTTGCACACCAATCTGGGGCGAGCGTTGTTGCCGGAGGAAGCCATCGAAGCAGTGCAAATGGCCGCGCGTTATCCGCTGAATCTGGAGTTCGACCTGCACAGCGGCAAGCGTGGCGACCGCGACGATCTGATTGAAGGGTTGATTCGCGAATTAACCGGTGCCGAAGCCGTCACGGTGGTCAACAACAATGCTGCCGCGGTGTTGCTGACGCTCAACAGTCTGGGAGCCCGTAAGGAAGGCATCATCTCGCGGGGTGAGTTGATCGAAATCGGCGGTGCTTTTCGCATTCCCGACATCATGGCGCGCGCCGGCGTAAAACTGCATGAAGTCGGCACGACCAACCGCACGCACGCCAAGGATTACCAGGCGGCCATCAACCCGCGCACGGGTTTGCTGATGCGTGTACACGCCAGCAATTACAACATTCAGGGTTTCACCGCGAGTGTGCCGACCGCAGAACTCGCCGCGTTGGCCCACCAAAACGATTTGCCACTGCTGGAAGACCTTGGCAGCGGCAGCCTGCTCGACTTGACCCGATGGGGCCTGCCCGCCGAGCCAACGGTGCGCCAGGCATTGCTCGATGGCGCGGACATCGTCACCTTCAGCGGCGACAAGTTGTTGGGTGGCCCGCAGGCAGGATTGATCGTCGGCCGTAAAGACCTGATTACCAAAATCAAGAAGAACCCGCTCAAGCGTGCACTGCGCGTCGATAAGCTGACGTTGGCGGCGCTCGAAGCCGTGCTCGGTTTGTATCGCAACCCCGACCGACTGGCCGAACGCCTGCCCAGCCTGCGCCTGCTGACACGGCCGCAGGCAGATATCTGCGCCCAAGCCCAACGATTGCAACCGTCACTGGCGCGCGTGTTGGGCGAAGACTGGAACGTCATGGCAGTGTCCGCACTGGGCATGATCGGCAGCGGGAGCCAGCCCGTCGCACGGCTGCCAAGTGCCGCGCTGTGTCTAAGGCCCAAGGTGTCCAAACGCCTGCGCGGACGGCAACTGCTGGGGCTGGAAGGGGCTTTTCGAGAATTGGCAATCCCGGTGCTGGGGCGCATCGATGACGACGCGTTATGGCTCGACTTGCGGCAACTGGACGACGAGCCGGCGTGGTTGGCACAACTTGAGCAACTGAAGGTACGAGGGTGATTGTCGGCACGGCGGGGCACGTCGATCACGGCAAGACGTCGTTGCTTGAAGCACTGACCGGGCAGGCCGGTGATCGGCGCCGCGAGGAACGTGAGCGCGGCATGACCATCGACCTCGGCTATGTGTATGCCGCGCTGGAGCCCGGGGCGCCGCTGACCGGGTTTATCGACGTGCCGGGCCATGAACGCTTCACGCACACTATGCTGGCCGGTGCGCAAGGGATCGATCTGGTGCTGCTGGTGGTCGCCGCCAACGACGGGGTGATGCCGCAAACCCGCGAACATCTGGCGATTGTCGAACTGCTGGGCATTCCACGGGCGCTGATCGCGATCACCAAATGTGACCGGGTTGATCCGGCGCGGGTGACCGCCGTCGAGCACCAGGTCCAGACGCTGCTGGCACCGGGGCCCTATGCCGATGCGCCATTGATAGCGCTGTCGAGCGTGACCCTTGAGGGCGTCGATACGCTGCGCAGCGCTTTGCTCGAGGCGCAAAAACACGTCCTTCAGCGCGCCACCCTGGGTGGTTTTCGGCTGGCGATTGATCGGGCGTTCAGCGTGGCCGGCGCTGGCATTGTGGTGACCGGCACCGCGCTGTCTGGCCAGGTCGCTGTCGGCGATTCGCTGCTGCTTGGCCCCATGGGCAAACCGGTTCGTGTGCGTGGCCTGCATGCGCAAAATCAACCCGCGGAACGTGCGGTCGCCGGTCAGCGCGTTGCGTTGAATCTCAGCGCGGAGCGCCTGGAGCTGAAGCAGATTCACCGTGGTCACTGGTTGCTGGCCGAGTGGCTGTTCGCACCCACCCGGCGCATCGATATCGAGTTGCAGTTGCTGGCCAGCGAAAGCAAGGCGTTTGAACATTTTCAGGCGGTGCACGTGCACCTCGGCACCCAGAACGTCACCGGTCGCGTGGCGTTGCTTGAAGGCACAACCCTGGCGCCCGGCGAGCGGACGGTTGCGCAAATCCTGTTGAACTCACCCGTACAGGCAGTGAAGGGCGATACGCTGATCCTGCGCGACCAAAGCGCCCAGCGCACGCTTGGCGGTGGACGCCTACTTGATCCGTTTGCGCCCACTCGGCAACGCCGCAGCCCCGAACGACTGGCTCAACTGCACACCCTTCAATCAACGATAAGCCTGGAACAGGCATTGCCCGCGCTGCTGGCCAGCAGTGATACCGGGCTCGACCCGCAGCAACTTGAGCGCCAGTTCAATCGTCTGCGGGAGAGCTGGACGCTGCCGCCTGATGTGCGCTTGATCGACACGCGCCAAGGCCAACGCCTGTTCAGTGCCCAGCGTTGGGATGCATTGAAACGGGCGATGCTGGAACAGCTGACACGCTTTCATCAACTCGAGCCCGACCAAATGGGACCGGACCGCGATCGCTTGCGCCGCTTCAGCGGTACGGCACTTGCGCGCCCGGCGTTCATCAGCCTGCTCGACGAACTGCTGCGCAGCGGCGCCATCGTCAACAGTGGCGCATGGTTGCACTTGCCCGAACACCAGGTGCGCCTGAGCGCAGAGGACGAAGCGTTGTGGCAGCAATTGCAGCCGGCGTTCGAACGGGCAGCGTTCGACGCGCCGTGGGTCCGCGAACTGGGTCAGGATGAGGTGGAGGTACGGTTGCTGCTGCGAAAAATGGCGCGCATGGGACGGGTTCACCAAGTGGTACGCGACCTGTTTTACACCGATGCGGTGTTGCGCCAATTGGCGTCTAAGCTTGTGCAATTGGCGGGGGATAACCCGGTGGTTCAAGTCGCGGCGTTTCGCGATGCAGTCGGTTTGGGCCGCAAGCGCAGCATCCAGATACTCGAATACTTCGACCGTCTCGGCCTGACCCGGCGTTTGGGTGACAAACGCCAGATACGGCTCGACAACGCATTGGCCCAGCAACAGGGGCACTGAGTTCAAGGAAGGCAATCGCGCCCGGTGGCGCGGCCGGGCTTCAAACCCGGCTGGGGACGGCATCCGTTCCCGGGCAGGTTCGACTCCGGCTGCCTTCCGCCATTTTCCGCAAGCAGGGCATCGTACCTGCCCGCAATGAATCACCTCAGGCCGGCGTCTCTTGCCCTTGGCGCAGCCGGGTGCTGATCAGCGCGGCAACGATCAACAGGCCTGCGATCACCAGCAAGCCATTGCGCGTGCTGCCAGTCGTTTGCTCGATCAGCCCCATGACGGAAGGCCCGACAAAACCACCGAGCAAGCCGCAGGTCGTGACGAACGCCAGACCACCGGCCAACGCGGTGCCGCTCAAGCGGCTGGAGGGGAACACGAAGACGATGGACTGCACCACGAACAGCATCAGCGCCGTCAGTGAAAAGCCGATAAGCCCTATATAGGAGTTGGAGAACGAGGCCAGCAGCAGCCCGGCCGACATGGTCAGCAGGCCGAAGAACAGAATGCGCCGGCAACGTTGCGGTGACGTGGCCAGCCGCGGAAAAGTGGCAGCGCCGATGGCCGCCGCAATCCATGGTACAGACGTCAGCAAACCGATCTGCAGTGGCGACAACTTACCGTAAGTGCCGATGATGCCCGGCAGAAAGAAGATAACGGTGTAAATGGTGATCTGGTGCACGAAGTACACGGCAATTGCCAGCCAGATCTGTTTATCGCGCAGCATCTGCCCGAGGCGCGTTTGTTGCGGCGCGTCCTGGCTTTCGGCTGTCAAACGGTCTTCGATTTCCCGGGCGTCAGCCGCCGACAGCCACGAGGCGGAGGAAGGGCCGTCAGGCAGTTTCTTCCACACCACATAGGCCAGCGCGACCGCAGGTAAACCTTCAAGCACAAACAGCCACTGCCAGCCATGGAAACCGAGCCAGCCATCGAGTTGCAACAGTGCACCGCCCAACGGCCCGCTCAAGATATTGGCCAGGCACACCCCAAGCAGAAAGTACCCGGTAGCGCGGGCCCGTTGTTCGCGGTTGAACCAGTAAGTGAGGTACAGCATGACGCCGGGGAACAGGCCCGCTTCGGCAACGCCCAGCAGCAGGCGCATGATGTAGAACGAGGTTTCGCCCTGGACGAACGCCATGCCCGCCGAGAGCAAACCCCAGGTGATCATGATGCGCGTGATCCAGAACCGCGCGCCGACCTTCTGCATGATCAGGTTGCTCGGTACTTCAAACAGCGCATAGGTCAGGAAAAACAACCCGGCGCCAAGGCCATAGGCCGCAGCCGATAGCCCAAGGTCGATGCCCATACTGGCTTTCGCCAGGGCAATGTTGGTGCGGTCCAGAAAACTCATGACGTACACCACAACCAGCAGTGGCATCAGTTTACGCAGCAGTAAATTTGTCAAACGCTGTTCATCACAAGCCGCGGGGGCCTGGGCAACCGCAGCAGTGCTTAGGATTGTCATTTTTATAGTCCTAATGTTGGCAAGTGCGCGTGTGTTGGCGCCCGGTAAAAAGGCGCCATTGTGCCGTTGCGCGAACGGCAGGTGCTGTTTATCGATCAGGATTGGGCAAGGTCAACCCACACCGCGCCGTTCGGGTACTGATAGCGTTCGAGTGTTTCAGGCGTCATTTCGATGCTGTAGCCGGGTTGTTTCGGCGGCATGTAGCGACCGTTGCGAATCACCACCGGCTCCAGGAAGTGCTCGTGCAAATGATCGACGTATTCCAGCACGCGATTTTGCAGTGAGCCTGAGACCGCGATGTAATCGAACAGCGAAATGTTCTGCACGTATTCGCACAAACCAACGCCGCCGCCATGCGGGCAGACCGGCACCTCGAACTTGGCGGCCATCAGCAATACGATCAACACTTCGTTGAGACCCCCCAGGCGAGCGGCGTCCAACTGACAGAAGTCCAATGCCTGCGCCTGGAACATCTGCTTGAACATCACCCGGTTGTGGCAGTGCTCACCGGTGGCAACGCCAATGGGCGCAATACGCTGGCGGATGGTGGCGTGACCGAGGATATCGTCGGGACTGGTCGGTTCTTCGATCCACCACGGGTCGAAAGCGGCCAGGCGGCGCATGTTCGCCACCGACTCATCGACGCTCCAGACCTGGTTGGCGTCCATCATCAGGGTGCGTTCCCAGCCGATTTCTTCGCGCAGGATCGCGGCGCGGCGCATGTCCTCTTCCAGGTCGGCACCGATTTTCTGTTTGAAGTGGGTCCAGCCATCCGCCACGGCTTCACGCGCGAGTCGGCGCATTTTTTCTTCAGAATAACCGAGCCAGCCTGGCGCGGTGGTGTAGCCGGGATAGCCTTCGTGCAGCATCTGCGCTTCACGTTTGGCTTTGCCGGGCACCTGGCGGCGGAGCAGGGCGATGGCTTCTTCAGGGGTGATGGCGTCTGTGACATAGCTGAAGTCGAGGCAGGCAACCAGTTGCTCTGGCGTCATGTCTGCCAGCAGTTTCCATACGGGTTTGCCTTCGGTCTTGGCCCACAGGTCCCACACCGCGTTGACGATGGCGGCAGTAGCGAGGTGAATCACGCCTTTTTCCGGGCCCAGCCAGCGCAGTTGGCTGTCACCCACGGTGATGTTGTGCCAGAAGCCGCCCATGTCTGCGGTGATTTCTTCCAGGGTCAAACCGACAATCAGCGGCGCCAGCGATTGCACCGCTGCCACGCAGATTTCATTGCCGCGGCCGATGGTGAACGTCAGTCCATGACCCTCCAGGCCTGCGGTGGAATCGGTGTGCAACACCACGTAGGACGCCGAATAATCCGGTGCGCTGTTCATGGCGTCAGAGCCGTCGAGTGTCCGGGAAGTCGGGAAGCGGATGTCGCGAACGCTCAGGTGGGTGATTCGAATACTCATGGAAAACTCTTTTTATAGGTGACCACTTGGGAAGCCGACTGTAGGGTGGTGGCCGATATAGGCATAATCGTCGATTCGTATAGATGGATATCAAAATTGATATGTCAAAACAGCCCGAAGACTCCGTGCTCGCCAGCCAGGTAGCCGCAAAAACGTTCAGCCCGCTGAAGATTTCCAGTCGCCAGATAGCGCTGCTCAATGCGCTCGGCGAATTCCGCAACTTGCGCCGCGCCGCCGCTGCGATGCACACCACGCAGCCGGCGGCCAGCCTGTTATTGCAACAGCTGGAAGAGCGTCTCGACGCGAAACTGTTCGAGCGTTTGCCGCGTGGCATGGAACCTACGCTGTATGGCGATGTGATGATCCGTTACGCCCACGGGGCCATTCATGAGTTCGAGCACGCCGAAGCGCAGCTCGCGGAACTGGCGCGGGGTGCGTCGGGCCTGGTGCGCATCGGCACCGTGATGGGCCCGGTGCCGACGTTGTTGACCCGTGGCGTGCTGGCGTTCAAAGCGGACAACCCCAAAGTACGTATCTGCATTGAGGTCGGGACCAGCGATACGCTGCTGCCGGCATTGATTCGTGGCGATTTCGATGTGGTGCTGGGGCGCCTTCCGGACCAGATCGACGGCCAGGGACTGGATATTCAGTTGTTCGAAAAGGGTGAGCAGATGCGCGTCATTGCACGCCCCGGGCACGCGCTGGCCCACGCGGCGACGTTAAGCCTGGCAGACCTGGTGCCCTTGACCTGGATTCTGCACCCTATAGGCAGCCCGATGCGCCGTCGCGTAGAAAGTGCGCTGCAGGCCGGGGGCATGGTGCAAACGCTGGACATCGTCGAAACCGCATCGATTCTGGCCACCACGGCGATGATCGAGGCGTCGGACATGATCGCGGTGGTGCCCAATGACGTGGCCGAGCATTACCAGCGCTACGGCATGGTGGTGATTTTGCCGGTCGAGCTACCCATTTCGATGGTCAACCTGGGTTTGCTGACGCGTCAGTCCCGGCCATTGTCAGCCGCTGTCAGTAAACTGCTGGGTTATCTCATTCCCTCTGCCTCATAAGGACGTGTCCTCGATGCCTACGGATATCACTTATTCCGCGTTCAGCAACTGGTTGAAGTTCAAGCATCTGGTGCTGATCGATTCGCTGGCGCGTACTCGCAACATGCACACCACCGCGCAGCAAATGAACCTTAGCCAACCGGCGCTCAGCAAAATGCTGCGCGACATCGAGGAGCAGTTTGGCTTTGCGCTGTTCGAGCGCTTGCCTCGCAGCATGCCGCCCACCGAGTTGGGTGAGTACGTGGTGCGCTATGCGCAAGTCTCGTTGAACGACTCGCAGCGCTTTGTCGATCAGGTCAATCGACTGCGCAAGGGTGGGCACGGTTTTCTGAAAGTCGGCGGGATATTTGCCGCCACTTCGGTGGTGTTGCCCGAGGCGATTGCCCTGATCAAGGCGCGCAGCGCATTGTTGTCCATCGAAGTGGTGGAGCAGTCCAGTGATCATCTGCTGGTGATGCTGGAGCAAAACAAACTCGACTTGATCATCGGCCGCTTCACCGACGAACGCTTCATGCAGTTGTTCGATTTTCAGCCGCTGGGCCCCGAGCCGTTTTGCCTGGTGGTCAACCACCGCCATCCCCTCAGCGAGCAGGGCGCGGTTTCGCTTGAGGCCTTGAACGATTGGCCGTGGATTCTGTACCCGGTCGGCACCCCGATTCGTGCGCGAATGGAAGCCGCCTTCAGCGCTGCCGGTATCGCCACGCCTGCGAATACCGTGGACACCATTTCCATGCCGACCTTTCTGCACCTGCTGCAATCAGGGCCGATGATCGCCATGTTGCCCGAGTCGATGGTGGTCAATCAGGTGCAGAGTGGCTTGCTGAAGGTTCTCGAAACGCCGCTGCAATTGGCACCGCTCGAATACGGAATACTGACCCGCAAACATGAACGCCTCACCGGCCCAACCCGCGAGTTCGCCGACATCCTGCTGGAATGCGCCCGCCAACGCCGAGCCAGCGAAATCAGCTGATTCAGACCATCAGTGAGAGTGGGTTTCACATTCAATATCCCCGTGGCCGAGACTCCCTATGGGAGCTGCGTGCCAGCGAAAGCGGATCGACGTCCAGCATTGATGTCGCCTGAAATGACCCTATCGCGAGCAGGCTCGCTCCCACATTGGATCTGTGTCGCACATCAATTCCGAGCCCGGCAGAAATTCCAACTGTGGGAGCTAGCCTGCTAGCGATGCAGTCCCTCAAGTTTTGGATCAATTCATAGAGCCTTAGCGTTTCATGGCTTGAATCGCTAATCCGCCAACCATAATTTGACCCATTGTTGATCCAGCGTGGCGAGGGGATTCATCCCCGATGGGACGCGCAGCGTCCCCAAAACCTGCGACGGCTTCGCCGCCAAACGGGGATAAATCCCCTCACCACAAGATCACTGCATTCAAACCACATACCCGTTTCATGGATTGAATCGCTAACCCGCCAACCATAATTTGACCCGCTGTTGATCCAGCGTGGCGAGGGGATTTATCCCCGATGGGACGCGCAGCGGCCCCAAAACCTGCGACGGCTTCGCCGCCGAACGGGGATAAATCCCCTCACCACAAGATCACTGCATTCAAACCACGTCTGCATTCAAACCACGTGCCTGCCGCCGGAACGCGCCCCGGGACATGCTGATAACCATTGGTTATCGCGCAATCGGAACCTTTCATTGGGAAATACGCGGGAGGCTCCTTAGAGTCATTACAGCTTCGTTCGGTGAACATCGAACCTGTAATAACAAGAGCTTACCCGCCGGTGCAGCACGTCTCTCAGCTCACGGATTGACGTCAAGGCCGGGCATTGCCGTCTCCTGAGAGGTTCCATGGAACTGATTGCCAAAACCCCGGCGTTCAACGCCACCGCAGCCGTTATTCGCCTTAATCCCCTGGACAACGTACTGATCGCCCGCCAGGCGCTGCCTGTCGGTTTGCGTCTGGAGCAGGAGCAGATCAGCGTCCGTCAGTTGATTCCCTCGGGGCACAAGGTGGCCACCGTTCGGGTGGAAAAGGGCCAGCCATTGCGCCGTTATGGGCAGATCATTGGCTTTGCCTCCCAGACCATAGAGGCCGGCGACCACGTGCATGTACAGAACGTCGAGATGGGCGATTTTTCTCGCGACTATGCCTTCGGTGTCGATGCTCATTCAATGCCGTCCACCGAAGCCTTTTTCCAGGGCATCGTGCGGGCCGACGGCCGAGTTGCGACGCGTAACTACGTGGGCATCCTGACGTCGGTGAACTGCTCGGCCACGGTGGCGCGTGCCGTCGCGGACTACTTCAGACGCGACATCCACCCCGAAGCGCTGGCCGCTTACCCCAACATTGACGGCGTAGTAGCGCTCACTCACAGCGCAGGCTGCGCCGTGGACCCGAGCGGTGAAGCGCTGGGCCTGTTGCGTCGGACTTTGGGTGGTTACGCAATTCACCCCAATTTTGCTGCCGTGTTGATTATCGGCCTGGGCTGCGAAACCAATCAGATTGAAGACCTGCTGGCAACTCAAGGCCTGACCAAGAGCGACCAGTTGCGTGCATTCACTATTCAGGGCGTTGGCGGCACATCCAAAACCATCGCCAGCGGCATCCAGCAAGTGAAAAGCCTGTTGGTACAAGCCAATGAGGTGCAACGCGAACGCGTCAGCGCCAGGCACTTGATCGTTGGCCTGCAATGCGGAGGTTCGGACGGTTACTCGGGGATCACCGCGAACCCGGCGCTGGGCAATGCCGTGGACCGTTTAGTGGCCGCCGGTGGCACGGCCATTCTTTCGGAAACCCCGGAAATCTACGGCGCCGAACATCTGCTGACACGTCGGGCCGTCAGCCGTGAGGTCGGTGAAAAGTTGATCGCACGCATTCATTGGTGGGAAGCCTATTGCGAACGCATGAACGCCGAACTCAACAACAACCCGTCTGCGGGCAACAAGGCCGGCGGCTTGACCACCATTCTCGAAAAATCCCTGGGCGCGGTAGCGAAGGCTGGTTCGAGCAATCTGGTGGATGTGTACGAGTACGCCGCCGCCGTGCGCGCCAAAGGCCTGGTGTTCATGGACACGCCGGGTTACGACCCGGTGTCGGCGACCGGTCAGGTCGCTGGCGGCGCGAATCTGATCGCGTTTACGACCGGACGTGGCTCGGCCTACGGCTGCGCGCCTGCGCCGTCGATCAAACTGGCGACCAACAACCGGGTGTTCGAGCATCAGGAAGAAGACATGGACGTGAACTGCGGCGGTATCGCTGACGGCACGACCAGCATCGAGGAACGCGGCGCGTACATCTTTGAACTCATGTTGAGTATCGCTTCTGGCGAGCGCAGCAAAAGCGAGCAGCACGGCTATGGGCAGAATGAATTTGTGCCCTGGCAGATCGGTGCCGTGACCTGAACCTCCCCACTCACAAGGCGAAAACTCTTATGCAGGTATCTGGACATAACTTCATTGGCGGTGCACGCAGTGCGCTAGGCGAGACACTGTTGCACAGCGTCGATGCCACCACGGGCGAGCAAATACCCGGCGCTTTTTACCAGGCAACGCTAACGGAAGTTGACGCTGCGGTACACGCCGCTGAAGCGGCTTATCCGATTTACCGCAACTTGCCAGCCGTGCGCCGGGCCGAATTTTTGGAGGCGATTGCCAACGAACTCGATGGCTTGGGCGATGACTTCGTCGCCTTGACCTGTCGCGAAACGGCGTTGCCCGCCGCGCGTATTCAAGGTGAGCGGGGACGCACCAGCGGCCAGATGCGCCTGTTTGCTCAAGTGCTGCGCCGGGGTGATTTCTACGGTGCACGCATCGATCAGGCACTGCCCGAGCGCAAACCCCTGCCGCGTCCGGACCTGCGTCAATACCGGATCGGCGTCGGCCCGGTAGCGGTGTTCGGTGCCAGCAATTTTCCGTTGGCGTTCTCCACTGCCGGTGGCGATACCGCCGCTGCATTGGCCGCGGGCTGCCCGGTGGTGTTCAAGGCGCACAGTGGACACATGGCGACTGCCGAGAAGGTGGCTGAAGCATTGATCCGCGCGGCCGAAAAAACTGGCATGCCAGCCGGGGTGTTCAATATGATTTTTGGCGGCGGCGTGGGGGCGGCGCTGGTTCAGCACCCGGGCATACAGGCCGTTGGATTCACCGGCTCGCTGAAGGGCGGGCGAGCCTTGTGCGACATGGCTGCCGCACGCAAGCAACCGATACCGGTGTTCGCCGAGATGTCGAGCATCAACCCGGTGATTGCCTTGCCCGAGGCGTTAAAGGCTCGCAGTGCAGTGATCGCCAAGGAGCTGAGTGCTTCGGTGGTGCAAGGCTGTGGCCAGTTCTGCACCAATCCCGGCCTGGTTCTGGGTATTCGTTCGCCGCAGATGAGCGAGTTCGTCGAGCAACTGCGAGGTCAAATGGCCGAACAGGCGCCGCAAACCATGCTCAATGCCGGGACGCTCGCCAGCTACGGTCGTGGCGTCGCGGCGCTGATCGCACACCCGGGCATCAAGCACCTGAGCGGTGCGGCGCAACAGGGGCATCAGGCACAACCGCAACTGTTCGAGGCCGACATCAAGCTGTTATTGGAGCATGACGAACTGCTTCAGGAAGAGGTGTTCGGGCCTTGCACCGTCGTGGTGTTGGCCGCTGATAAAAACCAACTGTTGCAGGCGGTGCGGGCCCTGCAGGGTCAACTCACCGCCACGTTGCTGGCGGACGACAGTGACCTGGTCGACTTTGTCGAACTGTTCGGACTGCTGGAACAGCGCGTCGGCCGAGTGCTGCTCAACGGCTATCCGACCGGCGTTGAAGTGTGTGATGCGATGGTGCACGGCGGGCCGTATCCCGCCACCTCCGATGCCCGGGGCACCTCTGTTGGAACCCTGGCCATCGACCGGTTCCTGCGCCCTGTGTGCTACCAGAACATTCCCGATGCGCATTTGCCCGACGCCCTGAAAAATGCCAATCCACTGGGCATCACCCGGTTGGTGGATGGCCAGGGCAGCCACCGCGCCCTGGGCTGAACACGCCCGCGATTAACGGCCGTGCGCGGTTCACTGAACGCCGTGCGGCTGATTCACTGACATCAACCAAAGAGTGTTGAGATGAATAACCCCTCTGCTGCAAACAGCTTGCCGCTACCAAGCTCCGATGCCCACGTATTTGATTCGGGAACCTGGGTCGGACGTGTCTGGCTGCCCAATGAAGGGCCGTCGGTGGTCTTGCTGAAAAATGCTGCGGTCTACGACATCAGCGCTCATGTCGCGACGATATCGGCGCTGCTCGAACTCGACGACCCCGTCACTTGGTTACGCGGCCTACGGTTGCCCGAGCCACTGCTTGAGCTGCAAGCCTTGCTGAATAACAGCGACCCGGCGCAGCAGGACAACACACGGCCATGGTTGCTGGCACCGATTGATCTGCAGGCAGTGAAAGCCGCTGGCGTGACGTTTGCCGCGAGCATGCTGGAGCGTGTGGTCGAGGAGCAGGCCAAAGGCGATCCGTCTGTGGCCCAAGCCATTCGGGAGACGCTCGTTGCGCAGATAGGCACCGATTTATCGCAGATTGTGCCGGGTTCCGAGCAGGCCGAGGCGCTGCGCAAAGTGTTGGTGGGGCAGGGCTTGTGGTCGCAATACCTGGAAGTCGGTATTGGCCCGGACGCAGAGATATTTACCAAGGCGCAACCGTTGTCCGCCGTCGGCCACGGTGCGTTGATCGGCATCCATCCTAAATCGAGCTGGAACAACCCGGAACCGGAAGTGGTATTGGCCGTCTCCAGCACCGGCAAAATCCACGGCGCGATGCTTGGCAATGACGTCAACCTGCGCGATTTCGAAGGTCGCAGTGCGCTGCTGCTGTCCAAAGCCAAGGACAACAATGCGTCGACAGCGGTGGGGCCATTCCTGCGTCTGTTCGATGACAGTTTCAGCCTGGACGACGTGCGCCGTGCCGAGGTTGATCTGCGCGTTGTCGGCGAAGACGGCTTCGTGCTCGAAGGCCGTAGCTCCATGCGCCAGATCAGCCGTGACCCGGTGGACCTGGTGCAACAGACCCTTAACGAAAACCACCAATACCCGGATGGGCTGGTGCTGTTTCTCGGCACCTTGTTTGCGCCCAAGCAGGACCGCGATCAACCGGGCGGCGGCTTCACTCACAAGCAGGGCGATGTGGTTGCGATCAGCAACGCGCAACTGGGTACGTTGTGCAACCGGGTCACCACCAGCGACCAAGCGCCGGTTTGGGATTTTGGTGTGCGGGCGCTGATTGAAAACCTGCACCGTCGTGAGCTACTGCAAGCCGCTGTGACCGCCCGGCAGCTCTGAGCGCTGCATGCCTCAACCAATAATAAGAAAGGCATCCATGAAAACACTGAAGAAGTATCAGACGCTGACCGTCATTTTGCTGCTGCTGATCGGCATCGTGAATTATCTGGATCGCAGTGCGTTGTCCATCGCCAACACCTCGATCCAGAAAGACATGCTGCTCAGCCCTTCGCAAATGGGCATTCTGCTGTCGGCATTTTCCATTGCCTACGCCTTCGCCCAGTTGCCGCTGGGCATGGTGATTGATCGGCTGGGCAGCAAAATCGCCTTGGGTGCTTCGTTGCTGGCCTGGTCGGTCGCGCAATCGATGTCGGGGCTGGTCAACAGTTTTGGCGCGTTTATCGGTTTGCGCATCCTGTTGGGCGTGGGCGAAGCGCCGATGTTTCCTTCAGCGGCCAAGGCGTTGTCAGAGTGGTTTGATGCAGAGGAGCGAGGCACGCCCACGGGCATTGTCTGGTCATCCACCTGCGTTGGCCCGTGCCTGGCGCCACCGCTGTTGACGCTGTTCATGGTCAACTTTGGCTGGCGTGGCATGTTCATCATTACCGGCGTCATCGGCTTGGTCTTAGGCCTGTGCTGGTTTGCCTTCTACAAAAGCAAAGCGCAGTACCTGGCCCAACTCGCGGACAGCGGTGAACTGCCGCCAGTACCGCAGACCGTGCCGGTGCCGGTTGCCGACACCGCAGCACCCAAGGTGTCTTTTTTTGCCGACTGGCTGGACCTGTTCAAACATCGCAGCACGTGGGGCGCGATCCTCGGTTTCATGGGCGTGATCTACATGCTGTGGTTGCACCTGACCTGGTTGCCGGGTTACTTCGAGCGTGAGCACGGGCTGGACCTGTTCAAGACAGCCTGGGTGGTATCGCTGGCCTACTTGTTCGGCGCCTTCGGCACGATCATCGCCGGACGGGTGTGTGACAGGCTGGTCAAGCGCGGCATGGGGATTCTGGGCAGTCGCAAGTGTACGGTCGTCAGCGGTTTGTTATTAGCGGCGGCGTTTACCGTGCCGTTGTCGTTTGTCAGTGACCTTACCGGTTGCATCATCCTGTTATGCCTGGCGCTGTTTTTCATCAACATGGCCAGCGCCACAGCCTGGATGATCGTCAATACCATCGTTGCCACACCGCGCGTGGCGTCCTTCGGCTCGATTCAGAACTTCGGCGGCTACATTGCCGGTTCGCTGGCCCCTATCGTGACCGGTTTCAGTATTCAGTACTCCGGTTCGTTCGCCACGGCGTTCATGATCAGCGCCGTGGTTGCGGTGTTGTCGGCACTGGCCTATTTCCTGTTGCTGAAAGAACCGATAGGCGAGGCAGCCGCTCACTTTGTGGCTCAGGATGCCCAACATTCGGCGGGTACTCGATGACGTTTTAAACGCGTTCGATTGTGCGTGGGCGATCAATCCAGCGTCTATGCTGGGCTGACCCTTTCTATTCTTTGCAGCGCGCTGCACGGAGGCTTCATGGAACCCACGCCCATCACCGAAAGAGTGCTGACCCGCAGCCTGCTTGACGTACTGATCCGTGCCGGGTTGATCGCCATTCTGGTGTTGTTTTGCTTCGAGATATTCCAGCCATTCCGCGACTTGATGCTGTGGGCGTTGATTCTGGCGATCACCTTGTACCCCTTGCAGCAGCGTCTGAAAGGGCCAATGGGGCAAAAGGACGGGCGTATTGCGGCGCTGATCATCCTGATCGCCATCGTCATTCTGATGGTCCCGATCTACGTGTTGGGCACCTCGATTGCTGACTCCGTCGAGCGCGCGATGGTCATGGTCAAGGGCGGCGGATTTCACATTCCGCCACCGGCCGATTCAGTGGCCAGTTGGCCTGTGGTGGGTAAGCCGATCTCCGATATGTGGGTGCAGGCGTCTACCGATCTGCCCGACCTGACCGCGAAATACATCCCGCAGATCAAGCATTTCAGCCTGGGGTTGTTGAGCAAACTGGCCGGTGTCGGCATGGGCTTCCTGACCTTTATGTTCGCCCTGATCATCGCCGGTATCTTCATGGCTCACGGTGAGGCGGGCAGCCGTAGCGCGGTGCAGATTGCATCGCGGGTCAGCGGTCCGGCCAAAGGTCCGCAAATGGCCCAACTGTGCACCGCAACCATCCGCGCCGTGGCATTGGGCGTCGTCGGCATCGCGTTTATCCAGATGTTGCTGGTGGGCTTGGGGTTTGTGATCAAAGGCGTTCCCGGCGCCGGTTTGCTGGCCTTGGCCGTGCTGTTGCTGGGCATCATGCAATTGCCGGTGTCGCTGATTACCGTGCCGGTGATTGCGTTTGTGTTCGCGACCGAAGGCGCCAGCACAGCCAGCATTATTTTCGCCATTTATGTGTTTGTGGCCGGGCTGGTGGACAACGTGCTCAAACCCTTGCTGCTGGGCCGTGGCGTCAACGTGCCAATGCCGGTGGTATTGATCGGGGCATTGGGCGGGATGGTCACCAGCGGCATCATTGGGCTATTCATCGGCCCGGTGGTGTTGGCAGTGGGCTACCAGTTGTTCTGGCAGTGGGTGCAGGATCGCCCGCAAGACGTTTGAACGCTTACTCGGCCGTGCAGCTGACGACACCTGAACCCGGTTTTTGCAACTGCAGCACTTCGCCGTTCTGCCAAAAGCTGTAATCGCCCTGTTTATCCTTGCCGGTGTAGCGGGTTCCCACGTCACTCGGCACCTGGTTCAAGGTGATCGACGTCGATGCCCATTTCAGGTAAACCGCGCCCGGACGGGTGTTGAAGAAGGTCGCGGATATCGGCGTGTTGACGCCGGTGCAGCGTAAAGCTTGCGGCCCTTCGGTGAGTCGGTCCGGGTCTTTGGTCCGCACGATTGCCGAGCCTTGACGCAGTTGGTAGGCGCGCTCGGCATAGCGGGCAATGACGCATGCCTTGGGCTGTGCTTCGGCGCCGCACAGGTTACGAATCACGCTCCATGACTGCTGGTCTTTCAAGACTTTATCCGGGCGCGGGTCGGAATGTTCATCGGTGAGCGCCAAGCGATACAGGCGCAGCACTTCCATGTCCATCTGCAGCAGTTGCGGATCGCGGCACACCAGTTTTTCGATGGTTGCCTTGGCCGTGCTGCAGTCGAAGGTGGTCTTGATGGGCGGTATGAATTCTTGCGCAGTCACCTGCGAGGCGGGGGCCGCGAGCAGGCAGAGCAAAAGGGTGGTAGTGGTTTTCATCTCGGCTTCACACACTTCATTACGTGACGCCCGGATTTTGTGCTGGGACCTATCGCAGTGTAAGTCAGTGAGCAAATCCTGCCAGACCACCCAGCGGCGGTTTGCAAAACGGCGGTGGCGATCACTTGAACGTGGCACTCATGCCTGTTTTCAGCGCTTGTATGAGCGGTTCTCTGGAGCGACCATTTTTAACGATCAGCGAAAATTCCGCCGTGTAGCCAAACGTATCGGGGCGCAGCACTTTCAAACGTTGCTCAGCGACCCAGCGCTGCGCCAAATGGTCTGGCAGATAACCAATATAGCTGCCGGACAACACCAGGATTAACTCGGCCTCCATGCTGTCCACGGTGGCGGAGCAGTCTTTGAAACCATGACGCAGTGCCTCCGTGCTGGACCAATACCCGCGCCCGACCAGCCTTTGACCCGTGATGGCGGCAACGTCCAGCTCGCTCTCCTTAAATAAGGGATGACGATCGCTGCAGTAAAGCCAGTGTTGTTCTATGTAGAGGCTGGTGTATTTAAGACCGCTCATTTTAGTGGGCAGAGAGCCAATGGCCAAGTCCAGTTTGCCTTCGATGACTTCACGTTGCAGTTTAAAAGGCCCGAGTATTTTCAAGTTGATGTGCACCCGTGGATTGTGCCGGGTGAACTCGCCAATGATATCGACGATGTTTATTTTTGGGTCACTTAACATTGAATCTAGAATGCCCAGCGACAACACACCGCGCAATTCGCCTTTGAGCTCCAATACATAATGCTCAAAGTTATCTATCTGCGAAAATATATCGACGGCTTGTTGATATATAAGCTGTCCTTTGCTGGTAAGGCTGAAGCCGGACCTGCCACGGTTACACAAAAGCATGCCCAACTGACTTTCAAGTTGGCTCATGTAAGTGCTGATGGCTGAGGTCGACATTTTCAGCTCTTGCTGCGCGGCTGAAAAGCCTTTGCATTTGGCCACGCACAAAAAAATACGTAACAGCCTGAGGTTGTAAAGTGGTTCTTTCATGGGTAATTCACCGTGTGTCTTGTGCCTTCTGATACCAGTTTGGATAGGCGATGTCCAGCACAGGCTGGGCTGTCGGACAGCGTTAGCGGTAGGTTCAACATTTCCAAAACTATGTATTTTGTATCTTGCAATATTGTTGTCGGTTTTTTTAAGCGAAGATTCCTGGCACGTGATGTGGGTCGCAAAGTGAGTAGTAAACCCTCATCAAAATGTACTGAAGATACAACAGGAGTCTGTATGGTTGATAACACGCGTCGAGAGCACTTTCCTGACGGCACAGACTATGATCCACAAAAGCGTCCCCGTTTTTCTGAGATCGCAACGTTTATGCGTGCGCCTTTGGCTAATAGTCTAAATGATGTCGATATCGGGATGATCGGTGTGCCGTTTGACGGCGGTACTTCATTTAAGCCAGGCGCCCGTATGGGGCCGCGTGGTGTTCGCCAGCAATCATGTTTGATGCGAACTAAAAACCCGGCATCCGGTATTGCACCGTTTGAGATGTGCCGCATTCGGGACATGGGTGACGTGTTTATAGAACAGATGTATGCGCTTGAAGCTGCACACACTTGCATCGAGCACTATTACAACGAAATTCAGCGTCGCAACATCATGCCGCTGACGGTGGGTGGTGACCACTCCATCACTTACCCCATTTTCAAGGCCATCGCTAAAGACAGCCCCATCGGCATGATTCATTTCGATGCGCACACCGACACCATGGACAGCCTTTACGGCTCCAAATTTTTCCACGGAGCGCCATTCAGACGTGCCGTTGAAGACGGACTGCTGGACCCCAAGCGCACTATCCAGATCGGCATACGCGGTTCAGAACATTCCGGAACTGCCAATTACAGCCTTGAATGCGGGATGCGGGTGATCTTCATCGATGAGTTTGATGAGTTGGGCGTAGAAGGCGTGCTCACGGAAATCAGGCGCGTGGTCGGCGACGGCAAAACCTACGTCTCGTTTGACGTCGACGGCCTGGACCCGGCATTTGCGCCGGGCACCGGTACACCTGAAGCGGGCGGGCTGTCGATGCGCGAGGCGCTTCGAATGATCAAGGGCTTGCGAGGGCTGAATCTGATTGGCGGGGACGTGGTCGAGGTAGCGCCAGACCTCGACCCCACGGGAATGACCGCGCTGAATGCCGCCACGATCATGTTCGAGATGCTGTGTGTGCTTGCCGAAGCGCGGGTCAATGCAATGCGCCACGATTGATCACCTGAATAGTTGATGTATGGATTGTTTTTTTCTTTATCCAATACATAACCAAAAACGCTAAAAACTGTAATAAATGACAGTAGACGTCGGAGAGCATTTGACAAAGGATTGAGGCGAGGGCGTTAGTCAGTTGCTGCGCCAACACACGAGGAATTGCACATGGGCGTTACACTGGAGACGATTACACCGGGTGACGGAATTACATTTCCCCAGACAGGGCAAACTGTCACCGTTCACTACACCGGTATGCTGGAGAATGGAACACAGTTTGACTCGAGCGTAAATCGCGGCCCACTTAAGTTCACAATAGGCAAAGGAGATGTCATCAAGGGCTGGGACGAAGGTGTCGCAAAAATGAGTGTCGGCCAAAAGAGCAAACTGACTATTTCGCCAGATTATGCCTATGGCGCCTCAAGTGTTCCGGGCAAAATACCCCCTAACGCAACACTTATTTTTGAAATAGAGCTTCTAGCGTTGAGCTAAAAGAATGAAAGTTCAAGCACGCTAAGCGGATGGTCGCGCTGGTTGTACCTTGAAATTCTGCGCACCAACCTTGGTGCGCTTACGCCATGGCCCGTTAAGGTGTTGGGAGTCGTCGAGCCGGAAATCAACGCGTGCCGTGTTTCTAAATCGACTCGCCCGCATCCAGTTTGGCGAGCAAATTCTGCCCGCGTTGCCAAAGCGCTTGTTGTTTGGATTCAGGCATGCGGTCGAGGTTTTTGTAGACCATGCCCATGCGTTGATTTCGGCGCAGCAGGTCGGCGTGGCGCATCACAAAATGCCAGTACAACGAATTGAAAGGGCAGGCATCTTCAGTGGTGCTTTCAGTGACTTTGTACGCACAGTTTCGGCAGTAGTCAGACATCCGTTTTATATACTGGCCGCTGGCGCAGTAAGGCTTTGAGCCCAGGTAACCGCCATCGGCGTGCATCACCATGCCCAACGTATTTGGCAGTTCCACCCAATCGAAAGCGTCCATGTAGATCGCCAGGTACCAGGTGCAGATCTCACTCGGGGCGATGCCGGCGAGCAGCGCAAAGTTACCGGTCACCATCAGCCGTTGAATGTGGTGCGCATAGGCATGCTCCAGGCTTTGGCCGATGGCTTGCTGCATGCAATTCATCCGGGTGTCGCCTGTCCAGTAGAACTCGGGCAGCGGCCTGCTGTTACCGAATGAATTGCCATGGGCATAGTCCGGCATCTTCAGCCAATAAACCCCTCGCACGTATTCACGCCAGCCGATCAGTTGCCGGATAAAACCTTCAGCCGCATTCAGCGGAACGTTGTGCGCCCAATAGGCGGCCTCGACGTCGCTGCACAGCTGTCGCACATCCAGCAGGCCGATATTAAGCGCGGCGCTGATACGTGCATGAAACAGAAACGGCTCGTCGCTGGCCATGGCGTCTTGATAGTCGCCAAAAGCCGCCAGGCCATACTCCAGGAAGTAGTCCCACAATGCCTGGGCGTCGGCATGGGTGACCGGATAGTCGAAGGTGTCGAGGGAACCGTAGTGGCTGCTGAAGTGTTTGCGCACCAGTGTCAGCACTTCCTCGGTGATTGCGTCTGCGGTGAATCGGGCCGGGTAGGGCGCAGACACGCCTTTGGGCAGTGCCTTGCGGTTGTCAGCATCAAAGTTCCAGGCCCCGCCGACCGGAGTGCCGTCGCCATTGATCAAGAGTCCGCTTTTGCGGCGCATCTCACGGTAGAAGAACTCCATGCGCAGCTGTTTTTTGCCGTCCGCCCACGCGCTGAACTCATCGCGGTTGCACAGAAAACGGCTATCGGCGTGCCACGTGATCGGCAACCCACAGTCCTTTAGCGACTGCTCCAGGCGCCAATCACCACATTCCGTGAGGTGCACTTCATGGGGCTTCAACAGTGTGTGCCAACGCTGCAGTTCACTGGGCACCGAGCCGCTGTTTTGTGGGTCGTCGAGGGGGACGTACTGCACGCGCATTCCACGCTGTCGCAATGCCTCGGCAAAATGGCGCATGGCACTGAAGATCAGCACAATTTTTTGCGGGTGATGGGGCACGTGGCTGGCTTCTTCCATCACCTCCACCAACAGCACTGCATCGTGCTCGGGATCGAGCGCGTGCAATGAAGCAAGGTCGAAGGACAACTGGTCGCCGAGGACCAGGCACAACCGCCTGATTTTAGTCATCACAAGCCACCTGGCCAGCGCTCACCACGGCAAACGCTCGCCGTCATAAGCAAAGAACTGACCGCTGTCCGCAGCGCCGAGACGGTCAATCAATGAGAGCAATTCACGCGCCGCGACCCGCGCCGGCCTGGCTGCAGCGGCGCCGCTGAAAGGTTGGGAAAGGCTCGAAATCACGGTGCCGGGATGCAGGCTCAACAGCCGTGTTTGAGGCCGGGTGCGGGCAAGTTCGATGGCGGCGGTTTTAATCAGCATGTTCAACGCCGCTTTCGAAGAACGGTAGGCGTACCAACCGCCCAATCGGTTATCGCCAATGCTGCCGACTTTGGCCGAAAGCATGGCCATTGCGCCGTATGGATCAAGCAACGGCAAAAAATGCCGCAACACCAGCGCGGGCCCCAGGGTGTTCACTTGAAACACTGCCTGGAGCGCCTCTGCATCAATCGCAGCAAAGGTTTTTTCAGGCTTGATGTTGCCCCGATGCAGCAGTCCTGCGGCGTGCACAATTAACTGATACGGCGCTTCGGCGGCCAATTCGGCGGCGGCGCTGGCAATACTTTCAGGCTGTTCCAGATCCAGTCCCGGTGAGGTGTGGCGCGTCAACGCCCGGACAATCGCGCAGCGTGAATCCTGATCCAGCCATTCACAGAACGCCGAGCCGAGTGCACCGCTCCCGCCAATCACCAACGCCCGGTAACCGTCACCGAGGGAGTTCATGTTGAAGGCATCGTTCATTGGATGGCTCCCTTCAATTTCGTCGGCCAATCAATTGCAGGAACTCGAGCCTGGTCGTGGACGACTCGCGAAAGGCGCCCAGCATCACCGAGGTGGTCATCACCGAATTCTGCTTTTCGACGCCCCGCATCATCATGCACATATGCTTGGCTTCGATGACGACGGCAACGCCCGCGGCATCGGTGACGTTGCGGACCGCGTCGGCGATCTGTTTGGTCAGGTTTTCCTGTATCTGTAACCGGCGGGCAAACATGTCGACAATCCGCGCCACTTTCGACAAACCCAGGACGCGCCCGGTGGGGATGTACGCCACGTGGGCCTTGCCGATAAAGGGCAGCATGTGGTGCTCACACAGCGAATACAGCTCGATGTCACGCACGATCACCATTTCATCGCTTTGCGATTCGAACAGCGCGCCGTTGATGACTTCATCAAGGTTCAATTCGTAGCCGTTGCACAGGTACTGCATCGCTTTGGCTGCGCGTTTTGGGGTGTCCAGTAAACCCTCGCGGTCTGGATTCTCACCTACGCCGACTAGAATTTCGCGGTAATGCTCGGCTAATGACGGGTGCATTTTTGCTTCCTCGCAGCGCTGCTGCGCATGATGTCGCGGTAACCCTTGGCAGGAGGGTAAAGCCTGTTACACAACCTTCTTCGGTTTGGGATCGAGTTCAACCGTGCAGGCATTGTCGCGGCAGCGGCGGTTTCCCTCGGGGTGAGGCAGCCATGCCAAATGCGGGCGCAAACGACAGAACAGCCGATAGCCGACGGCAAGCAATGGCCGTAACACGGGCCATGTCAGCGGTGCGGCCCAACGCCCCAAACCGGCAGCCCGCCAACTCCACAGTGTCGCGTCCAGGCCTTTGACCCAGCGCCCATCGGCGAACCGGGCATGCAGTGAATCCTGCATTTGTTCAACGGTGAAACCGAAGGTATGGGCCTCGAATTCCACGCTGCTCATGTCAACCAACAGCAAACGCTGCGGCGCTGCGTGGCGGCGCAGGAGCTTTATTTCTCGGGCGCAGAGCGGACAGTCACCGTCGTAGTACAGCGTGAGTGGCCATTGCTCTTTGTTGTACATGGTATGTCGCCGTGTATAGGTTCTGTACAAGATAGGCCGAAAGATTCGGTCTGACAATGGGCGCGAATTTTTAATCATTCCGGGCGGTTATCGCGAAAGTATTAACACCATTTAATCGATGTCCGCTGCTGGGCATCGACTAGCGTGTATCAGGAATTTAACGGTTTTTGATGACCGTCGCAGTCAAGGAAGAAGTGTCCACTACAAGGAGTAGCCCCGTGGAAGCAAGGTCTGGTATTGCCCTCGTCTCGCGTTTTTCCAAACTGTCCATTGCTGTACAACTGAGCGTCGCCGGACTGTTGTTCGGTGGGATTAGTGCCGAGGCTTTGGCGAGTTGCTCAACGATTGGAGCGACAGTGACGTGCAGCGGCACGCCACTACCGCTCAACACCTTCGCCAGCGCTACTAACAATTTGACGGTCAACGTCGGTACCGGAACGCAAATGAACGCCGTTCTCGGCGGCCATGTGCTGGACCTGACCGGGATCAACATAACACTGAATAACAGCGGCACCATTGACCCGGCGGTTTTGGGCGGTGCTTTGTCAGTGTTGAGTGGCGGTGCGTTCATCGGCACCGTTGCGACCAGCACGGTCAACGTGCTCAACAACGTTGGCGGGATTATTCGCGGCACTGGGGCGTTACTCGGGGTTGGGCTGCCTCTGACCAGCATCGAAGGTCTGGCCATTGCCGTACACAATGCCGCTGCCGGCACCACTAGCATCACCAACAACGGCACCATCACTTCTACGGGGCTGGCGATCGGTGGCGTGACCTTGGCGGATGCGCCAGTCATTGGTGTTTACGGCGGCTCGCAAGTCAACATGACCAACAGCAACACAGGGACTGTCACCGGCCGGGTGGCGTTCGAAACTTCAGCCGCGGGTAACAGCTTTACCAATGCGGGCACCATCAACGGCAGCGTGTCGATGGGGGGAAACAGCACCAACACCTTTACTGCGGTGACCAATTCATCGGTCAATGTCGGTGACGGGGTTCAGATCACTGTCGGTCTCGGCGGCCTGATCAACGTCAACCTGACCTTCGCTCCCACCGGCACGGTAGACGGCGGCGCGAGCGGCACCAACAGCTTGATACTGCAAAACCCGACGGGTGTTGGCGGAGACACCTCCGGCATCGGTACCGCCTCCAGCGCCACTTACGTCAATTTCAATAACCTGACAATCAATAGCGGTACCTGGACATTGCTGGGACCACTGGTCAGCGGTGCCACTACGCTCAACGGTGGCGTCGCCCAATTCAACAACAACGCGACATTTGGCAGCGGTGTGCTGACCTCCAACGGCGGGATCATCGAGGCCAGCAACGCCGGGTTGAACGTCAGCAACCTGATTTCGCTGGGGGCGGGCGGCATGACCGTACGTGGCACCAACGACACGACGTTGAGTGGCGTGATTTCGGGCAGCGGCGGCCTGACCAAAGTCGACGCTGGCCAGTTGAATCTCAGCGCGGCCAACACCTACCTGGGCAATACAACGCTCAACGGCGGTATCGTTCAGTTGGGCAACAATCTGGCGCTGAGTACCGGCACCCTCAATTTCATCGGGGCGACCAGTTTGTCGGCGCCGGGCACTATCAGCTTGAACAACGCCATCAGCCTTGGCGGCACGATGACCGCCACGGGCGCTGGTGCATTGACCCTTGGCGGGTTGATCAGCGGCAGCAGCGGGATTACCAAAACCGGCATCGGCAGCCTGAAGCTCGCTGGTGCCAACACCGGTTACACCGGCACCACGACCCTGAGTGCTGGCAGTTTACTGGTGACCAATAACAACTCACTCGGCAGCGGTGCGCTGACCACTGCCGCTGGCACCGGCCTGGACAGCACCGCCAACGTGACATTGGCCAACAACGTGGGGATGACGGGCGTTCTCAATACGTTCGGCAGCAATGCCTTGACCCTTAGCGGCGTATTGACCGGTACCGGGGGCATTGCCAAATTCGGCAGCGCCAGACTGACCCTCAGCGGTAACAACAGCAACAGCGGCAATACTGCGCTCAACGGCGGCAGCTTGTTTGTAGGCAGCAATACCGCGCTCGGCACCGGCGTGTTGAACGCGGCGACCGGCACCACGCTCGATGCGACCACGGCAGTGACCTTGGCGAATGCTGTCGCGTTGGCGGCGGATTTGAGCATCGGTGGTACCCAAGCGCTGGGGCTGAGCGGTGTCGTCACTGGCGGCGGTAACCTGATCAAAAATGGCACCGCGAACCTGACTCTCAGCGGTAACAACACCTTCTCGGGCGGCACCGCACTCAACGCTGGCACACTGATAGTCGGCTCCAACACCGCGCTGGGCACTGGCGCATTAACCACAGCAGCAGGCAGCACCCTCGACGCCAGCACCACGGTGGCACTGACCAACGCAGTGTCCCTGGGCGGTAATCTGAACATTGGCGGCAGCGCCAACCTGACCCTTGGCGGCATCGTCAGCGGCAGTGGCGGCCTGACCAAAAACGGTGCTGCCAATCTGATTCTCAATGGCAGCAACACCTTCCTGGGTGCCATCGCATTGAATGCTGGGACCGTGACGGCCGGCGCGAATGCCGCACTCGGCAGTGGCAATATTACTGTCGGCGGCGCTGCAACGCTGGACGCTAACAGTGCGGTAACGCTGAACAACAGCGTCATCCTCAACAATGCCCTGACCATCGGTGGCAGCAATGGATTGACCCTGGGAGGCGTAATCAGCGGTGTCGATCAGTTGATCAAGAACGGCACCGCCAACCTGACCCTCAACGGTGCCAATACCTTCAGCGGTGGCTCTACGCTGAACGCTGGCAGCCTCACCGTTGGCAACGGTGGGGCACTCGGCACCGGCGCACTGACCGTGGCCGGTGCGGGCACCCTCAACAGCAGCTCGGCGGTGACGCTGAACAACGCGATCACCCTCAATGCCAACCTTACCGCTGGCGGCGCCAATGCGCTGACCCTCGGCGGCGTCATCAGTGGTGGCAACGGTTTGACCAAAAACGGTACGTCGAGCCTGACCCTCAACGGCACTAACACCTATACCGGCACCACCACGTTGAGTGCCGGCTCGCTGATTGTCGGCTCCAACACCGCGCTCGGCACTGGCGCGCTGAATGCGGCGAACACCACCACGCTGGACGCCAACACTGCGGTAGCCCTTGCCAACAACGTCAACCTCGGCGGCACGTTGACCGTTGGCGGCACTCATGCGCTGACCCTCGGCGGCGTGGTTGCCGGTGCCGGCGGGCTGATCAAAAGCGGCGCTGCCGACCTGACTCTCAACGGAGCCAACACCTACCTGGGCAACACCGCGTTGAACACCGGCAAGCTCACTGTCGGCAACAACACTGCGCTCGGTAGCGGTACTCTGAACGCAGCGGCCAACACCACGCTGGATGCCAACACCAACGTCAGCCTGAACAACGCAGTGGCACTGGCCGGCGCGTTAAATATCGGTGGCAGTGCAGACCTGACCCTGACCGGCCTGGTCAGCGGCGCTGGCAGCCTGGTGAAAAACGGCGCGTCCAACCTGACGCTCAACGCGGTCAATAACTTCATCGGTGGGACTACGTTGAACGCCGGCACGCTGACCGTCGGCAACAGTTCTGCGCTGAGCAGCGGTGCCCTGACCGTGGGTGGTGCAGCGACTCTGGACAGCAATTCGCCGCTGGTAAACCTGACCAACGCTATCGTGCTCAATGCGGCGTTGACCATCGGTGGCACGCAAAACCTTGGGCTGGCGGGCGTCATCAGCGGTACCAGCCAGTTGACCAAGAACGGCGCGGCCAACCTTTCCCTGAACGGCAACAACACCTTCAGCGGCGGCACCACCCTCAACAGCGGCACACTGACCCTGGGTAATACCAACGGTTTGGGCAGCGGCGGATTGATCGTCGGTGGCGCGGCGACGCTGGATAACAGCCTGTCATTTGGCATCGGCAACGCAATCACGTTGAACGCCGGGCTGACCGTCGAGGGCAACAACGACTTGAGACTCAATGGCATCATCGATGGCGCCGGCAGCCTGACCAAAAGCGGTCTGGCGGACCTGACCCTGGCCGGCAACAACAGCTTCACTGGCGCTCTGAACATCCTCTCCGGCAGCGTCACCACCCTCAACACCAACGCGTTGGGCAACACCTTTGGCGTGAACATCAGCGCCGGCGCCGGGCTCAATCTGGGCAGCAACGCAAGCCTGGCGGGGCTGACCGGCAACGGTAGCGTGCAACTGACCGGCAGCAATACGCTGACCGTCGGCGGCTTCAGCAGCTCCAGCACCTTCGATGGCGACCTCAGCGGCAGCGGCGGCCTGATCAAAGTCGGCACGGGTACCTTTAACCTCACCGGCATCAGCGGCATCAGCGGTAATACCACTGTCAATGCCGGCACCTTGAACCTGTCCGGCTCGTTGAACAGCGCACAGGTCAATGTCAATACCGGCGGTAGCATGACGGGTACCGGCTCGGTTATCGGTTCTTTGAATATCAATAATGGCGGCCATCTGTTGTTGTCATCAGGCGATACGCTCGCGGCCAGTACTTTGACGCTCGGTGCTGGCAGCAATGTGGACGTGAAGCTTGCCACGCCGTCAACCGCGTCGCTGATGAACATCGGCGGTAACCTGACCCTTAACGGTAATCTGAACGTCACCGATGCAGGTGGCTTCGGCATCGGCGTGTACCGTCTGTTCAACTACACCGGTTCGCTGACCGATTTGGGCCTGGATGTTGCCAGCGTGCCGCTCGGTTACGCGCTCGGCGATCTGGTGGTGCAGACCGGGGTTGCCAATCAGATCAACATTCAAGTGTCGGCTCCCAATTCCAACATTCGCTACTGGGACGGTAGCCAGACCAACGCTGACGGCGTGGTCGATGGCGGCACCGGTACCTGGAATAGTGTTGGCAATAATTGGACGAACGCCAACGGCTTGGCTAACCAGCCCTGGGCCGGTGACTTCGCGGTATTCCAGGGCACGGCGGGCACCGTGACGGTCAATGGCACGCAGTTGTTCACCGGCATGCAATTGCTCACCGACGGCTACAACCTGGTGAGTGGTGCGGCGGGGCAACTCACCGCCGTCAACGGAACCGGTGGCACCACCGCGGTGCGTGTCGATCCGGGCGTGACCGGCACCCTGGGCGTCAACATCAACGGCAGTGGCATTCTCAACAAACTCGACAGCGGCACCCTCGTACTTAACGGCGCCAACACCTACAGCGGTGGCACGCAACTGGACGGTGGCATGCTGGTTGTCGGCAGCAACACTGCACTGGGCTCGGGCACGCTGACGGCCAACGCCGGGACGCAACTGGACAGCAACGCGACGGTCACACTGGCCAACGCGGCGACACTCAACGGCAACCTCACCGTGATCGGCAGCAATTCGCTGACCCTGAACGGTGTGATCGGCGGCACCGGGGGCTTGATTAAAAGCGGCGCGGCCAACCTGACCCTTGGCGGCAATAATGCCTTCCTCGGACCGGTGGCTCTGAACGCGGGCGGTCTGATTCTGGCGTCCAACTCGGCGCTGGGTTCCGGCACACTGAATGCGGCTGACGGCACCACGCTGGATACCAGCACCGGGATTTCGCTGAACAACGCGGTGAACCTGGACGGCAACCTCAGCATCGGTGGCACTGCGGGTTTGACGCTTGCCGGCACGGTTAATGGCGCCGGCAGCCTGACCAAAAACGGCGCATCGAACCTGACCCTGAGCGGCAACAACAACTTCTCTGGCGGCATCACCCTGAACGCAGGCACCTTGACCACCGGCAGCAACTCGGGGCTGGGCCAAGGCAACCTCACCGTGGCCGGTGCCTCGGCGCTGGACAGCAATAGCGCGCTAAGCCTGGGCAGCAACGTGGTGCTCAACGCCAACCTGAGCAACATCGGCAACAACAATCTGACCCTGGCCGGGGTTGTCAGCGGCGCTGGCGGATTTGTCAAGAATGGCGCGTCGAACCTGACGCTTAACGGCATCAACACCTTCTCCGGGGGCACCACGCTGAACGCCGGCGCGTTGACCCTCGGCAATAGTGCCTCAATCGGCTCCGGCGCACTGACCGTGGGGGGCGCAGCGACCCTCGACAGCAGCTCGCCACTGGTGCTCGCCAACACCCTCAACGTCAACGCCAATCTGAGCCTGGCCGGCAACAACAACTTGACCCTTGGTGGCGTAATCGCCGGCACCGGGACGCTGACTAAAAACGGTCTGGCCGACGTGACCTTGAGCGGCAACAACACCTTCGGCGGCACTTTCGATGTGTTGTCCGGCAGCCTGACCACCCTCAGCACTGGCGCACTGGGCAACAACGCCACGGTCAATCTCGGCGGTGGCGCGGCGCTCAACCTTGGCGCTTCGGGCAGCCTTGCCAGACTCACCGGCAGCGGCACCGCGCTGATCGGCACCGGCAACACATTGAGCCTCGGCGGCACCAACGTCAGCAGTACCTTCGCGGGCATTTTCAGCGGTGACGGCGGGTTAACCAAACTCGGCACCGGCACCCTGACCCTGAGCGGTGTCAGCGACCTGAGCGGCGACACCAACGTCAACGCCGGTACGTTGCAGGTCAACGGTTCGCTGGCCAGCGCCAACGTGCTGGTTAACAGCGGCGGCACCCTCGGTGGCAGCGGTACATTGACCGGTGCGGTCACCGTGGCCGATGGCGGTCATCTGGCGGGCGCCACCGGCAGTACCTTGTCGGTGGATTCGCTGGTGTTCAGCGCTAACTCCAACTTCGACGTCGGCCTCGGTACGCCGGTGTCTGGTGGTGGCAACGCTTTGGTCAATGTCGGCGGCAACCTGACGCTCGATGGCACGCTTAACGTCAGCGACATCGGCGGCTTTGGCAGCGGCGTGTATCGCCTGATCAACTACACCGGCGGCTTGACCGACAACGGCATGCTGATCGGTGCCATCCCCGGCAGCGTCACCGCAGGCGACTTGCAACTGCAAACCGCACTGGCCAATCAGATCAACCTGCTGGTCAGTGCACCCGGCGTCACCGTGCAGTTCTGGGACGGCAACCAATTGATCGCCAATGGCTCGGTTGACGGTGGCAGCGGCGTCTGGGGCAGCGGTACCACCAACTGGACCGACGTCAACGGCACCACCAATCAGGCCTGGACCAATAACTTTGCGGTGTTCCAGGGAGCGGCGGGCACGGTGACGGTCAATGGTGCACAAACCATTACCGGCATGCAGTTCGTTACCGATGGCTACAGTCTGCAGAACGGTACGGCCGGGTCACTGAATCTGGTCAACGGTTCGCTGGGCAATGCTTCGGTGCGGGTTGATCCGAACGCCACTGCGACCCTTGGTGTCGCGCTGAATGGCGCCGGTATCCTGGGTAAGTATGACACCGGCACCCTGGTGCTCAACTCGGTCAACGGCTACACCGGAGGTACCGCGTTGAATGGCGGCAAATTGGTGGTTGGCAATAACGCAGCGCTTGGAACCGGGGTGTTGACCGCTGCCGACGGCACTGCTTTGGACAGCAACACAACGGTCAGCCTCGGCAACGCGGTGGTGCTAAATGGTGGTTTGAACATTAGCGGCTCCAATGCCTTGACCCTCGGCGGCGTAATCAGCGGCAGCGGCAGCCTGATCAAGGCTGGCGCATCAAGCCTGACGCTCAACGGCAGCAACACCTACAGCGGCGGCACTCAGCTCAACGGCGGGGCGCTGATCCTGGGTAACAACAGCGCCATCGGCAGCGGGGCGCTGAGTGTGCTCGGCGATGCCACACTCGACAGCACCTCGGCGTTACAACTGGCCAACGCCGTCAACCTGGGGGCGCAACTGACACTTGCCGGCAATCAGAGCATCCGCCTGATCGGCGCCGTCGCCGGCAGCGGCAGCCTGGTCAAAAACGGCAGCGGCAGCCTGCTGCTTAGCGGTGCCAACACCTACAGCGGCGGTACCATGCTGAACGGCGGCAGCACCACTGGCGATACC
Source organism: Gordonia sp. IEGM753 (assembly GCF_050321825.1). Lineage (NCBI taxonomy): Bacteria > Bacillati > Actinomycetota > Actinomycetes > Mycobacteriales > Gordoniaceae > Gordonia > Gordonia sp. IEGM753. The sequence continues at coordinate 1,497,073 of NZ_JBNQGB010000001.1, forward strand.
AGCAGCCTGCAGGGCGCCATCGTCAATAACGCCACGCTGACCTTCGAGCAAAACAGTGACGGCAGCTACACCGGCAACCTCACTGGCACCGGCACCCTCAATAAAACCGGCACCGGCCAATTGCTCCTGAGCGGTAACAACGCCATCACCGGCAACACCTCGGTGCAGGCCGGCACATTGACCGTTAACGGCGTGCTCAATAGCGTCAATGTCGATGTCGCCAGCGGCGCCAAAATCGGCGGCAGCGGTCAGCTCGGCGGCGCCGTGCAACTGGCCAGCGGCGCGACACTCGTCGGTGGCGGCACGGCCACACCGTTGTCGGTGGGTTCACTGGCGTTGTCTTCGGGAAGCAACCTGGACTTCAGTCTCGGCTCGGCCTCCAGCTCCACGACGGTGGTCAACGTTGCGGGCAACCTGACCCTCGACGGCACGTTGAACATCAGTAACGCCGGTGGTTTCGGCGCCGGGGTTTATCAACTGTTCCGCTATGGCGGCAGCTTGACCGACAACGGCCTGGTGTATGGCAGCCTGCCCGTGTCGGCAGCTAATCTGAGCTTGCAAACGGGTTTGGCCAATCAGGTGAACTTGCTGGTGCAAGGTACGCCGGGTGAAGTGCAATTCTGGAATGGCGGCACAACCAACCCAGACGGCACCGTCGGTGGCGGCAGCGGTGTGTGGGGCCCTGGTACTAACTGGACCGATCCGACCGGCACCCAGGCACTCGCCTCGAACGGTCAGTTCGCGGTGTTCGCCGATCAGGGCGGCACGGTGACGGTGCAAGGAAATCAGAGCTTCACCGGGTTGCAGTTTTTGGTCGGCGGTTACAGCTTGGTGCCTGGCGCCGGTGGCAGCCTGACACCGGTCAACGGCGCCGGCGGTACCCTGGCGCCGGTTCGGGTCAATGCCGGTGCAAGCACTGAAATTTCGGTTCCACTGGTGGGCACGGGTGGCATCGAGAAACTTGACTCCGGAATCCTGGTGCTCACGGGGGCCAACACCTACAGCGGTGGCACCACCGTCAGCGGCGGTACGCTGATCGGTAACACCACCAGCCTGCAAGGCAACATCACCGACAACGCCACCTTGGTGTTCCAGCAGAACACCAATGGCCAGTTCAACGGCCGGCTCAGTGGTCTTGGTGCAATGGCCAAACGCGGCGCGGGCACGTTGTTGTTGACCGGCGATCAGCCGTTCAGCGGCGCTTTCTCGGTGGATCAAGGTGTGCTGCAAGTCGGCAGCCGAGCGGCCCGTGCGTCGCTGGGGGCGCAGGTGACCGTCGCCAATGGCGCCGGGCTGAGCGGCAACGGCAGCGTCGGCTCCATCGTCAACCACGGTGTCGTGGCCTCGGGGGCAGCAGACGGTACGCTGAGCGTGGCCGGCAACCTGACCAACGCGGCGGACGGGGTGTTGGCCCTGACCGTCAGCTCATCCACGGCCACACCGTTGGCGGTCGGTGGCACTGCAACCCTTGGCGGCAGCCTGCAAGTCAACAGCCTGGCACCGTTCACCGGCAACACCACGTACTCGCTGATCACTGCGGGCGGCGGCGTCATCGGTACCTTCAGCAGCACGAACATGCCGCAGTACGCGTTCCTCAACACGGCGCTGAGTTACGGCGCTGATTCAGTCACGCTGGCTGTCAGCCGCAATGGCAATTCGTTCGTCGACGTTGCGGCCACTGGTAATCAGCGCAACACCGCGTCGGCGTTGTCACGCAACGGCGCAGCAGGTGCTGCCTTGCAGGGGCAAATCGTCAACTTGAGCGTTGCCGGTGCGCGCAATGCGTTCGACAGTCTGTCCGGAGAAATTCACGCCAGTACCGCCAGCGCAGCACTCGAAGATTCGCGCTTCATTCGTGAAGCGGTCAACGATCGCATGCGTCAGCCAACCTGCAGTGCCGCAGGCGACCCACGCAAGACCCTGGCACCGACCGATGCCCAACTCAGCAGCAACGGCTGCCACGGCGAAATGGTTGGCTGGATTCGTGCTCTCGGCGCCTGGAGCGATATGGATGGCACCCGCAACAGCGCCCAAGTGGATCGCAACCTCGGTGGTTTCATGCTCGGCACCGACAAGCCACTGGACGACACCTGGCGTGCAGGCATGGCGGCTGGCTACACCCGCAGTAACCTCAATGTCCATGATCGTCATTCCGATGCGTCGGTGGACAGCTACCACTTGGCGGGTTATCTGAGTTCGCAATTCGACGCATTGGCCGTGCGTCTCGGCGCAGCATATAGCTGGCACAGCATCGAGACTAAACGCGACGTCAGCGTCGGCAGCTACAACGATCGCCTGAAGGCCGATTACGACGCTCGCAGCGCCCAGGTATTCGGCGAAGTCGGTTACACCATTGACGCTGCCGGCATCGCTGTAGAACCGTTTGCCGGCCTGTCCTACGTCAACTACGACACCGACACCGCCAAGGAAAAAGGTGGAGCGGGGCGCCTGAAGGCCGATGCCGACCAGGACATCACCTACTCAACACTCGGTATACGCGTCGGCAAGTTGTTGACCCTGGCCAATGGCAGTCAATTGACTCCACGTGCCGCCATCGGCTGGCGACATGCCTACGGCGACACCACGCCTGACGCTGACCTGACCTTCATCGACGGCGGTGCTTCGTTCAGTACACAAGGCGTACCGATTGCCAAGGACAGCGCGTTGCTCGAAGCCGGGGTCGACTTCCAGATCACACCGGCGGGCAAGCTCGGTATCGGTTACTCGGGGCAAGTCTCCAGCGAGACCAACGACCATGCGATGACCATCAGTTTTAGTCAGAGCTTCTGATAGAGATCGAAGTACTTCAGCCGCCCGTAAGGGCGGCTTTTTTGTGCCCATGAGGCTCCCGGTCAAGGCTATCAAAGCCAATGTGGGCCGCACTTCAAGGGTGCCATGTCCCTTCCGGGACAAAGCGCTCACCTTGTACGCTGCGCCTGCTCCTTCAATCGCCAGAAAATGCCCGCCGATAACACTGTCAGTACGCCCATGAACGCAAAGGTGGCCTGAAATGCCGGTCGTGTTGCCTGTGCGTGTCCGGCAAACAAGTGAGTGAAGAACACCAGCAATCCACCGGCGCACGAAACGCCAAGCCCCATGGAAAGCATTTGCACCATGGTCAGGGCGCTATTGCCGCTGCTGGCGTGATGTGGGCCAAGGTCTTTGAGGGTCAGCGTACTCATGGCGGTCAGCTGCAACGAGTTCAGCGCACCAAAAAGGCAGAGCATCAGCACCTGCACGAGCAGACTCCGTGGCCCGTGACCGATCGCGAAACTGGCGATGGTGAGGCCGATAAAAAGGGTATTGGCTACCAGAAAGTTTCGGTAGCCCACGCGGATAATCAGCGGGGTGGTCAGTGGCTTCACAGCGATGCCTGCCAAGGCAACGGGCAGCATCAGCAAGCCAGCATTCAGCGGCGAGTAGCCCTGAGAAACCTGTAAAAACAGTGGCAACAAAAACGGTGTCGACGAGCAGCCGAGGCGGGCGGCGAAGTTGCCCAATAAACCCACACGCAAGCTGTTAACGACAAACAAGCTGGGCGGGTACATCGCTTCACGGTAACGCTTTGCATGTCGCCAATAACCCGCAATCGCAGCCAATCCCGACATCGTCAGCGCCAATGCAAGGCGCCAGTCGAAACCGAAACTCGCAATGCCGTCCAGCGCCAAGGTGATGCACAGCATCCCTGCCGCCAGCAATGCGTACCCGGTAAAATCGAAACGACTCAGGCCTGCCAACGGTTTTCCCGGCATATATTTCCAGGCGCCAAGTATCCCGATACATCCCACTGGCACGTTGATCAGAAAGATCCATTGCCAACTGGCGATTTGCACCAGCCATCCGCCCAATGCAGGGCCAATCAACGGACCAATCAGGCTGGGGATGGTGACAAAACTGATGGCCGGCAACAGGCGGGCTCCGGTGAACAGGCGAATCACGGCGAGCCTGCCCACCGGCAACATCAGTGCGCTGCCCAGTCCCTGGAGGATACGGGCAGCCAGCAGTTGCTCAAGGGTGTGTGCCAGGCCGCAGCACAGCGAGCCTGCAGTGAACAACGCAATGGCCGTGAGGTAGGTGCGCCGCGTGCCGAAGCGATCAGCGAGCCAACCGGAGGCTGGAATCAGCAACGCCATGGTCATCACGTAGGCAACGATGACCGACTGCATGCTCAGCGGACTTTCACCGAAGCTGCGTGCCATGGTCGGCAGCGCCGTGGTGACGATTGTGGCATCGAGGGTCAGCATGAAAAGGCCACCCGCCACCAGCCACAACAACGATCGGTCGGACTGCGGTTTAACTTCAGTGGTCAACATTCATGGGTGTCCGCGATCCAACGGTGCAGCAGCTCGGCGATTTCCCGGCTGTTACGCTCCAGCATCAGCATGTGGCCGTTACCGGTGATGCCAAAGTCTTCGAGCTGCCAGTGAGTTACCGGTACGCCGGCCTGCTGCAGATACGCAGCACTAGCGTGGTCGTAAAGCGCATGAAAAGACGCTTCGCCGGTGATGATCAAGAACGGTATGGCCTGCAGGTTGATCAACTGGCGTGCCGGTTCTTGCTGCAACCAGCCCGGCAGTCGATCTGCTCGAGTCGCGGGGCTTCTGACTACCGACAGTTGCTGATCTTCGCGCAACGCTGGCTCGTACGTCAGCTCGATGTCGGCGATACCCCAGCGGCGTTTTTGCGTGTCATCCAGCACCGGGCTTTCGCCTTTCTGTGCCTGCTGCATGGACATGTTCACCACGGGCGGCCCTTGCGGTTCGACGCACACGACCGCTTTAACCAGGTTTGGCCGAACATCCGCCAACAGCCAGCCATAGGGCCCCGACTGCGAATGAGTGATCAAAACAGCTTCGCCAATTCTATCCAGCAGTGCAGCCCCGGCGGCCTGGAACATCTGTTGGCTTTTCGCGCTGTCGGCTATATAGGGGACTTGTGAGGCATAAAATGCATCGAAGACCGGGTCACCTTTGCGGCCCTCGCCAGGCCATTGCGTGTGCATCTTCGCTTGCGGCCATTCGCCCTGAGCCGTGGCGGTGAAGTAGCGCTCGACAACTGCAACCGGCGCAACGGCCAGTTCGCCGTCCAGTGGGGCGTGCCAGGGTGAACGTCCTCGCGCTGGCTGATCGACCAGGTAAACCTCATATCCTAGCTCTGCGAATACATGAGCCCAACCCGGGCGACCGTCAGGAGTTTTTAGCCAATTGGTAGCGGTTTGGGCGGTGCCATGCACCAGCACCAGCGGATAGCGGCGTGTCACCGTGGCGGGCCTTAGCACCTCGACATACATTTGCCCGCTCATGACCTCCTTGCCGGGAAGGCCAACGTACTCACCGCCGACATAGAAGAAATCGTGGCTCACATTTACAGCGTCAGTCTTATTGTTATGCATTTATTCACATCCGAATCGGGAGGCGTGTACGAATCGCGGGCTGATCAGCCGCGCTCGAGCAGCGCCGTAATGTCACTGATAGAGGCGCAGTGTTCCAATGTTTGCAGCCTGTCAAAAGATTCGCGCACCTTCGCCTGCGGCAGTAAACGTATGGCGCAATTACTGAACTTCTGCCACATCTCTTCATCGCTCATCGGGTCTGTACCACCGCGCCCCAAAGCGTGCGGAGCATGGCTTGCAAGACGACGACCATCGTGGGTCCTTACGCTGATATCCGCGGCGAACTCATCGCGAGTGTCGTTGCGGTTTTTGTCGATGTGTTCTGGATAGGTGCTCAGGGTGATTTTGGCCATCAACTGACGGACATCCGCATCCAGGTGGGCACTGCCTTCGAAGTGTTCCAGGTTGACTACACCGCAGACCAGGGCCCGCGCGGCTACATACTGCACGCTGAATTTAGCGCCCAATGCCGTTTGCGGATCAGGATTGTTGGTGTGAGGTAGGCGCAACCGATTGACGGTGATTTCGATGCCATCGACATCTTCTGCCCGCAGTCCATCCCTGGCCAGTTGGAGCATGGCACGAATGGCTGGATGGGTACTGCCACAACACGGAAACTGCTTCAGACCGACGCTTTTTTGTTCGATTTCCAGGCACTCGCCCCATTGGTCCAGCAGGCGTTCAGGGTGCACGTTGTCCAAACCATCGTAAGAGGCAAAAAAACCTTGTTTGTGTTCCAGTGCATAAGGGTTGGCAGTCAACCCATTGCTCGCCAACTGCGCAGCAAACAGGCCATTACGTACACATTGGCCGACGTGCAGGGGTTTTGTCATGGTGCCGAAATTAGCCTTGACGCCGCAGGCCATCGAGGCGGCAATAGCCAGGGCGGTGGCCGTTGCGGTCACGTCCAGTTTCAGCAGTCGCGCTGCTGCAGCGGCGGCACCGAATACACCCAGGGTTGAGGTCGGGTGCCAGCCTTTTTCGTAGTGATGGGGATGGATAACCCGGCCGAGTCGGCATTCAGCCTCGAAGCCAACCACATAGGCCTCCAGCACCTCCAAACCGCTCGCGCCCAGTGCTTCTGCGAGCGCTATGACCACCGGCACCAAGGCCACCGACGGATGTCCGCCCATATTGCGTGCCATATCGTCGTAGTCGGCGGCGTGGGCTGCAGTTCCGTTGATCAGCACGGCATCCAGCGTGCCGAGGCGCTGGTGGCCACCGAATGCCAATGACGGCCCGCTGACAAGATTACCCTCAAGGGTCTTTTGCAAGACCTTTACCACAGGCTCGGTGGCACCGAGCAAGGTAACGCCAACAGTATCGATGATGCCCAGCTTGGCAAAGCGAATAACATTCGGCGTCAGGCTGTCGGCAGTGATTGCGGACAGGGCTTCGGCAAGCTTCAGAACGATGGATGAGTCTGTATTCATTTCATCTTTAACCGGCTGATTGATGCAGGCTACGTGCTTGAAACACGCAGGCCATGAATGTGACGCGCTACGTCGGTCAGTCCTTGGCGGCTACTGTTTCAAAGCTGTAGCCGCCGGTTCGGGATGGAAAACCACCACGCACCGCACCGCCGCGTTGGTCTTGGTAGATGGCCGACATCAGCGGGCTTAGCTCGCGGGTGTTTGGCATCGACAACCACATACGCAGCAAGTGACGCTTGAGCTCCGGCGCCGGATAGTCTTCGAACTCGGTGCGCGAATGCAGGGTGATGTGGTTGTTCAACAACTGTATATCGCCGGGCTGGAACAGCATGCCGAAATAGAAACGCGGTTCATTGGCCAAGGCGTTGATCAGCTTCATCGCCTCTAACAGTTTTGGCGGTAATGGACCCAGTTCCGAGTTTTCCTGGTGGGCGGTGACGATATGGGGAGGAATGTTTCGGGCCGCGAACTTGCCGTTAAGCTCGGAGTAAATGGGTTGCTGATAGTAGGTCTGTTGGCCCGGCGCCTCTTGGCCTTTCCAACTCCAGTAAGCCGGTTGATAGAGTACTTCCAACAGGTCGGGACGGGATTTGGCAATTTCATTGCGCACCGCAACAGCACTGCAAATTTTGCTCACGCCACCACTTTTGGCCACGCGCAACACCATCAATGCAACGACGTCGCTGGTGTCTGAGTGAAAACCCAGTTCCTGTTTGGACATATAGCCACGGCCGGTGGCGCTGTTAAAGTCGTTGCCGAAGTCCATGACATCGCCGAGCAAATCGCCCTTACTGCTTTGCGACACTGCGGTGCCCAGGTACAGGCCCAAGCCCCAGTAGATCAGGCGCAGTTGTTCCTTGGTGTAGTTCAGCGCGGGAAAACCACGCAGTACCACCACACCACGGCCATTCTCCAAACGCTCACGGACTTCACTGATCAGCTCGTCGAAGCCGCTCAGTACGAATGTCTGTTTACACATATCGGCGAAACCGACACCGGCCCGCTGCACATTACGCAGTGCCTGTTCCAGTGAACTGATGTGCGCGGGTGTGAGGTTGATTACCCATTGGGCAGGGTCTTTCATATCGTCGGCAAGCCAGTTTGCCGGGCCATTGTAATCGTTGTTCATTGAGGTCTCCCTGGTACGATAAGTATCAATAAGCGGCGCCGGGCGCTGGCTTAATCGTTGATTTCTTCAAGAGTACGGCCGCGGGTAAGAGGCCCGAGGAGTGCCACGGCGAGCGCGACAATCATCATGCAGGCGCCCACCGACAAGAGCGCGGCTTGCACCCCGAAATGACCTAAGGTGAAGGCAATCATGAACCCGCTGACGCTGCCGCCGACGCGGCTGGTGGAATAAACAAAACCCACCGCCATGGCACGAATCCGCGTTGGGTAAAGCTCCGATTGATAAGCGTGGTAGCCCACCGAGAGAATGGTGGTACCCATCGTCAGCAGAGCGCCGCAGGCAATGATCAGCAGCGGCAGGCGGAACTCCGCAAACGCCACACCCGCCACCGCAATGACCATTGCCCCGAACACTATTTGCCATTTGCGCTCAATGCGGTCGGCAAAAAACAGCGCCAGGACCGGACCCAGTGGAGCGCTGCATCCCATGACTACGGTATAGGCCAGGCTCTTGCTGACGGTCACACCCTGCTCGATGAGGAAGGTGGGCGCCCAATTCAAAAATCCGTAGATCCCCATGGCCTGAAACACATGGAAGATCACCAGCATGATGGTGCGTGTACGGTAGCGCGGCCCCCACAACTCGCTGAAACGGGTTGTGTGTTCAGCCAGCGCCTTGACCGATGCTTTGGCTGCAGGCAGCGGTTTTCCGGTCTCTTTTTCAACCGCCCGTTCCATGCGGCTGACTTCGGCGTCTGCTTCCTCCAGGCGACCTTTGTCCGCCAGCCATCGGGCGCTTTCCGGAAGCTTGCGTCGCAGCACCCACACTAACAACGAGCCGACGGCGCCTATCGCAATCACCCAACGCCAGCCATCGATGCCCAATGGCTCGTGTGGCACGAAAAGGTAAGCCGTGATGCCGCACACCGGAACCGCCAGGTACGACATGATTCGGTTGATCGCAAACGCTCGCCCGCGCAGGGTCGGTGGCACCACTTCGCTCAAATAGGCGTCGATGGCAATCACCTCGACGCCCAAACCGATGGCCGTCATCAAACGCCAGAAGTTCAAGCCCAGCGCATCTGTTTGGCACGCCATGATCAGCGAGCACAATGCGTAACCCAGCAGCGCGTAGGTGAAGACCGCGCGACGACCAAACTTGTCGGCAATCATGCCGAACCCCAAGGTGCCAATGAACAGACCGATAAAGGTTGCGGCGATATAGGCAGCGGCACCATTGAGGGCGAAAAAACCTTCCGTGGTGCTCACCAGAACGCCGCTGCGCACAATGCCGGGCAGGACAAATGAGGTGGAAAACATTTCGAAGGTTTCGAAGAATCCACCCAGCGCCAGGAGCGTCACAAAACGCCAGAGACTCTTACTCGCCGGCAACCGGTCAAGACGCGCAGCGATCATTTCACAGCTGAGCCCACTGGATGCAACCGCAGCGACAGGACCTAAAGCAGCACTCATTTTTCTTATCCTTATTGTCATGTGTGGCCGGATGAACCGACTTACTCCGGTACGGCGATGGACAACAGGGGCACGTACTGCTGGCCGCCGTAACAGTCACTGTCGGCGAGTTCGCCCTGATAAACCGGTCGCGGGAAAGAGGCTTTGATCGCCCGTGCGGCGTCGTGATAAACCAGCACGATGTCTTCTTCTTTTTGCTGATAAAGCTCCGCCAGCAAGGCACGGGTGATTGGCTGGGTACGCCGCACGCGGGCGTAGTTGTCTTCGTTGGTAAACATCAGGTCAAAAGTCAGGACAAACGGGCCGGCGTTTTTCGAACGCACCAGGCTGCAGAGTTGGGCAACAGTGGTCATGGGTTAAACCTCCAATAGCTTGATGCGGAACATTTCCAGCGGGTTCTCAGGCAGCAACACATGGTTGACGCTGAAGCGATAGACCTGTCCACGTTCCATCTCTGGCGGTGAGAACGGGTAGGCGATGGTGCTGATCAATCCTTCGTAGCCAGGCACCGGCAGGTGTGCACTGACATGCGCGACAAAACTGGCGATTTTGCTGGCGTACTCCTGAGTCGGGGCGGTGATGGTGATCAGCACGCCAATTTCACAGGGCGCCGGCGACTTTTCGACTTCCAGCGGGCCCATCACGACGCCCATGCCGTAGAGCCGAAAATTGATGTCGTAGTCGCTTGCTTGCAGGCGACCGCCGAACAAATCGGCAATTCGTGCGTTGAAATAATGCTGGGCCTTGGGCAGCAATTCATCGAGGGCCATGAACACGTTGGGATCGCGAATGCCCCCGACCACCACGGTCTGAAAACCGTTGGGCTGAGCGCCCTCAAGCTTGATGGTATAGACCTCGGCAGGATGAAACGCGGAGCCACTGACCTTGACTGTACGTTCGGTAAGCGCCGTATACACGGCGCCTTCGGTATCGACGGCGCCGGAAGGCTCGGTCAGCAGGTAGGGGTTGGCGTTTTCATAAAGCGTATGCGCCGCGACAGACAACGGCGTGACCTGTGCCTGGAGGTCCAGTGGCTCGATCTCGAAATGATCGTCGCGAATATAGGCGATCAGGCCATCGGCGGCCGGGTGGGTGCAGCAGGCGGCGCCGCACTCGATCGTCTTGGCCGCGTGCCACGTCAGGCCTCGGTCGGCGCCCATGCGCTCTGGCACGACTGCGTACAACGCCGAGTCACTGGCTCGACCGGCCAGAATGACTTGCGCACCCTGGTCGAGCGCTTCGCTCAAGGGTTCAGTGCCCATCATGCCGACGATATGGCTGCTGTCGATCACCGAGGCATCCAGCGTCGGAGCAGGGTTCAGGGGTTTGATGCGGCCTTCTTCGAAGCGCTGATGCAGATAGGCGCGGGACTGGTCGGCGTAGATCAATGCGAGATTGAAATGCAGGCCTTCTTCGTCGGCAATTTCCAACGCAATATCGGCCATCCAGTCGACGCCACTGTCACGGCCGCTGGTGCCGCATGAGCCGATGATCAAAGGCACTTGTAGTTTGTCCCGGCCCAACAGCAGTAGGCGCAGGTCACGTTTGCAGGCATCGCGTGAGAGTTTGGCGCGGCCACTGCCCAGTGCCGAAGGACCAGAGTCGGTAGACCCGGCATCGCAAGCAATCACGTGGGGGGAGAGGGCGAGGCCACGTTCCAGTGACGTTGCCTTGAAGCCGGCGCCAATCACGCCAGTGGGTGCCAGAACGCGTATTTCCACAATGTTCCCCTTTTACGTCTACATATATAGATCAATATATGTACTTTATTTTTGTTGAGGCGAAGATATAGTGCAGTCTGCACGCTGTAAATCTGTACGAAATTCATCAACCCGAGAGTCTCAAATGGAAACTCATGAAGACGGTTTGTACCTGTCAGCCGATGAGGCTGCCGCGATTCTTGGCATCAGCCTCGCGACGCTGTACGCCTACGTCAGTCGCAAAAACATTCGTTCATTGAAGGTTGATGGCTCGCGCAGCCGGCGCTATTGGGCGGCGGATATCCAACGTTTGGCCAAGCCGAAAAACGATGTGATCGCCACGGTCGCCGAACCGCCTCGAATTGCCGCGTCGAGTGCTATTACCCTGCTGACCGACAAGGGCCTGTATTACCGAGGCCATGACGTGACGCAGTTGGCGGCGAGCGCCAGCGTTGAACAGGTCGCGGAACTGATGTGGCAGGTACCGGGTGCGTTCGGTGACACGCTGCCGAAAAGACCCAAGGCTGCAACACCGCTGCTCAAGGCCTACGCGCAAATGCACCTGGTGGAAAAGGCGATTGCCCTGTTCCCGTTGATCGAACGGGAAAACCCCAAGGCTTATGACTTGTCCCCCGAAGGCTATGCGCGTACCGGGGTTGATGTGGTGCGCTGGATGGCGGCATTGATGGTGGGTGCCGACGGCCCCAGCGCACAGCCCTTGCCTGAATTTATCGTCAGTTCGCTGGGGGTGGATCACGCGTTCGAAGACCTAGTGCGTCGTGTGTTGATCCTGTCGGTGGATCACGAACTTGACCCTTCAACCTATACCGTACGTGCGGCAGCCAATACTGGCGTCACTCCGTATTACGCTGCGATTACGGGCCTGTGTTCGTTCCGTGGGCGGCGTCTTGCTTATAGCCGCGGCGAAACAGTTGGACGGCTGCTGGAAGAGATCTGCATCGCGCAGGACCCGCAAGCACCCGTGTTGCAGCGTTATCGAGAAGGCGAGCCGATTCCGGGTTTCGGCTCGAACATGCACGGCGTGGCCGATCCACGAGCGCAAAGCCTGTGGTCGACGTTGCAGGGGATGTTTGACGGCGATATCGAGTTTCAACGCCTGCTCAACGCCGCACAAATCGCCCAGGAATTGCTGCAACAACCACCGGATTTCATCTTGTTGCTGAGCTTTGTCGGCAGGAAACTCAAGCTCGGGGGACGTGAGTTGGCGTTGCCTGGAGTAGGGCGGTTGATCGGCTGGCTGGCCCATGCCAGCGAGCAGTATCACCACCAATCGCTGGTGCGTCCGCGTGCCAAGTACACCGGTCCTTTACCTGATTGATCCCTCATGCCCGCTCCCTGCGGGCATTGCACTCCTGCCCGGTTGTGGGCTGCGCCGCATGGCCGTGTGCCGCTGAACATTGACAAAAATCGTACAGATTTACACTGATTACTTGATTGATTAGGCTCGCCTTCGTCAACTTGAAATCAATGTGTTTTGTATTCGTCAATGTTTATGCCTGAACGGTGACGAATCACGGAATGCCGCACCACAACTCCAAACAAAAATAAAAGGAGCTGCTGCATGACACCACGCACGCGTCTGTCATTTCCCCATACCCCATGGTTCGGTACGACTTTGCTGGCCTTGACCCCATTGGCCTGTGCAATTTCGTTTAGCGTGCACGCCAGTGATTTCGAGTTCGGTGAAATCACCGGCCGCTACAACGGCAATATCACCGCCGGTGCGCTCTGGAGCACGCAAAGCCCGACCCATTCGGCGATCAACCAAGGCAGTGCCAACAGCATTGGTTATGGCCGTGCCGGTGAGTTCAACAATGGTGGCGGCCGTACCTCCGACGACAGCCGACTGAATTTTCACAAGCCTGGCGAGTTGGTTTCGTCGCCCATCACGTTGCTGGCCGAAACCGAACTCAAGTGGCAGAACTACGGGGTTTTCCTGCGCGGCAAAGCCTGGTACGACTACACCCTCAATCACAAGGAAGTCGACTACGGCAGTTCTGCCAACGGTTATGCCCCCAACCAGACGCTAAACGACGCACATTTCGACAAACTCGCCAGGTTCCAGGGCGTCGAGCTGCTGGACGCCTATGTGTATGGCAACTTCGACATTGAGGGGCATCCACTCAACGTTCGCGCTGGCAAACAGGTGGTGAACTGGGGCGAAGGCTTGTTCTTCCAGAACGGTATCAACGCCGTCAACCCGCTCGACCTCGCGGCCCTGCGCCGTCCGGGTGCACAGCTTAAAGAAGGGCTGCTGCCGGTGCCGATGCTGTATGGCAACTTCGGCGTGACCGACAACCTGAGCGTGGAATCCTTCTACCAGTTGGAGTGGCGCAAGACCGTACTGGAAGGCTGCGGCACGTTTTTTTCGACCAACGACTACATTCCGGATGGTTGCTACGGCGTACCACGCGCCGGGGCTAACGATCAGGCGTCGTTTGCCAACGGTCAAATCATCCAGCGTGCACCGGACAAAGACCCGAAAGACATGGGCCAGTTCGGGCTCGCCTTACGCTATTTCGCCGACCCGATCGATACCGAGTTCGGCGCTTACGCCATGAACATTCATTCGCGTACGCCGTACTCCAACTCGGTGATCGGTACGCGTTCGATTGCCACCGGACCTTATCCTGGCTGGGTCAACCCGCTCACCAGCCGGGCGCTGGCGGCAGGTAATGGTGCGTATGACGTCAGCTACCCCGAAGACATTCGTATTTTCGGCCTCAGTTTTTCCACCACGGTGCTCAGCACTTCGGTGTTCGGTGAGTTGAGCTACCGACCCAATCAACCGGTGCAATATGCCAGCGCCGACCTGATCGCAGCGTTTGCATCATTGCCGCCTGCGACGGGCAAGGCGTTGGGTATTCCACTGGCCGGCCAGGCTTATCAGGTCTACGCACCGGGAACGGTGGTCAATGGCTATGAGCGCCTGAAGGTGACGCAATTGTCGGTGGGGGCGGTCAAGACCTTCCAGAACGTACTGGGCGCCAATACGTTGAGCCTGGTTGGCGAGGTGGGCATGAAGTACATGAACAACTTACCGAGCCTGGATGATGCCCGTTTCGGTCGCAGCGACCAGTACGGTTCTGACCTGGCCAATGGCAGCGTGGCCGGCTGCGCCATCGGTACAGCCTCCAACCCCAAATACGCCAAGCTCGGTTGCTCGAAGGACGGCTACACCACGCGATTCTCTTCCGGTTACCGCTTGCGTGGGCAGTTGACCTACAACTCGCTGTTTGCCGGGGTCAACGTCTCGCCTTACGTGGCGTTTGGTCAGGACCTGAAGGGTTGGTCTTATGACGGCAACTTCATTGAGGGGCGCCTGGCCGGTTCGGTCGGCGTCAAGGCCGACTACCTGCAGAAGTACTCGGCCGACCTGTCGTGGTCGGGCAGCGGTAATTCACCGTGGGCCACCACCGACAAAGACTTCGTTGCGCTCAGCGTGAGCATGGGCTTCTAAAAAGCATTCGGAACAATGAGGCACACAATGAAAACAAAACAACTGTTTTGCCTGACTGCCATGGGCAGCATGCTCACCCTCATCAGTCACCTGGCATTGGCACAAGCCAGTGCTGCAGACGTGGCGCGTCTTGGGCAGGACCTGACGCCTTTCGGTGCACAAATGGCTGGCAATGCCAGCGGTACGATACCTGCGTGGACCGGTGGGTTGACGCAGGCGCCGGCAGGTTTTGTGCCGGGCAAAAACCACATTGATCCTTATGCGAGTGACAAGCCGCTGTACACCATCAGTGCAGCCAATATGGGGCAATACGCCGACCAGCTGACAGCAGGCTACAAAGCCATGCTGCAAAAGTTTCCCGGCTACAAAATGGTCGTTTATCCCACTCGCCGATCAGTCGCGTTGCCGGCCAGCGAGTACGCACAAATCAAGCAGGAAGCAGACAAGGTCACGCTTAATGACAACGGCTCGGGGATGACCCATTACGAAAAAACCAGCGTGCCGTTCCCCATTCCGACCAAACCCCAGGAACTGCTCTACAACCATTTGCTTCGCTATCGGCAGGGTGGCTACCAGTATTTCCCGACGGAAATGGTGGTCAAGCCTGGCGGCAACTTTACGGTCATCCATCGCGACGCCACGCTTGCCATGGCCTCAGCCCTGGGAAATCCGGAACCGAACCGGCTGTACTACTACCTCCTCAAGGTGACCGGCCCGGACAGTGTTGCCGGGACGCAAACGCTGCTGCACGAGCCGATGGATCAGGTCAAGGAACCGCGCCTGGCTTGGCAGTACAACCCGGGACAACGCCGTGTGATGCGCGCCCCCGAACTGGGCTACGACAGTTTTGATGGCTTGTCTGACGGGCTGCGCACCTATGACATGTACGACATGTACAGCGGCGCATCGGATCGCTACGACTGGAAGCTGTTGGGCAAGAAAGAAATGCTTGTCGCCTACAACACCTACACGTTGGCCGACCGTTCATTGCAGTACAGCGACATCGTCAAACCCGAGCACTTGAATCAAGACTTGATCCGCTATGAAACCCATCGCGTGTGGGTCGTAGAGGCCACCTTGAAACCCGGTGCACGACACATCTATGGCAAGCGCGTGCTTTACATCGATGAAGACAGCTGGGCGATCCTCGCCGCGGACCTGTTCGATGGCCGTGGTGAGTTGTGGCGCATGCAGGAAGCCCACTCGCTGCAGCGTTACGACATTCTCTCGAGCATCGCCATCAGCGACGTTGCCTATGACTTGCAGGCACGCAGTTACGTGGTAAACGGGCTGGCCAACCAGGAAAGGCCGGAGCGTTTCGGCGTTCGCGCAACCCTTCAGGACTTCAGCCCTGCAGCCTTGCGCCGCGCCGGCAATTGACCGAACAGGCGTGGCTGCCTAGGCGGCCACGCTGACTGTTGCGCCCTTCAACACAGAGACAACTTCGCGATGAATAGTTTGATTTCGCCGCCGGTGCTCGGCCTGGTGTTCGCCCTGAGCATCGGTCTGGCCGCTGTGGCGCAAGCTGCCCCGGATCGACTGCAACGACCCTCACCGATGTCGGCGTCGGCCAGCCGGTCCGCGCTGACGGCCATCCAGACGTTGGAGGGCCGACAGGTGGTGGTTGGCGACAGCGGGCATATTTTGTTGCTCGGCACGGATGGCCGCATTGAACAGGCGAAGGTGCCAGTGGATTTGCTGTTGACGGCCGTGCATTTCGTCAACGATCAACTCGGTTGGGCGGTGGGGCATGACGGTGTGATTCTGCACAGCGACGACGGCGGCCGGAACTGGCAAAAACAGTTTGACGGGAATGAGATCAATGCGCAGCTCAGCGACTGGGCTCTGCGTGAGGTTGACCGTTTGCATCAGGAGGTGGCCGCGCATCCCGAGGACCAGAACCTGAGCCTCGCACTGGAAAATGCGCAGTTTGCTGTCGACGATGCCAAGGCTGCCAGTGCTGGCGGTGCTTCGCGGCCCTTGCTCGACGTATGGTTTCGTGATGCCAGCGAGGGCTGGGCAGTGGGCTCCTACGGGATGCTGCTGTCGACAGTCGACGGTGGACATAAATGGCAGTATCAGCCCGGCCCGGATAACCCGGACCGTTTGCATTTGAACGCGGTACTGGGTCTTTCCGACGGCACCTTGCTGGTGGCCGGTGAAGGTGGACGTGTCTATCGCTCGACGGACAACGGCAGCCATTGGCAGGCACCGGACACCCTTGGGCCTGCTTCGTTCTACAAGCTATTGGCACTCAACAACGGCGATGTATTGGCGATGGGCTTTGGCGGCGCGCTGTTTGCCAGCCGCGACGCCGGCGTTACCTGGCAAGCACTGGCCAGCCCGATCAAGGCAGCGTTGTATGGCGGCCTGCAATTGGCCGATGGCAGTGTTTTGTTGGTCGGGCAGGGGGGCGTGGTGTTGTACAGCGAAGACGCCAGGCATTTCCGGATCTGGCGCTCGCCCAGCAGGTTGCCGTTGCTGGGAGTCGGGCAGATTTCTGCTGCTCAAGTGGCGCTGATCGGCAGTGCGGGCCTTAAGGTTCAGTCCCTGGCAGAGCTCAAGGAGCACCTGCAATGAATGCCAATCTGAACATCGAACCGAAAACCCTGACCCTCGCTTCACGTCTGGTCGGATGGCTGGAAAACCTGTTGTTCGAGTACCGAAGGACGGTTCTCGGGGTGTTTGTGCTGGTGTCGCTGGTACTCGGTTTCGCTGCATTGTCGCTGCGTCCGGAAGCCAGTTTCACCCGGATGATTCCCATGCATCACCCCTTCGTGGCGAACTACCTCAAATACGAGGATGTGCTACGCCCGCAAAGCAATGTGTTGCGTGTCGTGGTGGAAAACCCCCAGGGCGATGTCGTCAACAAGGCGTTCCTCGAAACGCTGCGCGAAATCAATGACGCGATTTTCTATGTCCCTGGTGTTGACCGCGGCAATCTGAAATCACTGTGGACGCCGAATGCGTTGTGGGCCGAAGTCACCAACGAAGGCATCCGTGCCGGGCGCGTTATCCCGGATGACTATGACGGCGGGCCGCAGGCGTTGGCACAGGTGCGCCAGAACATCTTGCGGGCGAACATGCTCGGCAGTTTTGTCGGCAACGACTTCAAGTCAGTGGTGATCCGGGTACCGCTGCTGGAGAGTGATCCGCAAACCGGCAAGCCCTTGGACTATGGCTTGTTGGCGCAGAATCTGGAAAAACAGGTGCGCGAGCGATTTGACAGCCAAGGCGTACATATCAGGGTGATCGGCTTTGCGCAGATCATTGGCGATTTGCTGGCAGCCTTCGGTGACATTGCGCTGTTCTTTGCGATTACCGTGGGGCTTATCACGCTGCTGCTGTATGCCTATTGCCGTTGCTGGCGCAGCACAGCTGTGACGGTGCTGACGTGTTTGCTGACGGTGGTTTGCCAGCTCGGGCTGCTCAGTGTGCTGGGGTTGGGACTGGACCCGTACTCCATTCTGGTGCCGTTTCTGGTGTTCGCCATTGGGATCAGTCACGCCGTGCAGAACATCAATCTGATGGTGGTTGAAGTAGGGAAAGGCGCGACACCGCTTCAGGCCTCGCGCCGCACGTTCAGGGCATTGTTCCTGCCCGGTTCCACCGCGTTGTTGGCCGATGTGGTCGGGTTTGTCACCTTGATGGTTGTCGACATTGGCGTGATCCAACACTTGGCGATCACCGCCAGCATCGGCGTGTTCGTCGCGCTATTTACCAAGATGTTCCTGTTACCCGTGTTGATGTCCTACGTGGGCGTCACCCCGGCGGGATTACGCAAGCAGCAAAGGCGCATGAACTACACATGGCCATTGTTCACCCGGCTGTCCAGGGTGTGCGAACCACGATTTGCCTGGCCAGTGATTCTGGCGAGCCTGGTGTTATTGGGGTACGGCTACCATGCGCGTCAGACCCTGCAAATCGGCGACCTGGATAAAGGCGCACCAGAGTTTCGTTCGCAATCGCGCTACAACCTGGACAACGCCTATTTGCTGGACCACTACACGACCAGTACCGATGTGTACGTGGTGATCTTCAAGACACCGCAGGAGCAATGCGCACGTTTCGCCGCCGCCGACCTCGGTAATCGTTTTGCGCGGGCGATGCGCCAAGTCCCTGGCGTGGAGTCAGTGCAATCGCTTTATGACGCCATGCGTTTCAAAATCATGGCGACTAACGAAGGCAACCCCAAGTGGGCCGAACTTTCTCGCGATCCGTACGTAATGAACACGGCGCGGGCCGGCGCCGCGGGCGAGTTAATCAATAGCGATTGCAGCGCCGCGCCGATCAGTTTGTACCTTTCCGATCACAAGGCGCAGACCCTTACCGGCGTGGTCAATGCAGTGAATGCATTTGCCGCTGAAAACAACACCGGTGATTTGCAGTTTTTACAAGCGGCTGGCAGTGCGGGTATCGAAGCGGCCACCAACATCGTCATCGAGCGCGCCGAGAAGCTGATGCTGGTTCTGGTGTTCGTTATTATTACGGCAGTCGTAGGGTGGGAATTTCGCTCGCTGAGGGTTGCATTCACCTTGATGGCACCTTTGTACGTGTCGACGGTGTTGTGCGAAGCCGTCATGGCGAAGATGGGGCTGGGCGTGAAAATCGCGACGTTGCCGGTGATTGCATTGGGCGTGGGGATCGGCGTTGATTACGGCATCTATCTTTACAGCAAAATCGAGGGTTTTCTGCTTCAGGGCTTGAAGCCTCAGGAAGCCTTCCTTGAATCCCTGAAAACCACCGGCACCTCCATTGTCTTCACCGCATTGACGTTGGCGGTGGGTGTCGCGACATGGATGTTTTCCACGCTCAAGTTTCAGGCCGACATGGGCGTGCTGCTGATGCTGCTGTTTATCTGGAACATGATCGGCACGCTGGTGTTGACGCCTGCTTTGGCGTCGCTGCTTGTTTTTTCCAGGGCCGAGAAAGTGCAAAAACATGTTTGATTGAGTGCCTGCCAAACAACAAAGCCCCGAATATTCGGGGCTTTGTTGCAATTGAAGCAGGGTTTTGTTTTTTCATGAAAGCAGCTGCGCAGGCTGCATCATCGATGCACTACGAACGCCTTGTCACCGCCCGCGATAACAGTAAAAGCAAGGTGGCGAATATCACCATGATGGTTGCCGCCGAGAGCAGTACCGGGCTCAGGGCTTCCCGGGCGGTGGTGAACATTTCACGGGGCAGGGTGCGCTGATCAGGGCCCGCCAGAAACAGCGTCACGACCACTTCATCCAGAGAGGTGGCGAAGGCAAACAGCCCTCCGGACATCAGGCCGGGCGAGATGAGCGGTAAGGTCACTTTGCGTAGCGTGACCCACGGCGTGGCACCCATGCTGGCCGCAGCCCACAACAGGCGTTGGTTCAATCCGCCGAGCGCCGAGCCGACGTTGACCACCACAAATGGCACCGCCAATGTGGTGTGTGCCAGCACCAGCCCGGTATAGGTTCGTGTAAGGCCCGCATTCGAAAACACGAAATACATGCCCACACCGACGATCACCGCCGGTACGATCATCGGCGCGATCAACAACACTTCGATGATGCGTTTGCCCGGCATCGCTGGGTGACGCAAACCCAGCGCCGCCAGTCCGCCGAGCACCACTGCCAGCAAGGTGCTGGTCAGCGCGATGGCAAAACTGTTGAACAGTGCGCCCAGCCACTGCGGCGAGGAGAAAAAGTCCTGGTACCAGTGCAGCGTGAAATTCCCCAAGGGCAGGGACATGTAGCGGCTGTCGCTGAACGACAGTGGCAGCACGATGAGAATCGGCAGTAGCAGAAATGCCAATACCAGGCAGCCACTCAACGAAATGCCGAGATTACCAAACCAGGCCAGCGGGCCACTGTTGGGATTACGAATCATGACTGCGCTCCTGTGCTGCGACGGGCAAGGTACGCCTGGACGAGGTAGAGCAAGGTTGTCGCTACCAGCAGTACCAAACCTAATGCCGAGGCCAGGCCCCAATTCAGGGTGCCGGTGGTGAACTGTGCGATGTAGAAGCTGATCATCTGATCCGCAGGACCACCCAACAATGCGGGTGTGATGTAGAAGCCGAGGGTGACGATGAAAACCATCAATGCGCCGGCCGCCAAGCCTGGCAAGACCTGCGGCAGATACACCTGGAAAAACACTCGCAACGGCCGTGCACCCATCGAGTAAGCCGCTTGAACCAGCAAGCGGTTGCAACTGGACATCGCAGCCAGCAGCGGAAAAACCATGAATGGCAGCATCACGTGAACCAGTGCCAGGATGACGCCGAAGCGGTTGTAGAGCATGTGCAACGGGGTGTCGGTCAGGCCCAGTTTCAATAGCGTTGCGTTGACGATCCCTTCGTCCTGTAACAGCACCATCCACGCCGTCGTGCGCACCAAAATCGAGGTCCAGAACGGCAACAGTATCAACAGCAGCAGCGCATTGCGGGTCTTGGGCGTACGGCGATCCAGAAACACGCACAACGGGAATGCAAGCAGTACACAGAGCAGCGTCGTGATGGCGGCGATTGCAAACGTGCGCCCAAGGATAGAGCTGTACAGGCCGGCTTCATCTTTGGCGACCAGTCCTTTCTGGTAGTCGTGTTTCATGTCCACGGCGGACAATAAGTGGTAGGTGCCGACGGGGCCGGACGCCCGTTTGAAGGTTTGCCACGTGGCATTTTCAAGCCAGCGCGGGTCGAGCTTTTCCATGCTTGCCGTGCTGCCGTCCAGATCGTCAGCCGCACGCTTGGCGGCTGTCAGCACGTTGCGCAGTGCCGGCGCTTCGTAAGCCAGGCGACGGGCCGCCGCTGACAGGTCACGCGGCGATACCGTCTTCAGGTCCTGCACCAACGGTTTGAACAATCGCTCGTCCGGCGCCGAGGTGCCGTCCCATTGCGCGACTGCATTGGCCGTCGCGGGCATGGCTTGCCGCAGTTCGCCGTCTGCAACCGCTCGCCACAATAAGGTGCCAATCGGGCCGACAAACGTCAGAACAAGAAACACCACCAAAGGCGCAATCAAGCCATAGGCACGCCACAGGGCGCGGCGATCCTTGCGCGCGACCACTGGGGCTGAAGTGTTGAGGAGGAGGGTACTCATGTCTTGATACTCAGTCCGGATCACTGGGCCGACCAGGCGGTCCACTTGGCGTTCAACTCATCGATACGGTCGACCCAGAACTTGTCATTGAGCACCAACACGTTGGCGCTGTTCTGCGGTGCGCTAGGGGAGTCCACCAGCACTGCCGGGTCAATTTCGGCGATACCTTTTACGGAAGTGATGCCGGTCGGCTGCAGACCAGGCCACTTTTTCTGGTTTTCAGCCTTGCCCATGACGTCGAGCAGGCCGTATGCCTTGTCCACGTTGGGCGAGTTGGCGAGAATCACCCAGCTGTCCATGGTTTGCAGGGACTGATTCCACACCAGGCCGAATGGCTTGTGGTCCTGGCGGATCGCATTGGTCACCCGCCCGTTATAGGACGTGGTCATGCTCACTTCGCCTGACGCCAGCAGTTGCATTGGCTGGCCACCTGCTTTCCAGAACAACAGCTGTTTCTTGATCGTGTCGAGTTTCTTGAAGGCACGCTCCACACCGCCAGGCGTGTTGAGCACTGTGTACACCTCGCCCGGTGCGACACCATCCGCCATCAGGGCGATTTCCAGGTTGCCCTTGGGGCCTTGGCGCAGGGCGCGTTTGCCTGGGAAGGTTTTGGTGTCGAAGAAGTCTTTCCAGTTTTCCGGGGCACGGCTGACTTTGCTGGCGTCATAACCCAGCACAAAGTTGTAGACCGCGCTGCCGACGCCGCACTCGCTGACGGCGGCAGGGATGTAGTTCTGTTTGCCGCCGATACGCGTGAAGTCCATTGAAGTGAACAGCCCTTCGCTGCAGCCTAGCTGCAGGTCTTCAGCCTCGACCTGAACCACGTCCCAACCGCTGTCTGCGCCTTCTGCGTGTGTTCTGAGCAGTCCGATACCACCGTCCCAGCTATCATCGACGACTTTATTGCCGCTGGCCTGGCTGTAGGGGTCAAAGAAGATTTTGCGCTGCACATCCTGATACGCGCCGCCCCAGGACGCTACGGTCAGGTCTCTGGCCTGAGCGGTTCCTTGAAGCAGGGCAAGCCCACACAAAACGAGGGTGAAACTGCGAACGGAGCATGGATTGAACATGATGTGACTCCCAGCCTTTTGATTTGGTTATGGTCGGCAGCAGTGGCGCAACAGGTCGACGTTGTTTTTATTCTTTTGTGCAGGTCAACGCAGAATCATGGACTGCGTGGGGGGCAGCGCGAGTGACACGTTTTCGCCCGGCACCGGCGTCGCGCGCCCCAGGCTTGCCGGGTTGAAAGTCATTGATAACTCGCAACCCTTGGCCATACGCAGTCGCAGCTTGCAGTGGGCGCCATGGAAGATGCTGTCCACCACGCAGGCTTGAATAGCGGCTTCGGCCGGCAGGGCAAGGCGAAGGTTCTCGGGACGAATCGCCAGCGCCGCCGGGCTGCCGGGAGTCAGTTCGCGATCAGTGCAAAATGCCTCGTGAAGCGTGCCGCTTTGGCTAAGGCGAATCTGCGCAAGGTTGCCTGACGCACTCAGCACAACGCCTTCAAGAACATTGGTCTCACCCAGGAAATTGGCGACAAAACGGGTCGATGGTCGGCTGTAGATGGTCTGCGGACAATCGATCTGGGCGATCTTGCCTTCGTTGAATACCGCCACACGGTCAGACAGGGTCATGGCTTCATCTTGATCGTGGGTGACGTAGACAAAGGTGATGCCCAACTGTTTGTGGATGGCTTTCAACTCCAGTTGCATGTGCTCACGCAAGGCCTTGTCGAGCGCGCCAAGAGGTTCATCCATCAGCAGGATCCGTGGGCGATAAACCAGCGCGCGGGCAAGCGCAACTCGTTGCTGTTGGCCTCCGGACAACTGCGCAGGATTGCGGTCCTCGAAACCTTCGAGGCGGGCAAGCGCGAGCGCTTCTTTAACCCTGATCCGCGATTCTGCCGCAGGCACCTTGCGCAGGTTGAGGGGGAAGGCAACGTTCTCTGCCACATTCATATGCGGGAACAACGCGTAGCTCTGAAAGACCACGCCCATGTCGCGTTTGTAAGCCGGCAGTTTGCTGATGTCGTTGCCGTCCATCAGGATTCGGCCACGGTCTGGCGCGTCGAAACCCGCCAGCATCATCAGGGTCGTGGTCTTGCCCGATCCGCTGGGGCCGAGCAAAGACAAAAACTCGCCTTGGCGGATATCCAGGTCCAGGTTGTCGACCACCCAATTGCGTTCGTCATAGGTTTTGTGCACGCCTTCGAACCGAACGAGAACCGGGCGTTGGGGTTCAGGTGCGCTGAGGTCATCGGGTAATGGCATAGAGGCCTTGGTTAGCACGCGACTGGATTGTGCGGTCATGGCCGGATACCCGCGAGGACTTCATCGAGCGCCTGAGCCACGGCATTGAGAATAGTCTGGATCTGCTCGGCATCTACAATCAGCGGCGGCGCCATGACCAAAGTGTCGCCCAATGCACGCAACAGTAGCCCGTTACGCTGCAGAACATTGCTCACTTGAGTGGCAACTTTGAGTGCCGGAGGAAAAGGTTCACGGGTCTGTTTGTCGGCCACAAACTCCAGGGCTGCCATAAGACCAATACCGCGTGCTTCACCCACCAATGGATGATCGGCGAAGGCTTGAATACCGGTCTGGAATGCAACCGAAACCCGGGCAACGTGTTCGACGATTTCAAGTTCGTCGTACAGGTGCAGGGTTTCCAGCGCCACGGCAGCGGCAACCGGGTGTCCACCGTAGGTATAGCCATGCCCCAAACCGCCAAGTGCATTGCTCTGATCCGCGATGACTTGATAAATCCTGTCGCTGAGCAGCAACGCCGAGATCGGTTGAAACGCGGCTGACAGGCCTTTGGCGCAGGTCAGCATGTCCGGTTGAATACCCATCGCCTCACAGCCCCAATAGTGACCCGTGCGGCCAAACCCGCAGATGACTTCGTCGGCCACCAGCAGAATGTCGTACTTGCGCAGTACGGCCTGCACTTTGGCGAAATAGCCGGACGGCGGCACGATTACGCCCCCGGTGCCCATCACCGGTTCCGCAAAAAAAGCCCCAATGGTTTCCGGTCCTGCTTCGAGAATGGTGTGTTCCAGTTCATTGGCGAGACGGGTCGAGAAGTCCTCTTCGGTTTCACCCGGCAAACCCTGGCGATACAGGTGTGGGCAGCGTACATGGATGACATCCGCCTGCGACCCGCCCCAGCCCTTGTGCATGTTTGGCAAACCGGTGAGGGTGGCTGCAGCGATGGTCGTGCCGTGGTAGCTGCGCTCGCGGGCAATCAGGCGGGTCTTGCCCGGTTTGCCTAGCGCAATGTGGTAGTAGCGTACGAACTTGATCGCGGTATCGATCGCTTCCGACCCCGAGCTCTGGAACACCACTTTGTGCAGGCCTGCCGGTGCGTGAGCGATCAACTGTGCCGCCAGGTCGGCGGCCGGGCCGTGGCTGCGGTGGGCGAAGGTTTGTTGATAAGGCAGCTTGAGCATCTGCGCATACGCCGCTTCTGCCAGGCGTGGCTGGCTGAACCCCAACGTTGCGCACCACAGCCCCGACATTCCCTCGATGTAGCGCTTGCCCTGTTCATCAAACACGTAGATTCCTTCGCCACGCTCGATCAGCAACGGGCCTACCTGCTCATGAACCCGCAGGTTGGTCTGCGGATGCAGGTGGTAGGCAATGTCTCGTTTGGCCAAGGCCGAATCACAAACCTTCACGACGTTATCCTCTCAGATGATCTGTATGCGTATGCGGTACGTGGTTTCATTTTTACGACTATCGACGGTCGTCGTCAAATGTTTTGTGTTTCTCTGTGAGATATACGATTCTTCTGGAAGAAAGAATGAGCTTCCCCGGAGACAGCGTTAAAACGATTCTCGCGATAAATCATGGGGTTAGACCCAGCGAGTGTAGGGAAGGAAACACGCGGGGCTGAGAGGTTAATTTCTTGAGGGCAGGGCTTGTCGGTGAAGACGCCAGGCTTATATTGTTTCGCATACGCGAACAGCGTATTAAGGAGTCATGCAGAAAAGCCTGGCCCCGTGAATTTGTAATCAGGATTAGACATGAACGAAGATGCAGGCAAAGGAGGCGTGAGGTCAGTACAGCTGGCCTTGGACGTGCTTGAAAAAGTGGCAAGTGCCAGGGAAGAGATCGGTGTCAGCGAACTGGCCGTGCAGCTGGGAATCACCAAAGGGTCGGTGTTCAGGCACCTTAAAACGTTGGTCGAGCGCGGTTATTTGAGTCAGAACCCGCAGACGTCCAAATACCGGCTTGGGATTCAGACGTATGTGCTCGGACAGGTGGCCGCTAGCGGCATCGACTTGCTCAGCGCGTCGGCCGACGCCATTAGAGACCTGCGAGATGAACTCGGTTTGTCGGTGGTTTTATCGGTCCTGCAAGGGCGTCGCCTGATGGTGGTCGAGACACAACTAGGTAAATCGACACTTGAGATCGGTGTCCGTACCGGCACCGAGCTGCAACTGCATTGCAACGCACAGGGCAAGGTTGCGCTGGCGTTCGCCAAGCAATTGAGCGTTGATCAATTGCCTGGAGAGCTTCCCGCGATCACCCCTAATACCGTAACTGACCGGGTGCAGCTAATGCGCGAGGTCAGCGAAGTCAGGGCTCAAGGCTGGGCGGTTGCCATTGAGGAAGAAACGCTGGGCATTTGCGCTATTGCCGCGCCGATCATGGGCGTCAACGCTGAATTCATCGGGGCCGTCGCACTGGTGGCAACGGTTCAGAACATTGGTCCCCAGGTGAGTCTTGCGCAGGTGCAAGCGCTGAAGAAAGCGGCGCTGCGGGCATCCTGGAACCTGGGGTTCAAAGGCGAGTTACAGTGACATCACTTCACAGTTCCAGCTTGTAGCCCACGCCGTAGATCGAGCGAATCGGGTCTTGGCCTGGGCAGGCTTGTTCGAGTTTTCGGCGCAGGTTACGGATGTGGCTATCGACGGTGCGGTCGGTCACCACCCGATGATCGAAGTACAGCTTGTCGAGCAATTGATCTCTTGAAAATACGCGTCCCGGAGCGTCGCCCAGGGTTTTCAGCAGGCGCAGTTCAACGGGCGTCAGGTCCAGCGATATACCGTCGAATGCGGCGCGATAGTGCGTTTCATCAATGCTCAGGCGTGCTGTTGCGCGATTGTCCAACAATGGTCCCCGACGCAGAATCGCCTTGATCCGGGCCATCACTTCACGCGGGCTGAAGGGTTTGCAGATGTAGTCATCGGCGCCCAGTTCCAGCCCCAGCAAGCGGTCGATTTCTTCGACCCGGGCGGTGAGCATGATCACTGGCACCGCACTGATGGTGCGTAACTGTTGGCAGACCTCCAGCCCATCAAGACCTGGCAGCATCAGGTCCAGCAAAATCAGGCGCGGCTTGAATGCCTGCACGGCGGGCAACACGTCCAGACCGTTGGCCACACACTGCACGCTGTAGCCGTCACTGATCAGGTAGTCACGCAACAGCGCGGACAGTTTTGGTTCGTCTTCGACCACCAGGATAGGCGCGTCTTGGCTCATCGGTTCAGTTTCCATAAGGTAAGTGGACGACAAGCCACAGTCCGCCCAATGGCGAGGGCATCGCATTGATCTGGCCGCCGTGGGCTTCGACGATATTGCGGCAGATGGCCAGGCCCAGGCCCGCGCCGCCGTTGGCCCGGCTCCGCGAGGTGTCACCTCGGTAGAACCGTTCGAATAGCCGTGGCAGATGCTCGTCTGCCACGCCAGGGCCCGAATCGAAGAAGTCGATGGTCAGCATCTTGGACGTGGGAATCAGGCTGATTTGCAAACGCCCTCCGGTAGCGGTGTAGCGCAGGGTGTTTTCCAGCAGGTTGCTGAACAGTTGTTGCAAGCGATCAGGGTCGACTTCAAGCATGCACGGCCGTGCCGGCAGTTTCAGCTCCATGCTGAGTTCACACGCCTGGCTGCGCTCGCGGAACAACTCGACGCTTTCATCCAGCAGCGCGCCGACGTCACATTGGCTTTTGCGGTAGGCGAGGGCGCCGACGTCTGCCAGGGACAGTTGATAAAGGTCGCCAATCAGTTTGCCGAGCCGGCTGACTTCGCTTTGCAGCGAGCTCAGGGCGGTCTGGTCGAGGGGGCGCACGCCGTCTTCAATTGCTTCCAGTTCTCCGCGCAAAATGGCCAGCGGTGTGCGCAGCTCATGCGACACATCGGCCATGAAATCGCGGCGCATGCGTTCGTTGCGTTCAAGGGTCAGGGCCAAATGATTGAAGTCCCTGGCCAATTGCCCGACCTCGTCTTGAGCCGTGACCGACACCCGGCAACTGTACTCACCGACGGCCAGGCGATGGGTGGCCGCGGCCACACGCTTGACCGGCCCGAGCAGGGTTCGGGAGATCCACCAGGCAATCAGTGTGGCCAGCAGCAATGAACCCACGCCAACAACCAGACTCGTGTGCAACTGATAGCGACGAAAGATATCGCCGCCGCCTTCAGAGACGTTCTGGAACGGCGCCAGCGCGAGCCAACCCACGGTTTTACCTTCAAAGACGATAGGGCGGCTGATCGCCTCGTCACCGGTCTTGCGGTAACCGGCCACTCGCTGTTTTTGTGCATCCAGCAGGGCCGTGCGAAACAGCACTCCGGTGGAGTCCGGCATCAGTGCTTCTGCTTTCGGCACATCCAGCGGGAAATCGATACCGGGAATAGGGCGCATCAGGTCAAACAGGCGCCGCGGATCTTCACGAACAGCATCCCAATTGCCTTCCTGACCGTAGAGTTCGGCCAGCCGGGGCAGGGTTTTTTCCAGACGGGCGATCCCCTGATCATTGAGGTAACCGATGAAGCCGCGCTGAAAGCTCCAGCCAGTGGCAGCGCTCATGGCGAGAATCACCAACAGCACGCTGGCAAAGACAGCGGCGAACAGCTTGGTGGAAATGCTCAGCTTCATGGATTTGCATCAGTCGCGGAATGTGCGCCATTTAGGCCCTCTGGCGCGCAGGATTCAAGCGTGTTCGGCAATCTTCAATTTTCCTGCACATTTGCATCACAGCATGACGCCAGACCCAAGCCTTCCCTTGGATGCAGAGGCGTCAATGTCGATAAAAACCATTATCCAGTTACCAGTGACCGGTGTGCTTGTTGTGGCGCTGATAGTGTTTTCACTGTTGAGCGGTTGCTCATCGGATACCCCGCCAGGCGCCCCGGTCGTGGCTGAGGTTCGTGTGGTGATGCTAAAGGTCGAGAGCCAAGTGTTGACCACCGAATTGCCGGGCCGCACCCAGGCGTTCATGGTGGCGCAGGTTCGCCCACAGGTCGGCGGTCTGGTGCTGCGGCGCTTGTTTGTCGAAGGCAGCGATGTGACTGCCGGGCAAGTGCTGTATGAACTGGATGCGGCGCCCTATCGCGCGGCGCTGGCGCAGGCACAAGCATCGCTGGCCAAGAGTCGCGCCAGTTTGAAAGCAGCCCAAGTCACCGCGAAACGCACCGCCCAATTGGCGAAGTTCGAAGCCATCAGCCGTCAGGACAACGACGACGCGTATGCCACTGTGCAAATTGCAGCCGCCGACGTAAAGCTTGCCGAAGCAGCACTTGAGACGGCGAAAATCAATTTGACCTACACCCGTATTGTCGCGCCGATTTCCGGACGCATCGAGACCTCGGCAGTGACGCCCGGTGCCTTGGTAGTCGCGAATCAAGACCTGGTGCTGACCACGATCCAACAACTCGATCCGCTGTACGTTGATGTCACTCAATCCACCACCGAGCTGCTGCGTTTACAGCGTAAATTGGCGGCCGGCACCCTGCACAGCGCTGCCGAGGGCGAGGCGGATATGGCGCTGCGCCTCGAAGACGGCAGCCTGTATAACCAGACCGGCCGTTTGAAATTCAGCGGCGCCAGCGTCAACCAGAGTACCGGTACGGTGACCTTGCGCGCCGAGATCGCCAACCCGGATCGGCAATTGCTGCCGGGCATGTACGTGCGCGGAGTCCTGGAGCAGGCCCGCGATGACCAGGCCATTCTGGTGCCGCAGCAAGCGGTGACCCGTGCGGCCAGTGGCACGACGTCGGTGCTGGTCCTGATCGATGGCAAGGTTGAGCAACGGCAGATCACCGTCGGCCGCGCCGTGGACAATCATTGGTGGGTGACCTCGGGGCTGGTGGCGGGTGAGCAAGTGGTGGTTGAGGGTGGGCAAAAAGTGCGGGACGGTGCCCAGGTTTCGGTGGTGAATGACGCGGCTGCAACGCAAGTCGCCATGACAAAGGAGGGCTGAGCATGGCGCACTTCTTTATTGATCGACCGATTTTCGCCTGGGTCATTGCCATCGTCATCATGCTGGGCGGCGCACTGTCCATCAGCCAATTACCGCTGGAACAGTACCCGGACATCGCCCCACCGAGTGTGCGCATCATCGCGACGTACACCGGCGCATCGGCCAAAACGGTCGAAGACTCGGTGACGCAGGTCATTGAACAGAAAATGACCGGGCTGGACAATCTGTTGTACATGTCGGCGTCCAGCAGCTCATCGGGCTCGGCAAATATCACCCTGACCTTCGCTCCCGGCACCGACCCGGATGTGGCGCAGATGCAGGTGCAGAATAAACTGCAGCAAGCTCAATCACGTCTGCCTCTGTCGGTACAAGCCCAAGGTCTGACCGTGCGCAAGGGCACTTCCGATTACCTGATAATAGTCGCCCTGACCTCTTCGAACAGCCAGGTCACCAGCAACGAAATTGGCGATTACATCGACAGCAACCTGCTTGACTCTCTGAGCCGGGTAAGCGGCGTGGGCGAGGTGCAATTGCTGGGCTCCGGGTTTGCGATGCGCATCTGGCTCGACCCGGCGAAGCTGGCGAAATACGCATTGATGCCTTCGGATGTCAGCGCCGCATTGCTGGCGCAAAACACCGAAGTTTCTGCCGGGCAACTGGGCGCCATGCCGGCGGTTGCAGGCCAGCAACTGAACGCTACCATCACCGCGCGCAACAAATTGCAGAGCATGGAGGAGTTTCGCAATGTCGTGGTGAAGTCGACCAGCGACGGTGCCGTTGTGTTGCTCAGTGATGTTGCGCGGGTTGAGGTCGGTGCCGAAAGTTACGATGTGATTACCACCCTCAATGGCCTGCCAGCGGCGTCCATGGGCGTAACCCTGGCCACCGGCGCCAATGCCCTGGAAGTGGGTGACGCGGTGAAAGCCAAAATGGCCGAGATGGCGCCGTTTTTCCCCAGTGAACTGAGCCTGGAGGCCGTGGTGGCTTACGACACCACGCCGTTTGTGAGCCTGTCGATCAAAGAAGTCGTGAAATCGCTGGGTGAGGCGGTGGTGCTGGTAGTACTGATCATGTACCTGTTTTTGCAAAACATACGGGCTACGCTGATTCCGACGATTACCGTGCCTGTTGTGCTGTTGGGCACCTTCGGGGTGTTGGCACTGTTGGGTTACTCCATCAATACCTTGACCTTGTTTGCCATGGTGTTGGCCATCGGACTGCTGGTCGATGACGCGATTGTGGTGGTCGAAAACGTCGAACGTGTGATGGCCGAAAAAGCACTGTCGGCGTTGGAGGCAACCCGTGAATCGATGAACGAAATCACCGGCGCGCTGGTGGGCATCGCCCTGGTGTTGTCGGCGGTGTTCATTCCCATGGCGTTTTTCGGTGGTTCCGCGGGGATCATTTATCGACAGTTTTCAGTGACCATCGTCGTCGCCATGCTGTTGTCGGTACTGATGGCCATGACCCTGACGCCGGCGTTGTGCGCCACACTGTTACGCCCAGGCGACGTCAACCACGGTACCCGAGGCGGCTTTTTCGGCTGGTTCAACCGAATGTTTGCGCGCAATGCCGAGCGCTATGAGGGCGGGGTCGCGAAGCTGCTGAAACGCAAGCGCTCGGGCATGTTGGTGTATGGCCTGATCACTGTTGCGATGGCGCTTGTCTATGCGCAATTGCCGACCGGTTTTCTGCCCGATGAAGACCAGGGCACGCTGATGGCGCAGATCAAGTTGCCAGAAGGCGCCACCAACACTCGTATGGATCTGGCGATGCGACAGTTCGAGGAATACATGCTGGCGCAACCGGAAGTCGAAGCCGTGATCGGCTTTGCCGGTTTAGGGATCGGAGGCAAGGGGCAGAGCACCGGACGAGCCTTTGTCAGGCTCAACGACTGGAGTGAGCGCACGGGTCCCGGGCAGGATTCGGCGTCGATTGCGCGTCGTGCCAGCCAAGCCATGGCCGGCGTGCATGACGCGAACATCATCGTCAGCTTGCCACCGTCGATCCGTGGTCTGGGGCAAAGCTCCGGTTTTGACCTGCAGCTAAAGGACCTTGGCGGATTGGGGCATGAGGCGCTAGTTGCCGCTCGGGACGAGTTCGTACGCCTGGCCAACGCAAATCCGCTGCTGCAGCGGGTGCGTAGCAACGGCCTCGATGACACCCCACAACTGCGGGTAAAGATCGATGATCGCAAGGCCGGTGCTTTCGGTTTGTCTACAAGTGACATCAACAACACCTTGTCGGCTGCTCTCGGGGGCAGCTATGTCAACGATTACCTCAACGAGGGACGCGTGAAGCGGGTCTACATCCAGGGCGAGGCCGAAGCACGGATGCAAGTCCAGGATCTGGACCGCTGGTTTGTGCGCAACAGCCTCGGAGAAATGGTGCCGTTTTCTTCGTTTGCCAGTGCGACATGGTCCTACGGCTCCCCCCAATTGGAGCGTTACAACGGCAGTGCAGCCATCGGCCTGGTTGGCGATCCGGCACCGGGCGTCAGCTCGGGGGAAGCCATGACGGCAGTTGAAGCCCTGATCAAACAACTGCCCGAGGGCATCGGTTACGAGTGGAGCGGGCAGTCCTATCAAGAGCGTCAGGCAGGCTCGCAGGCACCGTTGCTCTACGCGGTGTCCATCATGTTTGTGTTCTTGTGCCTGGCGGCGCTGTACGAGAGTTGGTCGGTACCGGTTTCGGTGATGCTGGTCGTACCGCTTGGGGTCATCGGCACAGTGTTGGCGGTTCGGGCAACAGGGCTTTCCAATGACGTGTATTTTCAGGTCGGACTACTGACCACGGTCGGCTTGGCCGCCAAAAACGCGATCCTGATCGTTGAATTTGCCAAGCACTTGCAGGAGCAAGGCCACAGTCTGGTCGACGCCACCCTGACCGCAGCACGTTTACGCCTGCGACCGATCCTGATGACATCGCTGGCCTTCATGTTCGGCGTGCTGCCGCTGGCCTTGAGCAGTGGCGCGGGGGCAGCCGGACGGCAAGCTATCGGTATTGGTGTGTTGGGCGGAATGTTCAGTGCCACGGTGCTGGGGGTGTTTTTTGTACCGCTGTTTTTTGTGATGATTCGGGGATGGTGTGTCAGGAAGGGTTGAACGCCTCGATAACGGCATGAGCAGGCTCATGCCGTTCCTGTTCGCAAGCCGAGCAATTTCGCCGATGCGGCGCACGATAAATGAGCAATTCCTAAAGAATCAGGTGCATGGGTGAGAAGGGCAGAGGAACTCAGCATTCGGCGTCAGGTGAATAGGCAATAAATTGCCGGACAGCCTCGGCATTCATGTGTAGCGCCCATTCAGGCTTGCTGGCCGAAACCTCTCCGCTCAGCCACAACTTCAGGTAAGACACGGAAAATGTCACGCCGGCTTCGCACATTTCAGTGCTGCAACCCAGGCTTGTCAGTGTCAGCCGCACGCAGGCATCCATGTATTGGTTGGGACGATCCACCCCTTGTTGAATGGCCTGGATACCATGGGCTGATGCGCCCATTAAAAAGTCTGTCGCAGCGTCGAGCCGGTCGAACCTGAACTCACCGGCGGCTTTGCCGTTCTCGAGGTCCTTGGCCATGTATTCCGCGACCAGCGTGTTGTGCTGCCACGCATCGGCACGCGTGACAAAACCGGCCCATTTCGAATCAAGGAGGGCGCGCATCAGGAACAACCTGGAGGCAACAGCAGCGCGTTGCCATGGCTGGGTCAGGACGTCATAGACCGGCAGGATGTCGGTGGTCATCTGGTTATTGAGTTCCTGGCCGATAGCCACGAGCACTTGTTCCAGAGAGTCGAAATAGTTGTAGAAGGTGCCTCGCGATACGTTGGCTTCACGAATCACGTCATCGATGACCGGAGGCGAACCGCTCGGTGCGGCAAAAACACGCATCGCGGCGTCGAGCAATTTACCGCGCATCACCTCACGCTTTTTCTTGGCGACTCTTGGTCGGTGATCGGAAACGGTTTTATCGATTTCTGGTAATTGCACTGTAAGGCCTCAAACAATGACACGGCGTCAGAGTGACAATTTATAGCTTAATTTTCATAATGACAAATTTGTATAAATTAGACTTGCGTGATGGAAAATCTTGTCCTACATTCAACTCAGTTGTCGTAATGACAATATCGTCATAAAAATAACAGGAGACGAAAATGTTCAGCCCCTCACACCCCGCCGCCCGACCTCATCCGACTTCTCCCTGTGCTCGCTCGAATTGGCACGTCCTGGTTTTCAAAAGCTACTGACCTTCGAAAATCTTTGCTGACAACTAGATTCTGTCGATGTAACCAGATCGGGTGATCGCCCGCACACGGTCGAGCAGCCACTGCTTGCCGGGGCGTTCGCTCACCCGGAATTTATAAATGACATTTTAGTTCATTATGACATTCGAGGTGAGTATGAGCACAGAAGCGATTTTTCAGAACGTCGATACCCTTAGCGCATTTGCGTCTACACCGACGTTATCAGAACTGGTCAAGCGCGCGGAGGCGCTGCAACCGTTGCTGCGAAAGAACACCGTAGCGTCTGAAAAAAACCGCCGCACCGCTGATGAAAATATTGAAGCCATTCGTGAGGCCGGGCTGTTCCGGCTGATGGTTCCAAAGCGTTACGGCGGCTTTGAAGGCACGCTGCGTTCACACCTCGAAGTGTCTGCAGCGTTGGGCGAAGCCTGTGGCGGCACTGCGTGGGTCGTTGCATTGACGAACGTCTGTGCCTGGTTCACCGGTCTGTTCTCGGAACAAGCTCAGAACGAAGTCTTTGGCGCGGATCCAGATGCCCGGGTCGCCGGTGTCTTCAACGCCTCGCCAATGACCCGTCGTGTCGAGGGTGGTTTGATTGTCTCGGGCAAGTGGTATTCCTCCTCGGGGAGCCTGCACGCCGACTGGGCGGTCGTCGGTGCCGAAGAGCGCGATGCCAACGGCACAGTCGTCGCACAGTACCTGGCGCTGATGCCAAAAGCCGATTACAGCATTGAAGACACATGGTTCACCGCCGGCATGCGCGCCTCTGGCAGCAATTGCATCGTGGCGGATGAAGTCTTCGTGCCCAATCATCGCTTGCTGAACATGGCGGGGGCGATTGAGGGCGAGTACGCCACTGAATTCAAGGACGAAACCGCTTATCGCGGACTGTTCGTTCCGTTTGCCTCGTTGATCCTCAACGGGCCGCAATTGGGCCTGGGGCGCGCGGCGCTGAAATACGTCATCGACAACGCATCGCGCCGTGCGGTGGCCTATACCTCGTTTGAAAAGCAAACCGACTCAGTCGTGTTCCAGACGCAGATCGCCGAAGCCGCATTGAAGATTGATACCGCGCATTTGCGCGCCTTTCGTTCCACCGATGAGATGGATGCAGCCGCGCGCCAAGGCATCAAACTGGACCTGATAACGCGAGCGCGAATCCGCGCTGATGTGGGCTACGTCAACACTCTGATTACCGACGCGATCAACATCCTGTTGTCCGCGCACGGTGCCGGCAGTTTCTCCGAGGCTAGCCCGATGCAGCGCTGGTGGCGCGATTCCAACACCGCAGCACGGCATGCCGTGGCACTGCCTGCCGTCGGTAACGAGCTATACGGCAAGGCGCTACTTGGCGTGGAAAACACTGTTTCGCCCCTGGTGTGACCATTCCCGCGAACCTGAGGAAAATGTCTATGGACACCAAACTTCTGCGCTCGGTCATGGGCCAGTTTGCCACCGGTGTGACGGTGGTCACTTTCGTCGCCGACGGCCAGCCGGCAGGCATGACCGCCAATGCTTTCATGTCGGTTTCGTTGGAACCGCCGCTGATCCTGATTTCTATCCGCAACGCATCCAGCTTCAACCAGTTTGTCAAAGAAGGTGTGAGCTACGGCGTTAACTTCCTTGCGGAGAGCCAACGTTGGTTGAGCGGTCATTTCGGTGGCAAACCGGAGGAGGGTGCGGCCCTTCCTTACGTCTATCACCAGGACACACCGCTTCTGGACGGAAGTCTGGTGCACCTGGTGGCCCGTACCGTCGATGTTCATCCGGCAGGTGATCACTTGCTCTACATCGGTGAAATCGAGCACATCCGCGTGGGTGCACAACGCAAGCCGTTGCTGTTTTACGGCGGCCGCTATCACCAGATGCACGCACGTGCGCCCAGCGTGGAGTGGAGTGGTGCATGCGTCGACGGCTGGTGATCTCGCTGCCTGAATCGAACTGATGCCTGAACTGCCCGCATGGCGTTTCCCAGATGAAATGCCTGAGGGTTCGTTCATGCCGAATAAATGTAACCCGAGTGATTTGCCATGACCGTCAACACCCACGATTTGCCTGTGAAAACAGACGATGACCTCGACAAACAAGAAACCCTCGAATGGCTCGACGCGCTCGAAAGCATTGCCCGCAGCGCCGGCGGTGAGCGCGTTGATTTTCTTCTGCAGCGGCTCGAAGAACACGCCAGCCACTTGGGCGTGAGGCGCGCTGCGCACCCTTACTCGCAATACCAGAACAGCATCGGTCTGGATAAACAGCCTGCGTTCCCGGGTGATCTGGCGATGGAGGAACGCATTACCTCGATCATTCGCTGGAACGCGCTGGCGATGGTCGCTCGTGCCAACAAGGCTTACGGTGAACTGGGCGGGCATATCGCCAGCTACGCCTCGGCCGCCGAGATTTTCGAGATCGGCTTCAATCATTTTTTCCAGGCTGATAACGGCGACGCCAAAGGTGATCTGGTTTACTTTCAGCCGCACTCGGCACCCGGAGTCTACGCCCGAGCATTTCTTGAAGGTCACCTTGAAGAGTCGCAGTTGGGACGTTACCGCCGGGAAGTGGAGGGCGGTGGGCTCTGTTCCTACCCTCACCCTTGGCTGATGCCAGACTTCTGGCAATTCCCGACGGGCTCGATGGGCATCGGCCCGATCAGCTCGATCTACCAGGCGCGATTCCTGCGATACCTGGAACATCGCGGCATCACCGACACGTCGAAGCGCCATGTATGGGGTGTCTTCGGCGACGGCGAAATGGACGAGCCCGAATCCATCGCCGCGCTGTCACTTGCCGCCAGGGAAAACCTCGACAACCTTACGTTCATCGTCAACTGCAACCTGCAGCGCCTCGATGGCCCGGTTCGCGGTAACGGTCAGATCATTCAAGAGCTTGAGTCGCTGTTCAAGGGAGCCGGCTGGAACGTGATCAAAGTGGTCTGGGGTTCCGATTGGGATGCGTTGTTTGCCCGGGATCGCAACCATGTGCTGCTGCGCCGTTTCGCGCACACCGTGGATGGGCAATACCAGACTCTGGGTGCCAACGACGGCGCCTACAACATGGAGCACTTCTTCGACCTCGATCCGGAATTGCAGGCGCTGGTGTCTCACATGACACCTCAGGAAATCGATGGACTGCGCCGCGGCGGCCACGACTTCCGCAAGCTCTACGCAGCCTTTGCTGCTGCCAAACAGCACAACGGCCAGCCTACGGTGATTCTCGCCAAAACCAAGAAAGGCTATGGCATGGGACTGGCTGGCGAGTCGCGCAACACCTCTCACGTGCAGAAAAAACTCGATGTCGAGGCGCTCAAGGCATTCCGTGACCGCTTCGCGATTCCTCTGGACGACGAAGCGCTGGAAGAAATGCGCTTCTATAAACCGGCTGAAGACAGTGCGGAGATGCGTTATCTGCATGCCCGGCGTACGGCGCTGGGTGGTTACCTGCCTCGTCGGCAATCGCGTGCTGAACCGTTGTCCGTCCCCATGCTGAATAGCTATGCGCAGTTTGCGCTGACCCCTGATGACCGCGAAACCTCGACCACGACTGCGGTCGTTCGGCTGTTCACCAACCTGCTCAAAGACAAACAACTGGGCCCCAGAATTGTGCCGATCGTTGCAGATGAGGCGCGCACCTTTGGCATGGCCAACCTGTTCCGTCAGATCGGAATCTATTCACCGGCCGGCCAGTTATACGAGCCGGAAGATGCCGGGGCGATGCTTTATTACAAGGAGTCCCGCGAGGGGCAGCTATTGGAGGAGGGCATTACCGAAGCGGGGGCGATCTCTTCCTGGGTCGCCGCCGCGACCTCCTACAGCGTCAACGGCGTCACCATGTTGCCGTTCTACATCTACTACTCGATGTTCGGCTTTCAACGCGTCGGAGACCTGATCTGGGCCGCTGCGGATCAGCGTGCACGCGGCTTTCTGGTAGGTGCCACCGCAGGGCGCACCACGTTGTCTGGCGAGGGCTTGCAGCACCAGGACGGCACCAGCCAGCTGATTGCTTCCACCGTGCCAAATTGCCGTGCCTATGACCCGGCGTTCGCCAGCGAGGTGGCCGTGATCATCGATCATGGCAGCCGACGGATGCTCGAAGAACAACAGGACGAGTTCTATTACCTGACGGTCACCAACGAAAACTACGTGCAGGCGCCACTGAACGACGTCGATTACGACGCCGTTATCAAAGGCATGCGCCGTTTCGGCCTGCGAGGTGAAGAGGGTGCGACGCCGACAGTACGACTGCTGGGCTCAGGTTCGATTGCACGCGAGGTGATTGCTGCCGCTGAACTGCTCGCCGAGGACTGGGGCGTCACCAGTGAAATCTGGAGTGTCACCAGTTTCTCCGAACTGGCGCGTGAAGCGCGGGAGGTCGAGCGCAACGCACTGTTCGGCGGGCAAACCAATGAACAGAGTTACGTTCAGCAGTGCCTGGCGGGGAACACGCCCGTCGTGGCCGCCACTGACTACGTTCGTGGTTACGCGCAATTGATCGCTCCGTACATCCAGGCACCCTACACCGCGCTGGGTACCGACGGTTTCGGCCGTAGCGACACCCGTCCTGCTCTGCGTCGCTTCTTTGAAATGGATCGCCAACACATTGCCGTCGCCGCACTGGCTGCGATTGATCCGCAAAAAGCAACGGATGCCCGTGCACGTTATGGCATCGATGTCGCCCATGACGCCCCCTGGAACTGCTGATTTGTGCGAACGAGGAGACTGACTATGCAACAACTCATGGTTCCCGACATCGGCGACTTCCAGGATTTGCCGGTGATTGAAGTGCTGATCAAACCCGGTGACAAAGTCACGGTGGAGCAGGCGCTTATCACGCTGGAGTCCGATAAGGCTGTGATGGATGTACCGAGCACTCGAGATTGCACGATTCGTGAAGTGCTGATCAAACCAGGTGACTGCGTTTCCAAGGGCAGCGTGATCGCGCATGTCGAGTTTGCCGAATCTGCCATTGATGCGCCGCAGGTAGCGCCAGCATCAAGGGAAACCATCGCACCGGCACCGGCAACCGTTACCGCTGTTGTAACGCAGGAGCGCGCACCGGCACCGAGTTTGATTCAAGGCGTGATGCCGGCAAGCGACAGTACGCGTACAGGCTCGATGGCGTTGGCCGGTCCCGCCGTGCGCAAGCTCGCACGGGAGTTGGGAGTTGATCTGGATCAAGTGAAGGCCAGTGACCCCAGCGGGCGCATTCAGCGTGATGACGTCAAGGCGTTTGTCAAAACGCAACGCGCAAACCCCATGCCGGCGAATGGCGCGGGTTCTGGCCTCAATTTGCTGCCGTGGCCGGAAGTCGACTTCGCAAAATTCGGGCCGATCGAGCGTCGCCAGGCTTCTCGGATCAAACGTCTCTCGGCGGCCAATTTGCATCGCAACTGGTTGAGCATTCCGCACGTCACCAATCACAGCCAGAGCGATATCGGTGACCTCGAAGCATTGCGCGTCCAGCTCAATCAGGAGGCGAAGGCGGGCGATGCCAAGATCACTTTGCTCGCGTTTCTGATCAAGGCGTGCGTCGCGGCGCTGCAACGGTTTGCGCAGTTCAACGTCAGCCTTGAAGGTGACGACATCGTGCAGAAACAGTACTTCCATATCGGTTTCGCCGCCGACACGCCTAATGGTCTGGTGGTTCCAGTGATCCGCGATGCCGACCAGAAAGGCATCGCGGCGCTCGCGGGTGAAATGGCCGAACTCTCGCGTCTGGCGCGCGAAGGCAAGCTTTCGGGAGACCAGATGCGTGGAGGCTGCTTCACGGTGTCATCGCTGGGTGGCATCGGTGGAGGGCACTTCACACCAATTATCAATGCACCGGAAGTGGCGATTCTCGGTGTCGGCAAAGCGTCGATGCAACCGACATGGGACGGCTCAACGTTCCAGCCGCGACTTCAATTGCCGTTGTCGCTCTCATGGGATCACCGCGCAGTGGACGGTGCCGAAGCCGGACGTTTTCTTGCTCACCTGGTGGATTTGCTGGCGGACTTCCGCCGGGTCTCGATTTGAATCGTCACAACAAAAACAAGGAGAACGAAAATGACTGCATTGCAACGCGAAGACAAGATCACCTCCACCCAAGAACGGATCGTCCCGTTCAAAATGGCCCATGTGGTATTTCAGTGTACTGACCGCCAGAAAATGGTCGATTGGTACCGCCAGTTGTTCCAGGCGGACCTGGTGTTCGAGGATCCGGTGCTAACTTTCCTCGCTTACGACGATGAGCATCACCGTCTCGCCTTCTTCAATAGCCCGCACCTGCCGGGCAAGAGTGTCGAGGTCGCGGGACTGCACCACATTGCCTACAGCTACCGGGTGATTGGCGAGTTGCTCAGTACTTATGAACGACTCAAACCCTTGGGCATTCTTCCGGTCTGGAGCATCAACCATGGGCCAACCACTTCGCTGTATTACAGCGACCCGGAAGGCAACAACATCGAGTTGCAAGTGGACAACTTTCCCGAGCAAAGCGATGCGGCTGCGTACTTCGAAACCGAAGCGTTCGCCAACAATCCGATTGGTGTCGAATTCGATCCTGACGCACTTGCCGCGCTGTGGCGTAACGGTGCTACCGACGCTGAACTGTGCGCGGTCGGTACTTGCGCAACCGGTGAATCCAACGGCCCGAAGAAGAGGTAAGTCCCATGAAGTTGTGTACCTTTCAAATTGGCAGCAAACCGCCGGCCATCGGACTCGTGGTGGGGGAGCGCGTCATTCCCGTCGCTGAGCACCTTGAATCGGCCCCAGACACAATGATCGAGCTGATTTCGATGTGGAGCACATGGCGCGAGTCGTTGTTGCAACTGGCATGTGGCGGATCGGCCGGCATTGCACTCCACCAGGTTACGTTGCTGGCGCCGGTGCCTCGGCCCGGCAAGATTCTGGGCATCGGCCTGAACTACGCCGACCATGTCGAGGAGTCCGGCATGGACCTACCAGCCGATCAGTTGTGGTTTGCCAAGATGTCGACCAGCGCCAACGGACCCTATGCGCCGCTGGACCTGCC
This sequence comes from Gordonia sp. IEGM753, assembly GCF_050321825.1. NCBI lineage: Bacteria > Bacillati > Actinomycetota > Actinomycetes > Mycobacteriales > Gordoniaceae > Gordonia > Gordonia sp. IEGM753. The sequence continues at coordinate 1,538,202 of NZ_JBNQGB010000001.1, forward strand.
AAAAGTTTCCGAGGCACTCGATTACGAAGCCGAATTGGTTTTCATCGTCGGTCAGCGCTGCCGGCACCTCAGCGCGGAATCGGCGAAGCAGGCGATTTTCGGTTATTGCGTGGGTAACGATGTCAGCGTTCGTGACTGGCAGCTGCGTACTTCGCAGTTCGTCCTCGGCAAGTCATTTGATACTCACGCGCCGTTCGGTCCCTGGATTGTCACGGCAGATGAAATCGACGACCCCCATCAGTTGGGCATCCGCTGCTTCGTCAATGACGAAAAGCGCCAGGACTCGAACACTCGCCAACTGATCTTCAATTGCTACCAACAGATCGAGCATCTGTCCAAGGTCATGACGCTGGAACCGGGTGATGTGATCTTCTCGGGGACCCCGGGAGGCGTCGGCGCCGGTTTCAAACCTGCACGATGGCTGCGCAATGGCGATCGGGTACGTGTCGAAATTGACGGGCTCAATGCGATCGAAAATACAGTGCGCAACGAAATTTGAGCCCGCCGTTGCTATCCCCTTGGAGGAGTGACACTCATGAATCAACAGCTCATCACGGACACCATCATTCAACTGGAAAATGCCCGTTGTCATGCACTGATGAACGGCGATGTCGTCGCATTGGGCGAACTGGTCGATGACCAGTTGGTGCATATCCACGCGACAGGTCAAGTAGACGACAAGTCAGCGTATCTGCGCCTGGTCGAGAGCGGCATTCGTTTTCTGCGCGTTGAACGCCAGGACTTCAAAGTGCAGGTTCACAGCGACGTGGCGGTGGCCACCGGGCGTTTGCAGCAAAGCATCGAGTTTCGCGCCACAGGTGAGCAAAGGGAGATGGATGTGATCACCACTCAGGTTTGGTTGCGCCGTGATAACACCTGGCGTCAGATCAGCTTCCAGGCCACCAACCTCTAATCACGCCTGCCCGTTCTATCCGCCCACCTTTAGAGGTGGGCATCTGAGAATAAGAACAAGAGAAAAAAATGAAAAACGTCAAAGTGAAAGCGCTTGGCGCGGTTTTGGCCGCCTTCGCGATTGTCAACTGCTACGCCGATGAACCCGAGAAACCGGGTGAGGGCACACTGTTTCGCAACGTGCGGGACAATAACTCGGATAAATCACTGAACTACTTTTAACCCGCGTTGGCAGCCATCGCCGAGGGCATATCGGCGATGGCGCTGCAGAGACTGTTAGAAATACACCAACGCTTCCACGGTACCAGTCAGTTGATTGCGCGCATCACCCTGGCCGAATGGACGGGCGTCATCGCGACCGTCGAACCAGTCATAACGCAGCTCCGGGCGTAGCGTCAGGTACTTATTGAAGTCGTAGCGCACGCCCGCGGTCAGGGCATTGAACGCACCTCGGGATGTGGAGGAGGGGAACAGGACGAAACCGTCCGGGTCGTCGAAATGTTCGGCCCGCACAGAGAACGACAAGTTCTTGCGTTGCTGATAGGTCAATACAGCGTTGACTCCCCACCAATGCGCACCATCAAAGCCTGGGCCACTGATGATGTCGACTGTCGATCTTTTGCCGTCACCGTCCTGATGGCCGTAGACCATTTCGGCGCCCATTGACCATTTCTCGTCAAACCGATGCCAGCCATTGAGTGAGTGCTGCTGCTTGAACTGGCCGTCCGCAGAGATCACGCGACCGCGCGGCGTTTGTACGTCATTACTGTCGCTCTGAGAATCACCGACCAGAAACTCGTAATCGATCCAGGTATTCATGTCAGGCGTACGCCAACGCAGCGCGCCGAGAATCGCCTTGCTGTCGTTGTTGTCTCGCAAGTTCCCTTGACCCTGGATCACGCCTAACTCCATGCCCAACAACATACTTTGATTATTGACCAGTCGCTTACCCAGTAAAAAACCGGAGACCGCACCGGACTGGGTCATGAACGCGTAGGAACGACTGGCAAACGGGTTACGCGCGGCACGCACGTTGGGCGGAATTTCGTAACCCAGTCCCGAGCCGAAGATCCCGGCCATTGCGGTGAAGCCGCCGGCATACGGAAAGTAGGCGGTGGCCGCCATGTTGGGCACTGCCAGAAAGTTCTGCTTATCGCGCCGTGCCTTATCGGGGTCATCATCGCCTGGCGAGTTGATCCCCCAGTGCATGTCCCACCCATACGTCCGCGCCTGTTGCGCGTTGCGCCCGTAGGCAGCTTCGAGGGTAAAGCCAAAGGACACTTCAGTGGGCGCTGGCCCTGGCAATGGTGTGAGGCGCGGAATGAAGTTTGCCTTCAAGGCCTTGTCCGCGAACAGGTGCAGGGTGGCAAGTTCAAACCCCTCGTCAGACAAACCGGCAATAGGGGTATTGGTTTGTCCGGACTTGCGGTCATCGCGGGATGAATTGTTATTGCGCGAGTAGCCGCCATCGAGCAGCCCCGACACCTTGATGCCGTAATCACGTTCCAGCGAGTCACCGAACAACCCCCGGAATACGGTGCCCTCACCAATGTCCGTGGGTTCACCTGCCAGGCAGTGACCCGTTACGAGGGCAGCCAGAACCGCACCCAACGATTTAACGTTAATGTTTTTCATGGGTTTCTCTTATTTTTATGGTTAAGCGGCCAACGCTGGCCGCAACGTTGCGCTGTCAGCGAGTTGCAGGTACTGCGGCGGTTCTATGGGCCCGCCAGAACACAATAATCCCCAGCGCCGTGATCATTGCCGGGATGGCGGCAGCGACCAGCAGATCACTTGTCGCCCAGTTCAGATTAAGTAATGTGGCGCCGACAAAAGGCCCGCAAATACCGCCCAGACGCCCGACTCCCAGGGTCCATCCGGTACCTGTTGCTCGCAAAGCCGTCGGGTAAAACGTAGCGGTCAGTGCATTCAATGCCGCTTGCCCTCCGAGAATGCCGAAACCGGCAACGGCAATGGCGAGGTAAGCCATGTTGATCGACGCATAAAAGTGGCTGAACAGCAGGATGGCCAGCGCAGAGACGATAAACGTTGGAGCCAGCACCGCTCCAAATCCGAAGCGGTCAACAAACCATCCCAGCAGCCAACCACCCGCCAGGCCCCCCAGCCACATCGACGTACCGGCGAGCACGGCTTGGGACGGTGAGTGACCGGCGCCGCTCATCAACACCGGCGTCCATGAGGCAAGGAAGTAAACGCACAGCATGTTCATGAAGTTGATCAGCCACAACAGCAAGGTGCCGCGCATCCGCCCGTCCGCGAACAACAGCGCTAACGAAAAACCCTTTTTGCGGGGTTCTGTAATCACTAACGTCGTGTGTTCGGTGATCTGCAGCGAGGGGTCGATCCGCAGCAGAATGGCTTTTACGCGTTCAAGTTGGCGACCGCGTAATACACACCATTGCAGCGACTCGGGCAGGGCCGCGAGCATGAACAAACCGACACACAACGGGGCAACGGCGCCGAGATAAAACACCGCTTGCCAGCCGTAAAGCGGAATCAGCGCGGCCGCGATGGCACCGCCAATCAAGCCTCCAACGACCATCCCGGAAGACACCAGCGTCAGCAACATCACACGGTTGTGTCGCGGCGCGTATTCCGTCACGAGTGTTGCCACATTGGGCACGATTGCCCCCATGGCAAGCCCCGTGAAAAAACGTAAGGCCAGCAATTGATCGACGGTCGTGGCATGGGCCGTGAAGAACATCAGAATGGCCATGACCAAGGAAGCGCCGATCAACACCGGACGTCGACCGACACGGTCAGCCACCGAGCCCAGTGCGAGTGAACCGATCAACATGCCGAGCATGCTGATACTGAATACCGGGCCGAGATTACCCTTGGCAATACCCCAGTCTGCGATCAGGCTGGGGGCCGCGTAGGCCATGGCCTGGATATCGAACCCATCGACGACCATGCACAGGAAACATTGAATCAGTATCAGTAGTTGAAAGCCGCTCAAGCGGCTTTTTTCAACGACCGCGCCGATGTCGAGTTGATTGTTCACAAGCAAATACCTCTGTTGTAATTATTTTTCGGTAATGGCGGTGTTCGGACATCAAGAAACGTCGGTGGATATCGGTTGCATATCCAGCATTGAAGTTATTGAAAGAGTGTTAGTCGGCGAGCCATTCGCCAGCCTGCTTGCGCATCGCTTGTTCAAGTTCACTGCCACGAGTGGCAAACAAACGGTTGAGCGGGAAGCCGCTTTTCTCGAGCAGGTACGCAAGTGGCGCGTATTCGCGCGGATAACGCGCCACGGCCTCGCGATCGACCTCGACCAGCCCCTGGGGGAACGTGAAGCTGCCCATGTCGTAGATGCTCTGACGCTTGATCAGCTTCCACTGCCCGTGGCGTTTTTCGACGAGGTCGTAAAAGCGGTTGTGCACGCTGCAACCGAGTCCCAGGCAAATATTTTCAGCCACAATCACTGCGTTGGTTTCGACAATCGCCTTGTTGCCGTTGAAACTCACAACTGGTGTACCGATGAGATGTTTGGTGCGCAGGTCCGATTGACCCATGCGTTTCGAGCCCTCGACGAACTCTGCAAACGGTCCTTCAAACCAGGTGATTTCGATCACGCCATCCGGATGGGCAAGCTGTGCGAGGTCGTCCCATTGGCCCAGGTCGCGATGGATCCAGCCAGTGATCAAGTCAGTAATTTGTTGGCGGTCTTCCAGATACGTCAGCATGTGAATCCTTGGCAGTCAGTGTTGGTGTTCAACCGAGAGTCTGCCCATCGACAGATAACTTCAAATAGATTGAAATGAACGATTGATCATTAAATCTGATGGGATAAGACGATCGTGGACATGCGTCATTTGCGTTACTTCCTGGCGGTCGCTGAAGAAGGCCATTTCGGCCGGGCTGCCCAACGACTGCACATTGTTCAGTCCGCCCTCAGCATGCAGATCCGGGCGCTGGAGGAAGAACTGGGTGGCTTGCTGTTCTTGCGCACCAGCCGTCGCGTGGAGTTGACCGAGGCGGGCGTGTTGCTGAGAGCCGAGGCACAACGCATTCTCGAACAGGCCGAACATGCCCGGCGCACAGTGCAACGTTCGCTGCGCGGCGAGATGGGTACTGTGCGCATCGGCTTCGCAGGCAACGCCGTATTCAGCGGCCGCCTCATGGCTGATGTCCGGGCTTTTCGCAGTGCCTACCCGGATGCAGAGGTCATCCTGCGCGAGCTGGCACCGCACCTGCAGGTTGAAGCCATTCAGAACGGCCAACTGGATCTGGGTTACGCACCGAGCCACGGTCAGCAGGCATTGGATGATGCGTTGGTGTTCGAGCGAATCGGCACCTGGCCGTTAGTCGTGGCAATGCCACAGGATCATCCATTGGCAAGCCAGCAACCCTTGTGTGTCCCCATGCTCGGCGCAGAGTCACTGATTGTTTATGCCGCGCACGGTGCGGATGAACATATGCTCGCCGCGCTACGCAAGGCGCTGGGACGCGAGCCCAAGGTTCAGCGCACCACGAGCACCTTGAGCGTTCTGGCGCTGGTGGCGGCAGGCATGGGTGTAGCGCTGGTGCCGACCCCATTGATTCAAGTCTCGATTCCCGGTCTTATCTATCGAACGTTTGATGACGTTGAGCCGCAGGCCGATCTGTTATTGATCAGCCGGGTGAACGAAACCAGCGGAGCGGTGCAAGCATTCCTGCGGGTGGCGCATCAGGGCGCAATGGCAGCAGCCAAGGAATGAACATCTGAGAGGTGGTCTTAAAGACGCAAACCGGGTAATCCCAGAAGCCAAGGCCAGAAACCGGGTAGAGTGCTCACCCATTTTCAATCGTTATGTGAAGTATGAATCGTCCGCTGTTTGTTTCTCTGGATGGGCCCAAGGGAACCGGTAAAACCACTCTGCTGGAGGCCGTTACCAAAGTACTGAGGGCGGACAACCTTAAGGTGATCCGACTTTGCGAGAAAAAAAGTGATCCCTACAGGGCTGAAACGATGGCCCTCGTAAACAGGCTCGTCAGAAATCCTGACCGGGATTTGGAATTAGAGGTCTGTGAACGCTTCGCTGACAGCCGTGCCTGGATCTCCCGGCACGTGCTGACCCAACAGCCAGCAGACAGCATCATCCTGATTGATCGCTGGTACCCGTCGGATGCCGCGTTTCGTCGGACAGTCCCCTTTGCAGAGATTCTGCAGCTGAACATTGCTCGCAACGTACAAGTGCCCGACCTGCATGTCGGTGTTGTCACCGCCCCTGATATCTCATGGAGGAGGGCAGCGACACGCGGGCGTGGGCTCAGCAGCACTGTGATGCACAAACTGGAGGAGCAAGTCGCGAGTACCGAGGCATTCGAGCAAGCGATTGCCGATCAAGGCTGGGTGTTATGCCGCAATGAAGGCACCATCGAACACGCAACCGCGCAGGTGGTTTCCGAGATTTATCGCGTCCTTCAGTGACAACGTTTGTAAAACGTAACGTCTCTGGGAGTTGCGATCATAAGTGTCTGTCCAAAGGACTAAAGACCAAACGCTCTGATTTCTGGCTCGATTGCTGACTGATGAAACAGTCGATGGCCAGTTTATGTCGGCGCCATGAAGCCAAGAGCCAGGCTTGAGCAAAGCAAGTGATATTCATGCTATTTCAATGCTAGGTGCCAGATAGCGAAATACACGATTTAACAAGTGGGCGATGTAGTTGTTCACAAGCTCCGTTCTTCTGCAGCCTCTCCATTCTCGCGGCCGAGCTGCTGAAAAATGCCTCTCGGTGAGTCGAGAGTGCTGGAAAGACGTCCAGAGAAATAACGAGTCTCTTGAGCAGATCGGTGAAAGCCTGGACCAGGTAGCGGAGCCCATCCGTTTCATCGACTGTGAGCGCATTGCTTTCCCGCAGCAGGGCACGTGTTGTTAGCCGTGTGGTGTCGACTCACCTTCGACGAGTATCAGCTTTTGGCGAAGAACAACGCCCGACGCACTGGATCCCTTAAAGGCGCTTTTTTTTGGTTCTGAACGCAGAAGATGACATCAAGCTATTGGTCGGTAAACGATTACAATGCTCTTGGTGTAGCACAGATTGGCTTGTGGTCGGCAAGCGCTTTATTTCTGCTCAAGCTCCCGGAAATACTGGCTATCAGAAGAAAGACCAAATGCTCTCGTATCGGACATAAAGAAAATGTCCGCACCAAATTGGAGCTCTCCATGTGAGAGCTAAGGAAACACTGGTGTTACTAAAGCAGACATGGTGTATCTGATTTCGGCTAATGTTTTCGGCAGTTTCCATAGCTTCGAAGGCCTGAATGGCCTATCGCCTGACGTTACAGCGATGTTATAAAATGTTGGCATGAACGCTGCTTTGTAATCCTTTACAGGAGGCCTGAACATCAGCACGCGGCCAGGGGAGATTCAAGGTTACCAACGCGATAGCGTCGGAGGCGTGCTGAGTGGATGGCCTTTTTTTGCAGTCTCTTTGTAATCCATTACATTGCAGCTGCCCCCACTAATCGTTCTCGGTGACGAGAGCGCCACCACAGCCGCTTAGCCAATGCGCGGACTTGTGCCCAAAGAGAGGCCAATGATGGACATCGAAAAAAGAAGCATTGAATTTGTTCCCCTGTCTGAACGTTACGGGCATCCGCGGCGACTCTTCACCATCTGGTTCAGTGCCAACATGCAGGTAACAACGCTTGTTGTAGGTACCTTGGGTATCGTCGCTGGTTTGAGTCTGGCCTGGACGTGTATCGCGCTAATTTTGGGCTGCGCCATCGGAACGGTTTTCATGGCTGCCCACTCGACCCAAGGGCCACACCTGGGCATCCCTCAAATGATTCAAAGTCGTGCGCAGTTCGGCGTCTTAGGGGCCGGATTTCCGCTTTTGATTAACTATCTTTCCTTCATCTTGTTCACAGCCGCCAATGGGGTGGTGATGAGGGATGCGATCAAATCCTTCATGGATGTAGGTGATAACACCGCCATCGTTCTGTTTGGACTGGTGTCCTTCATCATCGGATTCATTGGCTATGAGCTGATTCACCGTCTTGGGGCGATCATGTCAGCTCTTTCCGGGATCATCTTTTTGGTGGTCGCAGTGCTCGCACTCCAGAATCCGTTGCCGGTAGGTGCCATAGATCTAAACCAAGGCTTTACTCTGGCTGCGTTTGCACTGACTGTAACTCAAGCCGCATCCTGGACACTTGGTTTCGGCCCATACGTTGCGGATTACTCCCGATACCTACCTGCGAATATTTCAAGCAAGCAAACCTTCTGGTTTAGCTATGTGGGCAACCTTCTCGGAGCTGGTTTGGTGATGTTGTTAGGTGCTGTCCTGGCCACGATGTTCACTGACGTTACCTCTAATCCAGGTAACGCGATCGCCAGCTTCTTCGGCCCATGGGGCAAGGTAGCAATGGTGGTCGTCGTGTTAGGTGTTCTGGAGATCAACTCGCTTAACCTCTATAGCGCTTACATGTCCGCAATGACTATTTTCTCAGGTTTACGCGGTATGACGCGGATCAGCCGCAAAACTAAATTCATCGCAATGGGCTTCTCAGCGGTGGCAGCAACCGCTATCGCGATAGCTACCCAATACGACTTCAACGCCTATTTTGCCGACATCCTTATCGCACAGATCTATTTCCTGGTGCCTTGGAGCTCGATCAATCTGGCTGACTTTTATCTGGTCAAAAAGGGCAAGTACATCGTGGAGGACATGTACAACGTCGGCGGCTCCTACGGTAAATACAACGTCTCCACCATGGTGATTTTCTTGATTGGTGTGGCTTCAACTGTGCCGTTTATGGATATGTCGTTCTACCACAGCTATTTCGCGAAAATGATTGGGGCAGACGTTTCCTGGGTGCCAGCTCTGATTGTTCCAGCGGTGCTTTACGTTGGTTACGCTCGTTACAAAGCTAATCGTCCGTGTGAAGCGGTTCGCCAGCCGGCATAACACCATCCGATGGATCGGCACACAACGGTGTCGCGAAGCGGAAAGTTTTTTGGTATCGTCTGGCTTGCTCTGTAATCGTTTACTAGCTTGCCAGAAATATCAGCCTTCTTTGCGTCACCGGCAGGGCTGGAGCATTGAGTTGAAGAGTCGATCAGCGCATTGATGAGGGTTTCCAGCTCAAGTATTCAGGCATATCGAGATTTATTTGAGGAACATGTGATGAAACTGAAAGACAAGGTAGCCCTGATTACTGGCGCAGGTGCTGGCATCGGTGAAGCAACTGCTCGATTGTTTGCGCGTGAGGGCGCAAAGGTAGTGGTCGCGGATCGCAACATTGAGCTTGCGCTTGCGGTGGCAGAGTCAATCGGCCCGCAAGCTTTTGCTGTGCAGGCTGATGTGGCAATTGCTGTGGAAGTGAAGGCAATGGTTGAAAAATGCATATCGCATTTTGGTGGGCTGGATATTCTGGTTAACAACGCAGGTTTCGGAACGCTGGGAACAGTCGTTACCTTGGAAGAAGACACTTGGGATCAGGTTATCGACGTCAACCTCAAAGGCGTGTTCTTGTGCTCTAAATTCGCAATTCCAGAAATCGTACGCCGCGGTGGTGGAGCAGTAGTTAACCTGGCATCGACCATTTCTGTAGTCGGTATTAAAGATCGCGCTGCATATGTGGCTGCCAAGGGTGGCGTTGCGGCGCTAACGCGAGCCATGGCACTTGATCACGCGTTGGAAGGTGTGCGTGTGAACAGCGTGGCGCCTGGAGTTATCGCTTCAAGCTACTACGACAAAATTTTTGAAAACGTTCCAGATCCAATAGAGTTCAAGAAAGGTCTAGAAGCCCGTTCCCCCCTCAACAAGATGGGTGAGCCGATCGATATCGCGAATATGATCCTGTTCCTTTCGTCTGATGACTCAAGTTTTGCCACGGGCGCAATGTTCACCGTTGACGGTGGCTACACTGCCTGGTGATTTTTTGTGAGCCACTTCATTAGTGGCTCGCTTGCCCAATCACCGCCTACGACCAGAGCGTTTTCAGACTAGCTTTTGCTTGCGATCTAATCTGTAGTCGATATTTAACCCCTCTAGTAAAAATAATTCTCAGGGGAGAAAGCCGTGCCTGCTATTTTCGAAAGTCCTACCCCAGCTCTCGTCGAGCGCCTCTTGATCCCTGCCTTTTTGACCAGTGGTTCGATCCGTTGGAACAAAACGTGCTGTGTTACCGCATCTCTCGCCGAGCACACCGCTCGAAGTCGAGATTGATGCCATTTTCGCATCTGAATGACTATCACCGTCGTCGGTTTGGCAGTGCTTTCGTAGGCATCGCCGCGTTTGGATATCTAAGAGGTAACGATGTTGAATTCCAAGGTTTTAGGGCGGGCCAGGGTAGCCACGTCTGTAATGTTTTTTGTCAACGGCATGGTGCTGGCAATCTGGGCGACAAACATACCAGGTATGAAACAGGCGTTAGCCCTCACAGACTCGGAGCTAGGCTTTGCTCTGAGTGCATTTGCAGCAGGAACCATGCTGACGATGTACTTGGCTGGAGTTCTGGTTACACGCTTGGGTAGTCGCAAAACTCTTCTGATGGGCGGCCTTTTAGTGGCATTGTCGCTCCCACTTTGTGCTGCGGCAGACTCGGCAGTCGCTCTAGCAGCAACAATCTTTATACTGGGCATAACCAATAGCATTCTAGATGTTTCGATGAACACGCATGGCGCGGTGATCGAGGCGCAAAAAGGGCGCCCGTTGATGTCTTCCTTTCATGCCGTGTTCAGCATTGGGGGCTTAGCTGGAGCATCCACAGTTGCAACGTTATTGTCGGATAAGCTCGGTGTGATTCAGTGCCTTTCCATCGCCGGAGCGTTGATGGCAGTAGCGACATTAGTTGTTGCACGATCGCTTGGAAATCTCCAGCCAGATGTGACGGTTGGTGAGAGGGCTGCGGAGCAAAAGAGCTTTGCCTGGCCAAACCGATTGTTGCTGTGCATTGCTGGTTTGACGTTTCTGGCATTGTTCATCGAGCGCACGGTAATTGATTGGAGCTCGCTCTACCTGACCGATGTGAGCCATAGCAGCACTAATATCGCTGCTTTCGCCTTTGGTGCTTTCAGTCTGGCAATGGCCATTGGGCGTCTATCGGGTGATTTTTTGATCCGCCGATTTGGCATTAACTGGGTGCTTACAGCGTCTGGGGCGGTAGGAGCTTTGGGTTTGGTGCTTGCCATACTCATACCTCAACCCGGGACTTCAATCGCTGGGTTTGTCTTGGTGGGGATTGGACTGTCGAATATGACCCCCCTGCTTTATAGTCAAGCGAGTCGTGCATACCCTGGAGCTCCAGGTTTGGGTTTAGCCATGAACGGCACTTTGGGATACGCTGGTTTCCTGCTGGCCCCACCCGTAATTGGCTTTATGTCGGACTCGGTGGGTCTAAAAATGGCGATGATAGTTCCTGTGATTGCGTTCATGATGCTGATGAGCAGTCATCTGCGAAAGACCAGAATTGATCGTCGCGGTGCACAGGCTCGGTTGCTGCGTTCGGCTTGATTTTGTTCGGTAAGTCAGCCTCATGCCTCGTTAGCCGAAGGCATCATTTCCGATTCTTAGGGGATGGTTTTGGATTATCTCGCGGCACTAACGGCATTTGTTGAAGCAACCAATGGCAACAATTTTTCTCGAGCTGCGGAGCGGCTCGGGATAAAGGCATCCACGGTATCGCGCTATATCAAGGATCTTGAGCAGGATCTCGGCATCGCCTTGTTCAATCGATCTACTCGGACTCTTCATTTGACCGAGGGTGGTCAGACCTTCCTTCATCACGCACGACGGGTGCTTGCAGAGCTGGAAACTGCCAAGGCGGCAACTTCAGCCCTTAATCAGCACCCTAGGGGCGTACTTAAGCTCAACGTGCCGCCTGCATTTGCCAGGCACCATTTACTGCCAGTCCTGGGTAGTTTTCTTGAGAAGTTTCCGGAGATCAAAATTGATCTTACGCTGGAAGACGCGCAAGTGAATTTGATCAATGCGGGCGTCGATCTAGCTATCAGAATCGGCGTTCTTCCCGACTCTGGCCTGAAGGCACGAAAAATTGCGGAGGAGCAGATGGTGATGTGCGTGAGCCCATCATTTTCTGAGAGACATGAGTCTCCTGTTACTCCTAATCATCTGGACGCGTATCCGCTAATTTGCGCATGGGCATCCTCTTTCGAGGCTGCATTCGTTCGTGCGGATGAGAGAGTCGAAGTGATGCTAAAGACAGAGGTGCGAATTAACGACCTGGATGCGCAGTTGATAGCTGCGAAGAGTGGGTTGGGGATGGCATTACTGCCGAGCTGGCTGGTGGCGGAGAGTCTGAAAGAGGGGAAATTAATCCGATGGATGCCCGAATGGAGCTGCCAGCTCGCTCCGACTCCTGCTTCACTGTGGCTTATTTATCCGCCTAAGCGAATAGTCTCTTCGAAAGTTCGTTGCTTCATCGATTTTATTGTCGAGCTGATTGGTGATCCGCCCTATTGGCAACAATCGGCCCCAGCTTAGCAACGCAAACCGGGGCTTTTTGTTAGCTGAATCGGATGTCTAGGGAACGCAAATGAGTCTGCAGCCCGGCGTCCTGAATTGGGATCAGATAGGCCTCGGTATCGGACTCATTGAAGTGAGCGTGCCAGTAACCGGGCGGTGTCACAAACGCCAGACCAGGCGCCCAGTCAACTCGCGTCGGATTGCGGATTTGACCGTTGCTGTCCAAGGCAGTCCCTACCAATGTGTAGCAACCTTCCGGGCAATCAATGATGAAGTCCAGAGCGATCGACTGGTGTCGATGAGGTTTCTGAATGGAGCCCGCCGGTAAAATTCCGTACATAGCCCAAAGTACGTGGGTCACAGTACGAGTCTGCGGAAAATTGCGGTTGCCCAGCAAAATACTGATGCGGCTTCGGTCCTGAGCGCGGGGATCATCGGCTGCTTCACGCAGTTTTGCGTTTGCCACTTCCGCAGGATAAAGCGTCGCATTGAAGCGGTCTTCAGTAGACTTAACACCCAAATAGCGGAGCAACGGCTCATCATGCACGTAGTAAAAGCGAGTGTCCGACGATGCCTTGATCTCGGTGGGATGCATTCCGGGCAACGCGATAAAGCATCCTTTTGTCCAGTCGAAGGCTTGATCCCCATAACTCAGACTTCCGTTGCCATCTATCACGTACAACACTTGTGACGTCGCGTTGGGAGCGAGGTTCAACGTATCGTTGGTGTTGAGCCTGATGAAGTTTGCGCACAAGCCTGGGCCAGTGGCGGGGCCTTCGCACCCCAAAGATTCGCTGAGGTCGAGAGGGATTACTCGCGATGGGCCAGATTCGTATAGCGATGATGGAAAGCAGTGGTAAGGAATTTGGCTGATCAGATTTGCACTGATTGGATTTGCCGCTTTGCTGTACTCAAAATATTCGGCTTCAAGTTCGTGAGCAGCTAGCCCGACGCTTTGGGCAGGTTTAAATGCAGAGTTCATTTCGCTTCACTCGTAATCAGAAAGTCATCATTGCGCCGGTGTTCCAGCGCATCACGGTGAGGTCACTATACGAATGTCGCCGGGAGTAATTAAGGGCCGCAACGGAACAGGTGTTGTGCCAAAAGGGGAGTTGCCACTACGCACGGCCTACCCTTTGAGTAGGGAAAGCCATGCGTGTGATGCCCTGCGGCGTGGCAGCTGGAATGAGGGTGATTGAACCCTATATTTTCGTTTGAATTTTTAACCCAATCACAACGGCGTCATCTACCTCTTCGACACCACCCGGATGCTTCAGATACTGCACGTTGGGCCTGACCATCAACCAATCCGTAACCTGTACTCCGTAGAACAGTTCTGCGCTGTACTCCTTCTTTTGAATCGGGATAAAGCCAGGGCTGTCGTAACTGGTTTCATCATTGAGCGCGTTCACCATGCGCTGTCTATCGGTGAACCGAGAGTTCACCTCGATACGGCCGACTGCTATGCCGATCTCATCTTTTGGACGTGCCGCGAAGGTACCCATTGACGTAAGCCCTAGATTGATAGAGCTGCGGATGTAGGTTGTATCCTTGTCATTGAAGTGAGCTTGCGTGAACACTTCGATTGGTCGTTTAGGATCATTGGCAATGTGCGCAATGTGCTGGCGTGCAACTGTCCAATAGCCTTCACGAGTACTGTGCCTTTTGTATCCGCCTCCAGGCGTGAAAGGCTGAGGCTGACCGTCAGCGCCGAGGAATACATCGTCTGCGTCAGCCGTTGAAACGAACATGCCTGCACGGTATTCGCCAGCTAATCCGAAGAATGATTGCTGGGGTTTGAAGATGACTTCGAGGGGGAGGATTACGCCTTTGTCGCCCGAAAAACTGGTTTTGAAGCCGTTATCGTTTTCTTGAAGCGACGGGTTCTGCTCGAAGATGCCGCCCTGTAATGCCCACTCATGGTTGAAGTTGTACTTGAGCTGCAGGGCCCACTGGCTTACAGGAAAATTGTACCAAACCGTGCCGGTGCTTGAACCTCCAGTATTGCCGCAGAAGAGCAAGTTTTGAAACTCGCAGGGGAACTCGCCGAACTCTCCCAGGCCGAAGCGTCCGACCCTCATGTCTATTGCTCCATCCATATAGCGCTGGCGGTAGGAGAGTTCCGCAAGCCTCCATATCGATCCACGCCCCCATACCTCTTGAGTAGATGTAAGCTGCCCACTTCTGGGGTCAATCACGCGTTGCGACGTGATGTCCTCGCCATTGCGATCTGTAATAATCAACTGCACCGAAGCAGCTTTCCAATCCAGGATTTTCTCAAGATCCATCCCCAGACTGACCAATATTTCATCGGCATAAACGGCCGTTCGATCGCGGTTATACCCACCAGCTTCGTTCCAGCCGATCTCATTCGTATAGCCAAGCGCGACGTTGTAACCGCGATTAGAAAGCTCTGTACGCTTTCCATCCCAGTCGCCGGTCATCCATGGTGAGTCAGTAGCAAATGCTTCTGCGGCCATGACATTTGAGAAAGGTGTAAGGGCCAGCAAAAATAGTCCCAGATGTCGTAGCTGCGTTTTCTGATTAATCAACTTCACTTCAGCACTTCCTTGGTGGTGTTCAGGTAGAAGAGCGCCCACGAAAAATCGACCGTCATGATTCGGTTCAATGGGCAATGCGTTAGCAGGAGGTCAAGCCGGACGAGATATGTCCGGCCTGAAGGTCAGC
Organism: Gordonia sp. IEGM753; assembly: GCF_050321825.1. Lineage (NCBI taxonomy): Bacteria > Bacillati > Actinomycetota > Actinomycetes > Mycobacteriales > Gordoniaceae > Gordonia > Gordonia sp. IEGM753. Next base: position 1,553,246 of record NZ_JBNQGB010000001.1, read on the forward strand.
GCATGAGCAACAATGACTACGAAACAGCCGGGTGCGCAGGCACTCGGGAGTCTTTAGCCGTGGCCAGAGAAAGCCAGTTTTCTATCGCGGCGACCACATGACTCATCACCTTGCGATGGGAAGAGTCGTTAGGGATGTCGTGGTAGCCGCCGGGTATCTCGATAGCGCTCGCAATGGGCATTGTCTTGGCCCACGCTCGGGCCAGTGCCGGCGGAGCGAATACATCGTGCTGCCCATTGATTAGTAGAACTGGAACCCTTAGCTGAGCCAAGCCTGTTTTCAGAGGCTTGGTCTTCGCCGAAATCGCTTCCCACAACAAGGGTTCTGCTGGGCCAGTGTCGAACTTATACGCATCATGTTGGAGTGCATCCAAGTAGCTTGGATCTTGCGACATGATCAGTTCGATCTCACCGCCGATAACAGGCAGGCCTTCGAACGGAGTCCCAGTCAGTACAATGCCCACGGGCTCGGGCCTTAACTCCAGTGCGAGACTTGCCGCAGTGATACCGCCCAGGGAGTGTCCACAAATTACTAGCGGTAGCCCCGAGTGCAAGTGTCGAACAAGGCCAGCGAGGCTTTTCGCATTGGCGGACAACTGATCAATGGAGTCGAAGCGGCCAGATATCCCACCTGTTAACCCATGTCCCACATGATCAAGCGCCCAGACATCAAAGTTTGCGTGTACGAGTGCTGCAGCGAACCGGTGGTAGTGACCGCTGTGTTCACCAAAACCATGCAACAACAAAACAGCAGCGCGTGGCGTCTCACAGTCCCAATGCCGGTAGTAAAAGCTACCGTGTGTATCGTGGTGAAATGGCATACTTTCAGACCTTCTTGTTCTGCGCTTGACGCAAGTCTTCATACCAGGTTGGTGAGGTCAGCCACTCAACGGGGATTGGAGGGCTAGGGTATCCGGCGACGAGAATCACATTGCTGTGGACACCATAATCACCTGTTTGGACAAACACCTTGCAGCGGTTACGCAGGTCATAGAACTCCGGAAGATAACGCAGTTCGTGGATATGCTCAGGGCCTGTCAATCCTTCAACCCGATCACGAGCTGAAGGGTTTGCTTGACGCATATTTTCAGTGACGAAAGCTGCTTCAAAGTCCCCCACTTCCCACAGTACTTGGAGCAAATCTGCGACTGTTGGGCAGCCTGTAGATACTGCAACGTCAATGACCTCAACTTCGGGTGACAGTGGCACCAAGCTCGCAGCCGCGGTGCCACTACCAGCGTCGGCGATGTAAACCATTTCTCCATGACGCAGGGTGCTGACCACTGCTGCGAGGCGTTCGTGAAGTAGGCGATTCTTACTGCTCATAATGACCTCTTGAAGCGATAGAAAAGTGCGCGGTTTCACGCACATGGGGACGATACTTAGTGCCGTTTGGCGCCTGCAAACAGGGGGGAGTGCTGTTGTTGGTTGGCCATATCGATTTTCGATCCGGCAGTTTCCTTCAGCGTTAGCACGCTCAGTGTTGCAATGATCCCAGTCGTCAGTACTAGAAGGGCGGGGGACAGTGGCGAGCCGGTGAAGTCAATAAGGAAGGTTGCGACATACGCAGCACTACCGCCGAAGATCGCGACCGAAAGATTGAATCCGATCGAAAAGCCGGCGTAGCGGACGCGTGTAGGGAAAATTTCTACCAGTGCAGGGCCTGATGCCGACATGAAGACAGCAAGACAAATACCCAAAATTGCGTGTCCCATCACAATCAGGCCGAACACACCAGTTGAGAACACCAAGAAGATCGGATAAATCGCCAGTGTGCACAGCAGTGCACCAAGTAGCAGAACAGGTTTGCGACCGATGCGATCAGAGATTCTGGCGAAAATGAAAATACTCACTGAGGCCAGGAAAAGGCAGGTGACGTTAGAGACTGAGGCCTGAAGGAAACTAAGTCCCAGTTGCACTTTGAGGTACGTCTCGATGTAAACAAAAATGAAATAAAACGCGGCCCCTTGAAGAGCGATGCATCCAGCAGTTTGCAGGATCTGACGCCAGTGATGACGAATTGCTTCAGTAATGGGCGCCTCACTAACGCCTTCGGTCTCCTGCATGGTCTTGAACGCGTGGGTGTCTTCAAGTTGGGAGCGTATGTAAAACGCAACAACGCCCAGCACACCCGAGATCAAGAATGGAATCCTCCACCCCCAACTCTGCAGCGCTTCCTCGCTGATCAATGCAGTGAGGCTGAGGATGAATGCTGATGCAACTGCATTGGCGAGAAAGCTTGAGCAGTGCCAGTAGCTCACTGTCCACGCGCGCTTCCCGAGTTGAGCAGATTCAACCAAGAAGGTTGCAGCCCCGCCAGGTTCTCCGCCTGAAGCGAACCCCTGCAACATCCTCATGATCACCATGAGGATGGGAGAGGCAACGCCAATAGCCGCGTAGCTTGGCAATAAGCCAATAACGAAGGTCGATCCGGACATCAGCAGGATGACACTTGCCAGAATTTTTTTCCGGCCGACCCTGTCACCTAGCCGGCCAAAAAATAGTGCACCTAGCGGTGCCATAAGAAAGGAGATCCCGAAGGCTGCGAACGTTGCGAGCAGACTTGCCGATGGGGTACTCACTGGAAAAAACACTCTTCCCAGGATTAAGGCGAGGAAACCGTATGAGGCGTATTCAAACCAGGTTATGAAGTTGCCGATCGCCGCGGCAATGATTGCTTTGCGCAGCGTGGGGGGGGCGGACGTAGTTGTCCCTTGGTATGTCATATGTATCTTCCCGTACCGTAATGGTTGTTGTTGGATGGAGGGGCAGATCAGCAATGAAGGCGACGCAAATGGTTTTTGTATTTTTTATGAAATCGATTACATATCAATGTAATCGATTTCATTTATTTTTAGCAGCTTGCTCAGGACTCCGTCAAGGCCCATTTACAACCAGTTTGTAAGCGTCCGGCGAACTCACCTTCCGACAACAACCTCGCTGCCAGCCTTCGTCCCGTTAAAAACCGCACCTAAACGGCCAGCAGAAGCGTCAGTGATCATCGAGTTGCCATGGCCGGGCAAGTGATCACGGTGAAATGGCCAACCTCGGATCCTGAGGGTTGCGCGCAATTTATTCGGGCTGTCGCTCAATGATCCGCATCGATGCAATCTGGCTCGCGACCGAGCCGATGGGCATGCGCCGGTGCCGGCGCAGGTTATCGACAAAGGTATCCCGACCGCAGGCTTGCTGGCCCACGTGATGGTAGCCAAGTTTGCCGATCACTTGCCGCTGTACCGGCAGGAGAAAATCTTTGGACGCGCCGGGCTGGCAATTGCGGGCTCGACCTTAGCCCAGTGGGTCGGGCAAACCGGCGTGCGACTCCAGCCGCTGGTCGAGCGGCGTCCATGAGTCTGATCCAATCGGCGCGTATGAATGGGCATGATCCGTATGCATATCTGAAGGATGTGCTGACACGACTGCCGACACAGCGGGCGAGTGAGATTGGGGAGTTGTTGCCACACAATTGGAACCACCCTTGCCCGGGTATGTGAGGATGCTTTCATCACACGGATAGAAAAAAGGAAAATGCCATGGACACAGTAATCCGGCTTGCCAAACTTGCCGATATCGATGCGATATTTAAGATTCGAACCAGTGTTCGGGAAAATCACTTTTCTCAAGATCAATTAACGGAGATAGGCATAACGCCTGAAGCGATAAGTCAGGCAATTTCAGATACCCCGTGCGCTTGGGTCGCGGAAGTAGGTGGTGTTCCAGTCGGTTTTTCGATGGTCGATATTGAAGATGGTTGCGTATTCGCGGTCTTCGTCTTGCCGGAGTTCGAAGGGTACGGGTTGGGGCGCAATCTGATGCATAAAGCAGAGTCTTTTCTATTTCAACGCCATCAGAAGATATGGTTAGAAACCGCTGAAGCAAGCCGTGCGAGCGGATTCTATAGAAACCTTGGCTGGCGGCCTGTGAAGAACCTGCCGGAAGGTGACATTCGTTTTGAGAAGCAACTGAAGTAAAACGAGAATAAAGGTATCGAGATGGTTAGATGGGCGCCCGGCCAATTGCGCAAGGTGTGTTTGGCGGACGCTTACACCAGTTTGGCACTCGGAAGGGTTTTAGTGACTGAGGGGGATGATGCGGGGGAGTAAATGACCTACAGGTGTTGGCGTCCGCCGGCCGAGTATGGCCGGCAGCGGATAAGAAGTTTATAGCTGAGGAGTTGGATCAGATCGAGTGGCTGGATTGACGGATCATCAATTGCGTTCCGAGCAGCAACGGTTTGATTTCAGTTCCATTTTTTAGATTCGCGATCAGTGCTTCTGCACTACGCAGGCCCATTTCTCCTGCGGGTATTGCAAGAGTCGTCAGCGGTGGCTCCAGATACTCGGCGAATTCAAGATTGTCATAGCCCACGACCGACATTTCTCTAGGCACATCAATACCCATTTTTTTGCAGGCTGACAGCACCCCAAAAGCGATGACATCACTGTTACAAATGACGGCAGTGACCTCAGGGCATTCCAGGCGGATTCGGCGAAGCGTCTTCTCTCCAAACTCGATGGTGTACCCGCCGGCACTTTCATAGGTGAAGTGAGTGCACTTGGATTTGTGTTCCTTTAGCGCATCCAGAAATGCAGTGTGACGTGCTTGTTGGCGATCATTACCTTGCATGGGGCCCGTTAGCATTGCCATATTTCGGTGTCCAAGCCCCAGCAAGTATTCGGTCAATTGCTTTGTGGCCTGGTAATTGTCAAAGCCGATGAATGGGAAAGACCTGTCCTCGAAATAGGAATATGTGCATACCACGGGCATGCGGTATTCCTTGAGGTAGCGAGTCAGGTCAGGATCAGCAACGTCGCCAACAATCAGCAAAGCCTCAGCTCCACGTTCCACTAGAAGCCTTACGCTCTCGTAAATCGAGTTTGAATCAAACCCGCAGCTCAGCACGTATACGACATAGCCATACTCGGCGAGTTTGTCCTGGAAGCTTTTTACCATCGTTGCGTAGATCGAGTGATCGAGTGTAGGGATGATTGCGCCAATGACGTTAGTCTTTTGGAGCCTCAAAGCCTTGGCCGCGGAGTTGGGTGTGTACCCCATTTTGCTGGCCGTCTGTAAGACCTTTTCCCGAACATCATCTCGAACATGATGGGGTAGGTTGAAGCTACGAGACACGGTCGCCACCGAAACACCTGCAGCTTTTGCAACATCAGTGACGTTCACACGTCCCGATGGTTTTCGCTGAATACTCACACATATACCTCTTGATGGCGCACGTAGTTGAAGACGCAGAGTTCAGGACGGCACTGATATCGATTACGCTCAACACTGCTTCTCGCTCCTTGGGGTTGTTCCCCAAGGCTATATGATCCGATTTTGCGACATTCAGCTCTTTACCGCATCAAAAAAATGCGAACGATTACATTCGGTCTTCACCCTCAACTGTTAGGTACTGTTTTATCTACGGAACATGGCTCCACGTCCCGAGCAAATCGAAAATTTGTGAGAGCGATGGATAGCGCCGCTAGACGAAAATTACACCGCGTGGCTGGTCAGGCAATTTACAATGCTGTGACCACAGATGACTCGATGCCACGCGCCCGATCCCTCTATGGAAATCTACAGAACAGCATCAACGCCCGGAATCGTTGGCATCCATGGTTAAAAAGATATTGGCGTTTTGGCAAGCTTACTCAATCGCAAGTAGCCGCCAGATCCTTATTCCGAACGTCGCAATTCCGTCACGTTTGTTGATGGTGCATGAGCTGCCAGCAGGGAAGGGCATTCAGGTTACGGCATTGAATTTCGTCCCAGAACCTATCACCGAAGATGTCCATTTGCCCGGTATCAGCCATGGAGTGGTGATCGACATGATCAATGAGCGGGAGGAGGCCCATCTGACAGAGGCCGGACGGATGATAATCAACCTAATCGGCTACGAAGGGGTCTCGCTGCGTATCGTCCGCAGTACTCCGTCAATGTAATCCTTTGCAGAAAACGTTACCAAATTTCGCATGGATTGGGTGCGGTAACACTTCAAGGGTTAGCATTTCGGTGCGTCTTGAGTAGGGCTGGATCGTCTACAAAGGGTTTGCGGCAAGAAATTTCTGCCCTTCTCCAATCAGGCATGCCATTTGCTAAGTAGGATTCAACAGATGCAGAAAAATTGTAATGGTCTTCCCGAGACGATTATTTTTGTTATTCTATGCTTTAGTTTGTAAACGATTACAGCGGTGATTGCCGCGGTTAACCGACCTCCAGGTGAAAAAATGCGTGATATCAATGGGCGTAACATCTCCAATGTCTATGACTACATCGTCATCGGCTCCGGATCCGCTGGTAGTGTAATAGCGGGCCGCCTTTCGGAGGATCAGGGTCGATCCGTTTTGATGCTGGAGGCTGGGCCGTCAGATAAGAGCATTTTCATCCAAATGCCTGCCGCCCTAGGCTTTCCTTTGATGAATGATCGCTTCAATTGGTACATCCACTCGGAGCCAGAAAAGGAGTTGGATGGCCGCACCATCTACGAGGCTCGTGGACGGGTATTGGGTGGCTCGTCTTCCATCAACGGAATGAACTGGGTTCGTGGTAATCCATGGGACTACGATAACTGGGCGGCAATGGGTCTGAAAGGTTGGAGTTACGACGAGTGTCTGCCGTACTTCCGTAAGGCGGAAACGTTCGACCAGGGCGGCAATGACTATCGTGGCGATTCTGGCCCGATGTACATCCAAACATGCGCAGCAAACAACCCTCTTTACAAGGCATTTATCGAGGCAGGCGTGCAGGCAGGCTATCCCTACATGCAGGATCACAACGCGTACCGCCAGGAGGGTGTTCACATCACTCAGCGGAATGTGCACAAGGGCATTCGGTGGAGCACTTCGCAAGCGTATATCCATCCGAATAAACATCGCGAAAATCTGCATGTTTGCGACAAAGCTCAAGTCACCCGAATAGAATTTGCAGGCAAACGCGCGGTTAGAGTTCATTTCCAGAGGGACGGGAAACCCGAAGTCCTAAGCGTCAACAAAGAAGTGATCTTGTGTGCAGGGGCTATTCATTCACCGCACCTTCTGATGCTGTCCGGTATTGGCGATGCTGAACACTTGGCTGAGTTCGGTATCAAGTGCGTTGCGGATCTGCCGGGCGTGGGCGAAGGCATGAAAGACCACATTGCAGCTCCTGTTCAGTACCGAGCCACTCAAAACGTTTCTATCGCCAAGCAACTCACTCCCATCGGAAAGCTCAAGCTGGGCGCGATGTGGACACTGTTCAAAAAGGGGCTCGGTGCTACCAACTTCTTCGAGGTCGGTGCGTTCATTCGCACTAACGACGATGTTAAGGTGCCGAATGTGCAGTTCGAATTTATCCCTATGCTGGGTGAGTTCCAACATGGCAGCGTCAAGCTGGAGAACGGCTTTCAATACTTTTTCAGCCTGATGCGCCCTACCAGTACAGGCCGCGTATGGCTGGGTTCTGCAGATCCACTCGCAGCCCCGAAATTCATTTTCAACTTCCTTTCGACTCAAGAAGATCGCGATGACGCTGTAGCCGCGGTGAAGGCTATTCGACATGTTGTATCCCAGCCTGCATGGGATCCGTACCGTGGAGAAGAAGTCACGCCTGGCCCATCAGTTCAGACCGACGAAGAAATTCTTCAGGCCTTGCGTGGTCTTGCCGGCACCAACTATCACCCTTCGTGTACCTGCCGTATGGGGACAGATGAGATGAGTGTTGTCGATGCACGGGCACGAGTGCATGGCATTGAAAATCTTCGGGTCGTTGACGCTTCGATCATGCCGGAGATTGTGAGCGGTAACCTCAACGCTCCAGTGATCATGATGGCGGAAAAGATTGCTGACGATATTCGTGGAGTTGCTCCCCTTACCAAAGCAAAAGCCAAGTATTACTCGCCGGCGTGAGACGGCAGGGTTTTGCCGCGAAATCTAACCAATGATGCTTTAGCGATACTTGAAGGAATCGGACAATGAAATTGCAAGACAAGGTCGCACTCATCACGGGTGCTGGTGCTGGAATTGGTGAGGCTACTGCCAAATTGTTTGTGAGCGAGGGGGCTAAGGTTATTATCGCCGATCGCAACATCGAGCAAGCTTTGGCCGTGGCAGAAGCACTGGGTAGTCAAGCATTTGCTGTACAGGCGGATGTTTCGAACGCTGCTGAAGTTAAGACAATGGTTGAAAAGGCGGTCGCTCATTTCGGTGGTATCGACATCCTCGTAAACAATGCTGGCTTCGGCACCTTGGGCACGGTAGTCACCGTTGATGAAGATACTTGGGATCAGGTTATCGACGTCAATCTCAAGGGTGTGTTCCTGTGTTCAAAATATGTAATCCCTGAAATTGTTCGGCGAGGTGGCGGAGCAGTCGTAAACTTGGCATCCACGATTTCTGTAGTTGGTATCAAGGATCGAGCAGCTTACGTTGCTGCCAAGGGTGGCGTTGCCGCTTTAACACGTGCAATGGCGCTGGATCACGCTCTGGAAGGTGTTCGTGTTAATAGCGTGGCTCCTGGTGTGATTGCGTCCAGTTATTACGACAAAATGTTTGAAACTGTTGAAGATCCGGTAGCGTTCAAAAAAGGCCTGGCTGCGCGTTCCCCGTTGAACAAAATGGGTGAGCCGATTGATATCGCAAACGTGATTCTATTCCTGGCTTCCCAGGATTCGAATTTTGCCACAGGCGCCATGTTCACTGTGGATGGCGGCTACACCGCCTGGTGAGGACATGTCGATGATTGACGAACTGCGCGAATATCAATTCACCACACAAGCTTGGGAAAAGTATTGGGATCTTTTCGAGACCCTTTGTTTGCCTATACGCGGTGATGAATACGGCAAGTTACAGGGAATGTGGCAGGAGCGGGCAGGGGATAAGGTCATCTTTCGCCACATCTGGCGTTACGACTCTCTGGATGAGCGTGCTCGTTTGAGGGGAGAGCTGATCAAAGTCGACGCTTGGCGGGAGTCTTTTCTTCCTCAGGCTGCTCCACAGGTAAGCAAGCAGTTCTTGCAGGTTCTCACACCTAAGCTTGAGACAAATCTCGACAGCCTAGCCCCCGTGCGCTACCTGCATGTCTACCGCTGCCCAACTGGTAAGGCCGGAGCCGTGATTCAGCAAATTAGCAACGCTATCGCTCAGGAGCGCGGTCAGGTGTGCGGTCTTTGGGCAACTGAGTTTTCTGACCCTAATCAAGTGGTTGTCATGGGGCCAAGCGCCGAAGCGCCATCGGTAGACATCCAATCTTCCTTGGTCATCGAAACTCGTACGCTGAAGCCATTGGGGATTCAGGCCGCTTGATGCCAGCCTGGCTTGAGCTTGCCTCAAAAGGCTTTATTTTTTTTGATTAGCTTGTAAACGTATACAAAGCACAAATTTAGAGGAACAACTAATGACTTTCAGAAAATACACCCACTGGATTAATGGTGCCGACTGCGCTCCCAATGGTCAGGAATACATCGAACGTATATCGCCTGCTCACGGTGGTCTGATTGCAAGCTTTGCTAGTGGCAACGAAAAAGATGTCGATGTCGCAGTTGAGCATGCATTCAAGCTGCATCAGTCCGGCGCTTGGTCGTCAGTACCTGGGTCTGAGCGTGCAAAATTGCTTAACAAATTGGCTGATCTGATCGAACGTGATGCCGATCGTTTGGCGTTGATCGAAGCTGAAGAGGTGGGTAAACCCATTTCCTATGCAAGGGGAGAAGTCTTGTGGTCAGTTGAATTGACCCGCTTCGCTGCATCCCTCGCATGGCAGATCAAAGGCGAGGCCTATAACCATTTGGGAGATGACAAACTGGGCTTGGTAACCCGCGAAGCTCGTGGCGTGGTTGGTCTGATCGTGCCTTGGAACTTCCCTATGGTTTGCCTCTTCCAGAAGCTTCCTTATGCGCTCGCAGCGGGTTGCCCAGTAGTTATCAAGCCGTCCGAGCTGACCTCCGGCACTGCGCTCGAAGTCGCCAAATTGGCAGCTGAAGCGGGCTTCCCAGCAGGTCTGATCAACATTGTGACTGGACGCGGTTCTATCGTTGGCGAACGTATGACTCGTCATCCGAACGTTTCCATGATTTCGTTCACCGGCTCAACTCGTGTAGGTAAGCAACTGGCTGCAACTGCTGCTTCCGACCTTACCCGTGTTGCGCTGGAGCTGGGCGGCAAGGCTGCGAACGTCGTCTTTGCGGATGCTGATCTTGACGCTGCTTTGGATGGCGTTCTTTTTGGTGTGATTCTTAACCAGGGCGAGGAGTGCGTTGCTGGCACTCGCCTTCTGATCGAAGAATCAGTGGCACAAGATTTCGTTGCCAAGCTGGTTGAGCGAGCCAACAAAGTTGTTGTGGGCATGCCGCTGGATGAGCGTAGTCAGATTGGTGCTCTCATCCATGCCCAGCACCTGGAAAGTGTTTTGAACTACATTGAAATTGGCAAGCAGGAAGGCGCCAATTTGATTTGTGGTGGCAATCGTTTGACTGATGGTGGTTTGGACGCTGGATACTTTGTAGGCCCAACCATTTTCACTGACGTTGAGCGTCATCACCGTATCTTCCGTGAAGAAATCTTTGGCCCAGTGTTGACTGTCACTACCTTCAAAACTCTGGAAGAGGCGGTCGAGTTGGCCAACGACACCGAGTATGGTCTGGGTAACGGCCTCTGGACGAAAGACATCGACAAAGCGTTGAAGGTCTCTCAAAAACTGCAAAGCGGTACCGTCTTTGTGAACACCTATCTCGAAACTTCGCCGCAACTGCCTTTTGGCGGATACAAGCAGAGTGGCTACGGTCGTGAGAATGGCGTTGATGGGCTCAACGAATTCCTTGAAGTGAAGTCGACCTTCATCAAAATGGGGGTTCGCTCGCCCTTGCTGCCTAATACCGTTGGCTGAGTCATCTTGTCAGCAGCACGCGATGAGCGTGTTGCTGAACTCATCGGCTAGATCGCTTCTCACTAACTCATAAAAGTGACTTATGAAATTCAAGCGAATGATAAATGTTGTCGGTGTTCACGTGGCTGGTGAGCGCAATGATGTGATTACCGGGGGTGTCTTGGACGTTCCTGGTCAGACCATGTTCGACAAGATGAAGTATCTGGAAACGCAGGGTGATGATTTGCGTAAATTCCTGCTTCAGGAGCCCCGCGGCACGGTGACTCAATGCGTTAACCTGGTATTGCCTTCGTCGCATCCGGAGGCTGACGCTGGCTTCGTCATTATGGAGTCAGAGTTCTACCCTCCAATGTCGGGCAGTAACACGATCTGTACTGTGACGGCTCTGTTGGAAACCGGCATGATCCCAATGGTTGAGCCTATTACTCGCTTAACCCTGGAAGCACCTGGCGGCCTCGTTCGTGTTGAGGCGCGCTGCCAGGATGGAAAATGCTTGAGTGTTAAGTTTTCCAATGTCCCTTGTTTTGTGTTCGCGTTAGACAAACACATTGAGGTAACTGGTCTGGGTACGATCAAAGTCGACGTAGCTTATGGCGGGATGATTTACGTCCTGGCAGATGCTCAATCGCTTGGGTTTGACATTACGCCTGACGAGGCTGCGACGCTGGTTAGCGTTGGCGAGACCATCAAGGCGGCGGCTGCAGAGCAAATTCCAGCGGTGCATCCTGAACAGCCAGAGATCCATACCATCAATCAGACGCTCTTTGCAGGGCCGATGCGTGATGACCCTCAGGGTAAGCGTTCGCGAAACGGGGTGATTGTTTCACCAGGTCGCCTTGATCGCTCCCCATGTGGTACTGGTACCAGTGCGCGTCTAGCTGTCATGCATGCGCGAGGGCAAATCAAGCCTGGTGAAAAGTTAATCCATGAATCCATCCTGAGCACTGAGTTTGTTGGAGAGATCGTTGAGACGCTAACCATTGGTGGTCGTCCAGGGATTCGACCGACTATTAGTGGTCAAGCGTTCTTGACCGGCTTCCACCAGTATGTTCTTGATCCAAACGATCCATTTCCGACTGGGTACACCCTAAGCGATACCTGGCGTAAAAATAGCTGATTCGCCACTGGTGCCCGGTCGCAATGATCGGGCGTCAACCATCTCATACTTCCTGCCAGATTTTTCAACACAGGTGATGTCCTTACTCCAATGATGCAGCAGACCAATGTCTGTCATGCGAGGCATCTGTACGTCTGTGTTGCTTGAAAAGGATTTTAGTAATGAATGTCCAAAGCGACCTTGCCGTAACTACACGCCAACTACCATCGCTACGCGGTATGCAGATCACCACAATGACGATGCTGATCTTCGCTGGCCTCATCAACAATCTCGATCGTAGCGCTCTTTCAATCGCGAACCCTTTGATCAGTCAAGAGCTTCAAATCAGTGCTGCCGGCATGGGCGTATTGATGTCAGCGTTCTCACTGGTCTACGCGTTTTCTCAGCTACCGATAGGCATCATTCTTGACCGACTGGGAGCGCGCCTGGTTCTTGGGTGGGGACTTATCATCTGGTCTTCGGCGCAAGTATTTTGTGGATTGGCAAACAGTTTCAGTCATCTTTTCATTGGTCGTGCTGTGCTCGGAGCAGGTGAGTCTCCCCATTATCCCGCGAGCGCAAAAGCTGTCAGTGAATGGTTCACCGCGGAAAAACGTGGAGGGCCAACAAGTCTCTTTTTGATCGCGGGAACGATTGCACCAGCCATGGCGCCACCGCTGCTGACTCTCTTGATGCTTAGTCTTGGGTGGCGTTGGATGTTCGTCGTGCTGGGTGTAATGGGCATTTTTTTAGGTCTTGCTTGGCTCGCCTTTTATCGGAACCGTGCTGACTTTGATCAAGCGGTAGCAAAAACCGATGCGCCGGTAATTGTGAAGGAAAAGATCTCGTTACGTGAGTGGTGTAGCCTTTTTCGCCAGCGTAATACCTGGGCGATGATCTTCGGATCGGCTGGAGTCATCTACATGATCTGGTTGTACATGTCCTGGCTGCCGGTCTATTTGCAGAATGAACGCCACGTGAGTATCGCCCTGACGGGCTGGCTGGCAGCTATTCCTTATGCATTAGGCACTTTAGGTCAACTCAGCTGCGGGATGCTTATCGACTGGCTTGTACGTCGAAGATGGTCAATTTCGGCAAGTCGCAAGCTGCCGATTTGCGGTGGTCTGTTCGGCGCTGGCATTGCGACTCTGTGTGCTGTATTCGCTCCGACAACGACGGGAGCGTTAATTGCGATTTCTACTTCCATGTTCTTCATCTATTTCGCAAACGTTGGCACCTGGGCGTTGGTCGGTGTAATGGTCGATACGCGCTTTGTTGCGACAATGGGCAGTTTGCTTACTTTTGGTGGTTATCTTGGTGGATCCGCGGCGCCCGTGATCACTGGCATCTTGGTCGATCAAACACATTCCTTTTCCATAGCCCTGAGCATCAGTGCTCTTTTGGCGTTCACCGCGGCGCTGATCTATTTGTTCGGAATTAAGCTAAATCCCACCATTAAGAAATAGGTTTTCCATAGATGGCTCAAAGGAGAGGGTGGGGCGTTTTGCCGTCTGAGCACCTCGGTTAACAAGCTCAAGGCGGGCTGCTGAATAGCACGGTTGAAGAAAGTTCATACCGGAACAGATGGATGAGGCGCGCAAGCATTGGTGGCCAACCAATCATTGCCCAGGTGAGCAAAGCCGCGGGAGAAACCCGCAGTACCGCCAACCAAGCCGCAGCAGTAGCAACTGAAACCAGCACTGGTATGCAGCAACAGCTTCGAGAGGTCGAACAAGTCGCTACCGCGGCTCACGAGATGAGCGCCACTTCGCAAGACGTCGCAAAAAATGCCTCAATGGCTGCCGGGGCCGCGCGCGATGGCGACGGTGCTACTCAGCACTGCAAAGAAATTATTGAAGCCACAACAGGCTCTATCCAATTGCTGGCAAAAAATATGGGGGATGCGATGAAAGAGGTTCATCAGCTCTCCGACAACAGCGAGAAAATTGGCAGTGTCCTTGACGTTATTCGCTCCATTGCTGAGCGGACAAATCTACTGGCACTAAATGCTGCGATCGAAGCGGCACGCGCAGGTGAAACCGGTCGCGGTTTCGCAGTTGTGGCTGACGAAGTTCGTCACTTGGCCAAGCGAACACAAGACTCAGTGAGTGAAATTCAGGGTGTCATAGAGAATCTACAGAACGGCACACGAGGTGTAGTCAATGCGATGGAGTCACAGCACCGCCAAGCTGACTCAAGTGCTGAACATGCGCTAAAAGCTGTGACAGCGCTCGCACGAGTAAGTCAAAGTATTGAAGTGATAAACGACATGACCCTACAGATCGCGAGCGCGGCCGAAGAGCAAAGCGCGGTCTCTGAGGAGGTCAACCGGAACGTATCTGCAATCCGAGACGTGACCGAGTTACTTGCAGAACAGGCACGTGAGTCTGCAAGTGTCAGTCAGTCACTGAATGAGCTGGCGAATCAGCAGCAGACGCTAATGGGTAATTTTAAAGTTTGATGTGGTGAGCGCGAGGCGTCGCAAGGTATGAAGCTTGTCTAGAAAGGCGTTGAACCAGCCAACCAACTTTCCCATTTCGTCGCGTCGTTCAAAATCGAGGCGACGCGTGAGGTCACCCTCACCATTTGCGATATTTTCAAGCATGGCAGAAACCCGAATAATCGGTTTGCTAATGCTCGCGGCGAGTAACCACATCAGAGTGAGACCTACTATCGCAACCGAGCTTCCAATGATGATTTGTTTGCCAATGCCTTCAGCATTAAATCGCTGAAGGGTTAGCTGTAGATCCTGCGCCGGTGCCATAAGAGTCGCTTCTGGGACACTGATGATGACTTGCCAAGGTGATGCGCCCTGCACAGGTGAAAAGGGGACAGCGATCATCAATGCACCGTCACTGGTAGTTTCTGTCACCGTCAAACCATCTTTACGAGCCTGCTCTATATTGGTCGTTGTTCGTACAGGGTCGACTGACCGAAGCAAAGTCAACGTTATCCAGCTTGTCCTTATTAAAAGCCACAGCGATGCCGAGGATTTCCGGTGTGGCGGCTGCCTGTGCTTGCATCAATTGAAACAGGTGAGTACGCAGTACATTGCCAGGTAGGCGATCCTTAATTGCCTGGTTGCGCATTACGACGATTTGACTTGCGACTGTTCGAGTGAAGACGTTTGCGCTCACGAACCGTTCTTGGATGACATCGGCCTGTTGTTTTGCTGCGGCGTTCAGGTAGCGAAGGGCACCGTCCTTCAGTGAGCGCGTTCCTGATTCATCAACCAAATATGACGTTTGCCGTATGTGATCAATGGAAAAAAATACCAAACCAATGATCACACCAAGGAGGCAGAGGCCGGAAACCAGGATGATTTTTGTTTTTATTGCTAGGTGAGAGAACTGCATGAAAGCGCCTCGCATAAAGGGGTAATATCTTAATCGGCAAGGTAAACGATTACATTAGAATTGGCCTTGATTTTTTGAAGCGATGTATGAGTAAAAAATAAGACTCAGATGGTTGACACAGAATCTCGTAAACGATTACATTTGTCTTGTCAGCGATTTCTCCCAGCTTTTGCCAGGGGCGGAAGGGGCAAGGCAATTTGCTTCACGGCAGATTTTTTGGCTCTGAATGTAATTTTACAGTCAGGTGCCAGGTCAAGGCTCGGTTTGGTCACCCGCTTTGGCGCAAAGTTGTAATTTTTCGTTAGGGTTTTGTTTCATGTTTGACCCGCTGATTTCAGCGGGTATTTTTTCTTTGTTGGTGCTCTTCCTCACCCGCTTTCACACCGGCGGGTTTTTTTTGACGTTAAGAAAAGGGTCGGTCATGGGAAGTTGGGTTGCGATGTCGGAGGAGGGGGGAAGTGATTTTTCCGGTTACCTCTGTTTACCTCCTTCTGGCAGAGGCCCAGGCCTTCTGCTAATCCAAGAAATATGGGGGGTAAATGCCCATATTCGCGCGATGGCAAATGCCTATGCAGCCGAAGGTTTTGTGGTGCTCGCGCCAGATGTCTTTTGGCGTCAACAAGCCCGTATTGACCTGACCTATGACGATGCAGGTATTGAGCAGGCCTATAAACACTACAACGCGCTGGATATGAATCAGGCGTGCGATGACCTTGGTCGAGCTGTCGAATATCTAAAAGGTTGTGAGTTCGTCGAGGGGAGGCTCGGTGTGCTGGGATATTGCTTGGGCGGCACCTTGGCCTACTCCCTGGCAGCTAACGAACACCTCAGTGCCGGTGTCAGTTATTACGGCAGCGGGATTGGTGGGATGCTAAACAAAACTCCGCGGATGGCTTTTCCTTTCCTTTTTCATTTCGCCGGAGACGACCACCTCATCGCGATGGGGGAAGTCACCAGGCTCCAACCTTTACTGAAGGCTACCGGCAATGCCAATTTTCGAATTTATGAGGGGCAACGCCACGGCTTTAATTGTGTGGAGCGATCTAGCTATTCGATGGAAGCAGCGTTGCTCGCTAAGGCCGGCACGCTGCGGTTTCTTGCTCAACACCTGGTACGCTGAGTCATGCGTGCCAGCTTAGCGCTTGCTGCAAACTCTACAGCGTCCCGAAAGAGCGCCTCGCTTCTGGTATGCATGGCAGCATTCTTTCTCGCCATACATGATGCAATGGCCAGGCACCTGATCGCCACGCTTCCTGTAGTGATGCTGATATGGGTTCGTTATTTTTTGCAGGCGGTCTTGATGTCCGCTTGGGGATGGGCTCGATCAGGTCCTGCAGTATTCAGCACGCGGCACCTAGGACTGCACTTTGTAAGAGCACAGTGCCTTGTAGTATTGAGTGTTTGTTTCATTGTCGGATTGAAGTACGTGCCGCTCGCAGAGGCTACGGCATTGAATTTTTTATCGCCTCTGTTCGTGCTTCTGATTAGCAGGCTTGTATTGCGTGAGTCAGTCGTGCTCTCTCAGTGGGCAGCTGTTGCGGTGGGTCTGGTTGGCGTGCTGATGATCGTAAGACCAGGAGAGGAGCTATTCGTCCCTGCGGCGCTTTTGCCTTGCTCTGCAGCTTTCTTCTTGAGTATCTATCAGTTGGTGACACGAGCGGCATCAAGGTTCGATTCGCCAGCGACATCCACTATATGGCTCGGCATTTTTGCTTTCTTGATCGCCAGCTTCGCTCTTCCGCTTGTCTGGGTGACCCCGACGCTCGATGATTTGTCCTGGATGCTTCCTATGGGGTTGGCAGGAACATTTGCCCATTGGCTATTGGCTTCTGCGTATGTATCTGCGAGTCCCTCATTTCTCGCGCCATTCAGCTATATCCAAATCGTTTTCTCGGTTTTTTTGGGCTTCGTTCTGTACTCGACCTTTCCTTCGTTTGCGGCGTTAGGTGGGGTTTTATTGATCTCGATCGGTGGATTGATTGCTATCAAACGTCATAAATAGAGATCTTTCGAGAGGCACGAAGGCGCATCCACAGTCCTCTACAGATAAGGTGCGCTGGTTGTTCTGACCAATGGCGTGAAAATCGCTTGCGAATTGGATAGTAAACGATTACATATAAAGTACCTTCATATGTTGTGGTTATTCGTATGAGCTCCAGGTCAAGGAATAGCAATACTTTGTAGATTCCATAGCTCGCTGGCTTATTCGGAAAATGACTGTCGTAAGGCCGCTGATAGCGGATGTAAGTGTTTTTTTTGATTTTGAATGTAAACGATTACGAGCCTTGAAAGCCAAGTATTGGCAGGCTCGCCCAACAAGCTTGACGGAGGTTTTTGTGACTAATACAGCAATTGATTCGAACGAACCGGCAGAAGCAAAAGGGACTCTGGTCTACGTCACTCGTGAGACTGAAGTCAGCTACTGGCAGCCGAAGCCTGCAAACGGCTATGTCTCTGTGGCGGTATCACCTCAGTTGTTCAAGATGAACCGTAACTTCTCCGTGGGTACGCAAATGCTGCCGCCTGGCGGTCGTGTTCGTGAACATGCGCATGCGGCTAATGAAGAAGTCTTGCACTTCGTATCTGGCACCGGCACCGCAGTGGTCGATGGCAAGGTGTACAAGCTTGAACCAGGCGTGACCCTGTTCTTGGGTGAGCACAACTCTCACACGTTCAGCAATGACGGCGACGTAGATCTGCACTGGGTATGGTTCATGAATCCAAGTGGTTTGGAGACTTTCTTCCGTGATGTTGGTCGCCCTCGTCAGCACGGCGAGCCTGCTCCGGAGCCATTTGAGCGCCCAGCAAATATCGAGCAGATCGAGTCCACCGGTATTTTTGCCTACACCAAAAACTGAGATTGATGACATGGCAGAAAAGATCTACGCCCAGGAGAGAGGGGCGGGCATCCCTGTAGTTTTGATCTCAGGATTGGGCGGGCTGGCCGAGTTTTGGCAGCCGGTTGTCGATCAACTCAAAGACGACTACCGGGTGATTACGTTCGACCACCCCGGAGTAGGTCGAAGCGAAATTGAAGGGTCACCCAACATCCTGGGTATCAGGGATGCCTTACGTGGATTGTTGGATGAGAAGGGCATTGAGTCGGCTCACATAGTGGGGCACTCGACCGGATCATTAGTCGCACAAAGCATGGCGCTGGATCACCCCGAGCGGGTAAAGAGCATCCTGCTTAGCTGTGGCTGGGCCATGCCTGACAAGCGTTTCAAGGACTTTTTTGCCTATCGTCAGTATCTGCTAATCAAGCTAGGGGGCGCTGCTTACAACGCGCTCACTCGCTTGGTTGCTTACCCATCGAAATGGTATGGCGAGAATTTCGCAATCGATGATCCGCTCGATTTTGAAAAGGTTTCATCGGTAGATGTTGAGATGACCTATGCACGAATGGAGATGCTTCTGAACTTCAGCCGTCGTGATGAGTTGTCGACTCTGAATCTGCCTGTGTGGGTCGTTGGCGCTCAAGATGATTACATCATTCCTTTTCATCATTCGCAGGAACTGGCCAGTCTCATTCCTGGATCCAGCCTCGTTGAGCTGAGTGGTGGTCATTTTCCACCGGTTACTCGCACCAAGTATTACACCGCACTACTTCGTCAATTCTGGGAGTCCATAGCATGAGCACTAACAAAATCAGCCGCGTCGGGATAATCGGGCTTGGGGCTATTGGCAAGCGCGTCCTGAATGCCTTGCAAACCCAACACCTTCCTCAGGCGTCCTACGCTGCAATTGATCATGCCCCTCATGCTGACGACTTCGTCAAAGCGCATAGGCTCGAGCTTTTCACTGAAGCCCAGCAACTGATCGATTGGAAACCAGACCTGGTTATCGAATGTGCAGGTCATGGTGCGGTAGTTCATTCAGTCCCTGTGTTCCTTAATGCAGGTATAGACGTCGTAATTGCTTCTATCGGCGCACTTGCTGATAAGTCGCTGGCTGCAGATCTTGAGCAAGCGGCGGAGTCAGGTGGTGCACGATTGATACTCGTCTCGGGCGCGATCGGTGGCTTGGATGCCATGCGCTCTGCTCGAGCTGCTGGCTTGGACGAAGTGTTGTACGTAGGTCGCAAACCACCGCAGGCGTGGGCAGGAACACCTGCCGAAGAAGAGTTCGACCTTGATCAAATCAAGGTGCCAACGACGATCTTCCGTGGTACCGCTGCTCAGGCATCCATTCGCTTTCCAAAAAATGCAAATGTGACGGCTGCTGTTGCATTGTCCGGAGTTGGTTTCGACGACACACAGGTAGAGTTGATCGCTGATCCGACTGTTGGAAAGAACGTGCACGAGGTTAATGCCAAGGGCGCGTTTGGTGAATTGTCGATTCGACTGATCAATAACCCGCTGCCTGACAATGTGAAGACATCCTGGTTGGCGGCGTTGAGCATTGAGGAAGCGGTCAGTAAGCAGCTACTGACTACCGTATTCTAGTTTTTGATTGAGAATGTAATCGTATACAAAAAGACATGTTCTTCTGACCTCATTTCAGTGGCGGATAAGAGTTTCTTGTTCCTGTCGCGGCTCTCAAGAACAAAGCATTTATGGCGAAGGAAAAGTCGGCGCTTGCGCCGCTTTTTCGTCATGGTTTTTTAATAGCCAGAGGTGGTCGATGTGTTTCTATCGCTACCGTCTCTGACGATCTCAGCCTGAGCCATAGCTCCTCAGCCTCCTATGGTTTTGCGCTGATTCTATAGCCTGTCTCAGCGCAAGGTATGGGCAGTCAAAGCATGGCCTGAGGGCATCAAAGAATTTTGATTTGTTCCTAAGTTTCGTGCAGTGATCTCAGCGATCCAGAGCGGCGCGCTGATCGGTACCTCAGGGAGTTACGACTATGTTTAACCATGTTGAAGGCTATGCCGGCGACCCTATTTTGTCTTTGATTGAAGCCTTTGAAAAAGATCCGCGGGCAGACAAGGTCAACCTGAGTATTGGCCTTTATTACGATAATAACGGTGAGATACCTTTGCCATCTTCTGCGCGCGAAGCAGAGATGAATCTCTTTGAGAAAGGGCAGCATGCATCTCTGTACCTGCCCATGGAAGGCCTCTCTGAATACCGTGAGGGTGTACAGGGCTTGCTGTTTGGCAAGGATCATCAGGCCGTCAAATCTAACAGGGTGGCAACAGTACAAACGATCGGGGGGTCTGGCGCGCTCAAGATTGGCGCTGACTTCCTAAATCGCTACTACCCCAATTCACAAGTTTGGGTTAGTGATCCTACTTGGCAGAACCATCATGCGATATTTGCTGGCGCGGGCTTCAGGGTGAATACCTATCCCTATTTTGATGCTGCTTCAGGGACGGTAGATTTTGCCGCGATGGTACAAGCTCTGGAAAGTCTACCCGCGCAAAGTATTGTTGTGCTTCACCCTTGCTGTCACAACCCAACGGGCGCTGACTTGACACCTGATCAATGGGATGTTGTGACGTCAATCGTGAAGGCAAGGGAGTTAATTCCTTTCCTGGACATTGCGTACCAAGGCTTTGGCGTTGGTATGGACGAGGATGCGTATGCAATTAGATCAATGGCTCAAGCAGGTGTCAGCTGCTTGGTCAGCAACTCTTTCTCGAAGATCTTTTCCCTATATGGCGAGCGAGTAGGGGGGCTTTCAGTGGTGTGCCAGGATGAGGCTACAGCTGACAAGGTTCTGGGACAGCTAAAGGCAACAATTCGGCAAAACTATTCGAGCCCACCTCGACATGGGGCGCAGATCGTCTCAACAGTCTTGGCTCAACCGGAACTCAAAGCGTCCTGGATTGCGGAGGTGGAAACTATGCGTCTGCGCATCGTTTTAATGCGCAAAGCGTTAGTGGCGAGATTGAGTACTGCGTTACCTGATCGAAATTTCAGTTTTTTTCTGACTCAGCAAGGGATGTTTAGCTATACCGGCTTCAATGCCGATCAGGTGATGCGCCTGAAGGTCGAAAGCCGTATTTACCTTATCGGTAGTGGTCGGATCTGTATGTCTGGATTGAACCCTCAGAATATTGATCAGGTTGCTGAGGCAATGGCCAGGACATATGGCATTCGAGAATGCGCTTGATGGTGTAGTTTTGTGATTGAGCATGACAGAACCCGTCTTTACACGGGCTCTGTCATTTCTATTGCTGTAAATGGCTGCTCCTTCGTCATTCAGTTACCGCAGAGTCCTGGATCATGTACCAAGGCCTTACGATTTACCTAGTCAGGGTGCTTCTATCCTGAGCAACTTACCTTGGAGGCTTACGCCTCAGCATTGGAGGGAAGGCAATGTTTGATTCGTGCCAGTGGATTAACGAGCCCAAGATCTGGTCAATCGATGGACATAAGTTGTCAGTCACGACAGATGCCAATACCGATTTTTGGCGAGGCACCTACTATGGTTTTTTTCGTCATAGCGGCCATTTCTTTGGAGCCAAGGTTACCGGCGATTTCACAGCGCAGATCCGTGTAATAGGCGATTTCAAAGAGCTTTATGACCAAGCTGGGTTGATGGTACTCATCGATGAAAAGCGCTGGATCAAAGCGGGCGTGGAGGTGAATGACAACGCTGTCGTGAGCAGCAGCGTATTGACTAATGGCCTCTCAGATTGGGCCGTTAGCTCGGCATTGACAGGTGGCAATGAGTTTTGGCTCCGCATCACGGTAGCCCAGGGCTCTGTTCGTGTTCAGATTTCTGAGGATTACATTGTTTGGCCGCTAGTGCGGCTCGCGGCGTTCCCGGTTGCAGAGCACTATCTGGTAGGCCCCATGTGCTGCACACCTGAGCGGACGGGGCTGCGCTTGAGCTTCAGTGAGTTCACTGTTGGGCCTGCATTGAAAAAAGAGTTACATGATCTCAGCTAAGAGATGCGGCGACGCCTTGAGCAGCGGTTAAGTCAATTTTCACCGAGCCTTGCAGATCTTGAGTCGGTGATTGGCGACGAGCTATGTATATATATGGGTTTCAGATTTAGCGCCTACCGATAGTGAAATACACGATTTAACATAATATACATTATGCGTAACGACGTGTTTCCAGATCAGCCCGGTTCCACGCAGATCTCAAGCAGTGTCGAGATTTCTTAAAAACAAGAATTTTCATGCAAAAGAAATAGGCTTAAAAACCAATAATATACGGAGGTTATTTCGATCCTTTCTTAAGCATTCTCCTTTTTAACTCCTACGACATCGTGGCGTGTCCTGTCTTTCGGCTTCACCAATAGTCCGCCGTACTAAAGATCAGAATTTTTCCCCCTACAACACAGAAACTGTAGAACTGTCGTTGTCACTTTAAAATCAGAAAAATCAACTTAAAAACATATCCTCGAAAAATTCATAGGCCTAGAAAATCACGAAAATAATTCTTCGTGGTTTAGGTATATGAAGTAATCGGCGCTGTCCCACTCAGTACAAAAATCGATACCACGAACATCATTGGACTTAACCCATGACTACATCCATGAGCCTCATACGACATTTTAGCCCTTTGCAGCCATACGGGAGCATGCCTGTCGTCGGAGCCAGCAGTTCTCGGAAGAATCGCGTGAAATTGCCCTAGAATCGCGCGTTCGTGCACCGTATGCGAGTTCTTCTGTTCGTTTGATATAAGGGGGCTTTTGGTTACAGCTTGTACAAGCACGTCGCTATGTGAAATCTACAGCGTTCAGCGTGGAGTTTGTGCACAGATTTCAAGGGCTGCCATACGTGGGAAAGACAAACGCCGGCTGATGTACATGCAGATGCTGCGGGTTTGGCGGGTGCCACCTTGCGATTGAAGGCTGTGAGCTTTCCTCCCACCAAATACCCTGGAAGCTCGCCAGAATCTGGCTAGATGAAAAGCTCAGTAAAATGCTTGTCCGGTACCGTTGTTAACCACAATTTTGACTTGTAAACCTCAGTGGTTAACAAGTCAAAAAACAGGCTTACAGAATGGTACTGCACCTGATTGTTAACCTTGACTTACCTAGCGCGCCTGGGATTTCAAAGCTCCGCATTGCTGTTCGAGCCTCGCGAATTGCCAGTCGAAATGTTTACCCTTATTATTGCTCGCGTTGCACTGTCAACAGCGACCGTAATCATCGGATTCGGTAGATGTTGCCCCTCCTTATCTACCAATAAAACGTCGAGCTCAAACGTACAAATTTCAACGGACTTCTTCATTTTTTGACACCCTGCTAGATTAGGTTGGAGTTCATCAGAACGTCATGAAGCGTCATGTCTGAAGAGTGATTTGTGCTCTTGAGGATAGTCTATGCACCACCTGCCGCCAGAGGCACCTTAACAGGCTCTATATGGAGAACATCAGCCAACTCAACTAAACATCTATTTAGTTGAGCTATATGTATTGTTGATTGGCTTCCCTACTGAATTCATCTTTCTTTCGCGGTACTTACGGCGATCATTGCCTCTGTCCTATCGTTGTAGCCAGTAGCGCTCCCCTACTCTGCCCCATCAAATCATGCGTTAGATGGCCCAGTTCGGTCGCATTTAGTGCGCCGGATGGGTTGAAATACCGATTTCATCCTTGGAGAAACGACTTAGAAAACCCTATTCAGGGTTGGGCATGACGCTGAGCGTGACTCCGGCGCAAGCTGTGGTTGGAATGGCGCCGTTATGGGTACCGCTTACGCCCTGCAATTCTGGTCTGTTATCAGAAACAGCCTCGATTTTGATGACCGGCCACGGTGATGCGCGCCCCGCCTTGAGGTCGTCCAGAAAGGAGGCGACCATTCCTGAGTTGAACCAGTAAGGATTTATTCCAAGGAAACTGTGCGCTCGCCGAGCCTTCCGGTGAGTGCAAGTGCGATAGCTTCCATCAGAGATTACTTACCAGCGTCGCTGCCGCCCACCAGTAGTTTCATCTTTGGGTTGGGGGTAAGCTCGAGATTCCGGTGGATTCTGTAGCCCTTAATTTGATCTTTGTGATAATCGTACACTCTTGGTACTTGGGTCGGTGCTGCGTTGCTGGGCTTTTAGAGGTGATGGCCAATGTGGTTCGAACTGCGAACGGTTAGCAAGCTCATGCAGAGTAGTTCTCAGATTTCCGGAATTCGCGTGCTTGCCGCTTGCGAAATGACTAGTCACCCTCCCCGGGCTTCAATTGCCTGATTCGGCCAGGTGACAGTGGAAAATTTACCATCCTGGATGCCATCGAGCTTTATCTTGGCGCCAGGCGTAGTGCTCCCTTTGGGGATACCGACCATTACAACCTCAACGTTAATGTGCCTATCAGCATTTCAATTACGTTGGGCGACCTGCCGAACGACCTGATCAATTCGGTGCAGGCTACCATGCGCGAAGCATAAAATCGGGCTAGGCTAGCTTCAAATGTCGCAACCGAAGTTAGCCAGATGGTTTCTCCTCGTACCCAAACAGCTAAATCGACACCGCCAGCCCGCAAGCCTACGGAGTACTTGACCCAAGTCAAAATCGAACAGCTCAGCCAGCTCAGTATTTTCTTGCTGGCCAGGGAGGGTTTCGCCCTCAAAGATGTTCAGGCCATGCTCTCGGTCTCTGAGCTTTACTCGTCATCGAGGGTCATCAAGCGGATCGTCGGCAAGCCCATCCGAACGAGCCAACGTCAGGGCGATGACTCAGACAGCTCGGCTTAACGTTCAGCAGAGCGCGGTGGCCTTTCAATACGCGAAGGTTCTAGAACACGCGACGACTATTTTTGGCACACAGCGGCTTGCCAAAAATGGCTCGATCGGCCTTGTAAGCACCTTGCAGGCAATGTCCCTCTTAACCTTATCGATAACTCTCTTGGGTTTCAGGCTGTCGAGGACTACCTAGAGCGGATTGAGTTAGCGGCTTACCAATGACCTTCCGGCCTCAGGCGCTTAGGCAAGAACATGATCATACGGGCTAAATCTGTGGGCAACGCTACGGTGTTGCAGGCGAGCTCTGCTACCGCTGTGACGAGGCCATGGTTGTTACAAATTCTTAACTTGGACGATTACACCAGAAGCTGATTGAAGTGTTGCAAGAGTAGACAGGCTTCCATTGCAGCGACCATGGCAACCGCTGCGGCTATATGCACACGCTGCAATGCTGCCATACTCGGCGCTCGGATAGGCTTTTGGTTGGCTCGGACTCTTTTGATCATGTGCAAGTGAAACGGTGTCATTGGGTGAAAGCGAAGCTAATTCGGTTTCAATATTTTTGAGAAGATCGGATACATTTTGCCGATTTTCTTTGTGCAAATATGCAACAACCATCATGGTAAGTGGATGGACGTTGAGCACTGAGGACAACTGTTCCAGCTTTTCCAGTGTGGGACTTTTCAGGCCTCGCTCCAAGGTGCTCAGATACGTCCGGCTGCTGATACTTGAAAAGTCCTCTTGGGTGAGCTGCTGCCGCTTACGGACCTGTTTGAGCGCAAGGCCAAACGCTGTGTTGAGTTCCAATTTGCCGATTCCGCAAAAGGAACGATGGAGCGCTATCGAAACCTATAGAGCTACAATCTATAGTGTTCATTTCGAGGTGGCTATGTTCACTACTTACCGTCATACAGAAATCGGATTGGAGCTGCCCGAAGAGCTATGCTCCGCTCCCCACCAGCAATTATGGAGCTGCGTCGAGCAGGAGTTGATCTTGCCTTGGTTCTACCTGCAGGTGGTACGTCGCTATGGGCGGGAATTAAATGCCACCATGCTGATGCTATATCACGCCCATGAGCTTAAGCAGTACGTTGATTACCAGTCAACACGAACGTGGATCGAGCAGGTGCAGTTGGTAACCCCGCCATATATGAATGGTCAAGCCAGATGGTTAATGGAGCCGCTGCAACAGGTCTCGCTCGTAGAAGCTCCAACGGATGGCGCCCATTTCCTAGTATTCAAGGTGACCAGCGGCTCTACCTATTCGTTGAGGGGCGACCTCGATCTCACACTCCCTGCTATGCATGTCTTGTTCTGTGCAGAGACCGATCTTCGTCACCCCAGATAGAACAGAGCGCAGGCGAGACAGCTTTGCTTCAATCATCGCCTGGTAAGCTGAAAACGGGCTCGATGAGCCCTGTTAACAAAGCGGGTTGCTCCTCGAGTCGGGCTGCTAGCACCATGTCAGCTTTGCTTGGGTAATGTCGCAAAAGAAACTTGGCATCGCGCCGAATTTTTTCGGGAAGTGATTTATCGCGGTATAGCTCAACTAAGAATTCGCGAGTCTGAATCACCGCGCGAGTACGCTCTTCCGGCATGGTCATTTTGATCTCCCAGCAGCTTCAGCAAAAGTTAAGGATGAAGGTTGATGTAATATGCAAGCTCCACCGTACACCCGCGTCTGTCACTTACGAAAGGCGCACACCGATCAGCTTAATTCAAGCTTGGTCATCATCCTTGCTAAAGTTCTAGGTCGCAACGGGCGAACGGTATGTGTGCGTTCATATCAGTTTTTGAGGGCATAGCCACGATTGGGTGGCTGATGGCGTTTGTACACCCGCTCACCTAGTCAGGGCGCAGCTGCTGACCAAGGCAGCCATAATTCCTCGCCATCGCGCTAGCTCCAACTGATAGGTTATGAGGTAAGGCAGGACCGCATCCATTTCGGCATTTTGCAATCTAGAAGCTTGCGAAATTCTTCATTGCTCAACGTATCAGTGATTTTCGACAGAGTCTCTTTGGACATCCCCCGCTTTCCAACGTAGTGGAGAGCTGTGAGTACTAATCCTAGATTGGTACCGGCATGCTGAAGGCGGTCTTTAGATACATGCTTGAGACGCACCAAGGCAATCCCGATTTTGATTTCGCGTGAAGAGCCGCTTGTATAATAAGTTGGTAGCACCTGCATTTGTGTGCTGAGGCCTAACCTGCGGATTGCCTCCGCTCCATGTACCTGTATCGTCTCACCGTTAGCTGTGGTGATTAACTTCATAACTGTGAGGGGGCTCGGACGCACTGGACCGATGTAGCTGTTCAACTTGGGGCGCATGTATACGCCTCGGGCCACGCGTTCTAGTAAGCCTGCGAGTACCAATTTGGAAAGTGCTTTATTGACCGCAGAGCGAGAGCCGACGGAGGCGAACTTCGTGCCGATGAAGGGCTGCCCTTTCTCCAGGCGTTTGACTCTCTGGTAGATGACGTACGCAACGGACACAAATGCCTCCCCCAATGGGAAACGCAGAGCTGACCCTTCAGCACCGGCGCACTACACGCCCAGTATGCATTCAAATAGCCAGGCCCGCAGTGTGTGTGACTCGCTCAAGTCGTCTGATAGTCCAAATATTCTGACCCGGATATTGCATGGTGCACCCTAGCCGTTCAGTGCCCGATCGCTTGCCAGCCTCCCCCCAGGCTCTGGATCAGCGCGACACTTCCCTGACTGAGCTGGCCCTGGGTGTCCCGCAGGTTCTGCTCGGCTTGCGGCAACACCAGTTGCTGGTTAAGCACCGCAGCAGGGTCGAAGGCAAGGTCAACGGTGGCCGAGGCAGGACGAAGGTGAAGTTATTTCGAGATGCTACAGCAGACTCGCTCGGTGCCACGCCCACCAGCACCGCCAAGGCATGTTCGTATTGCTCGCGATCGCGCAGTGAGGTCTGCAGATCGGCAATTGAGGTAGTACCAGCAGTTGGTCGTTTGTGGCAACACCCTGGGTGTACTGGGAATGGATCATGTCCAGCAGCTGCTGATTGATCTTCTGTTGCTGTTGCTACAACCGCACATCGATATTCATCTGCCGCAGTGCGAAGTAGTTACTGGCTACGCTGGAGCTGATGGACAGCCGCACCCCAGCCAGCAAGGCATGGGATTGCTGGGCCGTCGTTTGGCTCGACTCAATGCTACGGCGTACCTCGCCCCACAGGTCCGACTCCCAACTGGCGGTCAAGGTAGCGCTGACGCTGTTCTTGACCTCGCTTGAGGTGGTGTTGGTGGTGCTATCGCCGCCCTCCCCCCGCGAACCCTACAAGCCCACGCCAACCGTCGGCGACAGCCCGGCCCGACTCGAGCCACCTGCGACTTGGCCAGACTGGTCTCGGGTATTGATTCCAACGTCCAGCCAGGCTCATTTTTAGTTGGTTGCGACAGGCTGAGAACGGCCATGAGCGGACGTTCATTGCAGGTCAGATTACGGCCCAGAGTGTGTAAAAACGCTTCGTCAAAATTGAAGTGTGCGCGTCTCCGTTAAATCTGAAATTTATTGGCCCATCAGCAGATGTAGATTTCGCATAGAAGCGCGATTTCCAGTTCGATTTTGAGTACCTGTCGCGCCGAAAAACGTTTTTACACAGCCTCGGCCATTAGCGGCCTCTCAGATCCGGGTAGATCCATTTTGCAAGGGATAACTCGCATGCCCCAACCTTTTTCCGTCCTGCGCAAAAAAACGCATTCACTCACCTCCTAGAGTCACCAGTAATCCGAATAAGAAACACCAGCGTGAGCTTAGATTGGAAAGATGGGCGGCCTGCAGTCATGGAACTGGCGCTCATCTGGATAGCCAAGCTTGTTAGAGGCTGGGATAATGGGCGCTGCACTTTGAATGTAAACAGCGAAAACGCAGGTCTTATCAAAAAGGTTCCCAGGCTGAAAGTCAGGAAATCGAGTAGAGTTTTTACTTCTAACCATCAAAATCCCGACCAATAGTCAGATAACCAACCCTTCACTTGATGCTGGGGAGAACCTGATCTCTATCCACCTTGGCAACCGTTGCCCATAACTTTGTACTTTAACTCTTTGAGCTCGCCAGCCGAATTCTTATACACCATCGTATTTTCGATAATTCCGCCTGCATCAAAGGGGATCGGATCCACTCGCACCACTTCTTTAATGTCAAGCTTATCTTGGGTTTCAGGTGCGTCCTTTGCAAAAGCTGTATGTGTACCCACCATTAAAACCGCTGCAACCAACATAGATGCGAAGCGCATAATTACTACCTAAGTCAGATTATTGAATTAATAAATTTATGATGTAAGCATTACGGCTGGATTAACGAATCTATAACAAATTGTTTAACTTTGTGAACTGGTCAACTTAATCCTAGCTTAACCTTCGAAGGCTGGAATATCACAACAAATTCATTCAATACTATCGAGCGAGCATATAAGTATGATAGATACAGCGGCAGTCAGCTCTTTCTTGCGAAGGCTATTAGGACTAACTCTAAGCCTTCCAACGCAGAAAAAAATTGTTGAGATTGCACCACTGATGATTCGTTTGATAGTGGGTTACGGATTTATGGCTCACGGGTTCGCAAAATTTTTTCGAGGCCCTGAATCATTTGCGGTTGTGTTGCATGCGTTAGGGACGCCAAATCCGTACCTAATGTCAGTTATCACAATTGTTATCGAAATTTTTGGTGGTCTGGCGATCCTTCTCGGTGCGTTTATTACACTTGCAAGTATCCCCATGATTATCGTTTTGCTTGTTGCAACCTTTACTGTACACCTTCAATACGGCTTCAGTTCAATTAAGATTCTGGCCATCACTCCTGCCGGTGCTCAGTTCGGGCCTCCAGGGTATGAGACTGACCTTTTATACTTAGCAGGACTTCTAGCCCTTGTCATCGGCGGGCCCGGACGATTTGCAGTCGATACGCTACTGAGAAAACGACTAATTAGTAAATCTAACTAAAACAAATTAAAGGCTGCCTCCTGTATTAAAAATACTAATCATCGGCTTCATTCTTGTTCAAGAGTTTGGGGCCGCATACAAAATGATCAACAGGGTAGTGCTTATCCTGCTTTTTACAATAAAAGATTTGTGTTTGCTCATCGTTGCCGTGGGTGTGTCGCCCATAGACACTTCCTTCCATCACTCCATCACACTCGGTGTTGATTGGCCCAAACAGAGCACGTCAAGCCAGTCGTTTTAGCGACAATGCCTCGTGAACGTCTGCTTCGGGTCGTTTTCAGCCGATCACGACAGGCAGCATTCGATCCAAAGTAGTCCCTAATCAGCAAACGGGGCAGATGCATTCGACCTGATCGCCGGCGGATATTAACCATTGTTTCGAGTTGCGTAGAAGCTCCCTTCAGCCCGCTGCTGCCGGTAGTTAGCTCCAATCAAAAATGCAATCTGCAACGAGAAAATCCTTAACTGGACGACATTGCAGATGAACATACCCGCGCCCTGCCGGCGTTCTTCGCTTCGTAGAGTTGCTTGTCCGCAGCTTCTATCAAAGCCTCGAATCCTTGTTCGCCAGCGGCCGTCAATGTCGCGACGCGTAGAGAGATAGTCATCACGCGATCGACATCAGAAGCAGAATGCTCGATGCCCAACGCTCGGACACGCTTTTGCATTTTTTCTGCAATGTCGACCGCACCCGAAAGAACGGTATTGGGCAGAACGCAGGCGAACTCCTCGCCACCGTACCGAGCGACCAGGTAGTAGGGGCGTCTACTCAGCGAGTCCAGACACTGCAATGTCGAGATGGCCGAGTGGTTTCCATCCCTAGGAGAAAGACAGCGATTGCTCGCGACGCTTAATTTGGGAAAATCCAAGCTTTTAGAGCTAGGTAGGCTGCGGAAAATGGAAGCTTGGCTAAGCTCGCAATAGGTTTATGAAGCCAGGCTGGTCAGGGAAGACAGGCTGGGTAGTGCTTGTTTTGAGGGAGAGCAATGGAAATGCGCAAGAAATCTCAGTCATGGTTTGTCCCACTCCTGATTCTTTTCGCTGTCCTTTGGGCGATAGGCAAAAAAGACACGCCTCCCGCTCAGGTGCAACCGAGCCCCCCTCCCACTCCGAATACTCTGGTCTCATCTACCCCGGCTCCATCACCGACACCTGCCCCCTCAGTTGATCAATAC
This sequence comes from Gordonia sp. IEGM753, assembly GCF_050321825.1. Lineage (NCBI taxonomy): Bacteria > Bacillati > Actinomycetota > Actinomycetes > Mycobacteriales > Gordoniaceae > Gordonia > Gordonia sp. IEGM753. The sequence goes on from NZ_JBNQGB010000001.1 coordinate 1,584,265, forward strand.
GTAAGCGCGAACCAGCTCAATATCCGGGATCAGCCCGGCGGAAAAGTCATTTCCAAGCTGAGCCGAGGAGCCAAAGTTCAGGTCTTCGAAAAACGGGATGATTGGGTACGCATAAGCGTCGATGGCCAACCTGCGAAATGGCTTTCTTCCAAAAGTATTTGTGCCGGATCGAATTGCTACAGCGCCTCTAAACCGAAACCATCGCCTTCGCCAGTAAAACCAACCCAGAGGCAGACTCCAGAATACGGATCCTCCTGCCCTTGTTCTTCGGGAAACGTTTGCATCGGGCCAAGAGGCGGTCGGTACTGCATTACTTCAGGTGGCAATAAGCGTTACGGTGTTTGAGCGATTTTCGAGCGGTAGATATTCTCGATCACGAAGTCAGTGCAGTCTTCGATTTGGTATCGAACCCCTTCCAGCGAGAGGGGTCTGCTTTTGTACTACTCTCGGGAATAGATCCAATGTCCGCGCAACACAACCTTGTAATACTCGCTCGGGGAGGATACGCCGCTCGAGGAGTGCTTTATTTGATCATCGGCCTCTTCGCGTTGCTGGCAGCGCATGATTCGACAAAACCGAAGGACAGCCACAAGAGCCTGGAAACTTTACTAGGCCAGCCATTCGGATATTTTTTAGTTGGTCTTGTGGTGGCAGGTCTGCTCGCATTTTCGGCTTGGCGTGTCTTGCAAGCTATGCGTGATGTCGATCATCACGGCAAAAAACTTAAAGGAGTAGTAATTCGCACTGGTCTGTTTGCCGGAGGTTTGGTCAACGCCGCTCTGGCGTTTTTTGCAATGGGTCTACTCATTAGCGGTATTAGAAGCTCGGGGGATTCCGGAGGGCAGACCAAAGACTGGCTAGCGCATCTTCTGTCTTGGGATCACTCGAATTTGTTGGTGTACCTGATCGCTCTCATTCCGCTTGGTGTTGGAATTGCTCACATCATCAAAGGATGGAAGGCGTCGTTCGAGAAATATTTTGAGGCCGACGAGGACGTCATGCGGTACGTCCGGCCAGTGTCTCGGTTCGGTCTAATAGCCCGTGGATTCGTGTTTATAGAAATTGCCTTACTGCTGGCAATTAGCGGTTCCACTTATCAAGCCATGGATCCACCAGGTATGAAAGAAGCCCTCGACGCTCTCCAGAATCTTCCTGCTGGATGGCTGATTTTGATTGTGATGGCCCTGGGGCTAATTGCCTTCTCGGTTTACAGTTTCTCTGAGGCTTTCTGGCGCAAGATCAATATGGATGTGCCTGGAGTATCGAGACCATAGGGTGCAGCGATAATGGCGATCCACCTCTCGGATTAGAGCAGGAGCGGCCTCAATCTGCCGCTGGCGGTCATCGGCGCCGGCTCTTCATCATCGTGCTGCTGGCAGAGGAATTCTCGTATCAGTTTGGCAGTTCGCTTGGCGCTGGTGACCACGAAAAAATGCCCCTCGCCCTTTAGGACGTGCACTTCGGCACGGCGGATGCTGCGGCGCAGGATATGCGCGTTGTACGTCTGTACCAGCGTGTCGCGGTCGCCGGTAAGGATCAACGTTCGTTGGCGCAGACGGAACAGCCGCAGCAGGCTTGTCCAGCCGACCAAGGCAGCTAACTGGTAGTAATAGGTTCGCGGATTAACGGTGAGCATACCTTTCACCACACCGAAGCGCACCAGCGCCTGTATCGAATTACGCGAGCCTTCTTTTTTGTGCAGTTTGGCGCCTTTGAGGCTGCCAAAAAAATCCAAGATGTCTGCGGGCTTCACTAGAATCATCGGGCCAGCAGAGGTCGCCGCGAGGATCAACCGGCGCACCATGCTCGGGTAACGCAGTGCAAACTCTTGCGCCAATGCACCGCCCCAACTCACGCCGAACAGATCGACTTGGTCGATTCCCAGCTGCTTCAGCATTCCGGCGATCAAGTCGGCATGGCGCTGCAGGCGCATTGGCCAGCGGGGCATTTGCGATTTGCCGACTCCTGGCACGTCCAAGGTAATAGTCGTGTAGTCCATCAGCTCATCGCGCAGAGGATCGAAGGTACGAATCAAACCACCCAGGCCATTGAGCAAGAGTAGCGGTGAGCCTTGCCCACAGAATGAAACGTTCAACTGCAAGTTTTCAATGGTCAGTTTGTGCGTTGTCATTGTTGTCCCCCTCGCTTCATGTCGCTGAGATGGCAGCGGTAGATGATGACTCTTATTGTTCAAAGCATGGTCTCGATTATGGATTCTGACCTAGCATGGCTCCGAACGATCCAATAACAAGTGTTGGGTAAAGGAACCCTCGTCCGTACGCAGCACCTAATGATTGATCCTAGAATTTGAGAAAGACGAAATGCACATATCTGAGACAATCCAAGTCATGGAAGCGCTATCAGCCAACGAAGCAAACCTCAAGCTTCATGAAGGCTGGTCATTGATCTCTGTAGTGGTCACAACCCATCCTAATGGTCAGCTCCACCCCTGCTACATTCTCGGGAAATCGAATGCATCACCCAACCATCAGAAGCCCGATTGACTAGCGTGGCATCCACATAGCGATTCAGCTCACGAATCTGTGCTGGGAGGATATTTTGGCTAATCTGGATTGGGTTCAATGGCCAGCGATGGTTGTGACCGTTCTCGCCGCATGGCTAATCGGATCGCAGCGACCAGGACGACGAATGACCGGGTTTGTATGCTTCAGTTTGAGCAACGTGTTGTGGGTGACTTGGGGAGTGTACGCGGGGGCGTATGCGTTAATCGTCTTGCAGATTTGCCTTTTCCTTATGAACCTACGCGGGTTCAAAAAGAATTTTAAAGTCCAGCAGAAGTAAACCCCTCACGCGCATCGACGGCTCGCAGCTTTTCTCAACTCTCTATGTTCCCTCACCAACGCCCTCCACAGCTTGGGCATACCGTTTAGTCGTCTCGATTACCAAGCTTTCCCGTTCTTCGCGACTGATGAAACCTTGTTTTAGATATTCTTCGGTAAGCCTCAGTAATTCTTCGTGTTGCACTTGAACAGTCTTTCGAATTTCAGGCTTGTCCATCAATGACTGCCACATCTCAAGCGCCTGCGCTTTCCGATCTTCATCCATAACTAACGTTCCCGACTATGTGCGGAGAACCGTGGAGCGGCGCGATGTTCATCTGATACGACGTGTGGCAAACTCAGGCCAGCATCATCTGAATAAACATAGGCCACCCGCCTCCAAAGCAAAGTTGCAGGGTTTGGATCTGACCTTATAAGGGATCGGCACATCAAAGCTATCACCTAAGGCGCTTCTCCCGGATAAGAAAGAAGCTGGGTGCTACCCCTTCGACGCCTTCATCTTCCCCGCCTTTCTAGATGCAGCGTCTCCACGCATATCACGTGGAGAAAGCAAAGGTATCAAGTACATCGCTTTTCACGTTATCAAATGCAAGTTTACGCGCATCAGATTCTTGCGCTTGCACCTGGGCTTGAAGCTGCTCCCGCGCCAGGTGCCAGTAGAATTGCGCAGCTCCTTCTGGGCAAGCATCCTTCTCCCACAGTGCATACGCTCGTTCGCGGATGGCTGAATCGTCAATCATGACCTTCTCCTCAGTGATCAAGGTGTCGCTCCACAGCCCTCAATTCGAATTGATGTACTCGAACCTCCTGCCTCTTATATTAGCCTTTGCTGTGCTCCGGAGAGGTTGGCCCCTCCTTGATTCCCCGTGGGCCCGCCCCACCCCCAAACAATCAATCCCAAAACGGGAAAGATTATGAGACCAATGGCCCAGGCTGCTTTTATGCTCACGGATTTGTCACTACGAAAAACGCTGATCGTTGCCCATAGATCTACAAGCAAAATGATCACAGCGACGGCGATAGCGAAGTAAGTGGTGGCTTCCGACATGATTCGACCCTCCAAGCGCTAGTAAAACTTAGGCCTCGGCGTCATGCCTGCGTTCAAACCAATTTATTTTTTGCAACAGACGAAGCAATGCGACGCGTGACCTCCATGACATCGACTTCTGACAATCGGGCGAGGCGCATTGCATGGAATCAGAACTCAGCCGCTAGTCGGCTTGTCTTTTCTCCAAAGTACCGCCACACATTTGTGGCTTGACCGAGACATAGATGTGCATGCGAAATCTGACCAACAGCAATGATGGAGCCTGTCATGGCGCCTATGCTTGATGCTGTGACGAATAGGGAGACACAACTGCTTTCTCCCGTTGTCCCGAAATTCACTCAGTGAGCAATGGGAGGAATTTGATGATGGATGAGCAAAAAATTCGAGAAGCTGCGTATCGGCTTTGGGAGAAGGAAGGCAAGCCTCAAGGACAAGACTTGGAGCACTGGTTCACTGCTGAAAAATCAGCAGGCGAAGGGGATTTTGACAGTTCTACCTCTGGCTCAACATTAGGGAACGAAAATGCCCCGTCTCCAGCTGACTCTACTTCCGAGGCTGAGAACCCAGATAACGATGGTCGTTAAAGCTTGAGTTGGATGAAGCCACTACTAGCGGATACCCATCGATAGCGCGCACGCATCGAATGCGCGCTATCACCGTGAATTTATAGGGTGTCCGGGTGTGAGGGGATACTCTGCAGCCGTCGCAGGTTTAACCACTGGCACTCAGCCTCAGCCTCTTGTCGACTCAAAAAGGTTTCTTGCGAGCGCAACTTTTTCTCATTATCGTAAATGTTAAAACCTATTGGCGCTGTTTTGCAGTATCCGGACGTTCCCTTACGAGAGGAGCCAGTTTCAGTGGGGACTGCAGGGACAACAACGAATCTTGGGATCATCTTCACGTCCTCACAGAGATACCTTCACCATAGGTCACATCTGCAAAAGTCTTCCTCTGTTTCCGATAAGACACGCGAGCTTGCGATTACTCTCTTTGAGGTCTTTCGTGTAGACAGTCGCGCTTGATGTATGGCGCCATGTCGTCAGGATCCTCGATACCCGTTGAGATTCTTCTTGAAGCCTCGGGCGTTCATTCCCAGCAGAACACATTCGAGGATTATCAACGCGTAAGCGTCTGCGTGGAGTCCCCAGACAACCCACAAAGCATTACTCGAAATGAACCCCCAAAAGGCGATCATGCGCCGACGTGGTCGTTGCGAGCCAACGAACCAAGCTGAGATCACCGTTACTACCATGGCGGGCCATTGCACAAAGTCGATGTATTCCAAACTCATCCCCACCAGGCCTGCAATTCAGGAAGCACCAGCACTGACCAGAGGGTTAAGTAGAGGACTCCAAGCGTAGCGCCGAGAGAGGTCAAATACTCGCCAAACCCGCCCCGACATTTGAAATCCCGGCGTGCGCTGGTAATCACCGGGTTCGTCGCTGTCCAAACAATGCGTGCACCGATCCTCTCAAGATCGGCCACCAAGTGAACGTCTTCATGTGCGGCAAGATGCTGAAAGCCACCGGCGTTTCGATACGCTTCGGCGCTTAGTCCGAGATTAGCTCCGTGAATATGGCGATGGTTCTCGACGAATTGGTATAACTCGAGATACTTGGAACGTACCAGGTCTCCATGCTCATTCCAGTTGTCCACTTCAACTGTTCCACATACCGCATCAGCTTTGAACTCAATCTGGCGAGCGAGCCAGTCGTGAGCAACGACCGTGTCGGCATCGGTGAAAGCTAGCCACTGTGCGCCTGCATTAAGCAATTCCTGCGCTCCAGTCGCTCTGGCCTTACCCACATTCTGAAAAGTGGCCTCGAGCTTTGCGACACCCTGAGCCGAGACCAACTGCGCGGTGTTGTCCGAACAATCGTCCAAGACGACAAGTATCGTGACCAACTGACCATGCAAGTCTGGATGCCCCGCAGCCACCAGGACAGACGACAGGCAGTCGGTGATGTGGTTTTCTTCGTTATGGGCGGGTATCACAACACCGATCATTGGCGTTCTCTCGTTCAAGCAAATTTTTAGCTCTCCAGTTATCGACACCCGGCTTTAAAAGAAGGTTTAAAGAATCTACATCATCGCAAAGATCTGCTTCATGACGTCCTCAGCAGGAAAAAATCATTCGGATCTAGCTTCAAAGTCCCAATCCTATGACTGATTCATCAAACGAAATGCAGTGGGGCTGCAAATCCTTCGATTGGGCATACACTCAGAGCCAGGCTTTTATGACGCTGGCACGTTTTGCACCACTAAGGAATCAATGAGTGTATTTTATTTGGGAAGGAATTTTGCCAATTCTAGGAGTCGAAGTCGTCGTAGAAGACGATCCGACCTTGCGTTCACTGATGGTGGATATCGTCGCTGAAAATAGGTGCCAAGACTCTACCGACACGCGCTATGCGCTATAGACCTGTCGTTCTGACCCTGATACTCATCTCCCTAATTTTGGTAACGGGTGCGGCATTGAGTTTCTTTAGCCTGTTCGGGGCCTAGTAAACCTCCGGCGGGAGCTGGTTCATAACATCACTAATCAGCCCCCCCTAATCACTCGGCGTTTATGGCCAAAAGCGGTACCTAAAATTGGCCGAGTCGCGCCTACTGGTTGTTTCGACTGCCATCAACACTGGGTTGATCGACGACCATAATCTGTGCCAGCCCTACCAGTTCAACCTGCTTCAAAATCTCGTCTGGCGTCGCGTCAGCAGTGGGCATGATCAAGCTGTTCTCACCGTCCCCAAAATGGAGCTGTAGCAAGTGCATCGCGGCCTCATGAGCGGACAACCGAGCCTGCTTGATTTCAAATTGATGCGTGCGGGGCTCGCCTTTGAACAGGTATTCAATCTTGTAAATCTGCATGGTTGGATTCTCCTATCGGGTGCCATTAACAAACCTGACTTACAGGTCAGTTTTTAGTTTAACTGCAGATCCAAAAATCGGTTATCGACGGAGCTTCATGCGCCTTGATACGCGGCCTGCAATCGCCAAGTGCCGTCAGCCCTTGGCGTTGAACTCTTCTGTCATGGATACCGTCTAGCACATAGAAGCGGATAGAAATTAAGCTTTAAATCTCTGGCGTTATAGGACATATCCATGACCGACCGCGCACGTTTGAGTTACTTAAACGACACCCTCTTCGGCCCCATCGCTAAAACAATTGAATGCGACGTACTCATCACGCCCATTACGCCAGGTGCCTTTCAGGTACAGGTTATGTCGCCGGTGCCAGATGACCTACACAAGGCCCACTCCTTGACCATTATTCTTTCTTCAGGAGGACAGCGCTTGAACGGCACGGTGGCTCACGCCCGCAGACTGGAAAATGCTGATTTGGAGTTGCAGATCGATACATGAAAAACCATCGCCGCATCTAGGTCTCGGAGATCCTTAAATGAACAAACCGCGAGCTGAGACAGCTACCGTTCAAACCCTGATGCTTGAACGCAACCAATGGGTTCCCAACAACCCGCGACTGCCGGTACTCATTTACCCAACCGCGATTGCAGTTCAAGGCAACGATCCGGCTGCACTGTTCGAGCGAACCTTCATCGCCAATGGCTGGCCACCACAATGGCGATATGGGGTTTACAGCTACCACCACTACCATACTGAAGGTCATGAAGTGCTTGGCGTCGCCAGTGGTTGGGCTCGGTTGATGCTGGGTGGCCCGGATGGTCATGTACTTGAAGTCAGTCCAGGCGACGTGTTGCTACTGCCTGCCGGCACTGGCCACTGCAATTTAGACTCAAGCGAAAACTTTCTGGTCGTCGGTGCTTATCCGCCGGGACAACATGCAGATATCTGCCGCGAGGCACCAACCAGAGCCCAACTGGCGAGCATCGACACGCTGCCGTTTCCCGACCAGGATCCGGTGCAAGGCTCGCAAGGCGCCGTACACCGGTATTGGGCTGGCCAGCGTTGAGAAGTCAATCACGAACGGCGCGAACCTTTCCGCTGAAGACTCTGAAACCGTAGGTGTTGTAGATAAGCGTCACCGGGATCAGCACGGCGAAACCGACCAACATGAACATCTGACTGGTGGGACTTGAGGCGGCTGCTTGCAAGGTCAGGTTAGGCGGGACAATCAATGGAAAGAGCGCTGCGATCATCAAGGCGAACGCCGAGATGAAGATCCCCAGTGCGGCGAATAGAGGCAGATAGTGCCGGCGGCTTCGAAAGCTCAAGGTGAAGCTGATCAGCAGTGCAGTGGGCAATATTGCGGCTGGCAGCCAGACCAGTGGATTGGAAAGCCGCTGCGCATATCGAGCATCCAGCGTCGCTGTCCAGACCACTAACACGGCCAAAAGCACCGTGGTTACGATGGCCAGCACCCTCGCCTGTCGACCTGATCGACATTGCAGATCATCTACAGTACGCCAATACAGCCAGCACGCGCCCAACCACATATAGCCCAATACGAGCACGGCGCCACAATACAGCGGAAACAGGCCCGACCATTCCCAGCCGTTCCCGCTGTACTGCCCGTTCTGATACGGCACGCCTTGTACAAGCGTTCCCAGCACTATCCCCTGAGTAGCCCCGGCTAGCAGTGAACCGATCAACAGCAAGCCATCGACCATTCGCTTCACACGATAGCTTTTCGAGTAATCGCGAAACTCCAGCGCTACTGCGCGAAGAATCAATGCCAGGAACATCGCGATAAATGGCAAATAAAGCGCCGGCAACAGGATGGCGTAAGCCAGCGGAAACAACGCCAGCAGACCGCCGCCACCGAGCACAAGCCACGTTTCATTGGCGTCCCAAATCGGAAGGATAGTCACCGCCATGGCCCGTCGATGCTTACTGCAACGAGTAAGACCCAGCAACACGCCCACACCAAGATCAGTGCCATCCAACAGCACGTAGTTCAATACCGAAAACCCCAGCGCGGCAGCGGACAACAGTGTTATCCAGTCGGTGTCCATCATGGATGTCAGCCCTCAAGATTTACCTGTCTCGTCCGCCAAAGTAGGTTGTGGCCCAGGCTCGTCTTCGTGAGGCGGCTCGCGCAATAATCGCAGCAGCACCCAAAGCCCCACACCGAAGATCACCAGATAAAACGCCAGGATTGTCCACGTCGCCCCTATTACCTGCTGACGTGACACCGAAGACAGACTGTCAGCAGTGCGCATCAACCCATAGATAGTGAAGGGCTGACGGCCAACCTCTGTAACAGCCCACCCACTCAGCATCGCCAGAAATCCGGCAGGTGCCATCAGCACACACCCTCGGAGCATCCAGCGCGCGGCATATAAACGATGTCGCCAGCGCAGTACCACACTGAGCAGCCCCTGCCCCATCATCATTAGTCCCAAACCGACCATGAAACGGAACGCGAAGAACACCGCAGGCACCGGCGGGATGTCCTCAGGCGGAAACTCATCAAGCGCAGCTATGGTGCCGCTCAGGTCATGTCGCAAGTACAACGACGCTACACGCGGAATCGCCACCTCCCAATGGTTGCGTCGCTCAGCCATATCTGGAATGGCGAATAAACGTAATGGCTCCCCCTCACCGTCCGCCGGTCGTGTCCAGGAACCTTCGATGGCGGCAACCTTTTGCGGCTGAACTTTAAGGCTGTGCTCACCATGAAGATCCCCCACCAAGATTTGCACAGGTGTAAGCACCACGATCACCCACAACGCCATAGAGTATGCGAGACGAGCTCGCGGGTTCTGCGATTCACGTAATAGCTGCCAAGCGCTGATACCGGCCACTAGCGTGGCGCTGCCTATAAACGCGGCCAACGTCATATGCGTTAACCGGTAAGGGAACGAGGGATTAAAGATGATCGCCCACCAGCTTTCGGCTATGAAACGCCCATTGGCTCCGAGGGAATACCCGGCGGGTGTCTGCATCCAGGAATTGGCCGACAAGATCCAGAAGGCGCTGATCAAAGAGCCGAGGGCGACGGCGGAGGTGGCGAAGAGATGCAGACGAGGGCCAACTTTTTTCATTCCGAATAACATGATCCCGAGGAAACCTGCCTCCAGGAAAAATGCCGCCTGCACTTCGTAGAACATCAACGGGCCAAGAATATCTCCTGCCTGAGTCGAAAGCCGCGACCAATTCAGCCCGAACTGGTACTCCAAAATCAGACCTGACGCTGTGCCTACCGCAACGTTAAGCGCAAACACTTTTAACCAGTAAAGATAAACAGCCAGGTAGATCCTTTGGCCGCGCCATAGCCACAGTGCCTCCAGCACCATGAGAAAATTGGCTAAGCCAATGGTGAAGGCCGCCAGCACGATATGAAAGCTTATAGCAATCGCAAACTGAGCACGCGCTGCCGCCAGAGCTGAATCAACTGCGTTCATACCACCCACCCACCGTTTGCAAGAACGTAAGCGAGTCGACCGTTTTTTGAAGAGTGCAACGACTAGAGACATCGCTAAACGGGCTATCGAAGGTAAGCATTACAGATGTCCAATGTGCAGTATTGTCGGTTGACTCTCGCAATCCGCAATGATTCATAACGCCAAGAGAAGGCCAAATACCGCACATTGTGAAACGGACTCGAAGGTTTCTCCGGAAAATTTTTTATCTTGAAACAGGTACAACTGCGCATCCCGTAAACTGCAACCCATGAAAATATCAACCTTGCAAAATACACGAGAAAATCAATTCAACAGGCATCTCAATATATTGAATTAGTTGATATTTATCCGATGGTTATGGTTGGCACATCCTATGCAATCAAACGTTTCTGCGTAGCGTTGGCAGATTGATCGACGCGCGTCTAACCGTGATAACCAGAGGAGTCTCGACATGAACGCCATTGACCTCTTGAAAACAGACCACGAGCGCGTGAAGGCCATCCTCACCCAGCTCAGTGAGTCGACTGAGCGCGGTATCAAAAAGCGCACTGAATTACTGGCCAAGCTAGAGATGGAAATCACCATCCACACCAAGCTGGAGGAAGAAATCCTCTACCCAGCATTCAAAGAGGCTGGGGGTAAGGAGCAGGACGTAATGTATTACGAAGCGAAGGAAGAGCACCGAACTGTAGACTCTCTGGTACTCCCAGATCTGAAAGCGACAGATCCTGGCACGCCAGAATTCTCTGGTCGTGTGAAAGTAGTAAAGGAACTACTGGAGCATCACATCGAGGAAGAAGAAGCAGAAATGTTTCCTCAAGCTAACAAGCTCCTAGGTAAGGCCAAACTGAATGAACTCGGACAGCAAATGGAAGACATGAAAGCGGCGTACAAAAAAGCGCTTTCGAGCTCAAGTCTCGCGGCTTGATTGAACTGAATGGCCTGGCTAAGCGCCGGGCCTTTTTGTGTCCAAAAAAAGCCCGCAATTTCTGCGGGCTAATGAGGTCACTCACGCGAGCAATCCCGCTCGTACATGTTTGAGGTTTATCCATCGCAGAACGTTTAACTGAATAGAGATCAGGCAGACCAACGGCACGGCGCAGCCCGCTAGTCATCTCCCGTTCTATTTCTCTGAACTAACCTTTCCCATCGCTCCTCTCCCACTTACCACTAAGTTATTGAGGGGCAAGAAGTCATGAGAGCACTCACCTACCACGGCGCGCACAGCGTAAAAGTCGATACTGTTCCTGATCCAGTTATCGAGGATAGCGACGACATCATTCTTCGAGTAACAGCCACCGCGATTTGCGGATCCGACCTTCATCTTTACCGAGGGAAGATCCCAACCGTCGAACATGGCGATATCTTCGGTCACGAGTTCATGGGCATCGTTGAGGAAACAGGTTCAGCTGTCACTGCTGTACAGGCGGGTGACCGGGTGGTGATCCCTTTCGTGATCGCCTGCGGCAGCTGCTTTTTCTGCCAAATGGATTTGTTCGCCGCGTGTGAAACCACCAATACGGGGCGCGGCGCCATTCTGAATAAAAAGGCCATCCCACCGGGCGCCGCCCTTTTTGGCTTCAGCCACATGTATGGCGGCATTCCTGGAGGGCAAGCCGAGTTCGTGCGTGTTCCCAAAGCTAATACCGGGCCTTTCAAAGTCCCTGGGACGCTGTCGGACGAGAAAGTTCTGTTCCTCTCGGACATCCTGCCGACCGCCTTCCAGGCCGTGACAAACACCGGCATTAGCGCTGGGGCAAGCATTGCCATCTACGGCGCAGGGCCGGTCGGATTGTTGAGCGCCGCCTGCGCGCGAATGCTGGGTGCTGATCAGATTTTCATGGTTGATCACCACCCCTATCGCTTGGCTTATGCAGAGAAAACTTACGGCGTGATTCCAATAAATTTCGACGAAGACGATGATCCCGCAGACACGATCATTCGACAAACCAAAGGCATGCGGGGCGTGGACGGTGTCGTGGATGCGGTAGGTTTTGAAGCCAAAGGCAGCACCACCGAAACGGTTCTTGCGACCCTCAAGCTCGAAGGCAGTAGCGGCAAGGCATTACGCCAATGTATCGCAGCGGTTAGACGCGGCGGAGTTGTGAGTGTGCCTGGTGTGTACTCGGGCTTCATTCACGGATTCCTATTTGGTGACGCTTTCGACAAGGGGCTGACCTTCAAAATGGGACAAACCCATGTGCAACGTTTTCTTCCAGAACTACTCGGCCACATCGAGACGGGTCGCCTTGCCCCGGACGTCATCATCAGCCATCGCATGTCACTGGAACAGGCCGCTGAGGGATATAAAATCTTTGATAAAAAAGAAGAGGACTGCCGAAAAGTTATTCTGACACCTGGCGATAGCCACATCGCTAGTCCGGAGCGCGATAGCAGCGCAACACTGTTGACCACCTAAGTCTATCGGTAAGTGGAAAGGACGAGATGGTTCAGTTCTTTATCGAAAACTCTCGTCCTTTCATTTGGGGGGCGATCCGAAAATGGTAACGGTTTTCCACCCTGGTCGGCCTCGACTCTCCAGTTCGTTCAGGTATTGAAGACGATCTGTGATCTGTGTCATCAATAGATTCGCAAGGGGCCACAAAATCCCGAAATGCGAATACACTCACAAACTGACTCATCAAACGCCGGCAGGTGCGCTCGGCTAAGGGATCTCTGATTGATCGTACAGTGGGAAGGTTTTTTGCCTATTGAAGGATCGGTGATCGTCATCGAAGACGATCCGACCTTGCGAGCGTTGATGGAGGAAATCGTATCGGAGGTCGGAGGGAAGGCAATCTCCTTTGAGACAGCAGATGATGCGTTAACCTATTTGCTTCAAACTCATGAACAGTGTCGTTTGGTGATCGCAGATCACGGCGTACCCGGCCAGATACAAGGGATCGAATTTATCGAGATGGTAGGTAGTCGATGGCCATCGATTTCGGCAATCCTGACCTCTGGATATCTGATAGATCCTGAGGCAGTGCCGGCTTCTAGCATCTATCTGCACAAGCCGTGGTCATTAGATGATCTGGTTATCGCAATGGCGACTTTGTTGCAGCCTGGCATCGCGATTCATAAAGCCTGATTCACAGGATCGGAGCTGCGAGGTAGACTGGGATGGACTCGATTGTTCCTCTCATCAGAAGCTTGGTTAAAGCTTCCTCTATCTCATCAGCGGCACCGTGTTTGTGCTCCGTGAGTGACCACTGCCAGTAACGATCTGCCATCAGGCCGCCTACCGCTTCTGCACATAAGGCATCACAGCTCACGCCCATCTTTGTGGCTGATGCGATGACCGCTAAGAGTGCTTGCTCAAGTTGCTGAGTTCTATCGGAGGACAAGATACCGACTCCATGAAAAATGAAGCCGTAGTATGAGCCGATATCAATTTGACATCAAAGGCGATCTATAAGGTTGATCCTCCCGCATCTATCTGCTCAATGCCCCGGAGCTCTGCATTCGCTTGATTCAAAGCTGGTTTTACGTGCAGCCATCTCACTGCGAAGCTCGCCTATCAGTTCGGCAATCGCACGACTCGAATTAAGTGGGGCCGTCGACACACCAGTGACCAAAAGCTCAACGCTACCTGATGAAGGCTCTGTGACCTTGATCATCAGCGAACCATCCAGGTTCAGGGTGCAAGAGCAGGACAGAGGCAGGAAACCGCACTCAATAATATGTCGGAGTTCAAGAGCGGAAATCATCACGTTCTCCTAAGGGCAGTGTTCATTGATTGTTGTCCAAATTCGCAGCTAGTCAAAGGCTCGATGAAGCAATTTCGACACGCATTTTAAGACTACTTTTGCTGAAACGTTGCTGCTGCCTGTGTGCACTGCAACGCATTTCTGACAAAGAATTACGCATCGCTCTGACCTTTCTATTTCGCAGCTGTTCGGGGTGCCAATCAAAAAACGAGGAGATTTCGAACGCAGAAAGCCAGGCTAAAAAAACGCCCTCAAAGAAAGACAGAAAAACGTTGGAATTTTTTCTGAGAGCACCACTCTTTTGCCTATGAGCGTAAGGAGGGACTCATGAGCCTAACGGATATTTTCGTCATCGAGTACAAGCTTCACGGGCAGCCAAAGTCATTCGTCATTCGCGCCAAAACAATGCGCAATACAGACGCATGGCATTGGGCAAGCTGCGATGCAGGCCTAGCCCCAATTCCTAAACCTGGTAAACCTCCGTTGAAGGTCGTGTCAAAACCTCAGGCAGAGCGGTACGGTGTCACAGATGTGAAATGGCGCGAGACAGCTGCCCTGAATTGGACGGATGCCTAGACAAAGATATTTTACGTAGCGATATCCCTGCGAGTTTTAGTGCAGAAGAGGAGCAGTCAGATGCTGAAGCAGATGCCCGCGATGAACAAACCGACATTCTTGCGAGCCAAGTGGGCATCGACGTGCGACAGCTAATCAGCACCTTTCGCGCAAAGGTTTTCCGCCAAACCCGTCATGGGCTTTGCCATCATAGTCAGACAATCGGCTATGCCCAGGCGCCCCCTTCTTCGATTTTCGAGATGAAGCTTTTGCGCCTTCTGCCAATGCTTCGACTTGGTCGGCAGCGGTAACGCCGAACTGGCCAAATTGCGCACCTGCTTTCTATCTCAGACAGCCGAGCGCCTCAGGGATGTCCTACTGCAGCTGTTGAAAATCCTGAAGCGTCCCATCATGGTGGCGCGAATGTCAGGCAATCGGCACCTTCATGAGAAAAGTGGTGCCTTGCTCCAAATCAGAAATAACGTCGATGGATCCTTTATGTGAGGAGACGATTTCTGAGGCCATAAAAAGGCCTAAAGGGAGAGTCGCGATATTAGTAGCTTACCCATGAACTTCAAATGGGGACTGAGCCCCAGCCTTTCTCATTGATGTACATGATTGACGCATCGCCGGTTTTCACAGCTATTTTGATGTTCTTGATCAATAAGTCAGAGCAGCCTTGAGCCGGTAGCGCTGAAAGCCTGTGCACGCCCATAGTAAGTCCAAAATTGGCTACCTCCCCCGCTCCAAAATCGGCAGCGGGCGTCCCATCTATAAAAAAATGGATCGTGCACTGGCCATCATCTGATTCGTCACGCACCACGACCAGATGGGCATCTGATCGATTGGTGAAACCGTAAAGCCTCGACGTTGGAACCAGGTCGGCTTGATCTGGAGAATAATGTGACAACTGAACGCATCCTGAAATCGCAGCAACTGCAGCAAGGAAAATGATAGATTTCATCCCTTCCCCCAAAAGTTCTTGCACCAGAATGTGGAAATGTTAGAGGCCTAACGTCAAGGATCTAAGCCTCTTTTCAAGCACATCCTCGAAATGCGCTAAAAGCAAATCACATCGATCTTGGGTGAGGCCTGACCAACAAGAAATTCCCAATATGAAACCCTCGGCCTTCGCTCCATTTTTTCACAGCAAGAATCATCGATCCAGCATTTTCAATATCATGGATTATCCTCTCTGCTCGACGCCTTATCTCCTTAGGCAGATCGCCTGTATGGTCGCTCATGGCTTACCTCCCGCCTCCTCCAATAATGCATTTCGCTGGCAGCCGGAGCATCACGGCCATATGCATTAACGGACAGAAATGACCGGTTGTAGTTTCGATTTTTTGGAGTACAGGAGAGTCGTTGGGGGCCCATCAAAGCGGTCGGCAGACGCTGGGGCGCTCATCACACAACCGCGCTGGCTTAGACAGCTTCTTGGATTCTTAGCGTGGCAGCCCGTCAGGTGCGATTGCAACGTTGCTGGTTAGCAGACGAAAAATCCTAGAAAACTGCGCATGGCCGCCCTAATTGCTGGAGTTCAGAACCTGAATTGGCCTCGAGCCTGTAGGTTTGGGGAGTACATTGTTAATCGCTGCTACGGCGTTCGATACCACTTATGACGCACAGACCTATCTGTTCAAATCATACGACCAGTGCCGGCTGTGAGTCGCAAACCACAGGGCTTCTGGTAAAGTTTCGAGCTCACCGAACAAATGTGAAGTGCCTGCCGGTGCATGAGATCGGCCATCACGCCTGGGACATTTTGTGTAATACAGCTCGGGATGTCTCAGTCACCTAAATCAAAGCAACATTTCTACCAGCTATTCTTCGAGGTCGGAGGAGCTAACCTAGGCCCCCTCGCGTGTCGTTTGAATGCTGCTCCAGCTCAATGGCCTCAAGTAGATATTCCCGGAGCACACTCATCAGGCGAAACGAAGCGAAGCTAGCCTCCGCATCGGATTCTTCCTTAAAAGCTTCCGCCTGCTCGGGAGTTTTGCACCGGTATCGATATCCTTCACGGTCTGTTGCTTCGCCATAGAAAACATCGCCATCGGGACTGGTAAGCCTCACTACCCAGGTCATAACGGCTCCATCGAGCACATAGCGCCGGCCTCAATCATGTGGTGAAACACGTTTGGGGTGATCTTCTGCAGGTGTACTCAGAAATGCATCCCAGAGTGCATACGCATTACGCTGTCTATTGGCCGCCGCATCCCATTGATGCCCTGACACACATCTCGATGCAACCAGCGTCATCATTCCCATCGTAGCGGCGTCAAGCTCAATCAAAAGCTCGTGAGATTTGATCCTGAAATCTTCAATCGATGTCATTGCTTTTTCCTCCCTTGGAAATTGAGCCTATGAACTGATGTCTCATAGGAGGTTGAGTATGGCAATTCGAAAGTATTCAAGCGCCCTGACCGCCGGCAAATTACTCCAACGGAAATCTGTCACGGCTATTCGACGACGCTAGGGCATCAATTCATCGCCCTAGTACGAGGTGCGCGCAAATTTTCTTACGATTTCCGTTCGAAGAATATTGATAAACGCAGACGCGGATGCCTGTTCAGCTTTCGGGCAACCAGTAGATGCGCCCCAGGAAAGTTGCTTAGTCACGCCCCTAGCCGGTGACGGTGACTATGACAGCTGAGATTTGATCACGGAGTTCTGTGAGTGCCTTCCCTCAGATCGGAAACAAAGCCTTGAATGTTGTCCCAGCATCAATTGTAGAGGTAACGGAAACCGTGCCACCGTGTGCCTTTACGATTTCGCTTACGATGAAAAGCCCCAAACCTACGCTGCGGGTATCTTGAGGAAGATTGACTCCGCGAGTCATCGGGCTAAAAACAGTGGCAAGGAAGTCTGGAGGAATCGGTGTACCCCAGTTGTGCACCAACAACTCAAAGCCCAATTTCGTAATGGAGGATGTAACCGTCACGGGACGGTCTTCCGCACCGTAAGTGACCGCGTTAGAAATTAAGTTACCTGCCAATTGCGCAAGCCTATCGCCATCCGCGATACATAAACCATTGCCATGTGTTGAATGGACAAGCTCTCGTTTGGGATAAACGATTCTGAGTTGCTCGACGGTTCCCGCGATGAGCAGATGAAGATCGGTGGTCGCTTTCGTAATTCCGATACCACGCCCTATACGCGCCTGCGTGAAGTCCAACAAGTCGTCGATGAGCCTGCGCGCTCTTAGCGCCGCGTCCTGAGCGTGACGAACAAATTTTTGCTGCTTCGGCGTTAATGCCTGGCGATCAAGCATTTCCATGGACATTGATATCACCGAAAGAGGGTTACGCAGGTCGTGACTTACGATCCCGATCATCTGCTCGGAAAAAAGGGCGCGATCTTCAGCCGCAGCTTGCTCACGTTTTACGTCGGTAATGTCATGAAGGATGCCAACAAACTGAACAAGCTTATTATCAGGATCGAATGCGGCGCGACCAGTCGACAGCACGGTACGCTGAACGCCGTCAATTCCGTTCAATCGATAGATGCAGCGATATTCCTGAGCTACCGACTCAAGAGCCGCCGAAAAGAGACCGGCTTCCCGGTGCTGGTCTTGGGGCTCAATGAAGGTTGAGTAAGCGGCTGCGGAAACAAACTGGCTAGATGAGTAACCAAGCAGGCGCGCGACGCTCTCATCGTAACGGCGCTCGCGTGTCACAGGGTCGACATCCCAGACATGCATCTGGGCAGACTCTAACGCAACCCGCAGCCTGGCATCGGCTACCGAAAGATCTCGCTGGAGCGCTAAGTGTGCTTCGAGTGAATCCTCTGCCTGACGCTTGGAAATCAATACTTCTTGCTCGAACCGGTGCCTCTCGATCACCACAAATGCCGAAACCTCATCGAAAGTGCCACCCGAGTGCTCTCTTCTTCTCACGTTGACAATCATCGGCACTTTTTTTCCGTCAGACGTTGCAAACTCAAGCTTTACCTCGGAAATGGAACCTTGCATTTCCAATAAAGGTATCCAATGAGTTTGATGAAAAATTCGCCCCCCGATGGTAAGCAATTCTTGCAATTTACGATGGCCAATTAACTGGTCTTTCGGGTATCCAAGCCATTCGCAAAAAGTGGTGTTCACCCGGAGGATTACTCCGGCCTTACTCGTGACAATAAGGGCACATGGAGCGTACTCATAAAGTGAGTCAGCACCAGGAAGCGAGTCGGCATCAGCCTGCATCAGCGATTCGACTCTGAACGCTTTCAATAAAGCTTTGGATCGCATCGATGCAGAGACCAGGTGCGCTGAGGTGCGGACAGTGGCCCATGTTTTCAATCACCTCAAGTCGATTATCGGGAATCACCTTATGAAGGTAGTGACCAACCTCTACGGGCGCGATGATGTCCTCGGACGACTGAATAATCAGTGCTGGTGCCTGGAGCTTGGCGACATCATTACGATTGTCCGAAAGGAATGTCACCCTCGCGAATCGCTTTGCAATGTCTGGATCTGTCTGGCAGAAACTATTAGTCAACTCGACGCCAAGGTGTGGTTGTCCAGGCGCGCCCATGATGGCGGGAGCCATGGAGCTCGACCAGCCAAGGTAATTGCTTTCCAGAGTCTCCAAGAGAGAGTCGATGTCTTCCCGGCTGAATCCGCCAAAGTAATCCCCATCGTTGATGTAGGAGGGAGAAGGCCCAACCATCACATGCGCTCCGATAAGGCCCGGACGCGTATTGGCAGCGATTACTCCAGCCATAGCACTGACTGAATGCCCCACAAATATGACCGGCCCGCTGGCAAACTCATTGATGATTTCGACGATGTCCTGTGCGTATCCTTTCAAGGTTGAATATCTTGCAACCTCATAAGCCGAAAGGTCAGACTTACCACACCCTACAACGTCGAAAAGAATCGTTTGATAGCTTTCTGAAAAAGCAGGCTCAACCAGTCTCCACATATTTTGATCGCAACCAAAACCGTGCGCAAAAACCAAAGTGGCAGGGCCCGAACCTCGAACGCGAACGTTGTTGCGAATTTGTACAGACATGTTTGACCCTGCGTCGATGGGGATTGGATTCGTTGAAGCGGGTTTTGGCAGTCTACGTCGTGTGCCTCAACTGCAGCTGAGAGGGGGCTGCATAGCTCGCTCGCTACCTTGTGAAAGATATTATAGGTACGGGGCGGCCAACGAAGCATGAATAGGCGTCAGACAAACAAGACGCCAATGAATTCATTCGAGCGGATGGTTAGCAGTGAGCCACCAGTATAACGCCTTGTGAGCTTGGGCTTATGTCCATGACTATGCCTGCTCATTGCACCAAGAGCTCACTGAAAGACGACGGTTCAGCTAGGCTTTCCTCATCGAAAGCTCAAGCCTCATCGAAAGCTCAAGGAAGATCCCCATGCCAGATAGCTCTGAAGCGAACATAGCAGCAGCAGACGCTCTCACACTGCTACTTCACAACCAACATGCAATCTGCGCGGCCATTGAAGAGGTAACCAACTGGCTCTCTGAAAGCGGAGCGGAACACATCGCCGCCAATGCAATCGCATCGATGGAAACGCTCGACAAGAATGCTCAAGGCATCACAGATGCCATCATGCGCCTACGTCAATCCTACGCTTAAACGTCAGCCTTTCAGTCATCTCGATGGAACGTTGCGCCAGACCCCATCCTCTATCGCAACACCAGCGAATCTGAGGACTTCATCATGATTGACCCAGCAACCGGTATGAAGGCAGGCGAGCGCTACATCGTAAAAAGTCTCGGACGCACACGACATTTCCCAGGCTTCTTCCTCGACGGGAAATATTACCTCTGCCCCGAATTGATGACGGCCATAGGTTGGCTGGAAGGACAGCAGTTTTATTACGATGAGCTTGATCCCACGGGTGAGCCAGTATTTCCCGATCGACTTGCCGGCACTGTCGAAGACCTCACCCTGATTCTCGCGGACGGTGCGCGTTTGCCGTTAAACGAAATGCAGTACGAAGCAGAGATCGATCTCTCTGACATTCCGATCAGTCTTACTCCACCGGCATCAGGAGAACGACATGCTCCGACAAGCGATCAACACGGAGCTGAGGGCATCCGGATGTCAGGTAAACATCCCTACCCAATACTCCTGGCGGCGGGCGCTGCACTGATCCTGGGAATACTGTTTGGGGTCAAACAAGCTAAACGCCTTCCTACCCGAAAGCTGAGGTAGTCGTACTTCGTGAATTCTCTGGAGAAGTGCCCTTTGAAAGGTCGTAGAGAAGTAATGCATCCAGTGACCCCAGACGGTCGTTACTTCGTTGTCCAAGGACAGCTGTGGCGATGTTCCAATCCTGCACTGAAAGACGATGAGCGGCAGAGTCTTGTAAACGAGCTTATGGCAGCTCGACGTGACGTTAAGAAAGCAAAGGCTTCGGGAGACGCCTCGCAGGTGAAGTTAGCTCGGGGAAACGTACAAAAAGCCAAGGTAGCGCTCGGGGAACGGGGCCCTGTTTGGTGGACAGATGGAAGGCAAGACTTCAATATGCGCCAGGTCACCAATTCACCCTATGCTGAGTGGTTCAGCTCGCTTCTTGAATCTGATTAATTTCCGGCTCAAGGTCGATATCTAATTAACACAGGCGGCTAACAAAAAAAGGCCCTCAAGGGCCCTTTTTTGTACTCAATGCTGGCAGACCGACTTTATCAACACAATCGCCTTCCACACGCCCCCACCGCAAGAGCATGATTGCAAGCAGATATCGATTGCAATCGAAGTCGTATGATACGCACTGCGCTCAATTTTTTTTTGCAAGCAACTTTTCAACTAAATCTATGACTTCCAAGATTTTGAAAGGCTTGCGCAGAAATGAAGCGTAGCCAGAGCATCTTTCCGCCACAGTAGGCTCGGGCAAGGAACTCATCAATATTATGGGTATTGTCTTAAGCTTTGGATGGTTGGACAGGGAGGCAATTAGCGCAGCCCCGTCCATCACCGGCATCATAAAATCGGTGATCACCAGATCTGGACGCGTTTCGCCCGCTTTTTCTAATGCTTGCCGTCCGTTAGCCGCGAGGATCGAACGATGGCCCTCATCCTCAAGTACGTCCTCAAGGAGGGTGGCTATACCAAACTCATCATCGACGATCAGGACGATAGCCATAATTAGGCCTTGCCTTTCAGTTGCGGCGCAGCCGAACTTGCAACTGTGATCTGCTCCGCTGTCGGGCCGACTTGTGACAGGATGGTTTCGGCAGTTTCGGATGTATCGTTGATGACTAGCCCGGAATTAGTGATGGTGTATTCGTGTAGGGACGGATTGAAATTGCTGTTTCTCACTTTCAAAATTGAGAGCAGCCGGTACAAACTGGAGCGTACTTCGACGAAACGTAACAGCACCATATTCTCAGCGATGCTAGAGATATCATCGACAGGTATTCGAATAGCCGGGCCCAAGATGTCAGGTACTTCCAAAGAATAAACAGTCGTTACGCCTAGCACCCGCAGTTCATTAGCCAGCGCGGTGAAAAAATGATCCATTCTTGCTGGCTCAACTGCTGCCTTGGTAAAGCCTCCAAGCCCGTCTATGAACAGTCGACGGACTCCGCGTCGTCGGATGGCCGCCAGCAATCTTTCTCCGTAGGCGTCAAGCAGGTCATCCGTGGGAGGCTGCCACATGATTTCAACGGTGCCAGCGTCGATCATATTGGCTAAGTTTTTGCTCATCATCTCGACTTTGGCCCGAGTGCGTTCGGGTGTTTCATAAAACCCGAACATTAGGCCAGGCTCATCTTCTGATGACTCAGATAGGAAGTGCAGACCAATTGTTGTCTTTCCTGCTCCTGATGGCCCCATGACCATGGTCGTTGACGCAGCAGGAAGCCCTCCATCAAGCATCTCGTCCAGCCTAGCGAGTCCGGTCGATGCTCTTTTGGTTATTAGGGTTTCCTTCTGAGAGGGGCGCCCAAGCAATGCTTCTATTCGGGGGTGCACGACAAAACCTGCATCCGTAATCTTGTATGCGTGACGTCCTCGCAGAAACGCGCCACCACGAAATTTGGTCACTTGCAGGTCGCTCTCTGAGCGCCAACCGTAATTTTGCTCCCTTAGCCTTATTAACCCATCCACCATTGTTTGCTCGGGTGATACCTCGTCCATACCCGCATTGTTCGTCATGATCATGGTGCAATCGGTTGCGAGCGCGATTTCCTGCAAGCTGTGAATAAACTCTTTGAACGCTTGATCAGATTTCGCAGTGGTTTGCGCCGAGACTAACCCGTCAATCACCAGCAACGAGCATCTGCCGCGTAGTATTTCACGGCGCAGGAGAGTTGTGAGCCCTTGGGTGCCATCCTCCCGCAGCGCGTTGAAGGCGCTGAGATAGGTCAGTCCATCGGGAATGCGACTTTGATCGAAGAAGGAGAGTCCGCGCAGATTACTCATCATCCGAGCATGGTTCTCGGCGAGTAGGGTAACGAACAGTGCTCGACTACCTTCCACCTCGGAAATATGGTGGAAGCAGATCTGATTCGTCAGGATCGTCTTACCCGCGCCGGGGTCGCCTTGGATGATGTAAATCCCTCCCTGCATAAGACCACCATTTAAGATGGTATCGAGTCCCGAAATGCCCGTTGGCAATCTCTTAATTTCCGACTCTTTTGATAAAACAGGGGTGTTCATTTTGTGTCCTTCGCTAGTTGCAGAGGCATCGTAATAGTAAAAGCCGAACCCACGCCTGGTTCAGAGTACACGGTGATTGTGCCACCCATCGCTTCTGTCAATTGACGCACAATCCACAAACCGACGCCAAAACCTGTTACATGATCGGCTGGTCGCACCGCTCTTTCAAAACGCTCGAAAATACGATTTTGATCGGCAGGTGCAATACCTGGCCCGTTATCGCGGACGCAGATAACAGCAGTGTCGTTTTCGAAATCTGCAGTCGCAGTGATGAAAATCGGCGTTCCACCTCCGTACTTGACCGCGTTTGAGATCAGATTGTCGATTATCTGTTCCAAAGACAGCCGGTCACCAAGAATGGCCAATCCTCCCGGTTGGAGCTGAAGTACCAGGCTCGAACCCGCATGCTCAGCAAGAGGACGAACGCTTTCAGCTATCTCCTGGATGAGTCCGCAAACATTGACCAAGGCTGGATCGAACTTGAGATGTCCGGTAGTGACTCGCGATATGTCGAGCAGCGTGGTCGCCCGCTGGATATACCGCGAAATAAGCCATTCTATCTGCCCAAGGCTTTTCTCAATCTTATCCATTGAACAGTCAGGTTTGCCAATCATGTGGCGCAGAAGACTCACCCTGCCAAAGATAGGTGTCATCGGATTTCGAAGCTCGTGAGCGGCAATTGCAAGAAAAGCATCGCGAGACGCGATTGCCTCATGCAGCCTGACGTTTTCCTCCATCAATTCCGCATTGCGGATGCGAAGCTCATCAGGGCTTGGGCAATCGGATGGCATGGCATTTTATTCCGATAATCGACTAAGCGAGGCTCCGCTTGCAGAATTTCAGGTAGGCACACTTTGGGTCGACGACGTCAAGCCCCTAGCATAGTCGAACCTACTACCAGTATGTCGGTTAAGCCGCTATTTTTCACAACCGACGGGTCTATAGCTTTATAGGATGCGCAGCCATTGGTTAAATTCATTTTGCAAGATTTTCGGTAAGAACGAAGATGATTGCAGGAAGGTCATGCTGACGGCTGGTGAGATTTTTATGGCCTTGCCAGAGCGCGACACCGACAACGGCGTGCTGGTTACATAGGCCCAGTGCATTCCGTCGGAGCTCGACATCAGTGACGCTGGACATCCTCGATGTATCCGGATCCTGTGGCTCTATTTTTCAACATTGAGCTCACTGCGTGACATCCAGCACTCGCGCCAAATTGATTGATACCCCTCACATCCACTCGAACCATTCCTTGCGGCCATTCGTCTTAACTATACCAACATCCCCCGATAAGCTTTCCGGAGCCGCCAATGCTCATTCATCCAAAAGCCCATTTCAAACCATATAGACATGCAAGTGGTGGCTGGGGATCCGCGAACTCCGTGATGAAAATACTTTGGCGTGAGCAAGCATTTTCCAAGGCTCCCAAAGCCCTTCTAAAGCAGAACAAGCCGGATGGTTTCGCCTGCGTCAGTTGTGCTTGGGCGAAGCCAGGACACCCACACGCATTGGAGTTTTGCGAGAACGGTGCCAAGGCAACTGCATGGGAGCTGACATCGAAAAAAACCGACCCTGCTTTTTTTGCCAACCACACCCTGAGTGAGCTTCGGCAATGGCAGGATTATGATCTGGAGCAACAAGGTCGGCTTACCCACCCAATGCGATACGACTCGACGAGTGATCGGTATCGGGATACTACGTGGGAAGAAGCGTACCGCGATATTGGTGCGAAGCTAAAAACTATGGAGCCCGACAGTGTGGTGTTTTATGCCTCGGGCCGTGCCTCCCTGGAAACCTCGTTCATGTACCAGTTATTCGCCAGGGCTTATGGCACCAACAACCTGCCCGACAGCTCGAATATGTGCCACGAAAGCACGTCTGTGGGTTTGCAAGAAAGCATCGGTGTGCCGGTCGGTACAGTCACGCTGGATGATTTCAACCACACCGACTGCCTATTTTTCTTTGGCCAGAACGTCGGCAGCAACGCTCCGAGGATGCTTCATCAGCTGCAGGACGTGCGCAAACGTAACGTCCCCATTATCACCTTCAACCCGTTACGTGAACGAGGGCTAGAGCGCTTCGTTAACCCGCAGTCACCCACAGAGATGCTGACGCCAGAATCTACTGTCATCAGCACCCAGTATCACCAGGTCGCCATCGGTGGTGACACCGCAGCTATGATCGGCATTGCAAAGGCGTTGCTAGAACTTGACGATGACGCGCAACGAGATGGCGGCAATTCAATTCTCGATAACGACTTCATTGCCAAGCACACCGAAGGTTTCGAGGCTTTCGCGACCTCAGTTCGCACTCATCATTGGCAGCACATCGAACGTAAATCTGGTTTGAGTCGCGGCGCACTTGAAGCGGCGGCTACCACTTATGCACGTAGCAAACGGGTGATGATGATTTACGGAATGGGCTTGACCCAGCATCGGCACGGCGTTGAGAACGTGCAGATGGTGGTAAATCTATTGCTGATGCGCGGAAACATTGGCAAGCCCGGTGCCGGTGTTTGCCCGGTAAGGGGCCACTCTAACGTCCAAGGTCAGCGCACCGTAGGCATTACTGAAGACCCTAAAAAAGTACCCACCGAGTTGATCGAGCAGCATTTCGGTTTCAAGGTGCCGCAGCAATTGGGACTGTGCACTGTCGACGCCTGTGAAGGCATTCTGGCCGGTGAAGTACGAGGCTTCATTGGCTTGGGTGGCAATTTTCTGCGAGCTATTCCCGACACGGCACGAATGGAACCCGCTTGGCAGACGTTGGAACTGAACGTGCAGATCGCAACCAAACTTAATCGCACTCACTTAATTCCAGCAAACAACGCTTGGCTTTTGCCGTGCCTGGGACGGATTGAAATCGATAGGCAGAATGGGACAGAGCAAACCTATACCACGGAGGACAGCACCGGCTGCATCCACGGATGGCGTGGCAATGCCGAACCGGTTGGCCCACACATAAAAGCAGAAACCAGCATCGTCGCTGGCTTGGCTCTGGCCACCCTTCCCGCTGGTCATTCAATCGATTGGCAGGCATGGTGCGACGACTACTCAAAGATCAGGACGGCCATCAGTACTATTTATCCGGCAATCTTCCATGACATGGAGTCCCGCATGGCGGAACCAGGTGGATTTCATCGGCCCATCGCTGCCGCCAGGCGGGAGTGGTCGACTAAAAGTGGCAAGGCTCAATTCATCACCCCAGTCACTCTCAACGAAGATGACGACACCACACCCGAAGTCATGCCGCGCGATGTACTGCAACTGATGACGTTACGCAGCAACGACCAGTTCAACACCACCATTTACGGATACGAGGATCGCTTTCGCGGTATCAGCGGTACGCGTGAGGTGGTTTTCATGCACCTCAACGATATCGTTCGGCTGGGATTTGAAGTCGGAGAACGAGTGTTGATCACCACGGCTGTAGAACCTGAAGTGAAGCGTCAAGTAGGGCCATTCGAAATCGTTGCCTATGACATTCCAGAAGGTTGTGCCGCTGCTTACTATCCAGAATGTAATTCGCTCGTACCGCTCTGGCACCATGCCGAGCGCAGCAAGGTGCCAGCGGCTAAATCGGTGCCGGTGCGGATGAGTTCAGTACCACTCTACTGAGGAATTTGCGCGCAATGGTTGCCCATACATATGACGCTGGTCGGGTTTGTGGATACGGTCTAAAGAATCTGGACTGAATACAGTCGGGTTTGCTGAAAATCTGAGCGGCCTGCCTCCATTCATAGGTCACGCCACCCCGCCCAAATAATTATGCATTGCCGAGCCGTTCATCATCTAGACAGAGAAATTCCGCCTGGTCGTTTGCAAAGCACAAAGCGGCGAATTCAGTGCGCGGTTTTTTTGTATCCAGAGGACGCATGTTCGAACTGGTAGAAAATAAGGACGGCCATCGGTATCTCTCACAGAAATTTCGAGATCCATTCCCACGACATTTGTAGTAACGACCAAGGGACGAAAGCGAGATGAACAGCAATGACCTTGTTTACGACTTCGGAAAAAGAGGTGGCGGCGTAGACGTAGTGGGAGCAACGCGCGGCGAACCGTTGCCCGGGCGCAAAAAGGTCTAAAGATCAGCGCCGTGAAGGTCTGTTATTAATGGCGAGCCCCCTAGCCAGGTTCAGCCACATCGAGTTGACGCGGCACGTGCGATTTTGCAAAGACTTACCACACCCGACCCTTCAATTAATGTTCAAGCGCATAACGACGACAGTGCTCCAAGTAACCTCTCTCATGACTTCCGACCAACTGAACAACGCTCGACCAAAGCCAAGAAGGTGCATCGAGTGTCTTTGATCGGCAAGCTTGCAGGTCGCCAATCCAAGAAGACCGAGTAGCCATGTCCATCTGCCTTGCGTGAGCAATTCCAACCACTCTCGCCAGGTAACCGGCCGCAAGCATTGCATCTCGTTGGCTCAACTGATCCAGTTCCAGCTTCATGTCTTGAGGCAGCAGCTCGCGAATGAAAAATCCATGATCTAGCATACGTGTCGCCAGCATCCGATTTCCCAAGCCGGGCGAAAGAAAACGAGCGCCCTCGACGACTCGCTTACCATTATCTCTTGGCATTCCAGCTCTGGCTGCCCGAGGAGCTGCTGCACTGATTGCCTCTTTTATATCTAGCAGGCAAAATTCTTGATCGTTTTCATCACCCACTCCTAACAGCACTGCGTACCGCTTTAAGCCCAGCGAGCTGCAACCTTTTACCCAATACGCAGAGTCGAGCATTTCGACAGGGTCATCTTTCGACCGCCCTTTGAGTGAGGTAACCAGGGTATGGATTTCAGAGGTGGCGCAAAGTGCTTTTAGAGCATCACGCTCAGCTCGGGAAAGAGACCAAAAATGCTTACCCAAGGGAATGGTGGGACGAGTGTCCTCAATGCGCTCTTTTGCTAAGTGCTTCCACGTCCTTTGCACCGCGTTACGCATACCAGCGTTAACCTGAGCAGGTCTAGGTGGCTCTGTATCTACGTCGTCTACGAACGCTTGCTCATACCCACGCATCATTTCTTCAAGCATTCGAGCAGTCGCGACGCCAGGCAGATCAGCCCCACGGGCTGCCGTTGCTAATGACAAAGCAAGCCTGACCAGGTCGTGTGCTGGATTGCCAATAACGGTCTGATCTAGATCGCGAATATGGATATCAATCCGGCCCTTCAAATCACCAGTCGGCCCAAGGTTTCCAGCGTGACAATCCCCACAAATCCAAACGGGCGGCCCACTAGGGAGACGCCTCCCCGACTGACTATGTAGCCATTCATAAAACTGAATAGTGCTCCCTCGCACATAGGCGTGAGCAGATCAAGCCATCTTCAAATTTCTAAGCTGAGCAAGTGGTTCAAGTCGTGCGGATGGACGCGGGGTTTTCATGAGAAATTCTTAGAGGGCTGAAACCTGTTGACTCCCGCGAACCCTCAAATGTTTCAAAATATTACAGCGCATCAAAATGATCCATTCGGGCTATCCCTGGCGCGGTTGTGCCGCATCGGGCACGCATAAATACGCTGTAAATATCCTGAACTGTTGAGCACTCAGGGCTTCTATCGATAGACCGCGCTGGTCATCGAACGCTTGAACTTTACTTTAAGGAGGTGACACGCATGCGCCTGCAAACCTCATTCATATTTGATCTGGATGGCACCCTGACTGATAGCGTTTACCAGAATGTCTTTGCGTGGAAAACTGCACTGGATTCAGAAGGCATTCCCTTGGCCATGTGGCGCATTCACAGAAAGATCGGTATGAGCGGTGGGCTGATGCTTAAGATGTTAGCCCGTGAAACCGGACTGCAGATCAATCCAGATCAGGCTAAAAGGCTTAGTGATAAACATGCCACAGCGTATAAGGATCTGCAGGGTCAGATCAGCGCTCTCCCTGGCGCCGTCGAGCTTTTGGATACCCTGAACCACGACCAGCTCAAGTGGTGTATTGCTACAAGCGGAGGGATGGATACCGCAGCAATAAATCTCAAGGCACTAAGTCTCGACATCGCGGACGTCACTCTCATCACCCGCGATGACGTCAAATCTGGCAAGCCCGATCCAGACCTGTTCCTCGCGGGCGCAAGCAAACTCGCTGTGCCCATCGAAGAATGCCTAGTGATTGGCGATGCCATCTGGGACATGCTTGCCGCCAGACGATGTAAGGCTACAGGTATAGGGCTGCTTTCTGGTGGCTACGACACGGGTGAGCTCGAGCGTGCAGGGGCACTCAGAGTCTACGAAGATCCACTGGCCCTGCTGCAGCACCTTGATGAGGTTGCCTCCCGTCCGAGCCCCTAGCGCAGTTGAGCGCCTATGATGCAAGTGATAACCGAAATGCCAACAGCCTGAGACCGACTATACATCGATATAAAAAAAGGCCCTCACGGGCCTTTTTGTACTCAAACCAAACTCACTTGGTCAGCCAGGACTCGACTTTGTCGGAACCGTGTTCCGCCTTCCACTCTTTCAAAGTTTTGTGGTTGCCACCTTTGGTTTCCACGACTTCGCCAGTTTTAGGATTCTTGTAAATCTTCACTTGGCGAGGTTTGCGGCTGCCGGATTTTTGCTCTGCCGCAGGTGCTTTGCGACCGGCATGTGGATCAAGCAAATTGACGATGTCTTTCAGGCTATAGCCGTACTTGGCCAGCAAAGCACGAAGCTTCGTTTCGAATTCGATTTCCTGCTTAAGGCCAGCATCCCCTTTCAAGGTTTCAAGTGCTGCAAGTTGTTCGGCGAGATGTTTTTCAAGTTGGCGGAATTCTGCGAGCTTGGACATGGGAAACCTCTTCTGGATTAGTATTCTAACGGTACACCAAAAAGAGAAACTTGCATCAACATCCGGATCAGGCAGCTCGATATCCACCAATAATTTGAATTTCACAAGCGGCACAAGGTCACCTACTAGGAGAATCAGAAGACGACAAAGCAAAGGGAGAAGTTTATGAGCCTTGCAATGATCATCGTCAGCATGATTGCCGCATGGGCGGCAATAATAATTTCCATGTTGTGGGGGTATGCAGCGAATCACACGTCGGCACTATCCATTTGTTCAGGACGAAACTGTCGCTGATGCCCGCTGTAAACATTCTCCTACGTACTGAGCCCTTTTCGTTCCGCACCACTCAAAACTTATACCTCAGAGATAGCTTGAGCAGATATCAGCTGGGGAGTTCACGAATAGGGAAACCCCAAACATGTATCCGACGACTCCAGACGGTCGCTACTTCGTAGTCAAAGGCAAGCTTTGGCGTTGCACCAACCCATTGTTGCCCGCACACATTCGGCAGCGCCTTGTCGATGACCTGATGGCTGCGCGTCGTGAGGTGAAGGCAGCTAAAGCCTCTGGAGATGCTGGCCAGCTATCTGCGGCCAGGGCAAAGGTTCGGAAGGCCAAGACTGAGCTCGGAGAGCGTGGGCCTGTCTGGTGGGACGATGGGAGCCCTGACGTCAATAGAAAGCAGGTTGCCAATACACCCTATGCCGACTGGTACTTGTCACTCAGCGCCGTGAGCCCTCCAGATATTTAGCGGTTACCGCTTAATCTTGTCGTAGCGCTCACGAGCCGGGCCGTGATGTCGACATACTCTTCCTGTGCCGTCCAAAAGCCGATGGCAATTCGAACTACCGGCAGTAAACAGTCCACAGCTGATCAACACGGGTCGTGAAACTTTGGCTCATCATCTCTCTTCGCATTCCCCAATCTGGATCGGTAGGCACGCTTGCCAAACGCATCGTCCCCCTGCCCCACCTTCCATTGATCGCGTCCAGAACACCCATGACTTTCTCGGTAGCCTCAGGTTGGGAGATGGAAAAAAGATCGTCGGTGTATTCACCTTTCTGGCAGAGATTAACCAGAAGCACCTCTGCTTTGCTGTACTTAAAACCAGGTTGGAAAACGCTCTCCACGGCATCAACTGCAGTCTTCGTCAACAGGCGAACATCGTCGGTAGGGTATGGGAGCTCGACCAGAACACCGTTGGCATATTTCGCCTCCTCAGGGTTGAACATGCCCGTGCGAATACTCACTCGAATTCTCTTGCAGAGTGATTTCTGAGCGCGAAGCTTTTCGGTGGCTCTCATCATGTAAGTAGCGACGGCCTCCTGTATCGGTGCGATCTCAGTCAGCCGCTTCCCAAACATCCTTGAACAACAAATCTCCTGCTTGGGCGGATCAGGCTCATCAAGCTCCAAACATGATGTGCCAGCAAGCTCGCGAGCTGTCTTCTCGATGACGATACTGAACTTGTTACGCAGCGTAGTGGGGTCAGCTAGCGAGAGATCCCACGCCGTATTGATACCCATGCTTTGTAGATGCAGAGTCATCTTGCGACCCACACCCCATACGTCTGACACCGGGCATTTTTTCAACACCCAGTGACGCTTGGTTTGATCGCGGAGATCGACCACCCCACCACTCTGCGCTTGCCATTTTTTGGCGGCATGATTGGCGAGCTTGCTCAGAGTTTTCGTACCTGCGATACCTACCCCAACGGGAATACCTGTGCTGCGATATACCTGAGCCCGTATGCGACGACCAAGACCCTCTAAATCATCAGGAACGCCAGACAAGTCTGCGAATGCTTCATCAATGCTGTAGACCTCCACAGCAGGCACCAGCGACTCGATGACAGTCATAACGCGCTGGCTCATGTCGCCGTACAGCGCATAGTTCGACGAGAAGGCGACGATGCCGTGTTGCTTAAGCTTTTGCTTAATCTGGAAGTACGGCTCGCCCATTTTCACGAATGGCTTAGCATCGTAACTTCGGGCGATCACACATCCATCGTTATTACTGAGGACGACAATTGGCGTGTTGCGCAGGTCAGGCCGGAAGACCCGTTCGCAGGAAGCGTAGAAACTGTTGCAGTCGATCAGTGCAAACGCGGGCTCAGGCTTTTTCATGGCTGTGCACGCTGTACATGACAACGCCCCAAACCAAAAGCTCTTCACCTTCCATCATGTAACGCGAAGGATATTTAGGATTCTCTGACTTAAGAACGATCTGGCCACTCTCCTTGATGAGACGCTTGCACACGGGCTCACAATCTACCGCTGCAATCACGATGTGGCCCGACTCAACCTCCAGAGATCTATCGACGATTGCCAGGTCTCCCGGAAAAATACCGGCACCGACCATGCTGTCCCCTTCGATCCGCACCAGGTACATATGCGGAGCACGCAGATCCAGAAGCTCATCCAGCGAGACTTTTTGCTCAAGATGATCTGCGGCAGGCGAAGGAAATCCTGCAGGCACGCGGTAGGAGTAGAAAGGAAGCTGGATGCCGTTACTGGAAAGCGGCCCAAGTATGGTGACCATAATGCAAACGCCAAATACTGTATGTTCGTACAGTTAACCGTTGAGGTGGGATTGCGGTCAAATATTGTGTGTATCTAGCCGACCGGAGGTAATTAATCAGCCGGGCTTTTGCTGCGCACGGAGCTCATTCCACGTAACGGATCCACAGATACGTCCTATCGGTGATCGCCTGCGCGACTGCAGAAATGCGTGCTTGTAGCTCTTCATCGCCAGTGTTGTAGAGCGCACAGAAGTCTTTGGCTACCACCTTAGCTAGGGATGTATCAGGTGGCTCAGCACGAATGAAGCCGATGTAAGAAGCACCTACGCCCATCAACTCATAGCCATGCGCTTCTGAAAAATGACGCGCAACCGCAAAGTTTTTCGCAGGATCCAAGTCGGAAGTGAAATAGCCATTCGGAAAAGCCGCGACTGCCTGGCAAGACTGTTGAACGGGCACCAGGAGAGCGGAAAGGGGCTGATCTAGAAGGGAGATGGGGTTGTTCTGATAACCGATCCACTCTTGCAGGGCCTGCTCATCAAGCGTCAATCCATGAGCGCAAGCATCTTCGAAGGACGTGGTTGCAACCAGGTTTGTGAAATTTCGAAGGCAGATTGCAAACTCCGCTTTCGTAGTCGGATAGCCTATGTATTCACCATTCTCGAAGCACTCTGGAGGTAAGCCCGCTATGTCCTGCTCCGATGCATCGTCCATCCCTAAATTATTGCGCGCATGCCCCGAGGTGTAGCGGGCTTGGTGAAGGTCATCTAGCGAGAACAAAGGTTTAAAGCCCGGGTGCGACGCAGCAATCTTACAACGAGCTTCGGTCAGATCGTCAAAGCTGGCAATCCCGCTCACGCCGTACTCATCACATGTACCTACAGACGGGTTCTCACGCATTCCATTGCCGCGAAATTCGATATCCATAAATTGGTCTGCTCCTTGTCGTTACTGGAGTGAGTGAGCAATCTTAAGCGTTCCAAAATGATCATATGAAGATTGCTTACAAACGACAACAGGCCTCGGATTGACTCCCCATGAATGGCCGGTATCCCTTTTTTATTGATGAGTGTCCACCTCCTCAGCGGGATAAAACTCACCCTCCTTCCCCATCTTTTTCAGCCGCTCGCGCACAATTACCTCAACGCTGGCCACGGCGGCTTGATCGTCAGAGTTGACCAACTGCAAGCACAGGCGTCGGACATTCTGATCGTGGGTGCCCTCACTCATCATCTCGTGGGTGAAGACCTGTTCGCCACGCCATAGGCATAGCTGGGTATGCGTCCCGACGAGCCATATTCGTTGATTGATCTTAGGTCGGTGGTAGCCAGTTGATTGACGGTGATCGTCTTATCCATTGCGCTGTGCCTTCCCAATGAGTAGATACAGGTAGGCCTACAGGCATAGCGGGTCGTTCCAAGCGTCGGCAGCTCAACCGCGCCAATGGTAGTAAACCACGCCCCGGATGAAGGTGGGACACTAGAAAACTCATGGCGGTAAGTCCGAAAAGACGAGGGCAATCCCATGACTGACCCGGCTGGTTTACATTCAGACGGGCGCGCCTAGATAAACCTTACTCACCCCCTCCTCGGGCCAATACTGCTAGTGCAATAGTTGGCGTGCTGCCTACGGAACGACCGACAGCTATCGGCCCAGAGTGTGTAAAAACGCTTCGCCAAAATTGAGGTGTGCGCGTCTATGTTAACTCTGAAATTTATCGGCACGTCAGCAGATGTGGATTTTGCGTAGAAGTGCGATTTCCAGTCCGGTTTTGAGTACCTGTCGCGCTGAAAAACGTTTTTACACAGCCTCGGTCAATAGCGGTCGCTCATGACAGACCGCTGACTCCCCATGGACGGCACTCACCCGCAGAGCTTCGTCCATGCCACCTAAGTGACTATCGATGGAAGACGGACGGTGAAAGTGGTACCGCTACCAGCTTCAGATTCGACTTCAATGTTACCGTGATGGGCGCTTACGATAGCTGAAGCGATATAGAGCCCTAGCCCCAGCCCCGCTTCGGCGCCGTACTCGACGCCGCCTTGTAGATGGCGAATCAACGGGTTAAAGAGGCCCGGCTTTGCGTTTTCCTCAATTGGAAGTCCAGCATTATGGACAGACAACAAGGCAAATCCATCAACGGTTTTTAGAGTGACTGTGATTGGAGTGTCGGCCTCACCGTGCTGAATCGCGTTCCCAATTAGATTGGCGATCACCTGCTCCATCCTAGATTTATCAAACAACCATGGCAGGGTGTTTTCCGTCATCAAATCTACCTGTCGATCTGGGTGGTAGGCTTTAGCTTCTTCTACCATTCCCCTACAGGTCTGAACCAGATCGCCGTGTTCCATACGAACTGGAATTCCCGATCCTAACTGAGTGCGGGTGAAATCTAGAAGATCACCCACTATTTTTATAGATCGCTTCACACTCGTATAAATACACGAAACATTCTTGGTAGGCTTTGGCGGGAGATCCCCAGCGCGCAAAAGAACCTCAGCGCTGAGTAATACGGCACCGAGCGGGCTTCTCAAATCGTGACCGAGTACGCCAAGAAACACGTTTCGCGCTGTCTCTACAGCAGTGGCGTATGTCACCACAGACTCTGCGAGCGCCTGGTCAATGGCTTCGTTAAATCGAATGACATCGTTAACTTCTTGATCCTTGGACACATGGTCAGGCGGCAGCCACAACGCAAGCACGCTGGTACGCAGGGCTCTGTACTCTGCGATCACCTGTCCAATGGTAAAGCCCGAAGCATGTCGAATGTCCGCGTGTGATTCTGCTGAGGTGATACTGTTCGATCGAGGCGCATTTCCGTGAGATTTCAAGATCCTTGCTTCAGGGCTCTGATGGGTTTGGAGATCAGCGGCAATAGTCCGCAGCATGTGCTCTGCGTGATCTCTCAAGGCCATCGCATCCATCCCCTCAGCGGCCGGGGTCAGCGTCTTGGCGAAGTCCTCCCACTGCTGAAGGATTGGTTCCATGTTTTGTTGGATGAAATCAGCTAGGCGCATTTTTTGCCCCCTTTATGAAAGTGGATTATCCGAACAACGAGCTTAAGCAGTGAACGGACGACCGAAATACCAGACTACGCTACCGGGCGTACCTATCTTGGGTCGTTTGCAGCCGGTCGCGGCAGGCAGCGTTCAGCCGGTGCAGTCATTCAGGCGATCCAAAGCACGGGTGATCTCAATGCTGGAAGGTCACCGCACCACCCAGAGCAGAACGATTACGCTCGAAGCCCATCCGATTGCAAGGGTTTCTATTCCAAGCGTCATGACAAGAAGCAGAGGATATTTCCACAAGGCTCTATCTCCTTTAACTCATTAATCGGTCAGTAGGAGCATCAGAGCAATATCCAAGCCACCTATTAACATCTGGTCTCCCCCCTCTCACAGCAACGAAGTGGGCACTTTACATTTCGGTAGATTTCTATTCCCTTATCCACAATGCCCAAAAGTGGGGGGTACTTTTCCCAGTAATAGGTGCTAGGTGGGCGGGATGGTGGAGGCTCGGTTGAAGGTGGACACGGAATACCAAAAAGTCTTGTCGGCTGTCACGATGGGCAACAAACGGCCAAAAGCAGACCATGGACACGCAGTTAATACGTCAGTAATGTGTAAAGTAATATGTCGCCCCCCCTTCTTAATGTCGCGTTTAAAACGTCGATTTTTTTGATTGCTCAAGGGATTACGCATGAACAAGGAATGTTGTGCCAAAAGCCGTTCGGCACCTAAAAGTTGAATCTAAGGAGCAATAAAGTGGAAATCAAGATTGATGTGTTGGGTTCTCCAACAGAAAAGGATAAAGGAGTTCTGAATAATAGGTTTTCAGAATATCTTCGAATTCAATATCCAAATCTACCAACAGAATCGGAAGATAAAATATTTATGGTGATTGCACACGATGAAGTAGGCGACTACATCGGTGCAATAAGCTGTAATTGTTACTGGGATGGCTTAGAAATTGACACCTTTTGGGTTAAGGAATCTCATCGCGGTAAAAAAGTAGGATCTATGCTTTTGGAAAAAGCAGAAGCGATTGGTGCCAACAATGGGGCTGTAGTAGCATTCTTAAAAACCGTTGATGCTAAAAAGTTCTATGAGCGGCATGGGTATGTGATTTATGGTGTTCTTGAGGACCGCCCAATCGGGACTAACCTGTATCATTTAAAGAAACGGCTAGTAAAACATGCATAACAACTAGTTCAAATCGTTCACTTCGCTCAATGGGACGGACTAAAGCCCCCCTTAACCAAATGCTGGTCAGAGTCCGCTATGGGTCGTTTTCTGCCTCTCGCGACGGACAGAAAACGGCCAGAAACAGGCATTTGTCACGTGTCATTACCGACCTATGGTCTCAGAAAACAGCCTCATTTATGGATCGACAGCGGTGGGAGTCCTTTACAACTCACAAGCGACGCCATCATCGTCGAAGTAGTAAATGTTTTCATGCTTGTAACCCCACTTACCGTCTCTGATCCGGATATGTGGCTCGAATGTGAAGCAGGCCACCTCGCCTAACTTTCGTTTGTTACCCGATTCAATGTAAAGCCTTTGATCGCGCTGCTCGCAGATGCTGTGACCAACGCTGCCAAGAAAATCGAGATTTTCGAAACCGATATCGATTATTGACTCATTCGCCAACTCATACAGTTCATTGAAAGTGGTTTCAGGACTGACCGTTCGTAGCATGAGGGCATGCAGACTGCGCTCTGCTTCATGCCCTCGAGTAAATTCATCACCGAGCGGCACTGATCGACACACACCATCCTCGATATAGAATGAGCGTGCGCAATCGCCCCAATCACTCCCTGATCGGGGGCTGAGGTCGACGGTCACAAGATTATTCAGACCCACTTTTTCGCTGCTTGGTTGATAGTCTCGACCTGACACAGAAATCGAACTGCGCGATCCGAGTAGTACGAATGCCGGACAATCGTAATACCAGGTATCGGGAAACCCTGATTTTCTCAGTAAATCAGCTGCAATTCTCGCGATCAAAGACTCGGTTAAGTCTGGTTTTATTAAGTCAACGAGCTGCGCCAGGACAGATTTCGCTGCTGTCTGTACAAGTACGTTGCGTGGTGCTGGCATAAGTGAAGCCTCTATCGTCGTCCTTGGATGATGGAGCAGGCGTTTGAGCAAAATTGAACGTCAGCTAATGGCCGTTTTCAGTCGGTCACCGCAGGCAGAAACGGCCAAAGAGCAGTCGCTTTCCCTAAGTGCTTGTTGTTCGGGAGTGGTACGCGGACGGATAAACAATGGACGGCCTAACGATTCCCCTCGTCTCCGAAGAAATCGTCCCTTGCGACCAAGCCAAAATCATCAGGGGCGTCAGCAGCTGTGTCGCTGAACAAATTCTCGGTCCGCCGTTCCTGCTTGAGGTAAGCAATAGTCTTGAAGAAGCAGTCCTCACAGAGATGCAGCTCATACCGCTCGCCGTCATGTCTGGTGCCATAACCCCAGTGAGCGTGGAGAGTGGCGTATTGAAGTCCGCCATTCTCCGAACGCGTGGAACTGCTGCATGCATCACACAAGACGTCAATGACTGTCTCGATCTCGACTCTTCCCGTGATCTTCATTGCTGCCCTCTACCTATGTCTTGAATCAGCAAGTCAGCATACAGCTTGCGAGGCGACCTATTGAATCGTTCGATGCAGCAACATTGACGCCACAGTGTTTGCTTGGGGCGGTTGCAGCCCTTCCTAACAGGCGCCTTTCGACCCAGCGATAGCAGTGGCGACAGGCAAATATTAGCCAATTTCTGCCTTTCTCGAATGTCTGTTTGGGTTGTGGTCCTTCGATTATGGAGGCTCCCCCTCAAGGAAAGTCTCGGGAGCGGCAAGTCGCGGCGGATATGAACACGTCAAAAGTTACGTGTGCTATCCGTCGCCCAGTCAGCAGTGGTTCGGCCTCACGTAGCCGTATCGATAAATGGCGAACCTAAATCCTCCAGCCGTGGTTGCAAGGGATTAGACCTGAGCAGACGGGACTCTCGACTGGATAAATTCGCCATGCTGATAGAATCGCACTAGCAACTCATAACACTCCTCTGAGAATTGGCATGAATCCAGATTTAACTGAAGAAGAAATGCGCCGGGCGCTGTTCGGTGGTAGCGAGCAAGCTCCGCAATGCAGTGAGCCTCCTGTGCAAATGCCTGTCTCGGATATCGTGATCACACAGCCGGCGAAAGTGGCAGAGAAAAAGAAAGTCGCGAAAACATTTACACCCAGGCTGAGAGTCACGCTTCGAGTGGGCAATGAATTTGAAGGTGAGACGCACGAGATGGTCCATGAGGCCGATACGCTAAGTACCCTGCTAGCCGAGCAAGAAGCTACTAGGGCGGCCAAGAAAAAATTCCGATTTGTGAAAGTGGTTTCGATCAAGTCGATGTAAGAGAATTTTCACGAGGCTTGCGGGCTGGGCGTGGAACGCCTTTCATTTGGTAGCCGACCCGAACGATCTCTCTAGGATGGGGAATCCAGGCCTGTCGCCGTCGCAATTTATGCCCAATTACCATCGCTGATATGTGATGGTCGCTTACAGTTACAGCACTGTGCAAGCGAACGCGGAATGTGTACTTAGTATGCAACTCAAAACAATACCTAGAAATTCACAGCGGCGTTTCTTTACCCTTATACGCATCAAGACTCCCCCTGCTCATTTTGGGAGCCACCTTCTTCGCTTGAGACTTGAGTCGCCCGGCGCGCTTCAGTGGCCCCGAACAATCGTTCGAAAAAACCATCTGACTTAGGCGCTCATGCGCATATTTGAGGTCGAGAGTGCTTGCAACCGAACCGCGGCACACCGCGTCAAATGCGATCAATTTAACTCTCCTCTGGCCTTATCTCGTGGAGCTTTCATTGTCAGTGTGCGGATGACCCGCGGCTTGTCGTAGCTGAGTGAGCTCCGCTGAATAGTGCAACGACAACCTCGTGGCTTCGACCAGTTGCGCACTTGCCCGTGAAAGGCCTTCCTCAAACCGCTTGGATTCCGCTCGCGACATACCAAGCTGTTCTTGAAGCGCTTCTTTCGCACCGTCAGCCTTGGCAACTGCTGTCTTCATGGCGGCAATCTCACTGGCCAATCGAACCGCCGCATCTTCATGCGTCGCCGCAGCTTTGGCCTGCTGTCGAGCCTCACTCAGCAAGCGCTCGTTATCTCTGTTCAGTCGAGTCAGTTCGTCCTGCTTGACCATCAACGTCTGCTGAAGTTGGCGCAGCTCAACCTGAGCCTGCTGCACCTGTCCTTCGTGCCGTTGCTGTTCCTGATCTCGCTGTTCCTTGACTGCATTGCGGTAATGCTCCAAAGCGTCTCGGGAATGAAGGTGTTTCTCTTCCAGAGAGCGGATCTGCTCATCCTTCTCCTGCACGCGAATTTCCAAGTCGCTGCAATTTTGGCTCAGGCGGGCATTGCGGGTAAGCTCGGTTTGCAGGCTTGTCTGACAAATCTGCAACTCATCCGCTTGAAGTGCTAACGCTCCTTTTTGACTATCCACTTCACGCTGCAATGATGTGAGTTCGGCACTCAAGCCATCGAGCTTTTGCTCCAGCTCGCTGCGCTGCTCGTCGAAGCGCGCCTGGGCGTATGCAAGAGCTTCGCCTCCCTCCTCCATCATTCGCTCTAAAAGGCCGGCAACAAGCTCGGTCAATTCATCACTCAGCCGATCTCTAGAGGCTCGCGGTCGAGGGTCAAAATCTCCGATTTCCTTCAAATAACGGTGAATAGTTGTCTTTGAGCCGGTATTTCCCAACTCGATGCGCACAGCGTCGATGCTCGGATTCTCTCCCCGAGCAAGCAGCGATTC
This sequence comes from Gordonia sp. IEGM753, assembly GCF_050321825.1. Taxonomy (NCBI): domain Bacteria; kingdom Bacillati; phylum Actinomycetota; class Actinomycetes; order Mycobacteriales; family Gordoniaceae; genus Gordonia; species Gordonia sp. IEGM753. Next base: position 1,624,431 of record NZ_JBNQGB010000001.1, read on the forward strand.
CCTGGCTTTCTGGACAATCGCCTTGTTAATTCCGCCGCGTGCCATTTTTCTCTCCTACGATTACGTACTGTTTTACATACCACGTATATACATAGCACTTTACTGCTATAAAAAGAATAATATAAGAGTGATTATTTGATAAAATAATCGAGCGTTATCGCATCATATGGCTGGTTTTGGCCTTCTCCGTCGCCGGAAAAGGTACGTTTCGCGCAGAAGGGTCGAGATGAACAAGGTTGATCGTTACCTGCAGGCTGGCACCCGGGAAAACACCCGCATCAGCTATCGTGCCGCGGTGGAGCACTTCGAAGTGACTTGGGGCGGGTTCTTGCCGGCGACAGGGGATGGCATCGTGCGTTACCTCGCCGAGTATGCCGACAAGCACGCTATCAACACGCTGAAGCAGCGCTTGGCCGCATTGGCTCAGTGGCACATCACGCAGGGATTCCCTGATCCCACTAAAACCCCCAATGTGCGTCAGATGATCAAGGGCATCCGCGCGCTGCATCCCACCCCGGAAAAACAAGCCACTCCCCTACTCCTGCAACACCTGGAGCAAGCCGCTCAGTGGATGGAGCAAGAGGCTGCGCAAGCGGCCGCCCGCCAGGATCTGGAAGGCCTACTGCGTAGTCGGCGTGATTTGGCTTTGGTTCTGATCGGGTTCTGGCGGGGGTTTCGCGGTGATGAGCTGTCACGCTTGCAGGTAGAACACACCCAGGCGCAAGCCGGCGTGGGCATCACCTTTTACCTGCCGCACAGCAAAGGCGATCGCCAGCACCGTGGCACGTCTTTTCGTACACCCGCCTTGAAGAAGCTCTGTCCTGCCCAGGCTTACATTAATTGGATTACGGTCGCCGGCATTGTGCAGGGCCCAGTCTTCAGAAAGCTCGATCGTTGGGGGCATCTGGCTGAAGACGGCTTTAACGCCAACAGCCTGATTCCACTGCTGAGAAGAATTTTTAATCGCGCGGGTGTGACTGGCGATCTGTACACCAGCCACTCGCTGCGTCGTGGTTTCGCCACCTGGGCAGCGGCGAATGGGTGGGATATCAAAGCGCTGATGACGTACGTCGGCTGGAAGGACATGAAGTCCGCTATGCGCTACATCGACACGGCAGATTCCTTCGGGGCGTTGGCGATAAGTCAGCCGCTTACTTCATCAGCGATTCCCCAAGAGCAAGCGTTGACGGTGGCTACCCCTAGGGCCCGATGAGGCTCATATGGGTAGCCATAGCCACTTGGAAGCCATGGCGAAGCTGGCTCGGTAGCCCTACCCGTCCGAACTGATGTGACGAACAGCCAACAAATGCAGGCTTTAGCAGATCAAGCCGTCACTTTTGGTGATGGGCGCATCGACATCTGGATTAACAATCCAGGTGTCGGTGCGGTGAGCGATTTCGAGGAAACGCCACTTGATGCTCGTGAGGAGGTGTTGCAAACGGATATGCTCGGTTACCTGCGCGGTGCCTATGTGGTCTGGCCTTACTTCAAGGCGCAAAAAACGCCGCGTTTTGTTCAATACCCTTTCACTCGGGAGTTGGGTCGCATAACCCTATTCCGCAGCTTACAAGGCCAGCAAATACGGTCTGCGCGGCTTCAGCGTCAGCCCCACCTGCCCAGGAATCACGTACACGGCGGACCGCCGCCCCGTCGCTCAGACTTAGCCAGTATGCCACGTAGCCCACTGGCAAGGTCTGTTCAGAGGACTTCTCTTGGGTGACGTACCAAAGACAAATCGAATTTACTGACTACACCTTCTGAGGCCACTGAGCTTCCACGACTGGGGCATCGACCGTCATAAATCGACGGCTGACAGTCCCATACAGGGTCCATCCGAGCATGGTGACAATACCGCCCAACATCATTGCATCGGCACCGGAGCTATAGAGCGCGTAGTAGCTATACGCAGCCGCGACATAGGCAATGCCATTGGTAAGCAAGGCCTTGCGAGGAGTGACACCAGCCGCCTTCTGAATCGTCATCAAAGCGGCCATCGACATCAAGTACGGGACCAGATTGGTCACTACCGCCAGGTTGACGATCATGTCGAACTGTTTGCTCAGGTCCGGACTGATGGTCATCAGCGTCAAAACACTCTGACAGACCACCAGCACCAGCATGCCGACGATGGGGGTGCCGGACTTGGTCGTCTTGGCGAAGATCTTCAGGAAATAGCCAACATCGGCCGAGCTTTTGAACACTTGGGCAATGGTGAACTGCCAACCGAGCAGCGAACCGATACAGGCAATGATCATCAGCCCCATGACAATGTTGCCTATCAGTGGGGTGAACATGGTGGCGAACGCCAGCCCGAAGGGCGCGGTGGAGGCGGCAAGGTCCATGTTCGGCACAATCCCGGCGATCACATTAGTCGACGCGATATAGATGACCGCTGCACCGATCGTCCCGCCCAGTACTGCGATCGGCACATTACGCTCTGGATTTTCCACGGCGTCGGTGTTCGCACACGCCGATTCGAGACCAAGAAAGGCCCACAGGGTTATCGAAATCGATGCGCCAACCGCATGGAAAATCGGCATGTCGTGTGGGTTCCAGGCGGCAACGTACAGCGATGAGTCGAACCAGAACCAGCCCAGTATCGAAACCCCCAGCACCGGAATGATGACGCCCATGATGGTGACATTGCCGATCTGGCCGGTAATGTGCGGGCCGCCGAAGTTGGCGATAGTGGTCAACCACAGCAGCACTACGGTAGCTACCGCAACGCCGATAGGCGTCAACGTCACATGGAACAACTCCGTCGCATACCCTACCGCGGTAATCGCGATGGCTACGTTGGCGATCAGCAGCGACACGCCATAGGTGTAGTTGGACATGAAGTTGCCGGAGCGACCAAAGGCGTATTCGGCATACCCTCCCATACCGCCAGGCTTGCGGCTGAAACGCCCGCACTTGGCGAAGGCATAGGCCAGGGCCAGCGAACCGAGTGCCGTCACTATCCACGAGAAAATCGATATCGTGCCCACTTGCGCAAGCTTGGACGGCAGCAGGACGATACCCGACCCCAGCATGTTGATGGCCGTCAGCACGGTGAGCTGCACCACGCTCATCTTCTTCACGATAGTTCCCATATTTGAACTCCCAAAACGCTCATTCGCGGAGCGCTGCGTTGCGGATAGACGAATACCGGGATGATTTTCCCGTGCCGTCTCGGGAACGTTTTATTGCTTGATGACGTATCCATACGCCCGAATGCGACCACCCTCTTCCGTCTTGAGGTAAACACCCTGTAATTCGGGATTGAAGCCAGGCAAGCGATTGATTGCAACCTGTAGCGCCAGGAAATAGCTCAGCGCCGCACCCGACCACACTTCACCGGGGACCACACACAGAACCCCCGGCGGATAAGGTAGAGCCCCTTCGGCGGCGATTCGTCCCTTGGCGTCCTCGAGTGCGATCAGTTCCACTTTGCCGCGCACGAACTCAAGATTCGCCTCGCGGGGGTCCATTACCACTGTGGGCATGTGAGCTTTGCGGAACATGTCCTTTTGCAATTGTTTAACGTTATGTCCTGCGTAGAGCTGGTGCATTTCCAGGCACAACTGGCGGATGCTGTAGTCCTTGTAGCGGGCTTCGTGGGCGCGATAGATCCCCGGCAATACCTCGGCCAATGGCGCGTCGTCGTGGATAAACCGCTCGAAGCGCGCGATCTGCGCAACCAGGTGCTGCATCTTGGCCTGGCTTTCAGCTGGCGTGAGCAAGAACAGAATGGAGTTCAGGTCGCTTTTTTCCGGGACCATGCCGTACTGGCGCAAGAACGTGGCGAGGACCCCGGCATGAATGCCGAACTCCGTGTATTCGCCCGTCGTCGCATTGATGCCTGGGGTGGTAAACAGCAATTTGCACGGATCGATGAAGTATTGATTCTCGGTATAGCCCTCGAAGGCGTGCCAGCGCTCCTCGGGATGAAACATGAAGAACCGTCGGTTAGTGGCGATTTCATCGGTTGGATAATCCTGCCAGTAACGCCCGTCGATGGTCGGCGGCACGAACGGCCGGATCAAGGTGCAGTTATCCATCACCAATTTTCGGGCTTCAATGCCGGCGCGAACGCACTCGTCCCACAACCGGTGACCACTGCGACCGCTGTGCATCCGCGCATTGACATCGAGTGAAGCAAACAGCGGGTAAAACGGGCTGGTGGACGCCTGGGCCATGAACGCGTTGTTCAGCCGATGATGATTGCAGTAGCGCTCCTGGCCTTTGATGTGGCGATCCTTTTTATGGATCTGCGACGCCTGGGAGAAACCCGCCTGCTGCTTGTGAATTGACTGAGTGACGAAGATGCCGGGATCGCCTGGCCCAAGTTCGAGCAGCATCGGCGAGCAGTCCTTCATCATCGGAATGAACTGCTCATAACCGACCCACGCCGAGTCGAAGAGGATGTAGTCGCACAGATGGCCGATGCTATCGACTACCTGCCGGGCGTTGTAGATGGTGCCGTCGTAGGTGCCCAACTGAATCACGGCCAGCCGGAATGGTCGGGGATCGTCGGCCTTGCCTGGCGCAACCCGGCGCAATTCGTCCCGCAGGTAGGTTTCGTCAAAACAGTGCGCATCGATACCGCCGATGAAGCCATAGGGGTTACGCGCGGTTTCCAGGTACAGCGGTGTAGCACCGGCTTGAAACAAGGCGCCCTGATGGATTGATTTGTGATTGTTGCGATCAAACAGCACGACATCGCCCGGCGTCAGCAAGGCGTTGGTCACGACCTTGTTCGACGCTGAAGTGCCATTCAAGACAAAATAGGTCTTGTCCGCGTTGTAGACTTTCGCGGCACGCTTTTGCGCTTCCAGCGGCGCCCCTTCATGGATGAGTAAATCGCCCATTTCCACGTCGGCGTTACAGCGGTCGGCACGAAACAGTTTCTCGCCAAAGAAGTCGAAGAATTGGCGACCGGCCGGGTGCTTGCGAAAGAACTGTCCGCCCTGATGTCCCGGGCAAGCAAACGTCGAATTGCCGCGCTCGACATAGTGTTTGAGCGCACCGAAGAACGGCGGCAACAATGCTTCCTCGTATTGACTGGCCGCTGTTTCCAGTTTGTCGCCGTAGTACTCGGCCTTACCGCTGCCCAAGTCGAACACCCCGCTGATTTGCAGCAAGACATGCTCAATGCTTGGCAGGTTTTCCCGAGACAGTTCGTCCTTGGCGCTAACGGCAAAGAAGATCGGGATATCGAATCCGGATCGACTGATGACATCGAGCACACCGTTTTGAACATCCACGCCGGTTATCACTGCGGCAGCAACATCCGTCAGGTCGGTTTGAGAAAAGTCCACGACTTCGCGCGAGGTTAAAAAACTGCTGCGTGAGGCTGCGTTAGCAGCCACTTTTAGTTTATTCACCGATTTTATCTCTGTGAAAAGCCTGAGCGCCCAGTGCCGGAGCCTGCACCGGGGTTGTTATGCAGCGGACCAGATAACGCCCCTCCTCCACTTCGACGCCATGGGTGTCATGAGTGAACCCGGGGAAATGCCGGTCAAAGCTTTCCAATGCCTTGAGGTAGCCGAGTACCACACCATCGGCAGCGCCAGCGTTCTCACCCGGCATCAACAATGGAATACCCGGCGGATAAGGCACGACGGCAGTCGCCACGGTACGGCCCGCCATATTGTCGAGGGACACAATTTCCACGTTGCCCCGTACCAGTTGCTCATACGCCATTACCGGGCTCAGATCAGGCACCGGCAACATCGAAAATGCCTGAGACATTGTTTCGGTGGTGCCCAGCTCGACCATCGCCACAAACATGGTTTTACAGAGGTCGCGTAGCCCCATGCTCTGATAACGCTGCGGATGTGTGGCCAGAAGCCCGGGCAATACTCGATCTAAAGAAGCGTTGGCGTCGTAATCGCGTTTGAAGTCGAGCAATGCGTTGACCAGCGTCCCCCATTTGCCCTTGGTGACGCTGATGGAGAACAGCACCAGAATGGTGAAATCGGTGGTTTTCTCGACCACGATGCCATGCCGGTCCAGATAGGCCGTGACCACTTGGGCAGGTATACCCAGCCGGCCATGCCGCCGCCAGGCAGAATTCCCGGCGTGGTGATCGAAACCTTGATCGGGTCGAGCAGGCAATAGCCGTCCTCTATATCGCCAAAGCCATGCCAGGCGGCATAGGGCTTGAGAACCCAGCAAGCAGGGTCGCTCGCCAGCAAGGCCTCGTCGGCGGTATGAAAAGGTATTGTCTGGCCTGTCTTGGGCAAGGTCACCGTATCCGGCTGCCAGACATTAAAAAACCACTCATCGCGGCCTTGAAACTCGCCATTGAGCCGGGCGAGCATGCGCCGAAAGGCAATCGCCTCGCGAATGGCATCGCCTGTCAGGGCCTTGCCACCCGGGCCGTCCATCATCGCGGCGCTGACATCGTTGGAGGCGATGATGGCGTAATTCGGCGAAGTCGAAGCATGCATCATGAACGACTCGTTGAATCGTGCATGATCGATAGGGCGCCGGCCGTCTCGAACATGAATCATCGAAGCCTGGGACAACGCCGCCAATAATTTGTGAGTGGACTGGGTGGCAAACACCGTCGGCCGGTCCGGGCCGTGATCGCCCGGCTCGCCATGCATGGCGAAACGTTCGCGATAAATCGGATTGAAGCGTGCATAGCCGAACCAGGCTTCGTCGAAATGCAGGCGGTCGACGCTAGCGCCCAGCAACTCCTCGACTCGCGACACGTTGTAGCAGAGGCCGTCATAGGTAGAGTTGGTGATGATCGCGTGCATCGGCGCCGGGTCGGTCCCATCAGTCACCAGCGGGTTGTTGGCGATGCTCTCGCCGATCGCCTCAACGGTCAGGTGCTGCGGGGGTATTGGCCCGATCAAACCGTAATGGTTACGCAACGGCACCAGATAAGTCGGTATCGCCCCAGACATCGTCATGGCGTGCTCGACCGACTTATGGCAGTTGCGGTCACACAGGGTGACCTGGCCACGGGTCACGCTGGCCATCAGGATCACCCGATTGGAGGTCGAAGAGCCGTTGGTGACATGGTAGGTGCGATGGGCGCCGAAGACCCTGGCCGCATACACTTCGCTGGCACCAATGGGCCCGGAGTGGTCGAGCAACGAACCGAGTTCACCGACAGAAATCGACAAGTCGGAACGGAACAGGTTTTCACCAAAAAAATCGAAGAACGCGCGTCCTACTGTCGACTTCAAAAAGGCCGTGCCACCGGTATGCCCCGGGGTGTGCCAGGAGTATTCATAGACCTGGGAAAAGCGTACCAACGCGCCGAACATCGGCGGCAATACCTCGTCTCGATAGCGCTGGATGGCCGCAATGATTCGCCCACCGATAAAGACGCTAGTGTCTTCCAGCAGCCAGATGAAATCATCCGATTTCTGCATGGCATCCAACGCAATGGTGGCTGCACTGCTGCGGTCGGCCAGGAGAAAAATCGGCACCGCTTCACTGCGTTCGCGCACGGCATCCAGCACGCTCATGGCTATCTCATGGCTGTCGTCCAGACTCAGGTCCCAATCGAGCAGCACACATTGCACCATCGGGTCGGAATGGATGATTGCAATCGCATCCAGTGCCGATTGCGCCAATATGACTTCCACCTGACGCCCTTCCAATACCTCGGCTAACTCTCTCACCGCGCGGCCTGCCGCCGTTTTATTTGAAAGCTCTTCATGTATGAGTAAGGCTTTCATACCGAGACGTCGTTGCTGCTCAAGGGGCATCGCAACCTCCAGATTGGATAGGTGAAGCCGGGAGCGAGTCAAGATTCTAACTCCGTAATCAACTGCGCAAGTGTATGTAGTCGAACGCGAACTATAATCAACGACAGAACCATACTTCGGAGTATTGCTTTACGGAATTCAGCTGGAATTGATTTATTTAATTGTTTTCAGTACGGTGTGACCGATACAAACCGTGGTTTCAGCTATTAGGTGAGCGTGATCGCAAAATCCATGTCGTATACCGTTACCGCTTGACTTCGACCAAAGGAAAAAACAAAAAGAGCAAAGCTTATCGGTAGATGCTTTTTACCCCACAACATTAATCGCGAAATAAACGCAGGCATGAAAAATTTTTGACTGTTGGGCTTGAGTGCCCACTTTCCAAAAAACCGCTCCGGAAATCACATTGACAGCCAATACTGCTTTTCCCCATAACTCTTTTCCTTCTCCGCAATCATAATGCGCGCGCTTAACTCAGGAAAGCATCGGAATCTACTCACGCAATACTGATTAAAATGATAGTTCGACCCAAAGGAAAGAGTGCTTAATCCTTTAGGGTTGGCACAACCATGAGTAAATATACTCAGAACATTTATTGTATTCTTCCTTCATCGCTAAACCTTGTTTGTATCAGCTTCGCTGACAAAAATTTTCAAGCAGCGGCAAATCCATGATTTCGACTTTACGACCTTCAAAAGTCATAAGTCGTAGATCGCGCAGCCGCGCAATGGCTCGGCATATCGTTTCGGATCTGACGCCAATGGAGGATGCAATATCCTCACGCGACATACGCAGGTGGAAGCACTGCGCGGAGTAACCCCTCAGTGCAAAACGCCTGGAGAGACCGAGCACGAAGATTGCCAAGCGTTTTTCCGCATTGCAATGCCCCAGAGTGATCAACATGTTCTGGCTGCGGATAATTTCCCGGCTCAGCATTCTGTTCAAGCTCAACTGCAACAGAGGTAAATCCCGAGCGAGACGTTCCAACCGATGATAGGAAATCAGGCTGACTTCACTGTTTTCGAGTGCCGACGCTGTGCATACATGACGCTCTCCAGTGATTGCTTCTAACCCAATAGGTTCGCCGGACATTGCGAAACCCGTAACAAGGCTATGTCCTTGCTCGCTGACAAGAATGGTTTTAAAACTTCCGATCCGGACAAAATACAAATATTGCGAAGAACCGCCCGCGTGATAAAGGTCGGCCCCCTTGGCAATACGCACTTTGTGAATGATTAATTCGTCAAACCGCTCGCGGTCCTCATCGGAGCATTTTGACGACAAAAAAAGATCATGAATTGCGGATTGATCAAGGGCTTTTATCGAGGGGTAAGGAGGCGCAAAAAATGGCGTCAACGGCCTCGTTTGTTCGGTATTGATCAGTATCATTCACACTCCAGCATTTATCTATCGCGCGGCAATTCAGGAAGCCCATCAGCAGTAGCGTCAACCGAAGGCTGGCGTCAGGTCGAGTTCGTGAATGATCTCGTTATCGCCAGTCGCCGGGTATCGACTATGAAACCCAAGGCTGCGCGCCAGGCGATGCATGCCGAAGTTTTTAGTCTGGTGAATCGACATCATCTTTTTGAAGCCATTGCGTTGAGCTGCAACGATCAAGTGCTCCATCAATAGCGTCCCAATTCCATGACGTTGCCAGCGATCCGCGACTACTAAAGCACACTCGCACTGCTGGATATCGGCAGAGTCGGCGTAACGGCTGATCCCGACCTCAGTGAGATGCCCATTTTCATGAACCATCGCGATGTATGCCATTCGATTGCGGTAATCCACGTCCATCATCTGGTCCAGGAGCGACACGTTCTCGTGCCCCATCGCCCCGAAAAAACGGGTGCGAAACGACTCGGCAGACATCTGGTTAATAAACTCGAACTCGAGTTGGCGATCTTGCTCATGCAGTGGCCGAATGAGTACGTGGGAGCCATTGTCCAAAGCTTCGATCCAATGCTCATCGGGTGACTCATGACCCAGCGCCGCAAGAATTTTTTCTACTGCATAGTCAGTCAACATAATGAGTGCCTGTATCAAGGAGTGAAAAAATAGCGTCAGGTGATGAGTTGCCACGTATGGCGGGCAATTTCTTCGTCTTCCTGAGAAGCAAAAACTCGCACCGCACAAATGGATTCAGAGGTACTTATCAAGTCTCTGCCCAACTGATTTAGCGTGCTGTCCAGGGACAAACCGATCCAGGCCAGCCCTTCACAAATCTGCGCGCGTACTGCGGCATCATTTTCGCCAATCCCCCGGTGAAGACCAACGTGTCGATACCACCAAGCACCGCGATCATTGTAGCGATCTGCTTGTAGGCCGAATAACAGAACATCTCGATCGCCAGGCGGGCGTCAGCCTCAGTCGTCGCCGCGATCTTTAGTGTGCGCATGTCAGCGCTAAGTCCAGAGATTCCAAGCAATCCGGATTGTCGATCAACCAGCGCCTCGACCGCCGTCACACCAAGTCCTTTCTGGCGTATCAGGTAAATAAGAACTCCGGGGTCCAGGTCACCGCTTCGGGTGCTCATGATCATTCCACCGCTGGGGGTCAATCCCATGCTGGTGTCTACTGACAGACCTGCACGTACTGCAGTGATGCTCGCCCCGTTGCCCAAATGGGCGATTATCAGACGCTCGGGCAGACTGACCCCAAACCGCCGGACAATGGACTCGCAAGACAACCCGTGAAAGCCATAGCGCTGGACCCCCTGCATACAAAGCTCTTTGGGCAAGGCCAGCACACGGGCAACCGCAGGCATTTGTGCGTGAAATCCCGTATCAAAACACATCACCTGTGCAACCTCCGGAAAGTGTCTGGAGGTTTCCTCAATAACTGACAGGGCCATCGGTGTGTGCAAAGGAGCAAAGTCGATCACCTGTTGCAGTTGCTCAAGCACCTGCAGGTTGATGCGACATGGCTGGCGAAACGCCGGGCCGCCATGTACGACGCGATGCCCTATGCCATCCAAAGGGCCCAATCGCGTCTGCTCCAACAAGCGTTCAATCTCATGCAACGCGTGCTTCGTCGTGATCATGGGCACAGAGTGTCCAATCAACGGGTGCTGGTGTGCGTCGATCGCATCAAAGCGCCCGGCCTGTGTATCGAGCGCCTGCGCTTCACCTGAAATCAATCTCAGGACGTGATCAAACGTGACTCGATAAACACCGAACTTGAGTGAGGACGAACCGCTGTTGAGCGCCAGAATAAGTCGCACCCGTCCAGAGATCGGTTCGTCGTCCGGCTCGGCATTCGCGGGGTTCAGACTGTCCATTGCCAATCCCGCACATGCGGCAAGTCTTCGCCGTGCTCGCTGATGTATCGCTTGTGGCACTCGATCATGGTCCAGTAGCGCTCTCGTGCACGGTCAACTTCACTAGCCAGCCGCGGGATGCGTTCGATAGCATCCAACGCCAACTGGTAACGGTCCAGATTGTTGAGCACCACCATGTCGAACGGCGTGGTGGTTGTGCCCTCGTCACGGAAACCGCGTACATGAAAGTTGTCATGATTGGAGCGTTTGTACGTCAACTTATGGATCAGTGCGGGGTACCCGTGAAAGGCAAAAATCACCGGCCTGTCATGGGTAAACAATTCGTCGAAATCCTTGTCCTGCAGGCCGTGGGGATGCTTGCTATTGGGCTGCAAAACCATAAGATCAACCACGTTGACCACACGAATGCGTATATCGGGGATGTACTCGCGCAACAGCGTCACGCTGGCCAGCGTCTCAAGCGTCGGCACGTCGCCGGCACAGGCCATGACGACATCCGGCCCCTCCGATCCCTCAGTCCCCGCCCAGTTCCATATCCCCGCCCCGGCAGTGCTATGACGAATGGCAGAGGGCATATCCAGCCACTGCCACTCCGGTTGTTTACCGGCAATGATCAGGTTGATGTAATCGTGGCTACGCAAGCAATGATCGGTGACTGACAGCAAGCAATTGGCATCCGGCGGCAAGTAGATGCGCACCGTGTCGGCCTTCTTGTTGGCGACATGATCGATAAAACCGGGGTCCTGATGGGAAAACCCGTTATGGTCCTGACGCCATGTGTGCGAGGTCAGCAGGTAGTTAAGCGACGCGACCGGCTTACGCCACGCAATAGCCTTCGATTCTTTGAGCCACTTCGCGTATTGGTTGAACATTGAGTCGATGATGTGGATGAACGCTTCATAGCAGGAAAACAGGCCGTGGCGCCCGGTTAACAAGTAGCCCTCAAGCCACCCTTGGCACAGGTGTTCGCTCAAGACTTCCATCACACGGCCATCGGCGCTGAGATTGAGATCGATCTCTTCAATCGCGGCCAGCCAGGCTTTGCCAGTCACCTGATACACCGCATCCAGACGGTTCGATGCGGTCTCGTCAGGCCCGAACAGCCGAAAATTGCTGGATTCGAGATTGCGCTGCATGACGTCACGCAGATAGTTACCCAGTACGCGAGTCGCTTCGGCCCTGACTGCACCGGGTCGGTTAACGGGGACAGCATAATCGTGGAAGTGAGGCAGCGACAACGGACGCAACAGCTCTCCCCCGTTGGCGTGAGGGTTGGAGCCCATTCGCTGATGGCCGGTCGGAGCCAGTTCAGCCAGCTCGACACGAAGTTGGCCGTTTTTGTCGAACAGCTCTTGCGGCCGATAGCTGCGCAGCCACGACTCAAGCTGTTGCAGATGTTCAGGTTTGCTGAAGTCGGCAATTGGCACCTGGTGTGCACGCCAGGTGCCTTCGACTGGCAGTCCGTCGACACACTTGGGTCCGGTCCAGCCTTTGGGGGTGCGCAAGATAATCATCGGCCACGTCGGCCGTTGCGGTCTTTCACCTTTGGGTGCCCGACGGGCTGTTGCCTGAATGTCGCGAATGCTCTGCATAACGGTATCGAGCGTGGCCGCCAGTGCTTGATGCACCAGCAACGGGTCATCGCCCTCGACGAGATAAGGCTCATAGCCATAACCCCGCATGAGCGAGATCAATTCCTCGTAAGGGATACGTGCCAACACACTCGGGTTGGCAATCTTGAAACCGTTGAGATGCAGAATCGGGAGTACGGCGCCATCACGAATCGGATTGAGGAATTTGTTCGAGTGCCAACTGGCTGCCAGCGCGCCGGTCTCGGCTTCACCATCACCAATCACGCAGGCAACGATCAACTGTGGATTGTCGAAAGCCGCCCCGAAAGCATGCACTAGGGAGTAACCCAGCTCCCCACCTTCATGGATGGATCCGGGTACTTGCGCCGAGACGTGACTGGAAATCCCGTTTGGCCAGGAAAATTGACGGAAGAGCCTGCACAGCCCGTTGCGATTACGCTCGATCGCTGGATAACGCTCGGTATACGAGCCCTCGAGATAGGTCTGCGCAACGATACCGGGGCCACCATGGCCAGGCCCCGCAATGAAAATCATATCGAGGTCAAAAGCTTTGATCACCCGATTGAGGTGCACATAAAGCAAATTCAAACCCGGCGTTGTCCCCCAATGGCCCAGCAGTCGTGGCTTTAGGTGTTTAAGTAACAAGGGCGCTTCAAGCAAGGGGTTGTCTTGCAAGTAAATCTGCCCGACGGACAGATAGTTGGCTGCCCGCCAATAGGCATCCATGACCTGTAACTGTTGAGTCGTAAGTCCCTGGCGCATTGCTTTCTCCTTAGCGGATGGCTATCAGCTGTACAGCCGACGGAACACCGCGGGCAACAGTTCCGGCAGATCTTCTGCCATTAATCCAGGGCCGAATTCCGCAGCCGCCGCGCCGTGCAACCAGACTCCCGCAGCGGCACTGTCAAAGGCCGACATTCCTTGCGCGAGCAGGCCCAGGATAATTCCACTCAAAACGTCGCCCGTGCCAGCGGAGGCCAATGTTGGCGGCGCATTGGCGTTAATGATTGCTCTGCCATCCGGGGCGGCAATCACGGTGTCACTGCCTTTGAGGACGACTACCGCCCCGCTACGCCGGGCGGCGGCTCGGGTGCGGGTCAGCTTGTCGCCAAAGGGATCAAAAACACGACGGAACTCATTCTCATGGGGCGTCAGCACGCAAGGACCTTGAATGGCTCGATCCAGCGCACCGGGTTCATCCTGAAATGCGGATATCGCATCGGCGTCGATGATGGTTGGGCGGCCAGTGGCAAGCATTGCCAGTGCATGGCCGAAGGTTTCCTTGTCCACCCCGGCACCCGGGCCGATCAACCAGGCGGAAAAGCGACTGCCATTAAGCAAGTGACCAAAATCTTCCGGCGTCACCCATGGACGCACCATGATGCTGTTCAGCGCTGCGGCGTAAATGGGGAACGCTATTTCAGGCACCGCAATGGTCGTGAGCCCAGCCCCGGCTCTTGCTGCACCTCTGGCAGCCATTCGGGCAGCACCGGTCATTGGATACCCGCCAAAGATCAGTGCATGGCCACGGCTATGTTTGTCGGTGTCAGCCTTGGCTTGCGGCAGGTTGGCCAGCCACAACGCGGGATGATTCTCAAACGTCTGGGGTGCGATGGAGTCGATCACCGCTTTGGGAGTGCCAATGTCGGCAACGATAACTTCGCCGCACAGGTCCCTCCCCGGTAGCAGCAGATGACCTGGTTTTTTGCGGAAAAAAGTCACGGTCAGAGCTGACGATACCGCCCCTAACGCTTCTCCGGTATCGCCCATTACCCCGCTAGGTGTATCAATTGCGACAATGGGTGCGGTGCCATGGCTGGCGGCGGCAAGCGTTTCCAGCGCCTGGCCTTCCAATGGGCGACTGAGACCTGCCCCGAACAGAGCGTCAACGATCAATTCGGCACCTTCGAGCACCGAGGGACTCAACGCTTCCACTTCCCCGCTCCATCGCTCGGCATGTTGCCGCGCTTCGTCTTTGAGGCTGAATCGGCTACCCAGCATTGCCACCCTCACCAGCCAACCGGCTTCTGCCAGCAGATGCGCGGCGACAAAACCATCACCACCGTTGTTACCTGGCCCGCACAGCACCAGCACAGGTCTTGGTGTCCAGCGGCACTCGATTTCGTGCGCCACTGCCGCACCGGCATTGGCCATCAATTCAAAAGAGGACACACCGGCAGCGACCGATCGCCGATCAACATCCGCCATCTGCCGAACTGTCAGCACGGCAGTCTGGCGACTAGTCAGTACAGACTCGGAAATCAACATATTCATGCTCTGCCACTCTTTCAAAGCGCACTGAAGTCAATGACCACTCGCGATGGAACATCACCGCGTTCGAGGCGCTCGAAAATCTGGTTGATCGCCGACAACGGCTGCAATTCGATGTCTGCCTTGACCTTGCCCTGAGCAGCAAAGGCCAGAGCCTCGGCCATGTCCTGGCGATTGCCTACAAACGAACCGCGAACGGTGATGCAATTGGCGACCACGTCGAATAGCGGCACTGGAAACTCACCCGGCGGCAACCCCACCAGCACACAAGTCCCGTGTTTACGCGTCATGGCGACGCCTTGATTGAATGCGCTGAGCGAAGGCGCCGTGATCAGCACACCATGGCCACCGCCGCCAGTAGCCTCTTTTACCGCCTCGACCGGGTCGCCCGTTTTTGCGTTAACCACGGCATCGGCTCCAAGCCGGGTGGCATGGGCCAGTTTGCGGTCATCAATATCAACGGCGCAGACTCGCAGCCCCATGGCCTTGGCATACTGAACCGCCAGGTGACCCAGTCCGCCCACACCAGAAATCACAATCCACTGTCCGGGCCGGGCACCGGTTTCCTTGATGCCTTTGTAAGTCGTGACGCCGGCACAAATGATCGGCGCCGCCTCTCTTGGATCAAGGCCATGGGGAATGTGCGCGACGTAGTTCGGGTCGGCCAGAATGTATTCGGCAAAGCCGCCGTTCTTTGTGTAGCCGCCGAATTGTGCTTGGGCACACACAGTCTCCCAAGCCGACAGACAGTATTCACAATGCCCGCAGGCCGAATACAGCCACGGCACACCGACCCGCTCGCCTTCCTTGACACTGGTTACTCCGGCTCCGAGTGCTGTGACGATACCGATGCCTTCGTGTCCCGGAATAAAAGGCAAACCCGGTTTGAGCGGCCAGTCGCCACGAGCCGCATGCAGGTCGGTATGACAAACCCCGCAGGCCTCGGTACGAACTAGAATCTGCCCGGGACCGGGGGTTGGAATATCGCAACGTTTAAGCACCAGCGGCTGGCCGAATTGTTCAACGACGGCAGCCTGCATTTGGAGTGTCATGGGAGCTTCCTTTTTGAGCGGTCCCGTACGTGGGGCCACATGAAGTGACAAGAGCCCTGAATGCGCGCCAAGCGCTCTTAAACCGGAGCGTCGATGGAGACGTAACGCACCAGTTTTTTGTTAACGAAGGCCTGGATGCCCATATCGCCCAACTCACGCCCGTAACCGGAGTTCTTAATCCCGCCGAAGGGCAATTCAGCATCTGACCAGCTGATGTTGTTGATAAACATCATGCCGGTATCGATCCGGCTAGCGACTCGCAGACCACGGCCTACGTCCCGTGTGAACACCGAGCCACCTAGGCCGAAATCCGAGTCATTGGCTAGCGCGATCGCCTCTTCTTCATCCTTGACCCGGAAAAAAAGCGCGACAGGGCCAAAGAATTCATCTCTGAAAGCCGGATTGTCGGGCGCAATGTTGGTCAGGATGGTCGGACTCATGTAAGCGCCCGGACGACGAATTCTCTCGCCACCAAGCAGTACCTCGGCGCCGTTAAAAACAGCGTCTTCGACCTGTGCCAACAATTGTTGCAGGGCGGACTCAGTCGACATGGGTCCCAGTGTTGTGCTTTCGTCCATCGGATTGCCTGGCTTAAGCGCGGCCAGTGCTGCCTGAAAGCGCTCGATAAATACATTTGCGACTTCTTCAAGCACGATAAAACGCTTGGCGGCGCAACAGGTTTGCCCGCAGTTGTACATACGGCCCCAGACCGCCCATTTGATGGCGAGGTCGAGGTCGGCGTCCTCCAGGACGATAAATGCGTCGCTGCCGCCCAGTTCCATCGATGAAGGCTTGAGGTTGGCTCCGGCCCTCGCCGCGAGACTGCGGCCGGCGGCTACGCTACCCGTCAGGGCGACACCTTTGATGCGTGCGTCGTCCACTACGCGGTCCGACTGCTCATGGGAAATCATCAGGTTGGTGTAGAGGCCCAAGGGTGCTCCGGCCTCGACCAACAGCGACTCGAAAGCCATCGCGCATTGCGGAACACAACCGGCGTGCTTGACCACCAACACATTGCCCGCCATGAGATGCGGCCCTGCGACACGTGCCAATTGGTAAAAAGGAAAGTTCCAGGGTTCAACGCCGAAAATCACCCCGATAGGGCTGCTTTCCACATGGGCTTCGCCCTGTTGGGGGTGGAGTCTTCGGCGTGCCAAAAAAAGCTCAGCATTCTTTGCGTAATAATCCAGAATATCGGCGCTGAAGGTCACTTCACCACTTGCTTCGCTGATGCGTTTCCCCATCTCCAATGTTGCCAGTCGAGCCAAATCATCAATCCTGGAATGCATCAGTTCTGCCGCCCTGCCAATCACTGCGGCACGTTGCGCATAAGAGGTGTGTTTCCAACTCTGAAAACAATGATCTGCGGCAGCAAGCTTTTCTTCCAGCTCGAGATCGCTGATTTGTTCAAAGCTTTCCAGCAACTGGCCGTCACTGGGATTAACACTTGTATAAGCCATGACGAATGCCTTCACTTGAGTGAACACAGGCCGATGGATTTCGGCTGAGAGCCCACAAGTGTTATTCCCTATGGGAGTGCTCTGGTAGTGGCTAAATGCGCAGCTCTCTCGAAACGAAAGCGCCCTGATTTCAATCCCCGAGCACAGCTCGCACCGCATCGATATCGTGGCTGCTGCCATGCACCATCAATAAATACTCGTCAGCCTTGAGGGCAGTTTCGTATTTGATGACCTGGTCTTTGCTTAACCCCATATTTAATAGCGCTGCGCCGAGTGCGGAGACACCGCCGACAATCACAGCGCCCTCCAGCGCACTTACCAACATGGCCACCAAAGGACCCGCCAAGGCAACGAGCCCCAGGCCAGGTAGGAAGAAAAATGCCGGAGTAATAAGCAGCCCCCAGACACTGCCCCAAAGAGCTCCCATGGCGCCCCAAGACTTTACTTTGTCTCCCAACTGGTAAAACCCGATCGGGTGTTCTTCCGTGTGATAGCCCTTACCCACGATAGAGAGTTTCTTTACGTCAAAGTCTGCCTGGCTCAGAGCACGTATCGCACTTTCGGCTTCGGCATGGGTTTTAAAGATGTAGAAATCAGAACGGTTAATGCTCATGATCTGAGGCCTGCTCATGGGGTCGTATCTGAAAACGGTGCAAGACACACGAGTTCCGCTGCCGAACACCGCATGAAGATCAGTAGCTGACGATGATGTTGTTCTGCACATTCTTTACGCCAGCCGCACTCCAGGCTGAATGCATCGCCAACTCTCGCTCCGCCCAGTTGTCGACTGTCCCGGACAAGGTCACATCAGCACCGTGGACTTCGACCGTAATCTTCTGCGAGTCAATAATGGCCCGACGCTTGAGCGCATCCGTGATGTCGGTCTTCACTCCTTTTGCCGATATCGTGGACTTGATCAAAATGTTGTTACTGATCCCCCTGACGCCCATCAGGTTACGGACCGCGCCTTTGGCTTCCCTGCGCTGGTATTCCCACTCCACATCGCCGGACAGAGTCACCCAACCACCTTCAACCTGAACCTTAATCGAGTCGTTGGTCAGGTTGGTTGTCCACTCCAAGGCACTTTCAGCAGAAAGCGCAATATCGGCATCGTTACGCTGACTCGCGCCCGGCAGTTTGACGTCCATTTCTATGGCCAGCGCGCGAACACCCGAGACCTTCTGCACGGCTTGTTCAGCGGCCCATTTTTCGACGTAACTGTTGACGTGTCCGGCGAGGGTCACGATGCCATCCTCGACCTCAACACCGATCTGTTCGGCATTGACGGAGGGGTCCCAGCGCAGCTCTGCAAGGATGTCGTTTTTTAGTTCCTTATCGGTTTTCATCAATTCAATCCCGAATAATGTGGTTGCCGGTGCGGCTTTTATGACAGGGCCGTGCGTCAGTCAGTCCCTGGGCCTCAACGCCAAAACGACAGTTGTGGCTGCGCAGTGGCAGAGTCAATCAAGTTAGGCGCCTGATTTGCTCATGAGTAGCCTCGGAAACTACCTACACTCTCGGCTGAAGCCATCGCGCAACAGGTCAACTGCAATGAGCAAATTCATGCGTCGTCATGCCGAAACCCATAACAGCAGCCGTATAGGCTGGCTCAGAGCGGCTGTGCTGGGGGCAAACGATGGAATTGTGTCAACCGCCAGCCTGTTAATCGGCGTTGCAGCCGCCAGTACCACGCACAACACGCTGATCGTGACGGGTGTCGCGGGGCTCGTAGCGGGCGCTATGTCGATGGCGGCAGGTGAGTACGTTTCCGTGCACTCCCAGGCCGATACCGAGCACGCTGACTTGGCAAGAGAGAAAAAAGAGATCGAAACAAAGCCTGCGGCTGAACATCAAGAGCTTGCACATATCTACGTCGGCCGAGGGGTTGCCCCTGAACTGGCCAGACAGGTGGCCATCCAGTTAATGGCGCACGATGCCCTTGGTTCACACGCCCGAGATGAACTGGGTATTTCCGAGGAACTGAGTGCCAAGCCTCTTTCGGCAGCGTTTGCGTCAGCGACGAGTTTCATCGTCGGCGCCATTTTGCCGGTCGCCGTAACGCTGATAGTGCCGCTTCAGAACGTGATCCTTTGGATATCGATCATGTCACTTGTTTTCCTCGCCACATTGGGCGCCGTCGCCGCAAAGGCCGGGGGCGCTCCCTTGCTGGCGGGGGCCTGGAGGGTGACATTTTTGGGGGCGTTGGCGATGGTCATTACCGCCGTGGTTGGCAGACTATTCGGGGCGATTGTCTAGCGCTAATAACGTGGCTATCACGCTTCAGGAGTGGGAACAAATCATCGTCAGGAATTCATTTTCGACACTGACGCCAGAAGGAGCTTTGTCATCCGAAAGGATCAGCTCGCCGCTGTAATAGGCAAAGTAAACCGAGTTTGTCGTACCTCG
The DNA here is from genome assembly GCF_050321825.1 of Gordonia sp. IEGM753. NCBI lineage: Bacteria > Bacillati > Actinomycetota > Actinomycetes > Mycobacteriales > Gordoniaceae > Gordonia > Gordonia sp. IEGM753. The sequence goes on from NZ_JBNQGB010000001.1 coordinate 1,644,204, forward strand.
CTGGCGAGCAAAGCCACACACGGCAAGGTCACGGCGGTCGGTATTCACGGCGGTCGCGTAGAGCGGGTCGAACACCCATCCGTCACCCTCCAGCCCGGTCAGTGCTTTGGTCTTGGTAACGTAGTCGTCCTTGGCTGTAACCGGCACTTTGATGCGGGGCTGATTGAGATTTTCGATCGAGTCCGGCGTGGTCACCGTTTTTTCAGTCGGAGCATGTCCGCAGCCGGCAAGGCAAGCACACATCAGACCCAGCAAAATGTTCATTTTCATAGCGGTGCCATTCAATTGAATTGAAATGCGTCTGTCGCTAATTGGCGCGACCGGCCTTTTTGAGCATAAGTTGTGCGCGCTCATTGGCTTCGTCTGCCGATTTCTTTGCCTCCAGGGCCGCACGCAGTGCCTGATCAGCTTTGGCCGCCGATTGATCCGCGTGCACTCTGGCCGCTGTTGCCATGTCTTCGGCGCCGCTTATCCGGGCATCAATCTCCTGTCGGCGGTGACTGCAACCGGCAGTCATCGCCAAGACCACGATCAATGAAGCAGTCAGGGTGAGTTTTCTCATGGTGTGACTCCTTGGCGCCTGAATAGGCGAAGTTCGGTCTGCCGATGCAGAGAGATCACCCTATTCGGTAGTTGGCTCTGAAAAAAGGCTCGGAAACTACCTAGGCAAGGGATGTGCAGATCAGCAGCACTTAAACGCCCATGTCATGCAACGCCTTGAAGGCCTTGAACAAGACACGAGGATCAGTCGCGCCCTTGTAGACTTTTGGCGGTTTGCGTTTGAGCCCCAGCAAACTGGAAACTGCGCATTGCGCAGTACGTATCGAGTACTCCACGGTGAAGACGACGTCGTTAGGCAGTTCACAGTACTGCCCTATAAAGGCCAGGTTTTTGTATCCCTCGGGCACGACCTGAGGTCGATCGCCCTCCTCTCGCGGCATGAACTGACTGGTGATGAACGGCATCATGCAGGGAATGCAGATTGCGCTTTTCAGGATGGCCTGGCTGTCTGAACCAAAGTGCAGATGCCCAAGCAACTCCGTCATGATTTCCCGCCCGGTACAGGCAGACATCGGGATATTGACGAAATTGCCCGGGACGTCGACATGCAATCCGTAGCCCCAAAACACGCTGACTTCCTCGGGCTGGTCAATAAAGTGGGGCTGGAATGGCACCACTATCGACATCAACCAGTTGGACTCAGGAAAGGTTATTAAACCGCCCTCCCCCGGTACGTTGCCGGTAAATTCCACGGTCCGTCGCAAAAAGACCGGATCGCTGAGGGTCGTCGTAAACGATACCCACTTGGTCGCATCGATATGATTGGAAAACACCTGTGGGTGGCCAAACTCGGGCCTGCCTTTTGCCAATGTTTCCCAAAGAGCCCAAGCGCCTTTGATCGCTTTGCTTTTCAATTGCGGAGCCTGATCCATACCTCCAATGCTCGACGCTTCGGTCATGGAGCCAAGCGTCACTAACACGTAATCACAGCTTCGAACATCGACGACTGACTGCCCGCCATTGCGCTCGTAGAGGATACGCTTGACGCTTTTGCCGTTGCTTTGCTCACGCAAATGCATATCCGTCACGCAAGCCCCTTGCTCAAAGACCACGCCGTGCTCGACCAGCCATTTGTGCAAGGGCCTGACCAGCGAATCGTACTGGTTGTAGACCGTTCGCATGATGCCTTCGAGCCGATTGAATCCCGCCACCATGTGTGCGAAGCGCACGATGTAGCGACGGAATTCCCCGGCACTGTGCCAGGGTTGAAATGCAAACGTGGTGCACCACATCAACCAGAATTGAGTCTGGAAGAACGACTCTGAAAACTGATCGGCGATCGTGGTTCGTCCCAATGCTGCTTCCGACTCGATTGCGATCCTCTCGATCGTCAGAATGTCACCCTCGGTAAGTCCGAATTCCGGAGCCGTTTCCCTGAGACCGTTGCGGGCAAGTCGTGACTTGGAAGACGTGTGCATCCGTTCATTCCAGGCGAGTGTCTCCTGCGTGACGGTTGTTTTGCCATCAAGGGTCGGAATCGACGCGAACAACTCCAGAGTGCATACATACTTGCTCTCGAACATTCGTCCCCCACGAAGCACATAACCGTCCTGTGCCGATCCTCCACCATCAAGACTACCCCCGGGCGTGTCGAGTTTTTCGAAGAGGGTGATGTTGCGCCCGATGACATCGCCATCACGGATCATGAACGCGGCCGCAGCCATAGCCGCTATTCCCCCGCCTACGAGGTAGAAACGTGGCTCAGTTTCACTCGGTACATTTGTTTGCGAGTCATCTTTATCGGTCATGGGTCGTACTCTGAGTGCCGAGTCGTCGAAAAGCACCCCCGTAGAGATGCACCGGTCTGAATTTCAGGGTATGAGGAATCACAGTGGGGGCGACAGACTCGGAAACTACCTAGGGGTTTTCTGTAAGCAAGGCATTCTATAAGCGACCGTCGGTCGGAGACCTTTGACGACATACACTGGTACAAACGTAGGCGCGGTTCAGCAATGGCGGGGTAACTTTTAGCAGGTCAGTTGGGAATGCCATTTACAACGTTGCTGACTCGAACAGCATTGAAGCGTGGACATTGCGTAGCGACTAAAGGGGTGTAGGATCCAAGGAGACGTATTCCTTCGGAATGCATTGCTGCGAGATCACAATGCCTGTTCGCCTTCCACTCGACGCTGGAACGGCCACGCCCAAGGTGATTACCCCATCTCCTTCAGCCGATGCTGCAACGCTGGGCTCGAAAGAGCAATTGACACCAAAGAACACAACCGAATCCACTCACCAGTTGCGCTCCTTGAACATCGAGCTGACTGAGATGAATGATCAGCTTCGTGCTTCGCTCGAACAGCAACGGACCGCCTCGCTTGTTTCACTGAACGTGCTGAATAGCATGAACATCGCGGTCATTCTGTTAGACGCAAATCTGAATATCCGCTTGTTCACCCCCGCTAGTCAGTCACTATTCAACATTCTTACCCAGGACATTGGGCGACCACTGGCTGACCTATGTCCGATGGCAACCGATGTGAATCTCCTGGATGATGCCAGGACTGTCATGCGTGATATGACTCCGCTGGAGCGAGAAGTCGAATCGCGTAGTGGAGTGAGTTTTACCCGTCGGATTTCGCCCTATAACAAACAAGATGATTTTGTTGAAGGTGTGATCATTACCTTTACCGATATCTGCGATAAAAAGCAGGTCACCCAAGCGCTTGAAGACGCAACGCAGAAAGCGGAACTCGCTAACGCCACCCGGATACGCTTTCTCTCCTCCGCCAGTCATGATCTACGCCAGCCTTTACAAACACTCAAGTTGTTGCAAGGCCTGCTGCTGGGCATTCTCAAAGATGAGCAACCTCGAAAGCTGACGGTCAGGATTGGCGAAACCGTGGGCGCAATGTCCGGAATGCTGAATGCCCTTCTGGATATCAACCACATTGAAACCGGCGCGATCCTGGCAAACCCCGTCAGCTTTCGAATGAGTGACCTGCTGGATCGACTCGCTGACGAGTTCCGCTACAAGGCAGGTGCCAAAGGTTTGAAACTGAAGGTAGTTCCTTGTCATCTTTCGGTGGAAAGTGACCCGCGCCTACTGGAGCAAATGTTGCGCAATCTGCTGTCCAATGCGCTGCAGTACACCCATGAAGGTCGGATACTTCTGGGCTGCCGCCGCCACGGCCGGTGGCTCAGCATTGAAGTCTGGGATACCGGTATAGGCATGGGGTCATCGGAGCAGGAATTAGTCCTCAAAGACTACGCGGCGCCTATAGAAAACTTCAGTCTGGGGAATGGCACAGGATTACTTATCGTTAAACGCTTGTGCACCGTGTTGGGCCACCGTTTACGTGTGCAATCGAGTCTTGCAAAAGGGTCTGCATTTTCTATTGACGTCGCTTTATCCCGTGAAAGCGCAGCCCTGCCAAGCGCGGCGCAAGAAAATGATTTACAAGAGCACGGCCCAGTAACCAACAAAGAAATGATCCTGATTGTCGAGGATGACGTTGAACTGCTCGAATTACTGGGCGGCCTGCTCAAATCTGAAGGATATCAAGTGGCAATGGCGATCGACGGTGTCACGGCGCTCGAAAGCGTCACACATCGAGGTGTCCAGCCTGATCTGATACTGGCTGACTTCAATCTGCCAGGATCGATCAATGGCTTGCAACTAATCAGCCAACTGCGCAAAAGACTGCACCGCAGCATTCCCGCCATCATCCTGACTGGTGATATTTCACGACAGACCTCCCGTGACGTGGCGTTCGAGCACTGTACTCAGCTCAACAAACCGGCGAAGCTCAAAGAGGTCATTTTTGTTATTACTTCCTTGCTTGCACAACAACGCCTGGCGATTGTTGACGATGAGCAACTCGATAAAGCCGAGTCCTGCGATACCAAGACATCAATCATATTTGTAGTGGATCGTGACGATCTTTTTCGCGATACGATTCGAGGTGTGCTTGAATCCAGCGACTACCTAGTCCAGGACTATGCGTCATGCGAGGCGTTCCTGAAGGACTACTCTCCCGGCCTACGTGCATGTTTACTGGTGGATACTCATCCGCCAAGGATGGAAGGCCTTGAACTCCTGCATCGATTGAGACGCAACGGCGATAACCTGCCCGCCGTAATGATTAGCGGTAGCAGCGAAGTTTCAATCGCCGTAGATGCCATGAAGGCAGGTGCTTCAGATTTTATTGAAAAGCCATTTGGTCGTAGCGAGGTACTTCAAAGTGTTGCGAGAGCCTTGGAGCACTCACTTGACGCAAATAAAAAGCTGGCATGGACTCAGGAAGCCACTCATTGCATTGATAGCCTGACCCTCCGGCAGCGACAGATCATGGACATGGTACTTGCAGGGCATCCGAGCAAAAACATCGCAGTAGAGCTCGGAATCAGCCAGCGCACGGTTGAAAATCATCGGGCTTCGATCATGACCCGCACTCATTCCAAATCCATTCCCGCACTGGCTCGTATTGCATTGGCAGCCAATTTTCAGACTTCTGCGCAGTCGGCCTCCGGTGTGAGCACGCTGCGTAAAAACTAAGTTTCCTACAGACCAGCAGTCATTCGTTCATGTCTTTGATCAGATAGCTGCCTACAATTTGCGTAACCCCCGTCAACGCCGTACGTAGCAACTCCGGTTCAGTGCGATAGCGCAACGGCGTATAGCCATAGGTGTTGGCGCCGTTGAACGCGGTTATCGGTTCATTGCGCTGCCAGATCAGTTCATCGCCGCGTTTTATGACGCCGCTCACAGCAATCGTTGGGTACACCACGCTGCTGAAGCCTTGAGTCAGAGCGAAACCCCAGTTCAGGATGGTCAGTTCAATCTGTGCATCGGCAGGTTCGTTTTCAGCAGCGATCTTGAAACGCCCGGTAGCGACCAGTTGCTCCTCGAAACTCTTTTTGACCAACTCACCCAAGTTGATATCAGCGGTTTCCATGTTGTAAAGAATGGCATCAACCGTCGACATTGACGCTAGGTCGCCTGCTTTCAGGCCGACGGCAAATCCGGCGCCACCCAAAGCAGCCTTGGTCAGGTTCGATGCACCTGCTGCCATCCCTACACCGGCGCCGACACCTGCGCCCAATGCAGCGCCCCATGCTTGTTCACGTCCCATGTAACTCATTTCCTGGGTTTCCACGAAACCGGGAGAATTTTCACTGTGTGTATCTGGGCACGGTATTCGGGCTTGAATTTCTGGTTGGTACATCCGACAAGGAAAAGAACGGCAAACATCAGGACAGCAATCTTCTTCATAAACAACTCACGACACCAAAGGAATATGCGTAAGTTGTCGTCACCGTCAGAAAATTCTGAAGAGCGATGTGGTTTGTAGCATCTAACGGCGAAGAAAAAAAAGCTGCAGGAGCAGCCTCAAGGATGGGGGGCAGAGATGACTTAAGCATCACTCATGTTCTCTTATAGGACGTAGCTTTGTTGGGCAAGCAACAAGATCAATCGACCACATGGAATCTGGGTAGCTTACATTTCCAACGAATGGCAGCAATACGGCTGACAAAAACGAACGCAATAGCGATTGCAGACGCTACTTCAAGTGAAATCTGCAAATCCAACAGCGTGATGTAGGCGACGGCACCCAAAATACTGATGGATGCATAAACCTCACGTTTAAACACCAACGGTATTTCGTTACACAACACATCACGCATCACACCCCCTGCGACTGCGGTAGCTACACCCATGATCACTGCGATGCTGGGAGGGAGGTTTTGTTGAAGAGCCATATCTGTTCCTCTGACCGTAAATACAGCCAATCCAAATGCATCGGCTACCAACAACACCCTATCGTTGAAGGTTTTCAAGGTCCTCGCCCAAATCATGGTTCCTAGCGAAGCACTAACTCCTACCAAAAAGCCATTCTCATTGGAAACCCACTCGATCGGATAATGTGCCATCAGTACGTCACGCAAGGCACCGCCGCCTAAAGCGGTGACTAAACTTATGGTAATTACGCCGAACCAGTCCAACGATTTTCGCCCTGCCATTAGGGTGCCTGTCACTGCGAAGGCTGCAACGCCTGATAACTCACAGTAATAGATCACCCAACCAGCGTGGTAAGCCTTCATCTACGGAACCAGCCTGTACTGCAAATGGGAAAAGTTCTTGAAATGAACCGCCCTCAATGACACACATCAGGGCCTAATAACATTATCATATTATGATAATAAAAGCACAGCTGAGGCGTGCGATGAGCACAGGGCAAAAAAACACGGTGATGTATCGTCATGAGGGTTATCCGCTCAGAATCAAGCGTGCAAGTCGAAACGGCAGGCGACTTGGCAATGGCGTATAGCCCAGCGGGTTTGCAGCCTTGCGTGGCGATAGACGTTTACCGCTTTACAGGTAAGGGCAACCTCGTCGCGATCATTTGCGACGGTTCGTCGACTTCTGATCACGGTCAATCCAGTTAACTGTAACGAACCTAACCGGTGACAAATAAATCTCCGGACATTACAATTTGATTAACATTGATCGTTTTAGGGTACAGGCAATTCCATGGAAAATAAGACTGCACGACTAACTGTGCTCATTGATCCCATTAAGAAAAAAGCGCTTGAGGAGCTGTGCGCGTCTCAGGACCTGACGCCCTCTCAGGTCGTTCGACAGCTTATTCGAGACTATCTGGAGACGCATGGCGCGTCCTACGCCACCAAAAGCAAAGCTGCGGCCAATGGCAAGTGATTCATCTGCGCATGAGCGGGTACGACGAATACCTGCTCATCGCTCCTTCTACTCTCTTGCACCTCATCTCTAACCCTGGGTTTTGTCGATCTCGGCGTAACTGCCCAGTGCGCCACTGAAGTCAGCATGATAATGCTGTGAGCCGAGCGCCTGAATAATCCCTGCCCTGTCGAGCTTGCCAAGGACTTTTTCGTTGGCTTCACACAACTTCACGACGATGCTGCGCTTGCGCAACTGCTCAATAACTTCGAGCAGCGTTTGTAAGCCCGTGATATCCATGAACGGCACCCGTTTCAGGCGAATAATCAACGTCCCGGGATCGGTGTGCGTCTGAGCTAAAACGCGCTCAAAGTTTTCTGCTGCGCCAAAGAAGAGAGGCCCCTCAATGGTGTAAACCAAAACACCAGGTGGAAGATGTACATGCCCATTCATGCGCAACTCTGCCTCCAGCTCTTTTTCGACCATTAGCTGAACCTCTACAGATGAAGCCATCCGACGCATAAATTGCAGCGTGGCGAGAATGACCCCGATATTCACTGCAATCGCTAGATCGCTGAAAACGGTCAGGCTGAAGGTGATTAAAAGGATCGCAACGTCCGCTTTAGGGGCTCGTTTGACCATGCGTTTGAAGTGTTTCAGTTCGCTCATGTTGTAAGCGACCACGAATAAGATCGCAGCCAACGCGCACAGCGGGATATCCGAAGCCAGAGGTGCCAAGAAGAAGATCAATAAAATCAAGGTGACGGCGTGCGCAAAACCCGCAATGGGGCTGTTGCCACCGTTGCGGATGTTGGTCGCTGTTCGAGCGATCGCACCTGTTGCGGCAAAGCCACCAAACAGAGGAGTGACCAGGTTGGCAATGCCTTGTCCGATTAACTCCTGATTGGAATCATGTTTGGTGCCGGCCATCCCGTCGGCGACAACAGCAGACAACAGCGACTCGATAGCCCCCAGCATCGCGATCGCGAACGCAGGACCAATCAATTCAATGATCTGTGGCAGCGTTATTTCAGGCAGACCCATTTTGGGTAGGCCTTGAGGAATCCCCCCGAATGCACTCCCGATCGTTGCCACGCCATCGAATTGAAAACCGGAATGCAACGCCGTCACAACGACCATGGCAATCAGAGGACCCGGAACACGCCTCACGCCTGGAATTTTAGGCGCAAGAATCACCAGCAGCAGGCTCAAGATGGCTAACAGGGTCGTGGGCACATGAAGGCCGGGCAGCGCCTGGATGAGGTGCCAAAGCCGCTCATGAAAATGCTCGCCACTGATTTTCGGCAAGCCCAAAAAGTATTTCCACTGCCCGACCCAAATGATCACACCGATGCCAGCGGTGAACCCAACGATCACGGGATCGGGAATAAACTTGATGAGTGCGCCCAGCTTGGTGATGCCGAGCAGTAATAAAATTGCGCCCGCCATCATTGTCGCGATCTGCAAGCCATCAACGCCGTACTTGGCGGTTACGCTGGCCAGAATGACGATGAACGCCCCGGTAGGGCCGGCGATCTGTAGTCGACTCCCGCCGAAAAGCGAAACCAACAAGCCACCTACAATTGCCGTGTAGATCCCTTGCTCCGGCTTGACGCCCGAAGCGATGGCAAATGCCATGGCCAAGGGTAGCGCCACGACGCCGACGATGACCCCCGAAACGATATTTCGAAGCCAATGCTCGCGCCCTAACAAGCCCGCTTTCCAAGCTTCTCGTATCGCAATCATGACTAGCCTCGCTTTGGTGGCATGTGCATACTATTCACATGCCGTGATAATAGTAAAGCAATTGGCCTAGCCTCGTACGACACCAGCGACACTGTAGATACAGTGTCGAGAGCGCATAAACTTATGCCCGGAGACCCCGCATGAAACGCGACGACGTCAAAACCAAACACGGTGAAGGCATGCACTTCGACACGCATGTGATAGCCAACCCGGCCAATACGCACGAGTGGATCATTCTTTTCAAAAAGGACGCCGGGAGAAGCTATTTTCTGGTCAATGACAGCGAAGAAATTGAGTCATTTGGACACCTCGATGAACTGATCCGCGAGCTTCGAGAGCTGGGTATCAAGTCCGCCGAAGTTCATTTCTGATTGTTCCACTCAAGGAGTTTGAGATGTCAGTAAAGGTGGGGTATCTGTCCGGTCAAAGCGAAGCGTATTAGTCGGTACATTTCGGTAGCCGCTGCATCCAATTTCGGACTGAGCAGGGAGCAAAGGAATATGCCGCCACACTAAAAGAAAGAATCGACGCACCCCATGCCTTCCCGCGAACTCACCACGTCTCTCACAGCCAAGATCATTGATCACCGCGCTCATCCGAGCCTGTCGTTCACACCCATGACCCCAGCGCCTTGACGCTTGGGACATTCGAGCGCGCAAAAAAATGGCCACACAAGGTGGCCTAAGACGGGTTCAAGCACAGGAGGATCTCTATTGGCCAACAGATACAGGCCCGCCCTGAAGTCTTAGGGCCAATAGAGTGGGTCCGCTGGCTGATAAACCCCTTCATCAGCAGCGCTCAGCTGGCAATTCGATCCTGGTCTGTGGGTCAGGACCTCATCGCCTATCATTATAATAATGTTAACATGTGATTGTAATAAACATCTAATCAGGTGATCGCATGACTACCGACTTCAAAAAGGCTGCACTGGATTACCACGAGTTCCCAACCCCAGGAAAAATCAGCATTGCGCTGAACAAGCCTGCCGACACAGCCGCCCAACTCGCACTGGCTTACAGCCCTGGCGTAGCCGAGCCTGTACGCGAAATAGCAAAGAATCCCGAGAATGCCTACCGCTTCACCGGTAAAGGAAATCTGGTGGCTGTGATCACCAACGGCACTGCCATTCTGGGCCTGGGCAATCTAGGTCCCTTGGCCAGCAAGCCGGTCATGGAAGGGAAAGCATTGCTGTTCAAGCGTTTTGCCGGAATCGATTCGATCGATATCGAAGTCAACGCTGAAAGCTCCCAGGCCTTTGTCGAGACAGTCGTACGCATTGCTGACACCTTTGGCGGCATTAACCTGGAAGACATCAAAGCTCCTGAGTGCTTTGAAATCGAAGAAGCACTGATCGAGCAATGCAGCATCCCCGTCTTCCATGACGACCAACACGGCACTGCCATCGTCACTGCCGCCGGCATGCTCAATGCACTTGAGATTCAGGGCAAAACCCTGGGAAATGCGAGAATTGTTTGCCTTGGTGCGGGTGCCGCAGCCACTGCCTGTATGCGACTACTGCTGAGTCTCGGCGCTCAAAGACGCAATCTGTACATGGTCGATCGCATCGGCGTTATTCACTCCGCTCGGGAAGGCCTCAATCAATACAAAGCACAATTCGTTAACGACGGTGGCCCGCGTACGCTGATGGAAGCCATGAAGGGCGCTGATGTGTTTGTCGGTCTGTCTGGAGCCAATCTGCTTCCGGCAGAAGCACTGGCAGCGATGGCACCTAATCCGGTCGTGTTTGCCTGCTCGAACCCGGACCCTGAAATCAGCTACGAGCTCGCCATGGCCACTCGTGATGACCTGATCATGGCGACCGGTCGCTCTGATTACCCGAACCAGGTCAATAACGTTCTGGGCTTTCCCTTCATCTTCCGCGGGACGCTGGATGTCCGCGCTACCCGGATCAACGAAGCAATGAAAATTGCGGCGGTTGAAGCACTGCGCCAATTGGCCAAAGAGCCGACGCCTGTGGAAGTGCTGCAAGCGTTCAACGTCGATAAGCTCGAGTTTGGGCGCGATTACATCCTCCCCAAAGCGCTCGATGCTCGCCTGCTCGGAGCGATAGCCGGCGCAGTGGCCAAGGCTGCTATCGACACCGGCGTTGCGAAGCTGCATTACCCGACGCACTACCCGCTCTAAGCTGATGCTCCAGCAGGAGATCCTCTGTTCACCGATCAGGCATCAACTACCAACGGGCAGCCCCGACTAAATCGCGAGTACCTGGTGATATCAGATATGCATAATCGGCTGGCTTTTTTGCTCCTCACACCCTTGAGACAAGGGTGAATAAATGCCGATCAAATATGTCAGGAGCCTCACCGGGCGAAGGCGTACCACAGCCGCAAACCGACATCTTGGGTTTGTCCTGGCCTTCGTCGCAGGAGCAATCAACGCTGGCGGTTTCCTGGCGGTGCATCAGTACACCTCACACATGACAGGCATCGTTTCTTCGATGGCAGACAACAGTGTGCTGGGAGACTACGACCTGGTTCTTAGTGGCACCGGCGCATTGTTGTCTTTTCTGGTTGGGGCTGCGTGCTCTGCGGTCATGGTCAATTACTCCCGACGCAGACGGATGCACAGTGAGTTTGCCGTGCCCCTCTTGTTCGAAGCCTTTCTGCTCATCTGCTTTGGATTTATGGGCGCTCAGCTTTCCACCGTGGATGGTTTGTTCGTGTCCGTCACCGTGATGCTGCTGTGTTTCATCATGGGTCTGCAAAACGCGGTGATTACCAAAATATCCAAAGCCGAAATCCGAACGACTCACATCACCGGGATCATCACGGATATCGGTATCGAGTTTGGAAAACTGTTTTATTGGAATGCCGTTAGCACATCGACCCATCCAAAAGTTCTCGCCAATCGGACCCGACTCAAAATACTGATACTGCTCGCGCTGAATTTCTTCTTCGGCGGCGTGGTGGGTGCATTTGGCTTCAAGCACATCGGGTACATCTCAACGGTACCGCTCGCGATGGTTCTGGTGACGCTGGCAATCGTGCCTGCCTTTGATGACGTCAGGCTTTTTGTCCGCCGTGTCATGCGAAAGTGAGGCAATGCCTGTTGTTAGGTGCGAGCCCGCTGGTTTTGGATTGGCGGTGCGACGTCCAGAACGATTCGAGCCCCCCTACTCCTTTATCCCTGTCTTAAAGCCACCTCAACCCGTCATGCACGGACGTTCAAATGCCTCACAGTCCTCAAGATGAAAACCCTCTTTTCCTACGCATAGAATTAACATTATATGTTAATGTTATACGCGTATTCGCTGGAGCAATGACAGCACGCTTGACCCGGTAGCTCGCCCCGCATCAGCATCATCCTCTAGTAGTTCTGTGCGGCGCGAGATCTGACACCCTCTCAGGACGCCCGTCATTTCATCCGCGATGACCTGCGCAGTCACGGCGCGGCCAATGAAACACAGCGCACTGCAGCGGTATAGCCGTCGGGCAGTCAACGCTTATCAGCAGACTCGTGACTCCAGTCTCAATGACCCAATCAATACAGCCGGCTGACATAGCGCTGTTAAGGAAGAGAACATGAGCAAAACAATCGCAATCATCAAGGGTGACGGCATCGGCCCTGAGATCATGCAAGCGACGTTACGCGTACTCGATGCTCTTGACTGCAATCTTCGCTACGACTTCGTTGAGGCCGGCCTAGAGGCCTTACAGCAACATGGGCAGTTGATGCCCCCAGTATCCATAGAGACAATCGCCAAACATGGTGTCGCACTCAAAGGTCCTCTGACGACACCGATTGGTCGTGGGTTCTCATCGATCAACGTCCACCTTCGCCGCCATTTCGATCTCTATGCCAATGTACGACCCGCGATCAGTTTCCCTGGTACCCGTTCGCGCTTCGAAGATATCGACATCATCACGGTGCGCGAAAATACCGAGGGGGCGTACCTACCCGAAGGACAAAGTATTTCAGCGGACGGCGAAGTCGCTTTGGCGAGCATTCGCGTAACACGCACAGCCTCCGAACGCATCGTGCGATATGCGTTCGAGTTGGCTCGCAGCAAAGGTCGCAAGAAAGTTACCGCAGTGCACAAGGCCAACATCATCAAGTCTTGTTCCGGTTTGTTCCTCGAGGCTGCACGTGCAGTCGCTGCGGGATATCCGGAAATCGAATTTCACGAAATGATCGTCGATAACGCCTGTATGCAGTTGGTGATGAATCCCCATCAATTCGATGTCATTGTCACCACCAACCTGTTTGGCGACATCCTTTCAGACTTGTGCGCAGGCCTGGTGGGTGGATTGGGCCTGGCGCCCGGGTCGAACATCGGCGCCGATGCGGCCATCTTCGAAGCGGTCCACGGCTCGGCACCAGACATTGCCGGCAAGAACATCGCAAACCCATGTGCATTGTTGTTGGCTGCCGCAGACATGCTTGATTATTTGGGCATGGTGGACAAGGGAACACGCATTCGTACCGCGATCCGCGTTGTTCTGAAAACCTCCTGTGATCAAGTGACACCGGATATGGGCGGAACCGGTACAACCGAGTCCTTCGCTGACGCCTTGGTGGCCTATTTGCGAGACTAGATAGACACACTCGCCAGCTCAGTCAGAGCTGGCGCTTTTACATCCATCGCTGCGGCTCAGCAGGAGGGCTGGCCAATCGATTAGAAAATCTCCTGATACTCCTCTGATTGGTCTGGTCAAGGAGTCAATACCTCAAAACCATCATTAGTGACCAGGACCATATGTTCCCACTGGGCCGAGAGCGAAAGATCCTTGGTGATCACCGTCCAGCCATCACCAAGCGTTCTTACATCGCTCTTTCCAGCATTGAGCATTGGCTCAATGGTGAAGATCATGCCCGGTTTCAGATTCAGCCCTTCGCCTGGGTTGCCATAATGAAGAACCTGCGGCTCATCGTGGTAAACCATGCCGATGCCATGTCCGCAGTATTCGCGCACAACGCTGTAGCCCTCACGGTGCGCCACAGTTTGAATGGCATGCCCGACATCACCGAGCGTCGCGCCAGGACCTACGGCATAAATGCCGGCACACATCGCCTCATAGGTGGTGTCCACTATCCGGCGAGCCTCAGCGCTTGGCTCACCCACAAAGTACATGCGACTTGTGTCACCGAACCAACCATCCTTTAGAACTGCGATGTCGATATTGATGATATCGCCATCCCGAAGCTTTCTATCTGACGGGATGCCGTGGCACACCACATGATTGACAGATGTGCACAAGGTATTAGGGAAACCTTGATAGCCGACATTGGCAGGAATGGCCTTTTGCACGTTGACGATGTAGTCATGACATAGCGCGTCAAGTTCGTCGGTAGAAACGCCTGGTTTGACATAAGGCGCTTCATGCTCAAAACTTCCGCGGCCAGTTTACCAGCGCCCGCGACAGGGCAATTTCTGCTGGCTTTTTAGTTGGCACTTCCACCCTCATTATGCGACTCCAGATATTGAATGAACGGGCATTCACTTGTCGAAAATACTCAACATAAACTTAACGCTTTCTATTTATAACTTGCAGGCTTGTGCCCCCCCCAAGCAGGGGGGGGGGGGTAATAATTTTGTTATGTTTCAATATTTATAATAAAACCAGATCAACACAGCAAATTACTCGCCAGCACTTCGATCACCGGTTGCAGGCGCTGCATATGGGTACAGATGTGGAGCTTCAATACGCTCTTTCAGCTTTGCCGCGTAGTCCTTTGCACCCTGCTCATTACGGAACTGAATTCTCCGCACTCCTACACACACGGACCATAGTTCTTCACTCGGACTTGACAGATGTTCGACCCTGACAGACATGACGACACTCCAAGGAAAAAGAATTCAAAAATGAATTTCAGCAACCTTGATACCGATTTCACGCAGTTCATGAATCAAATCATCAAGGTGTCGGAAGGGTTCAATTTCTTCGTTGTCATTAACCAGGAAAAAGCTTCTTCCTGCTTCTTTTTTAAAAAAGGCGATCCACTCCTGGGTGTTTGCCGGATTGGCAATCAAATGGGTATCAAACTGAATGCCTTCAGCGTGTTTGATTTGTACGTCCTCACGTTTCATGCAGCTCTCCAAACGCTCACATATTTCTGTTCTCATGCGCGATTTTGCCTCCTTGCAACTGAGCAAAAAACGTCGCCGCTGCCTGAGGCAAGACTGAGTAGATTACCTTTCTATTATCACCACATGATAATATTATGCACATATAGACCCTCGCAGGCTAGTCGTCAGCAGAACCACCAAGCCGCCTGAGGTACGCTGGCCTGGGTGGCTCCGCCCAATGCTTTGTCTTTGAAGGCACACGACCTTGCCGATGAGCTTCAAGTGACAGAAGACCCTAATGGCCAGATCGAGAATAAAACCGAACCAAAAAGCGCTCATGATCAGTAATGGCTATCAATTCCACTCCTTGAAGGTGATTGTCTGTACGGGTCAAAACGACTTACTTGACCGCGATGATTGCACCTTGAAGAGCACACATGGCGTCATGCTCAAACGCATGAAATGAGACCCTGGCAGCAGCGGATCTTCTTTGCTTTTGATTTAACGCATACGGTTTCTGAATTTCAAGGACGAAAGTCATCATGCGAAAAACAGGAATTAAGATGCGTATCCCGCTCAGTGCTCCGACACTGGAGCCCGGGCAGCGATTGTTTGTTTGCCTTGAGCAATGCGTCGTCGTCCAACAGCGGGAAACAAAAATCTACCAGGTTGTGTTTGATTGCAAAGCGCCTAAAACAACACGAATTCTTTGGACAGAAGACGAGTGGGTTTTCATCGGCAGACACAAACAAAATGCTGAAAAAGACCCTGCGTTGGCTATATTTGTATCAACACTCAAAGCTGAATGATGGGCTTGCTACCCAGTTGATGAGTCTCTTTTATTTGGGTGCCGTTCTTTTAGAATGTTTTGGAATGCAGGTATTTGAATAGAGCAAGATAAGAGTGATGCATCGCTCGAAACTTGGCATGGACCGGGGCATGCACTGTTAATCATGCGACCAAGCCGCAAAACGCCGCGCTTAGTCCCCGCAGCGTGACGTCGGCCGAAATAGCCAAAAAGGTGATCAGTGCCATACGCGTTCACGCAACTCCCCCAGAGCGGCTCCCGAATTCTCCTTATCCTTCCAGCCGACAATGACCGCTGCTAGGTTTTCGCGAACGCGGATCGGCCAAGCACCACCTGGTCGCTTGTCTCGACCGGCAGATCATCGGCGAATCCTAAATCATCCATTAAGCATCTATTCCGCGAAATTCCACGGCGACCAGCGTGGTTCGTTTTGCAGGTGACGCCGTGTCGCCCTCGCCTCTCTTTAAGTTGTTCGCTTCGAAGTCGTTGTGGCGCGTTTGCGCACTTTAGGTTTAGGCGCGGCACCGTTTGCGTCTGCTGCGCCAGTCGCTGACCCAGAGTATCCACTCGTGCTTGTTGTGATGCCGCCAGTTGCCGCTGCTGGGGCTTGCCTCCTTGAGCTGCGCCGCGCGGCTCTTGCTCTCCTCGCGGGCTCGATCGATCTCGCGGTGCGCACGATTTTCGACACCGCGAAGGTAGGTCTCCTGCACGGCACGCTCCTGCTCGGCCCCGTGTCGCAACACCAGCAGCTATTGCTGCAATGCATGGCTCTGCTGCTGCATTTCACCGCGTTCACGCAGCAGGCTTACGCGCTGCTGCTGCAGGTCCTCGATCTGTGTCTTGCGCTGCACCGACAGCTGCTCCAGATCCGACAAGCGCGTCTCGGCGTTCTGGCGACCGGCCACAGCCTCCGATGCTTGCTGGCGATATTGGGCCTAATCTTGGCGCGCCTGGTCCTCCACGACGGCGACTCGCTCGCGCTCGCTCGACAGCCAAGGCCTGACATTGTTCGGCCAACGCCTGCTCGGCAACGCCTCGCGCCAGATGGATCGCCTGTTGCCACACCGCGACAAACACCTGCGACACGCCCCGGGCAATGACGGTAGATGGTTTCACCCTTCAGCCGCTCGGCCAGGCGCGCCCATCATTGATCGAGCAGGCTGCTGACCCGCGCCGGTCTACCGCGACCCAACTCCAAACGCACGCGCTCCACAGTCGGCCGTTCGCCACGGGCCAACACGGCGTCGGCGGCGGCAAACACGTCGTTTTCCGGCCCCCTGCTGCCATGGTTTATCTCCGGCTATATTAGGTCTGATAATGGAATGTTATCCGCCGTTAATTCCGAAGACGGAAATTTCAGTCCGATGAACTTACTCAATAACACCGATCAGTTAGCGCTGGTCGACGCAACGCCCTTCGACCCGCATGTTCTGGCGCTAAACGCCCAGGAAGCCGCAGCAGCGTTTCTCGCTGCGGGCACGGCGACCAACACCGTGCGCAGCTACCGCGGCGCCCTCACCTACTTGTCGGCCTGGCTGCAGTTGCGTTACGGTCAGGCGCTCGGGGGTGCGCCCTTGCCGGCCACGGTAGCGATTCAGTTCGTCCTTGATCATTTAGCCCGGCCGCTGAGCAACGGTACCTGGGCGCACCTGCTGCCGCCGGCGATCGACGCGGCGCTGGTCGCCGCCCGGGTCAAGGGGGAACTGGGGGCGCTGCTCGCCACCTGCAGTGACGGCGTTCGCGGTGTGCGCGGTGTGCGTGATCGCGCCCTGCTCTTGCTGGCCTGGAGTGGTGGCGGTCGGCGGCGCTCGGAAGTGGTGGGCCAGCAAGTGGACGATGTACGCCGCTTGGATGCCGACACCTGACTGTACTCTCTGGGAACGACCAAGACCGCCACCGGCGGCGTGCGCCGTGAGAAGCCATTGCGGGGACCTGCAGCACAGGCCCTGAGCGCCTGGCTGGCGGCCGCTCCCGACCACATAGGGCCCGCTGTTTCGTCGGCTGTATAAAGGCAACAAGGTTGGAGCCGCGCCCCTATCAGCGGATCAAGTGGCGCGCATCGTTCAGCGCCGGGCGAAATTAGCCGGACTGGAGGGGGATTGGGCAGCGCACAGTTTGCCTTCGGGCTTTGTTACTGAGGCTGGCCGGCAGGGCGTGCCGCTAGGAGAGGTCATGGCCATGACCGAACATCGCAGTGTGATCTCAGTGATGGGTTACTTTGAAGCTGGCGCACTGCTAAACAGCCAAGCAACAAGGCTCCTTCCGTAAGGGCATCAGTTCCACTGAACGATGAATACAGCACGGACTACCCTCATGCCAACTTAGGCAAAATACTGACATGACCTGGGCGTGCATCCGAGGTGAGTCTGTACCGTGCCCCCCCGCTCAAACTCGTAGATTTTGACATACACTTGATAGTGACTACGATTTAAGAGAAATCTTGGAGAGAGCTAACAAGTATGAATGGCGATAGAGGTGATAAATCAATCTCTGAACAGACCTTCATAAACGAGGTATTTATTAAAGACCGCCAAGCGCCTAAGGGCAAACCTTCTCACTCGGCATATTCCAACCTCAATACGGTCAGATCCTACAAAAATGCCGTAGATCACTATCGCTTCACCTATGGGAAGCAGCTGCCTACCTCCGCAGCGGCAATAATAGAATATTTGTCGGTATCCAGAGATTCGTTCTCGCCTGGCACGCTTAAGATCCAATTGTCTGCTCTCTCTGACTGGCATAGCAGCCAAGGCTTCGCGGACCCCACCAAGGATGAGGACGTCCGTGAGTTCATGGACCACATCAAAAGAACTAGCGGTCACGTTCCCCGCCGCCGGCTGGCGGTGACGTTTAATGACTTCACATTAATGGACGATTGTCTTGATGAGGATGCACACGATGAGCATAGCGAATTGTTCCTCACCCCCACCGGCGAACAATTAAGGTCTCTACGTGACCGAGTGATCCTGCTCCTAGGTTATTGGTGCTCGCTTTCAGCCAAGCAGATCGTCGGCTTGGAGATAAACGACCTGGAGATTTCAAGCGCCCGAGGTATGCTGGTCAATCTCTCACCCGCCACTAATCATCGAGCTAAAATGTTAGTTCCCTATCTGAAGCTTCATTGCCCAGTGAAAGCGACCGAAGAGTGGATAGCCGCAATATTTTCTAATGAGGGGCCTCTATTGCGTCCAATAAATAGGTGGGGAGAGATCAAGAATGAGAAACTCCATTCACAAACAATTAATCTTATTCTTGATACAGTTGCGAATAACGCAGGTGTGATCGCTCGGATCACCAGTACAGGTTTGAGTAATGGATTAACTGGTAACGAAGAGGCTGGAGGCTGGGACCGAGAATCGATTCTCGCGCATGTCGGGTGGCACGGTTACCCAGGCCGGCATGTAATGTCTATACGGTAGAGCGCTGAGCTCGCCGCAAGCATTATGAATCGAGGGAAAATTTTCGGCATAGCATACGAAGTTCAATGGGATATTTTGACATTTGCTTGAAAAACCAGCTTTTAATTCCCAGTTCGGGGACGCCAGCTAGCGCTGCATATAACAGACCCTTATCCCCAGGAACCAACATACCCATTTCGGCAAATAATTGACTGGCACGCAACCAGCGTGCTTGTGATCCTGGCAGCTCTAGTAAAAAAGCGCTCAATGCCATCGCTAACAAACGAGGATAAGGTTCAACCACCTGCGCAATTCCAGACAAGGCCACCGAAGCATCACCAGATAACTGGCGAGGAATTGAGAAATTCCGCCCTGTAATTTTTTTTACTAACTGATAGCAAAAGGGGGTGGCCTCTGTCCTTCGCACATGACTTCGCAGCATTACACTCATCAAATCATAGATGAGAGCCAATTCACCGCTCGATATAGAGGGCTTATACATAATGAGTTGTTGAATTCTCAATTGCATTATAAAAGCAAGACCATCAATTTCTTTGGCTAATTCTCTAATTGGCCTGCCGATAGGCAACTTTGATGAAAGAGGATGCTCATTGGACTGGTGGCTCTGCGGACTTAGATACCCATGTTCGATCAAAAACTTGCAAGCCTTTTCGGCCCGGTATTTCGTGCTGCCAACGCGATGCTCTGTACCCAATGAACACAATATGCATCGGTGCTTAACACAAATGACATACCACCCCAATGACCATTGTTCTCGCCAAACGGCAGTTTTCTTCGTTTTAAGGTCATCTTTCACACAAGCAGGGCAGAAATTAATCCGTTCCGATGACGGAATAAGCATAAAGAAAGTCGCGGGCTTCTTATGTAAACTTAGATCAGGAGGAATGTAAGGCAACATCGAAACTAAACCACTGAAATCTTGATCGGAATAATAGTCGGCGTCGCTATCGGCCCGAGCATCCAAGTACCCTCGCATGCCGCAGAAAAACTGGCCTTCCCCGCCAAGAGACGCGTAAAATAACTGTCTTTCTAACCAAGAGGATATAGTTTCATCGCCGAGTGTCTCATTCACTACCTAGTCCTTCCTCGCTACCGGCATCTCCCGCCCTTTTTTTATTAAGTCTAGATCAATTTCCTCACGCCCTTCAAGCACTGCCCACGAGGCGGCGTTACAAAGCATCTTCACAATGGCATCAAGTACCCCATCTGATTCGCTCACTAAGTACTTTACGATCGCCGGCTTATCCACATCAGAGGGCGATTTCAGAGGAAATGTCATGGTGTAGGTCGCTATGAAAGATCGTAATACTTGCTCATCCCGCCAAGGCGTTAATTCAATTCTAGAAAATCGCCTTGCAAATTGTCGATCTGAGTTGATCGCCTCATTACATTCATGAGTACCAATTGCAATGACTATAAGGTAGTAAGGGGCACCCGATAGCTCCTTGATAAGCTTCATATTTCGGCTTAGATCAGATCGATTGGCGTGCAGCATATCGTTGACTTCATCCAACACAATGCCCCTAATATCCCTGGAAACGATCGCCGCGGAAAGTTTCTCATCGTCGATTCGACTAGTCCTATACATGTTGCCCGTGACCGCGCCAATAAGGTCATCACTAAAAATTCGATGGCCTGCGGCATGCTTCGCCCTGATAGTCATGGACGCCAGCGTTGCGCCAGAGTTACGTCCGAAACCGTACAAACTCAATATTCTTTGATAAAGAGCACTTTTGCCCATCCCTCCCCCAGAATGGACCAACAAGCAAGGTGATTGGTGCTTTATAGGTAGCTGCAGCATGTATTTCACATGCCCCAAGATTTTTGCAGCGAGTGGGTATTCAACCCAAATATCTTCGTTAATTGCCCGGATGCGCACAGCTTCCTCAGCATCGACAATACTCCGACGACTTGGGATGACATGCGAATAGTGCTCCGACTCGCTCATTTAACACCTCATGTGTCCACGGGAAATATGCGGGGTGGGGATTCGTAGTCATCATCGTCAATGTTCACGGTAGCAACAGACATTTCGAATACCCCAGCGACACGGTCAAAACCAGTGGTGTTTTCGCGATGTTCCCTCTTTTTTTGGGCTTGCTTGGTTAACGCTTTTGAGTTTTCGACCAATGCCCTATTTTTTTGTATCATTAAAAAAGCCTCTTCAGAGGTCACCTTGGCCATACCCGGTCTATCTCTTTTAACTTCCCTTTTGGCCGCTCGATACTCTTCAATACTCACGTCAGGTCGGGTAATGTCGCTGTACGGCACCTGTATATAGCGCTCCCCTGAAGGGTTAACCCATATATGTCGCAGTGAATTAGGATTATATTTGACTGACCACTTTTTACTCGATATGTAAGGAGCTAATGAAGGTGACCAATACATGATATCCCAAAGTTGGATACCTTGACGGCTTATCACTCGCTTTTCTTCCGGTAGAAAATCAATAAAAAAGTCTTGCGGGTTCGCGAGCAACGCCGGATGTGATAACTTTCCAGCCTCTGTTGTCCAGTCTTCAATCCACTTTTCATGGGGCGTCATGCCGTCCAACATACGATGCTTACTGTGGTGGTAAGACTGAATCGCGCGCGCGAACCATAATCTGAACTCGGAAAATGTAAGACAGGCTTGCCCTTCACTGTCATAATCCCCTCTTAACACCACATTGGAAAGTGTTGTTCCAGGAAGAAAGTGAATATAACTCATGGCTAAAGTTCCATTTAGCCGCTCAATATGTCCTCCCCACCAAGGTTTACCAATTGGCCGCCAAGCTAAATGTATATTATTTTTTTTTGAGGCAATCCTAAATGAAGGTGACTTAAACTCCTTTGCATTATCCATGGCAATTTCTTCTGGCTTTCCGTAATACGGATACTTAATATCTTCATCCCCAAGTGCTTCAATCCACTTTCCTTTAGGAAATACAGCGTGACTGATTGCCATTGCAACGTTATAAGACCCTGGGGCATTTAGCGATAAATAGTAACCAGGCACGACTCGGTTATGCACATCAATAATCAACGTGGCCCAAGGACGGCATAGCGGCTTGCGGTTTTTTTCATCCACGATGATGCAATCTATAACACAGTGATCCATCTGCCACTTTGCAAGTGCCCTTGGCGAGTCGTTATGCTTGGGCCGGGCTGAGTACTTATCATTCGCTCGCTTCACTCCGATACTTAACTTCGCCAACATTGATTCGGGAAGTTCTTTCAATCTTTTTTGAACGGTTCCATAAGAGGGGGGAGAGACACCAGCCGCCCGACACATTTCTTCAGCCCTTAGATGAACTCCCTTGATCGTACTGCCTGGGCCCTTCCATTCGTGCTCGATAGCGAAATTTATGATAACTTCTATATTGCGAGCGATAAATTTGGAACCTGCCTTCCTCCCTTTTTTGGATCTTAAAAGGCTACTTGGCCCCTCCTCCTCGTTATAATTTCGCACAAGTACATACACACGAGACTCGCTCAACGATAGAGTTGCTTTCAATTTCGCAAATGCCTCATGCTCTTCAGCATGCTGCATATATTCTTTAATCGCTAGATACCGAAACTCAGCCAATTCCCACTCAGCCAATGATGCACCCGACAAATCTTTTTTTGGCTCCTCGATTGATGAAGAACTTAAAGAAATCAGCTCAATCTTTGATAGGTCAGCTTCAGCAAAAACATGCTCCGCTTCGCAGTACAGCTGAACCGAGGTTTCCGTAAGGGAAGCTACGTAGCTCCACACTTTTCCCTCATAGAGAAATCTGTCGTTTTGTTGAATTTTCATAGCTGATTCGAATATTATCTAAATACAATAATTCAAGCAGAATTCTATTTAAATGCAAAAAAAAGATTTTTTCGGATAAACATCATGTGCGCACGAAAAGATAATTCTAAAAATCAACGAGTTACAGATTCTTGACATTAAGTGTTGACGACAAGCAGCTGGTTTGCCTGTTTAGCTTCATTGTCGTGTGAGCTGTTCAATCAACGCTGCATGCTCCGGGAATGCTTCACTGAGTGTGTACCTGTCACCCATTTGCATGTCTGCGAAATCAAACCCCGGTGAAACGGCTTCACTGATCAATCCGTATCCCGTTGTTCCAGCTTCAAGTCGCGAGGCTTTCCACACGCCGGCTGGCACATGGAGCTGCAGGTATTCACCGGCAATTATGTCGCCGCCCATGACGACGGTCTCTAAAGTGCCATCCGGATAAATCAGGCTGTACTGGATGGCATCACCGGCATGGTAGTAATGCACGATGTCAGCTTGATTCAAATGAAACTGGCCAATGGGAGATTCAGTGGTCAACAGGTAGTAAATGGATGTCATCAAATAGCGCGGGCCACCGACTGTTTCGATCAGGGCGCGATGATCGGCTTGGTAGGTTCGACGAAAGTAACCGCCTTCAACATGAGGTTCCAGATTGAGTGTGCTGATTACTTCTTCAGCGCTCGGAGATTTGCGTGGGATCATGTTTTGCGCTCCCTGCCGTCAATGCAGACTGATAAGCCCGTGATATTAAATAGCTATACTAAACATCTATTTAGCGTAGTTAACTATTTATTGGCAACCGTTGTCTTCGAGGCCAAACGTTGATGAACACACCGCGCGCTGTGACAGCTCTTGTTCAAACCCTGATGCTCGAACCCAATGATTGGGTTCCTAACAACCCACGCTTACCGGTCATTATTTACCCCAAAGCGATTGCAATTCAGGATAGCGACCCCGCCGAGCTGTTCGAGAAAACCTTCAACGACAATGGCTGGCCGCCACAATGGCGCTACGGAGTTTACAACTACCATCACTATCATACCGAGGGTCATGAAGTGCTTGGTGTCTTCAGCGGCCAGGCCCGGCTGATGCTTGGGGGGTCAAACGGACATGTTATTGAGGTCAGTTCAGGCGATGTTTTGTTATTGCCTGCTGGCACTGGCCATTGCAATTTAGCCTCCAGCGAAGACTTTCTTGTCGTCGGTGCTTATCCGCCGGGTCAACACGCCGACATCTGTCTCGAGGCACCCACTACAGCCCAATTGGCTAAAATAGTTGCACTACCCTTCCCCGCCCGAGACCCGGTACAGGGTTCGCAGGGCGCCATTCACCAGTATTGGCTCGACACACTACGCAAGAGTTAACGGCAAGCTCGGGGTGTCAGCCTGCAAAATAGCGACTGGGCAGTTGACCCGTAGATTGCTTGAACGCTGTGGTGAACGCACTTGAGCTGCTGTAGCCCAACGCCATCGCGACATGGGTAACCGATCGACCTTTTCCCAATTGAACAACCGCATCGAGCAGGCAGGCTTGTTGGCGCCATTCGATATAACTGATACCGGTATGCAATCGAAAGTGCCGGGTGAAGGTTCGGCGGCTCATTCCCGCTCGCTCGGCCATTTCGTCAATACTCACCTCCAGCGAAGGCTGGGCCAGGAACTCGCGGCACACTCGTGCGAGGCGTGGCTCTGATGGCAATGGAGCATTGAGTGAAAGTGCCGGCATCTCGGCGATCTCGTGCAGCAGCAACTCCATCAGGTGGCCGTCGCGTCCTTGTTTATCGTAACGCGCGGGGGCGTCAATCGCCTTCAACAGCAGTTGCCGCAACAGGACGGAAACGTCGAATACCTGACACTGCTCTGGTAGCCCGTGCCGGCACGCAGCCTGTTTGCGGATATAGGTGTTGTGCAAGGTAACGGGGCCACGCATTTGCATGGCGTGGGGTAAATGCGCGGGTACCCATATCGCGCGTTGCGGCGGAACCACCCAGTTACCTTCATCGGTAAACACCGTGATTACCCCGCTGGCAGCATAAGCGAACTGTCCACGCGGATGGCTGTGTAACGCAAACATCGTTCCGTCCGCATAATCACGTGCGGTCACGACGACATTACGCGGCGTATTTTGGTAGGGAAAAACGTTGATTTCCGGCATGGCCCGATTCTAATGATCATTGGCCTGAGATTGAAAGCGGGCCAATGTATTTTCTCGCATATTGCTCCAGACCTGAGCATTGACGCTCTGCCATTTGGGGGAAAACCGAACATGCAAAGCCGACACCTGCTATTGGCGGTCCTGGTAACCGCCGTCTGGGGGTTGAATTTCCCGGTGACCAAACTCGGACTCTCCGAGATAGACCCTCTGTTGTTGACTGCGTTGCGTTTCACGCTGACCGCTTTGCCTTGGGTTTTTTTCGTCGCTCGTCCACGCGTCGCGTTTCATTGGGTGGTCGCGTACGGGCTGATCTTTGGCGTCGCGATGTGGGCTTTGATCAACGTGGGGATTGCGTGGGGCGTGCCACCCGGTAGCGCATCGCTGCTGCTTCAGTTCAGCGCATTTTTCACTTTGGGTTGGGGTGTACTTTTTTTCAAGGAGCGCTTGGGAGCGGCACAGTTACTGGGCAGTTTGCTGGGTGTGATCGGGTTGGCCGGCATCGTGCTGAATAGCCCGGGGGATGTGCCGAGGGCAGGTTTTGCACTCGTGCTTTGCAGCGCAGTGGCATGGAGCATCGGTAACATCATCATCAAAGTCTCCCGGGTCCGCGAGATCTTCGCCTTCGTGGTATGGGCCAGTTTGTTTGCGCCCATCCCACTACTGACGCTCACCTGGCTGTGGCATGGCTCGGCACCGTTCAACGCGCTGCCGTCGCAGCTCAATGCGATGACGCTATTTTCACTCGTATTTCAGGTCTACGCGGCGACCCACTTCAGTTATTGGGGGTGGAATTTTTTGTTGCGCGAATACCCGGTGTCACGGGTGGCGCCACTGTCGCTGTTGATACCCGTGTTTGGCATCACCAGTTCCATGATTATCCTGGGCCTACGCCCAAGCCTTTTGGATGGAGCTTTTATGTTGCTGATTCTATTTGCGCTGGCCTTGGGCGCAGGAAAAGTTCGCGTATCGATGCCCTGGCGAAAGCGGTGTTTATCTGTGCGCTAAACACCGGTCTCACGCAGGCCAACACGCTGGCAACCCGTCGACCGAAGGCCGTGGGACGTTGCAACATCATCAGGTGTGGTGACGGCCACACGCTCACGCCTGATCCATTGCCTCGACCACGCCCTGATCTTCACCCAGAAAACCGCCGCTTTGATGCTGCCACAGCCGCGCATAGATACCGTTCTTCGCGAGCAATTCGCTGTGGGTGCCCTGTTCGACGATGCGTCCGTCATCCATAACGATGAGTCGGTCCATGGCCGCAATCGTAGACAGCCGATGGGCGATGGCGATCACGGTCTTGCCCTGCATCATGTCATCGAGGCTTTCCTGGATCGCCACTTCGACTTCCGAGTCCAGCGCGCTGGTGGCCTCGTCAAGCAGCAGGATCGGAGCGTTCTTGAGCATCACCCGGGCAATCGCGACGCGTTGGCGTTGACCGCCCGACAGCTTGATGCCGCGCTCACCGACCAGTGTGTCGTAACCGCTATGGCCTTGCCGATCGCTCAGTTGGCTAATGAACTCATCGGCCTGGGCACTGGCCGCCGCGTCGCGGATTTGCGCGTCGCTCGCATCGGGACGGCCGTAGGCAATGTTGTCGCGAATGGAACGGTGCAGTAGCGAGGTATCCTGCGTGACCATGCCGATGGCAGCGCGCAGGCTGTCTTGCGTCACGTGCGCGATGTTTTGGCCGTCGATGCGAATCGCGCCGCTGTCCACGTCATAGAAGCGCAGCAGCAAGTTGATCAGCGTGGATTTGCCGGCGCCAGAGCGACCCACCAGGCCGATTTTTTCGCCTGGCCGGATGCTCAGGCTCAGGCCATCGAGCACCTGGCGTTCGCCGTTGTAGTTGAACCTCACATTATCGAACGTGACCGCGCCGCCGGAAGTCGCTAACACGCCCGCACCCGGAGCATCCTGCACCTTGGCGCCTTGGGTCAGCGTCGCCATGCCATCCTGGACGGTGCCGATGCTCTCGAACAGCGAGGTCATTTGCCACATGATCCAGTGCGACATGCCATTGATGCGCAACGCCATGGCGGTGATCGCTGCCACTGCCCCAGCGCCGACCTCGCCCTGGTGCCACAGCCACAGAGCATAACCACCTGCGGCCATGATCAACGCCACCACCAATGCCTGATTGACGATTTCGAACTGGCTGACCAGGCGCATCTGACGAAAGCCGGTTTGCTTGAAATCTTCCATGGCCGCACGCGCAAAGTGCGCTTCACGATTGGAGTGGGAGAACAGCTTTACCGTCGTGATGTTGGTGTAGGCGTCCGAGATCCGCCCGGTCATCATCGACCGCGCATTGGCCTGTTCCTGGCCGACCTTTCCCAAGCGAGGCACGAAGTACAGCATCGCCAGCCCGAACAACACGACCCAGGCAATGAAAGGCAGCATCAGTTTCAGAGCGAAGCCGCCGGCCAGTGCGATGATCGCGATGAAATACACCCCGATACCGGGGGCGATTTCGATCAAGGTGAAGAGCATGTCGCGCACCGCTAACGCGGTTTGCATCACCTTGGTAGTGACCCGGCCGGAGAACTCATCGGAAAAAAACGAAAGGCTTTGCCGCAGCATCAGGCGATGGAAATCCCAGCGCAGCCGCAATGGCAAGTTAATCGCCAATATCTGGTGTTGCACCATGGTACGCAACGCGACCAGCCCGACGCTGGTGACCATGACGATGCCCATGCCCCACAGCACGCGACGCTCCTGCGCAGCCGCTTCGCCGCCAGCCTGCCAGGTCGAGAGCAGGTCCACGACCTGCCCAAGAAAGGAAAAAAGCCAGGCTTCGTAAATCGAAACAGTGGCGCTCAGCAGTGCCAGCGCAAGGATGTAACCGCGGGCGCCTCGCGTGCAGGCCCACAGGAAACGAGCCAGGCCAGTGGGTGGCGGCGGTACCTCGTCAGGAGGAAAAGGGTCGAGCCTTCGTTCAAATCCACGAAGCATGGTGGTCTCCAAAACGATAAAGTTGAGGAGATTCTGCCATTGAACGGTTGCCTTGAGGGATTTGCGAAGCCAGAGGCACAGGCCTCACTCCGCCAAATTACGCAGTTTCGCCAACTCGGCGGCGGCCATTGGAATACCGTGTTGCAGGGCCTTGGCACGGCTGCGGTAACGGCGCGCGCCCGGCAGTCGTTCCAGCCCTGCTGCCTGCATTTGCTGCACCAGCTCATGACTGCGACTGGCGAAGCGCCCTCCTCCGGATTTGCTTGGATCGATCACGATCAGCAATTGGCCGGTCCAGGGCGTTTGCGCACCTGGGTGCCGGGACCAATCGAACTCGAAAGAGAAGTTGCCGCCGGTCAATGCCGCCGCCAGCAGCTCGACCATCATCGACAGCGCCGAGCCCTTGTGTCCACCAAACGGCAGCAAGGCGCCGCCGTTGAGAATCGCCTTGGGGTCACAGGTTGGCAGGCCGCTGCTGTCAACGCCGATGCCCGGCGGCAACTGCTCGCCCTTACGTGCGGCGATCTGCACATCGCCGTGGGACATGGCGCTGGTGGCCAGATCAAACACGATCGGGTCGGCGTCAGCGCATGGTGCGGCAAAGGCAATCGGGTTGGTGCCGAACAGAGGGCGCTGGGCGCCATGGGGCACCACGCAGGTCATGCTGTTGACCACGCTCAGGGCCACGAGGCCCTCTTCGGCGAAGGGTTCGACGTCTGGCCATAACGCGGCGAAGTGGTGGGAATTGCGGATCGCCAGCACGGCAATTCCGGCAGCGCGGGCCTTTTCGATCAACAATGCGCGCGCCGCATTCAGCGCGGGCTGGGCAAACCCGTTGGCCGCATCCACGGCGACAAAACCGCTGGCCACATCCTCCACCACCGGCACTGCCTGGCCGTCGACCCAACCGCTGGCCATGGACGCCAGATAACCGGGAATGCGAAACACCCCATGGCTGTGGGCACCATCGCGTTGCGCTCGGGCGCAATTGTCGGCCAGCACCTTTGCAACCTCGGCGCTGGTGCCGTGGCGCAGGAAGATGCGCTGCAGCAACCGGGTCAATTCGCTCGGCTCAAGGTGCTCGACTTCGGGGTGAACGGGGGTCGCTTCGGACATCGCAGGCTCCGGTGGAGTTGTTGTTGGAATTGGCCTGACTATCGCGTCACGCTAGTTATCTGTCAAATATTGACTTAATGACAGAAAACATTCATTTTCCATTTCACGCGCTGTCCCACCACAGGAATTCGCTTTGAGCCAGCCCATCAAACAACGACTTGAAAGCAGTCTGTCGAGCGCCACCGCTTCGGGCCGGGCCATTGCCAGCTACATGCTGGCCAATCTTTACGAGCTACCGTTCCAGACCGCTGCTGATATCGCCACCACACTTGGCGTCAGCGAATCCAGCGTCGGGCGTTTCTGCCGCGCCATCGGTTACAGCCACTTCAAAGACCTGAAGAATGACCTGAAAATTGACCTCGGCGACGGCCCATGGCTGGTCGGCGATCGCTTGCAGGAATTCCGCCAGCAGCCGAACCAGGCACCCCAGGGTTTACCGCGCAGCTTCGAGCTGGAAGTCGGCGCATTAATGAAAGTCTATGAGTACAGCCTGACCCCGGACTGGATGAAGGTGGCGCAGCGCCTGACCACCCGGCGCAAGGTGTTTGTCGCAGGCTTCCAGACCGAGCGCGGTATCGCCGCCTCCATGGTCCATCTGTTGCAGTACTTGCGCGATGACGTGCACTTGGTGGACGGCGCTGCCGGGCACTACGCGGATGTGCTGCTGAGCCCGCCGCAAGATTGCGCGCTGGTGGTGTTCGAGGCCCGGCGTTATTCGCGCCACGCCCTCAACTTGTGCCGTAAGGCCCGAGAAGCCGGCATTGCAGTGACCCTGGTCACCGATACTTTCTGCGATTGGGCCGAGCAGAACGCCGATGAAGTTTTCCGCGTGCCCACCGAGTTCAATCTGTTCTGGGAATCCACCGCCGCCATGCTGTCGCTGGTGCACTTGCTGGTCAACGAGGTGTGCAAGCAACTGGGCCCGGACGTCGAGCGTCGCCTGGAAGCGACCGCCGCCCTGCATAACGATTTCGTAGGTTACACATCCTCCGCCAGACCAAAACAATAATCGAGGTGCTAAATGAAGAATGTCGTTCGCTTTGCCAGTGCATGTGCAATGGTCCTCGCCGGTGCTACCGGTGCCCAGGCTGAAGTGCTGAAGATCGCCACCGAAGGCGCTTACCCTCCCTTCAACTACGTCGACTCCGACAACAAGCTGCACGGCTTTGACGTCGACATCGCCAACGCGCTGTGCGAACGCATGAAGGTCGAATGCAACATTGTCGCTCAGGATTGGGAAGGCATTATTCCGGCGCTGATCGCGAAAAAATACGACGCGGTGGTGGCCTCGATGATTGCCACCGACGAGCGCAAAAAGAAAATCGCCTTTACCAACCACTACTACCGCACCCCGTTGTCAGTGGCCGTGGCCAAGGACTCGGACATCACCGATGCCCAGACAAACTTCAAGGGGCGCACCGTCGGCGCTCAATCTTCCTCGACCCAAGCCATCTACGCCGAAGACCATTACGGCCCGGCCGGTGCCGATGTGAAGTTTTACCCCACCCTGGACGAAGCCAACAGCGACCTCGCTGCCGGTCGTGTCGACGGGGTGATTGCCGACAAATTTCCGTTGCTGGCCTGGGCTGACACCGCCGGCAAGGACTGCTGCAAGATCATCGGTGACGTGCAAGGCACCACGGCCGATGCCGCAATTGCCGTACGCCAGGGTGACGATGCCCTGCGCGAACGTCTGAACAAGGCGCTGGATGAGATCGTTGCCGACGGCACTTACAAGAAGATCTCCAGCCGCTACTTCGCCTTCGATATCTACTGACCGCTCCGGGCCGTATGGCGGCCCGACTCCTTCGAGTACCCAGGCCCTGCGCTCACACTTGAGTGCGGTGCCGGCGTGCAGGCTCAATTTGTCCTGAGGGTTCGAGCATGTTCGAACATCTGTCACTGTTATCGTTCGCCAGCGGCGGCTGGGGTTCGGCCTTGTTGGCCGGGGCTTTTGTCACCATCGCCCTGGCCCTGAGCTGCGTACCCATCGGCCTGCCCCTGGGGTTGGGGATCGCCCTTGCAGCGCGCTCTAAAAAGCGCTGGGTGCGAGCCTTTGCTACCACTTTTTCCACGGTATTTCGCGGCTTGCCCGAGCTGCTGACCCTGCTCATCATTTACTACGGCTGCCAGATCGCTGCGCAAAAACTGCTGGCCGCGATGGGCTACCCCGGCGAAGTGGCGATCAACACCTTCGTCGCCGCAATGATCGCCTTCAGCCTGGTATTCGCCGCGTTCTCCAGCGAGATCTGGCTTGGCGCGTTCAAGACCATCTCCAAGGGGCAGTACGAAGCCGCCTCGGCCTTGAGCCTGTCGCGCCGCACCACGTTCACCAAAGTAGTGTTGCCGCAACTGACGCGCATCGCTTTGCCGGGCCTGTCGAACAACTGGCTGTCACTGCTCAAGGACACCTCGCTGGTGTCGACCATTTCGCTGGTGGACCTGATGCGCCAGACCAACCTGGCCGTCAGCGTGACCAAAGAGCCGATGCTGTTCTACGCGGTTGCCTGCTTCGGCTACCTGTTTTTCTCGGCGTTGTCCGGGCAACTGTTCCGTTTCCTTGAGCAGTACTTCAATCGTCATCAACGGAGCGCGCGCTCATGAGCCTGGATGAATTGCTCAACCTGTTCCTCAGCCCGGAGCTGCTGGACCGTTACGGCGCACGCTTTATCGACGGCTTGCTGGTGACCGGCAAACTGGTGGCGATTTCCTTCAGCCTTGGCGCTGTATTGGGCCTGCTGATCGCCCTCGCCCGCCTGTCCAACAGCCGTTTGCTGCGCAACGTCAGCGGCGCGTATGTGTACTTCTTCCGTGGCTCGCCGCTGCTGGCCCAATTATTCATGCTGTATTACGGCCTGGGCTCGTTCAAAGGCTTCTGGCAGGACGTCGGTTTGTGGTGGTTCTTCCGCGATGCATGGTTCTGCACCTTGCTGGCATTCACCCTGAACACCGCCGCCTACCAAGCCGAAATCCTGCGTGGCAGTTTGCTGTCAGTGGCCGAAGGGCAACGCGAAGCCAAGGCCTTGAGCCTTTCGCGATGGACCAGTTTTCGCAAAGTGATCTTGCCGCAGTCACTGCTGGTGGCCATCGGACCGCTGGGCAATGAACTGATCCTGATGATCAAGGCCAGCGCCATTGCCTCCCTGGTGACCATCTACGATTTGATGGGTGTGACTAAACTGGCCTTCTCCCGCAGCTTCGACTTCCAGATCTACCTGTGGGCCGCGGTGCTGTACCTGGTGATCGTAGAAGTGGTCCGGCGCTGCCTGAAACTGCTCGAAGGTCGCCTCAGCCGTCACCTCAATTGACCGGGCTCTCGATTGTTCGGGCGCTCAATTGACCACATTTCAGCGGGACGCCCTGGCGGCCCGTGCATCAAGGATTGAAATTCATGCATTGCCAAACCATCGTTCTGGGCGCCGGGATCGTCGGCGTCAGCACCGCCCTGCAACTGCAAACACGCGGTCAGCAGGTGATCCTGCTCGACCGCCAGCAACCGGGCAACGGCACCAGCCACGGCAACGCCGGGCTGATCGAACGCGCCAGCGTGATCCCCTACGCCTTCCCTCGGGAAGCCTCGAAACTGCTGCGCTATGGCCTCAACCAGCAATCGGACGTGCGCTACAGCCTCCGCCATCTGCCCAAGGCCGGCCCTTGGCTGCTGCAATACTGGCGCCACTCCGCGCCCAAAAGCCTGGCCCGCGCCACCCGCGCCATGCTGCCGTTGATCGAGCGTTGCGTCAGCGAACACATGGCACTGGCTGAGCCTGCCGGGATGCAGAGCCTGATCCAGGGTGAAGGCTGGATCGAAGCCTTCAACGACACGGCGGCCTTCGCCAAGGCCCAGGCCGACGCCCAGGCGTTGGAAGAGTACGGCCTTAACTACCGAGTGCTCGACCGCCAGCAAATCCATCAATTGGAACCCGGGCTGCACGCCGACGTGGTGGGCGGCCTGCACTGGCTCGACCCCAAAACCGTCACCGATCCTGGCGGCCTGACGCGAGGCTATGCCGAGTTGTTCAAACAGCGTGGCGGGCGCTTTTTGATTGGCGACGCCCTGAGCCTGCGTCAGGTCGATGGCCAGTGGCAGGTCGGCAGCGAGGCGGGCCTAGTCACTGCCGAACAGGCAGTGGTAGCCCTGGGCCCCGAAGCGCGGGGGATTTTTGAGCCGCTGGGCTACAAGATTCCGCTGGCGATCAAGCGCGGTTATCACATGCATTACGCCGCGTTGCCGGGCACACATCTGCAGCATCCGTTGCTCGACCCGTTGGGCGGCTACGTGCTGGCGCCGATGGTCGGCGGCATTCGCCTGACCACAGGCATCGAATTCGCCGACCGCGACGACCCGATCAACGAAATTCAACTGCGCCGCTGCGAAGCATTGGCCCGCACGCTGTATCCGCTCGGTGAACGGGTCGATGCCGAGCCCTGGCTTGGCCGCCGCCCGTGCCTGCCCGACATGTGCCCGGTGATCGGCCCGGCCTCGCGCCACAAAGGCCTGTGGTTCAACTTCGGTCACGCCCACCACGGCCTGACCCTGGGCCCGGTCAGCGGCCGCTTGCTGGCGGAAATGCTCACCGGTTGCATACCGTTCACCGACCCTGCGCCCTACAGCGCCGACCGCTTCCATTGATCGCCGGAGACCTGACCATGCTGAACCAGACTGCCCCGTTGAGCCCCCCGCCGATCGCCGCCAACGACCGCCGCAAAGTGGTGGTGGATATCAGTGGCCTGAACAAATTCTATGGCGCGTTCCACGTGCTGCACGACATCAATCTTCAGGTGCGCGAGGGTGAGCGCATTGTCCTTTGCGGCCCCTCCGGCTCTGGTAAATCGACACTGATTCGCTGCATCAATCGCCTCGAAATTGCAGAGAAAGGCCGGATCCTCATCGACAGCACCGACCTCTCCCAAACCACCCGTGATGCCGCCCGCGTGCGCAGCGAAGTGGGCATGGTGTTCCAGCACTTCAACCTGTTCCCGCACATGAGCGTGCTTGACAACTGCACCCTGGCCCCGATCTCCGTACGCGGCCTGTCGCGCAAAAAAGCTGAAGAACTGGCGCTGAAATTTCTGGCCAAGGTCGGTATCGAGAACCAGGCAAACAAATACCCGAGCCAGCTATCGGGTGGGCAGCAACAACGCGTGGCGATTGCCCGGGCGCTGTGCATGGAGCCTAAAATCATGTTGTTCGACGAACCGACCTCGGCGCTGGACCCGGAGATGGTCAGTGAAGTGCTGGATGTCATGGTCAAGCTTGCAGGCAGTGGCATGACCATGTTGTGTGTGACCCATGAGATGGGCTTCGCTCGTCAAGTGGCGGAGCGGGTGCTGTTTCTCGACGGGGGCAAAATTGTCGAGGATGCGCCGCCGGAAGCGTTCTTTGGAGCGCCCAAAAGTCCTCGCGCGAAGGCGTTTCTTGCGCAGATTGTGCATTGAGGCGGCGCACAGCTATCGGTGGCTACGGCCACCTTAACCCACAGGCGTTCTGATTTTTTTCCGCTGCCCTTTACCTGATGACCTAACCTCATAGGCTGGGTGATCAAATACAGGGTTGAAGTGTTCTATGCGCACTGGATTGAAGTTAATCATTCTCGCGTTTTGCGCCGTGCTTCAACTCAATGGCGGGCTGCTTCTGGCTGCCGATGCACTGACGCCTTCACCGTCCACTTTCGCAGTGTCTAAAAGCGATTTACAGGGTTTGCAACTGCGCCTCGACCGGATCAAGCAACAGGTCTCGCAAGCCAATAACCTGACCCTGATGGTCAACCTGCAAGACGTGGTGCAGAGCTTCATTGACGATGTGGCGGCCATGCAGTCGGCCCTGCTGCCGTTACAGAAACAATTACAAGCGCAGCTGGATGTGTTGGGGCCGCAATCGCAGAGCGATCTCACCGCGCAAACTTCCGACATCACGACGCACAGGGCTTTTGTCACCGAGCAAAAAACCAGCGTCGATACCAGCCTCGATACGCTGGCGGCGCTCAGGGAAAGCGCTGCCAGCCTGATCATTCAGATCGCCAGTATTCGACGCAGTCTTCTTGAAAGTGAAGTCACATTACGCAGTGGCAGTGTTTTGAGCCCGTGGTTCTGGTCGCCGTTGTTCAACGGTTTACCGGAGGACCGGGAAAAACTGGTCAGCTTCATCAACCAGGCAAAAGACGCATTGGTCAACGCCTGGCAGCCCGGCGAGCGCTTGGTTGCCGGAATGCTCATTGTGCTGGCCCTGGTTATCTGGACGCTGGGACGCAGAGTCACAGATCGTGCGCTGACCTGGCTGTGCATTCACCGTATGCCCGAGGGGCGATTACGTCGAAGCGCCCTCGCCCTCGCCTCCGTTGTCGCGACCTTGGTCACTACCGCGATTGCGATGCAGCTGCTTTTTTTCGCGCTGACGCGACAACTGCCCCTGACGCCGATGCTGCAAGATTTCGCCGATGAGTTCGAAAAACTGGTCTACACCTGCGTGATGATTACCGCATTAAGTCGCGCACTGCTGTCGATGCGGCAGCCATCGTGGCGGCTGCCGGCGATTTCCAATCCGGTGGCTCAGGCGTTGCAGCCTTTTCCCAGGATATTGGCGGGCACGCTTCTGGCGCTGGTGAGCCTCGCGCAAATTACCAATGTGATGGGCATGAGCACCCAAACCATCCTCTTTGGTCGCGGCGTGGTGGCGCTGGTAGTCACGCTGATTATCGGGGTGTTGTTTCGACGCATCAGCAAAGTCAGGCAAGCCATGGTGGCCGCAGGCGAAGCCCCGGAAGCAAGAACCACCCTCGTCGGCCTGATTTACTCGGCAGCTACGGTGGCGATTGTTGTCTCGCTGCTGGCGCTGTTGATTGGCTATATATCGCTCGCACGGTTCATTACTTACGAACTGGTGTGGGGCTTCATTATTCTGTGTGGTTTTTATCTGTTGATTCAGTTGTTGAAAGACAGTTGCGAGTACCTGTTTTCACCCAAGAGCCCTAGCGGCAAAGCCTTCAAGCAATTACTGGGGATCGGCGATGTACGCCTGGAGCAGGTGTCGATTGTGCTGTCCGGCTTCGGGCGCGCCGCCTTATTGCTGCTGGCGGTCATTTCATTGTTTGTCGGCGGCGTCGGCACCACGCTGGGTCAACTGATGACTCAAACGGTGGCCATTCTCGGCGGCGACGGCCTGCGCAAAATGAACATCGTGCCCGGCCACGTGCTTAACGCGGTGCTCGCACTGGTGATTGGCATCTACCTGATCCGATCGTTGCGCCGGTGGCTGGACAACGAGTTCCTGCCCAAGACCGACATGGACCCTGGCATGTGTGCATCGCTCAGCACACTGTTCAGCAACATTGGCTACGCGTTGGTGATTTTGCTCACGCTGTCATCGCTGGGCGTGCAGTGGA
Source organism: Gordonia sp. IEGM753 (assembly GCF_050321825.1). Lineage (NCBI taxonomy): Bacteria > Bacillati > Actinomycetota > Actinomycetes > Mycobacteriales > Gordoniaceae > Gordonia > Gordonia sp. IEGM753. The sequence goes on from NZ_JBNQGB010000001.1 coordinate 1,680,784, forward strand.
CCAACCTGGCGTGGATCGTCAGCGCGTTGTCGGTGGGGATCGGTTTCGGTTTGCAGGAGATCGTGAAGAACTTTGTCTCGGGGTTGATCCTCCTGACCGAGCGGCCGGTGAAGGTCGGCGACCTGATCAGTATCAGCGGCGTCGAAGGTGACATTCGCCGGATCAATGTCCGGGCCACCGAAATCCAGCTCAGCGACCGCTCTATCGTCATCGTTCCCAATTCACAACTGATCTCGCAAAACCTGCGCAATGTGACGATGGGTGGCAGTGCTCAAGGGGTGGCGACACTCGAGTTGACGTTCCCTTTGGACATTGACCCCGAACAAGTCAAAAACCTGCTCTACGACACCTACTGCGAAAACCAGACAATCCTCGACAAACCGGGCCCGGTGGTGCGGTTCAGCAAACTGAGCCCGGAAGGCATCACGCTGGCAGTGACAGGCTATGTCAGCAGCCCGAGAATCGTCACCACCACCAAAAGCGATCTGTTATTTGAGATTCTCAAGCGTTTGGGTGCAGCGGGCATTGCCCTGGCCAAACCTGCACCCGTTGTGTGACCGGGCGCTTAGCACACCGCAATGTGCGAGTCGGTTCGCGGCTCGGTGCCACCGCATAGCACGCCGGTTTGCGGGTCGCGCAGGATGATCTGCCCGCGCCCGTAACTGGTCAGGTCGCACACCACGTTCACCTCATGCCCACGGCGCGCCAATGCAGCGGCCATGTCCCGCGAGGCACCCTGCTCGATCCCAACTTTCAGCCCGCCCAGCCATTGCCAGCGTGGCGCATCCAGCGCTGCTTGCGGGTTGAGGCCGAAATCCACCAGGTTCATCACCATCTGCACATGCCCTTGCGGTTGCATGTAGCCGCCCATCACGCCAAACGGTCCCATCGCCACGCCATCCTTGCTGAGAAACCCCGGAATGATGGTGTGAAAGGTTTTCTTGCCGGGTGCCAGGCAATTGGCATGTTCGGGGTCCAGGCTGAACTCTTCCCCACGGTTTTGCAGGGCGATACCGCTGTCGGGCAATACCACGCCCGAGCCAAAGCCGTGGTAGTTGCTCTGGATGAACGACACCATGTTGCCTTCGGCGTCCGCGGTGGCCAGGTACACCGTGCCACTGGCGTGAGGGTCACCCGGTTTCGGAGCCACGGCGCGTTCGCCGATCTGCTCCCGGCGATGCGCGGCATATCGGTCACTGAGCAAGTCCTCGACCGCAACGCGCATGTGTTCAGGATCGGTGATGTAGTGCAAGCCGTCGCTGTAGGCGAGTTTCATTGCCTCAAGCTGCCGGTGCCAGGTTTGCTGGCTGTCGCGATGATCGAAATCGAAGCCTTCCAGAATCTTCAAGGTCATCAATGCAACGAGGCCCTGGCCGCTGGGTGGAATCTCCCAGACGTCCACGCCACGGTAATTGACGCTGATCGGGTCTACCCATTGCGCGCGGTAATCGGCCAGATCGCTGGCGCGCAGGTAACCGCCGGTGGCTTGGGAATGCGCGTCCAGGCGCTGCGCCAACGCGCCGCGATACAGGCTTTCGCAGCCGGTTTCAGCCAGTTCGGTCAAGGTTCGTGCTTGTGCCGGGTTGCGGAACATCTCTCCGGCACGCGGCGCCCGGCCATCAATCAGAAAGGTGTCGAACCAGGTGTCGAGCACCGTGTCGCGGTCCGGGGTGAAGTCCTCCAGTGCGGTTTGCCATTGCAGCGCAACCACCGGAGACACCGGAAAACCGTCTCGCGCCAGTTCAATCGCAGGCTGCAACAACTCGGCGAACGGCAGTTTACCGAAGCGCTTGGAAAGCTCGGCCCATGCCGATGGGCAGCCCGGAATGGTGACCGGCGTCCAGCCATGCAGTGGCATTTTTTCATGGCCGGCAGCCTTCACCGCCTCGATGCGCAGCGCTTGCGGCGAATGACCATTGGCATTCAGGCCATGCAATTTGTTTTGGGTCCAGACCAGCGCAAACGCATCGCCACCGATGCCGCAACCGGTCGGCTCGACAACTGTCAGCGCCGCCGCCGTGGCAATGGCGGCATCAATGGCGTTGCCACCGCGACGCATGATTGCAATCCCGGCTTCAGCGGCCAATGGCTGGGAGGCGGCGACCATGCCGCGTTTGGCAAAAACACTCTGACGCTGCGAAGCGTATGGGTACTCATGGGCAGAAAATTTGAACATGGGCAGGACTCACACAATAGAATTTTTAAGGCTCACAGCACTCGGCTGAGGAAGGCGCGGGTACGGGCATGTGTCGGCTGGCTGAAGATCTGCTCAGGCGGGCCTTGTTCGATCAGCTCACCTTGATCGAGCACCACTACGCGGTCTGCCACTTCACGGGCGAAGCCCATTTCATGGGTCACCACGACCATGGTCATGCCCTCCTCCGCCAGCTCTTTCATGACTTGCAGCACTTCGCCGACCGTTTCCGGGTCGAGCGCACTGGTGGGTTCGTCGAACAGCATCGCTTGCGGTTTCATCGCCAATGCCCGGGCGATGGCCACACGTTGCTGCTGCCCACCGGACAACATCGACGGGTAGTGATCAGCCTTTTCGGCCAGGCCTACCCGCTTGAGCAACGCCCGTGCCTGTTCCAATGCCGCTGCGCGAGAAACACCGAGCACCTGTATCGGCGCTTCAATGATGTTTTCCAGCGCGGTCATGTGCGGGAACAGATTGAAGCGCTGAAACACCATGCCGATGTCCCGGCGCTGACGGGCGATGTTGCGTTCCGAATCCTTCACCAGGCTGCCATCGGCTTTGGTGCGGTAGCCCATCGGTTTGCCGCTGACGCGTATCTGCCCGGACTGAATGTCTTCCAGCAGATTGATGCAGCGGATGAAGGTGGTTTTGCCGGAGCCGGAGGCGCCGATGAGCACCACCACTTCGCCGCGTCGAACCTGCAGGGAAATGCCTTTCAGAATTTCCAGGTCACCGAACGACTTGTGAATATCCAGCGCCTCGATGACCAGTTCTTCACTCAGGTGAGTCATGTTCAACGCCCTCTCAACAGTTTCATCGTGTTGCGTCCAAACATCCGGCTAGCGGCCGGTGCCGGGCGATCAGACTGACCGAACCGGGCCTCCAGCCAACGCTGGAAGAAGCCCCAGAGCGTGGTCAGCACCAGGAAGTAGATCGCCACCACCAGGTACAACTCGAACACACGGAACGTCGCCGAGGTCACCATTTGCGTACTCAGCAGCAGTTCCTGCACGCCAATGACGCTGACCAGCGTGGTGTTTTTCAACATCACGTTGAACTCGTTACCCAGCGGCGGCACGATCACCCGGAACGCCTGCGGCAACACGATGCGGCGCATCAATTTGCCGAAGGTCATGCCCAGCGAACGTCCGGCCTCGTATTGGCCCTTGTCCACCGCGCCGATCCCGGCACGGATGATCTCGGCCATGTACGCGCCCTCGTTGAGCCCCAACGCGATGATGGCTGCCTGAATATTGCCCGGCACGATGAACCAGCCAAGGTCCAGGTCTTCAAAGCGAAAAATCCCACCGGCGGCCAGTGCGGTGTACAGAAAAACGATCTGCACCAGCAACGGCGTGCCACGCATCAGCCACACGTAAAAACGCACCGGATACTGCAACAGCGGGTTGGAGGACAGCTTCATCAACGCTGCGATCAAGCCCAGCACACACCCCAGCAACATGGCTGAAACACTGATCAGGCACGTCAGCCAGAGCCCGGTCAGGTAAACATCGGTTGGCTGTAACAAGTACTGCCAGAACACATCCCAATTGAAGTTCATCACGCACGTCCTCAGTCCAGTTTGTCGCTGTCGACATGCCATTTACCCAGCAGCGCGGCGTAACTGCCGTCGGCGCGCATGCCTTGCAGCACTTCGGTCAGGGCGGCAGTCAATTGCGGATCGCTTTTACGCACGCCGAAACCGGTGAGGATGCGATTGAACGCAGGCACGGCGGACTGGAACAGGTCCGGCGCGAGTTTTTGGTAGTGGCCGGCCGATTCGACCGTGGTGCCGAACGCATCGACCTGGTTGATACGCAATGCCTGGAAGGCATCGGCATCGACGTTGTAGATCACCAGTTTCATCGGCGCCTTGCCGGCCGCTTCAAGCTTTTCGTTTTCTTTGCCGAGCAGCACGCGAATGGTTGAACCGTTGCTGACGGCGACTTTCAGCCCGGACAAGTCTTCGAGCGTGCTCACCGATTTCGGGTTGCCCTTGGGCACCACGATCGACTGGCTGGAGTACATGAAGTTAACGATGTCGATGACTTCGCGGCGTTCGGGTTTATCAAACAGTTGATCGACGATCATGTCGCACTGCTGCGCCAGCAGTGCCGGAATCAGCCCGGCGAAAGGCGATATCCGCCATTCGACTTTCTTGTCGCCCAGGCGCTGGGCGATGGCTTCCCCCATATCGACCTGCAGCCCGACCGGTTTTTGCTTCAAGTCGAAAGACACCAGCGGTGGCGAATCCATGCCGGAGCAATAAACGATTTTTTCGCTCTTGCTCAACCGCTCCGGTAACTCGGGGGCAGCCAGCGCCCATTGCGAACATAGGCTCATGGTGACGACGGCAACTAACGCGCAAGACTTGTGCATGGCAAGGCTCCAGGTGTCGGGGGGATGTTGGTTTTTTTTATTGATGGGCTTCAAGAAACTGGATCAGTCGCGGGATGGTGCCTTCGATGTGCTCGCACACCACGGCGGCTGCTTTGTCCGGGTCACCGGAACGCAACGCAGCGACAATCGAGGCGTGCTCGTCGCGAGCGCTGCGTGGTTTGTCCGCGTGTTGCAACCACAGGCGCATGTGCGGCTCGATCACCGAATACAGCGCTGAGATCTGCCGCATCAATCGCGGGCGCTCGCTCAAGCTGCACAGGTATTCATGGAAGGCTCGATGACGGCTGACCCACTCGGCGCCGTCTTCGCGGTAGTCGTCCATCTCATCGAGCAGGCGCTCCAGATGACTGAAGTGACGCTCGGTGAGTTTGTCGACGGCGACCCGGATGGCGAGACCTTCCAGGGCGCTGCGCATTTCGAACACTTCGCGCATTTCATCAATGTTCAAACCGCGAACGATGGCGCCACGGTTAGGCCGAAGCGTCACCAGGCCGTCGGCGTCGAGTCGCCGGAAGGCTTCGCGAACCGGCATGCGGCTCATGCCGATTTCACCGGCGATGTCCTCGGCAATCAGCCTTTCACCGGTGCGGTAACGTCCTTTGCAAATCGCCTCCAGCAGGAAGTTGTACGCCTCCTCTTCCGCAGTGATCGGCTGGCGTTCGGAATAGACCGGAGCAAATTTCATCAGCTGCACCTTTTGTATTTTTGTATCCAATTATCCATAAAGCCAAAAAAGCATATTGCGTGCCAGATCGCACATGCCAGTTATAGGTAATTGATTTTATTGGTGTATCGAGGATTCAACCGCGGTCAGCGTGCAACGGGTTTACGGCGCCATCGAGTTGAAATGCCCCAGTATGGGGCGAGGAGTGACCAGAAAGTGCACGCAAGTAACACAATTTTACAGGCTTGAGAAACGGCACAAGGAGGGAGAGCCACATCGACGAAGAGGCCCAAAAGACGTGTCATCCGCCACCGGCCTTCAGCGTTTCAAGGTCTCACTCGGAAGCTCACCGAACAAGCCGCGGTAGCTGCTCGAAAACCGCCCCAAATGCCAGAACGACCACTGCATCGCGACCTCGGCGACAGTGGTCGACAGCGGCGAACTCTTCAACAGTTCCCGGTGCGCGCTGTTTAAACGGCGCAGACGCAACCAATGGGTCGGCGTCATCCCGGTGTAGGCCTTGAACGCATGTTGTAACTGACGCAACGACACGCCGGCGATCTGCGACAGTTCCATCAGGTTTAGCGTCTCTTCCGGCGAATCCGCCGCCCATTCGCCAATCCGCCGCATCACGGCACGCTCTTCAGCGCGGCGTTGCAAGCCGCCACGGTCGAGGCACACGCACGCGTTGTCGAGTATGTACAGGCAGTCTTCCAGCAACTGCTGGGTCAACGCCTCGCGGCTTGGCGGATCAATGGTCTGCGCCAGGCGCGTCAACGTGCTGCTGAGCCACCGGCAAAACAACCCGCTCTGACCCGAGTTGAGCGGTGCCATGAACAGCCCCTCAAGCTTGGCGATGTTCAAGCCGTGACGCTGGACGAACTCCGGGCCGAACACCACGGCTATTTCCTGGTAGTTCTCCGGGGTGATCCAGATATTGCGGCTTTCACCATTCAACACGTACAGCGCGTTGTCACTGCGATCAAAGCAAAACGCCAGCGAACCTTGGGGCGCGCTGAAATTCTGCTCGACCCGAGTGTTCATGTGTTCTTCGTAGATTTCCACGCCGTGCAGGTCCAGATAGCGCACAAGGCCTGCGAAATGCCCGGGCGACATTTGCTGGTACTGCTGCACCCAACCCGGTGTGGCGCGGATTTGATCTGCAACATCGGCGGTGTTGAACGCTTGAACCTGTAACGGACTGGACGCTGTCATGAAATGACCTTACGCACTCGTTTGGTGCGTTTTGGTGCTGCTGAAAGTGGATAGATGGATCTGCAAGGCTCGCCCAAGATAGTCGTCAACGCGTCTCAGGGGAAGTGTGTGGTGGATGAAACCACCCTCCCCGGCGTTAATAAAACCAATAACGAGGTCTTTATGAATGTCCCTTTCGATCAGCTGTTCACATGGCTGAAAGATCACAAGATTACCGAAGTCGAGTGTGTCGTCAGCGATCTGACCGGCATTGCACGCGGCAAAATTGCACCCACCAACAAGTTCCTGCATGAGCGAGGCATGCGCCTGCCGGAAAGTGTGTTGTTGCAAACGGTAACCGGGGACTTTGTCGATGACGACATCTACTACGACCTGCTCGACCCGGCCGACATCGACATGGTGTGCAAACCCGATGCCGACGCTGTTTACCTGGTGCCATGGGCCATCGAGCCGACCGCGATCGTTATCCACGATACCTTCGACAAATTCGGTAATCCGATCGAGCTGTCGCCACGCAACGTGCTGAAAAAAGTGCTGCAGCTGTACACCGACAAAGGCTGGCGACCGATTGTTGCGCCAGAAATGGAGTTCTACCTGACCCAGCGTTGTGAAGACCCGGACTTGCCGCTCAAGGCTCCGCTGGGTCGCTCGGGCCGTGCAGAAAGTGGTCGGCAGTCGTTTTCCATCGACGCGGCCAACGAATTCGACCCGTTGTTCGAAGACGTTTATGACTGGTGCGAGTTACAGGGCCTGGACCTCGACACGCTGATCCATGAAGACGGCCCGGCGCAGATGGAAATCAACTTCCGTCACGGCGACGCACTGGATTTGGCGGACCAGATCACCGTGTTCAAACGCACGCTGCGCGAAGCCGCGTTGAAGCACAACGTGGCCGCGACTTTCATGGCCAAACCGATTGGCGATGAGCCCGGCAGTGCCATGCACATCCATCAGAGTGTGGTGGACATCGCCACCGGTCAGCCGATTTTCGTCGATGGCGACGGAAAAATGAGTGAGCTGTTTTTGCATCACATTGGGGGTCTGCAAAAGTACATCCCTAAAGTGCTGCCGATGTTTGCGCCCAACGTTAACTCGTTCCGCCGCTTCCTGCCGGACACCTCGGCCCCGGTGAACGTTGAATGGGGCGAAGAAAACCGCACCGTTGGCTTGCGTGTGCCGACTTCCAGTCCTGAAGCCATGCGCGTCGAAAACCGTTTGCCCGGCGCTGACGCCAACCCTTACCTGGCCATTGCCGCCAGTTTGTTGTGCGGATACCTGGGGATGGTTGAGGGCGTGGCGCCAAGCGCCGCCGTGGAAGGTCGCGCCTACGAGCGTCGCAACCTGCGCCTGCCGATCACCATTGAAGACGCGCTGACACAGATGGAAGAGTGCGAAACCGTCGAGCGTTACCTGGGCGACAAGTTTGTGCGGGGTTACGTTGCGGTCAAACGCGCCGAACATGAAAACTTCAAACGCGTGATCAGTTCCTGGGAGCGTGAGTTCCTGTTGTTTAGCGTCTAGTTCTTCGTTGCCAGTACCACCGCCATCGCTAGCAGGCTAGCTCCCACAGGGGAATGCATAACCAATGTGGGAAGAAGGCTAGCCCCCACAGGGGATGCATACCCAATGTGGGAAGAAGGCAAGCTCCCACAGGAGATGCATACCCAATGTGGGAAGAAGGCTAGCCCCCACAGGGGATGCATAACCAATGTGGGAAGAAGGCTAGCTCCCACAGGGGATGCATACCCAATGTGGGAAGCAGGCTAGCTCCCACAGGGGATGCATACCCAATGTGGGAAGCAGGCTAGCTCCCACAGGGGATGCATACCCAATGTGGGAAGAAGGCTAGCTCCCACAGGGGGATGCATAACCAATGTGGGAGCTAGCCTGCTAGCGATAGGGCAAGCCCAAACACTAGAGAATCACCTGAACTCACTCTTACAAAAAACCCAATAACTCCAAGAGGTGTCGATATGCGTCTATTGAAATCCGTGGTTCCGGTTGCGCTGGCCGTGCTGTTCAGCGCGGTTGCGCAGGCCCAGCCAACAGTCAGCGTCTATAACTGGACCGATTACATCGGCGAAACCACCCTCGCCGACTTCCAGGCCAAAACCGGCATCAAGGTGATTTACGACGTATTCGATTCCAACGAAACACTGGAAGGCAAATTGCTCGCCGGTCGCACCGGGTACGACGTCGTGGTGCCTTCCAACCACTTCCTGGCTCGCCAGGTGAAGGCCGGCGCGTTCCTTAAACTGGATCGCTCGCAACTGCCCAATTTCAAGAACCTCGACCCGAAACTGCTGACCCTGCTGGAAAAAAACGATCCGGGTAACGCGCACTCCGTACCTTACCTGTGGGGCACCAATGGCATCGGCTACAACGTCGACAAGGTCAAGGAAGTACTGGGCGTCGACCACATCGACTCATGGGCGGTGTTGTTCGAGCCGGAAAACATCAAGAAACTCAGCAAATGCGGCGTGTCGATGATGGACTCGGCCGACGAAGTATTCCCCGCTGTGCTCAATTACATGGGCATGGACCCGCGCAGCGAGAACCCGGAAGACTTCAAGAAAGCCGAAGCCAAGCTGATGAGCATCCGTCCTTACATCACTTACTTCCACTCCTCCAAGTACGTGTCGGACCTGGCCAACGGCGACATCTGCGTCGCGTTCGGTTACTCAGGTGATGTCTTCCAGGCTGCAAACCGGGCCAAGGAAGCGAAGAACGGCGTGAACATTGCCTACGCGATTCCCAAGGAAGGCAGCAACCTGTGGTTTGACCTGCTGGCCATTCCTGCCGATGCCGCCAACCCGAAAGAAGCGCACGCCTTCATTAATTACCTGCTGGACCCGCAAGTGATCGCCAAGGTCAGCGCGTCGGTCGGCTACGCCAACCCGAACCCGGCCGCCAAGCAATACATGGACCCTGAACTGGTGAATAACCCAGAGGTTTATCCACCGCAGGCAGTGCTCGACAAGCTCTACATCTCGACCACGCCGCCGCAGTCGATCATGCGCCTGATGACCCGGTCCTGGAGCAAAGTGAAGTCCAACAAATGAACGCCGTCCATGCACACTCCTATTACGCGGCAACCGCCAAAAGCATGCCGCCCTTCCCAGCGCTGGCATCGGATGTGGTGGCGGATGTCTGCATAATCGGTGGCGGTTTTACCGGGGTTAACACCGCGATTGAACTGGCGCAGCGTGGGCTTTCAGTGGTGTTGCTGGAAGCTCGGCGGATTGGCTGGGGTGCCAGCGGGCGCAATGGCGGGCAGTTGATTCGTGGCATCGGGCATGACGTCAGCGGGTTTGCCCGCTACGTCGGCAACGAAGGGGTGCGCTACCTGGAGCGCGCCGGCATCGAGTCCGTGGAGCTGGTGGGTAACCGCATCCGCGAACACGCTATCGATTGCGACTTGCGCTGGGGGTTTTGTGAACTGGCAAACACTGCCGCGCAATTTGCTGCGCTCAAGGATGAGCAACAAGGCCTGAACGAGTCCGGGTATGCGCATGAAACCCGCCTGGTCGGGCCCGAGCAAATCCGCGAGCAGGTCGTGAACTCCGGTGTCTACGCCGGCGGCTTGATCGACATGGGCTCGGGCCACCTGCACCCGCTGAACCTGGTGCTGGGCGAAGCGCAGTTGGCGCAATCGCTGGGCGTGCAGATTTTTGAGCAAAGTCCGGTGCTGGAGTTGATCCACGGCAGCCAGGTACAGGTTCGCTGTGCCGGCGGCACGGTACGCGCAGGCAGTCTGGTGTTGGGCTGTAACGCGTACCTTGACGAACTCGAACCGAAACTCAGCGGCAAGGTACTCCCAGCGGGCAGCTACATCATCGCCACCGAGCCATTGTCGCCGGCGCTGGCGGCGCAACTAATCCCGCAGAATCTGGCGCTGTGCGATCAGAAAGTCGGCCTCGATTACTACCGGCTCTCGGCGGACCGGCGTTTGCTGTTTGGGGGCGCCTGCCATTATTCGGGGCGTGATCCGTCGGATATCGGCGCCTACATGCGTCCGCAGATGCTCAAGGTCTTCCCGCAACTGGCCAATGTGCGCATCGAGTACCAATGGGGCGGGATGATCGGCATATCAGCCAATCGTTTTCCGCAGGTTGGCCGCTTGAGTCAGCACCCCAACGTGTTTTACGCCCAAGGCTATTCGGGCCACGGCCTGAATGTCACTCACTGGTGCGCAAAGCTGTTGGGTGAGGTCATTCACGCGAGGCACAGCCAGGGTTTTGACGTGTTCAGCGCCGTGCCGCACATGACCTTCCCCGGTGGCCCAATGCTGCGTTCGCCGCTTTTGGCGCTCGGCATGTTCTGGTATCGTCTGCGCGAACTGCTCGGCTGATAAGTCTTTACCATCGTTCCCACGCGCGCCGTGGGGACGATCGGTCAGCATTTAAATCTTTCGATTTGCTCAATCGTGAGGCACTTCTATATTGAAGGGGTGCTCTGACTTCTATGCCTCTTATTGAGCGCGACCCATGGCTACCACCGCCCACCTGATCATCTGTGAACATTGCGATTGCGTGTACCAAAAAACCACGCTCGCCAAACATCAAAAAACCCTCTGTACGCGCTGCGGCGGCGTGCTTCAGCGCTATAACGGTCTTTCCGTGCAGCAGCGCCTGGCGCTGACGTTTACGGCACTCATATTGTGGATCTTTGCCAATTTTTATCCGGTCATGAGCATCAGCCTGAAAGGTCTCAAAAACAGCGCGACGCTCTGGGATTCAGTGCTGGCGCTGAGCCTGGGGCCGATCACGTTCATTGCCCTGGTGGCGGCCATCGCGATGATCATCGCGCCCATTATCCAGCTGTTGCTGTTGATCTGGGTGCTGACTCACGCGCTCGCAGGCAAACGGGCGCCAGCATTCAAATTCTGCATGCGCTGGCTCGAAACCCTCAGACCCTGGAGCATGCTTGAAGTGTGTTTGCTGGGCGCAATGGTCGCGGTCATCAAACTGGCCGGGCTGCTGGACGTGTTGCCCGGCATCGGCCTGTTTGCCCTGGCCATTCTCAGCCTGATGATGATCCGCATTGCCGGTCGTGACATTCGAGACCTGTGGGACACCTTATGAATACGCCTCCGGTCGCCAGCGAACTCAACCTGTGCCTGTGCCACACGTGCGGGCTGGCGTGTGACATGACTCATGAACCTGAAGAATGTGAGCGTTGTGGCGCGCCGTTGCACCAGCGCAAACCCAATGCGCTGACGCGAACCTGGGCGTTCATGTTCACCGCCCTGGCATTTTACATCCCGGCCAATTTACTGCCGGTCATGAACACCAAAATGGTCGGCAACGGTGCCGACAGTACGATCATGAGCGGCGTGCTGGAATTTTGGGAGGCTGGCGCGTGGGACATCGCGCTGATCATATTTATCGCCAGCATCGCGGTGCCGGGCATCAAGTTCGTCGCGCTGACGCTGCTGCTGGTCACGGTGCAGCGCGATAGCCTGTGGGCGCAAAAGGAACGGTCAAAACTGTACCGTTTCGTCGAGGTGATCGGCTACTGGTCGATGCTCGATGTCATCGTGGTCGCCCTGGTGGCGGCGCTGGTGAAGTTTCAAGCCCTGGCCGATATCGAACCGCGCCCGGGCATCCTGTTTTTTGGCTTGGTGGTCGTGTTCACCATGCTCGCGGCGATGAGTTTCGACCCAAGGCTGATTTGGGATAAAAAAGCGCAAAACCAACGAAACAACGAGGAGGTCATGGATGAAGTCGCAAGCCACTGACGGGCAAAACGCCCCCGGCGAGGCACCTGTAAAGACCCGTCGTTTCAGCATCTCGCTGGTATGGATCGTGCCCATCGTCGCGGTGTTGGTGGGTGTTTCACTGGTGGTTCACAGCATCATGCAGGAAGGCCCGACCATCGTTGTGACGTTCAAGACCGGTGATGGCCTGACCGCCAACAAAACCGAGGTCAAGTACCGCAACGTGGTAATCGGCCACGTGTCGGACGTTGAACTCACCGACGACCATAAAAGCGTCAACGCCACAATCAAACTGGCCAAACAAGCCGAAAACTTCACACGCGAAGATTCGCAGTTCTGGGTGGTCCGGCCAAGGATCGGGGCCGGCGGTGTTTCCGGCATCGACACCCTGCTTTCCGGCGACTACATCGGTGCTGATATCGGCCAGGCCGATGGTCGTGCCAAGAATTTCAAAGGCCTGGAAAACCCGCCGGCCATTACCTATGGCGAGCCTGGCAAGCGTTTTACCCTGCATACCCAGGACTTGGGATCACTGGACATCGGCTCGCCAATTTACTACCGCAAGATTCCCGTTGGCCAAGTGGTTGCCTACGCCCTGGACCCGGACGGCAAAGGGGTAAACGTCGAGTTGTTCGTGCATTCGCCTAACGATCAGTTTGTCACCGAAAATACCCGTTTCTGGAACGCCAGCGGCATTGACGTGAGTGTAGGCGCCAACGGTTTTGCCCTGAAAACCGAATCGTTGTCTTCGATGCTGGTCGGCGGCATCGCCTTTCGCGCACCGGATTACAGCCCCAACGACAAGCCTGCAGCCGAAGAATATGCCTACGAACTGTTTGACGACCAGCAAAGTGCCCTCGCGCCACCCAATGGCAAGGCGCAATACCTGACCTTGCGTTTCGATCAAGCGTTACGAGGGCTTAAGGTCGACGCACCTGTCGAATTCCTCGGCATGGAGATCGGTAAGGTCGTGGCGATCAATCTGGACTTCGACGAGAAAAAAAGAAGTTTTCCGGTCAACGTCGGCATCGTGATTTACCCGGAAAGATTGGGCAAAGCTCACACCAAACTGTTGAAAGCGTTTAATCCTGATCCTAATGATGAGTCCGCGGCCGTGCGCCTGATCGGCACCTTTATTGAAAACGGCCTGCGCGCTCAGGCGCGTAATGGCAACTTGTTGACCGGTCAGCTGTACATTGCCCTCGACTTCTACCCCAAAGCGGAAAAGGTCGCGTTTGACGCCAATGCGCGTCCCGTCAGTATTCCAACCGTTCCGGGCAGTCTTGAGCAACTGCAGGAAAAACTCGAAGCCATGGTCAACAAAATCAACAATCTTCCGATCGAGCGCATCGCCGGCAACCTCGACAGCAACCTCGTGGAACTGCGCAAAGGTCTGACCCAGTTCAACGCCAAGACCCTGCCAGGCGTGCAGAGCACATTGGCGGATGTCAGCAAGACGCTGCAGTCCGCCAGTTCGACACTGGCTGAAGATTCACCGCAACGTGAACAGTTGACCCAGACCCTGGACGAACTCGGGCGCATGTCGCGTTCCTTGCGTGAACTCTCGGACTACCTGGGACGGCATCCGGAATCGTTGATTCGCGGTCGCCCGAACAATGCCGCGCCGCTGGATCTGCAGGCGCCTCCGCGCAATTGACCACAGGAGCAACACCATGGCTTTTCCGCTAAAGATCACGATGCTGGCTGCAGTGTTATTGCTCGCTGCGTGCCGCAGTGATCCGATTCATTTCCATACGCTGACGCCGACGCAACTCGGTACTTCCCGCTCTGGCACCTCCGACATCCAGATCGAAGCGCTCAGCGTGCCGCCACAGGTCGACCGCCCGCAAATCGTTATTCGCCAAGGCAACAGTGGTCTGGCGATTCTTGAAACCGAGTGGTGGGCTGCAACCCTGGCAGACGAGTTGCGCAGTACCCTGGAAGACCAAATGGTCAACAACAATGCTTCCCGTAAAGTCTCGGTGAAGCTCGACGTTCAGCGCTTCGATTCGATTCCCGGGCAGTACGGGCTGATCGACGTCAAATGGCGCCTGCGCATCGGTGGCGAAGGCGATAGCACCCTACAAACCTGTCGCAGCACATTGCAGACGCCCTCAGGTGCATCGATTGACGATTTGGTGGCGGCGCAGCAGATCAATGTCAAACGCCTGGCCGCGCTGATCAGTCAGGCTGCCAGTGGTACGCAACGAGGCTGCCCGGCGTCCTGAATCAGTATTGGCATTAACTCGACGGGGGATTTTTCACCGTTGAGTTAATGGCGTTTTTCTCAGCAACGAAGTCATGACTTAAATAATACGTAGAAGATAAGGATTTGCAATTACGCACTAAATACGCCTCGCACTAGGCCTCGCAAAATTTTCACATTGGTTTCACTTCGCCACTACCCACCTGAACTTAGTTTGTCCGGCATTATCCCAACTTTAAGTTGCCCGACAATCATGAAACCCTGGTTATTAAAACTGGCACTGGTCATCGCAGTGTTGTCGGTGATTATTCTGGTCACCGGTTTTGCCATGTGGCGGCACGCGCCGGTCAACCTGTCCCGTTCCTCTCCACTTGCATCTGCCCAATTGTTGCGGCTTTGGCAGGCCGGTGAAGTCGCGGTGCTGGTCCGCCACACCGAGCGTTGCGATCAATCGGAGAACCCGTGCCTGGGGCCGCTAGATGGCATTACCCGGGTCGGCAATGACGCCGCTGCCGCCGTTGGCCAAGACTTTTTGAAGCTGGGCATGGAGCGCGCTGACGTTATCAGCAGCCCGATCACCCGCACTGCGCAAACGTCGTACGCCATGTTTGGCAAAGACGTAAAAGCACAAGAATGGCTGGCCAGCTGCGGCAAGACCCTGCGTAACGATGTCGTGGCGCACAAGCGTGACCTGCACAACCTGGTGTTGATTACCCACAGCGGTTGCATCAGCGATTTCGAAGCGCAAACCGGTTTCAGGCACACGGCCAAAAGCAAGTACGGCAGTTCTCTCTTCGTGCACATCGACACTCAGGGCAAACTTGAAGTACTAGGTATAGTGAATGCCAATGAATGGAATACTATTTTTAAACATCAAGCGATTCAACAATAGTTAAACGCGTTAGTGGCTCGAGCGCCGCGATCCGTTGAATGTTGTTATCGAACTCAAGCTTGCCCCATGGACGAAACATGACGTCATATAAACCTTTGTCTGCGCCTGACGGTGATCCAACTAGCCCGGCTAACGCCTATCTTCCTGGTCAACGCTGGTGGATTGCCGGTCTGGTATTGGCGTTTATCGCGTTCTACTTATTGCCGCTGGTGACCCATGGCCTGTGGATCCCCGACGAAACCCGTTACGCGCAAATCAGCCAGGAAATACGCCTTAGCGGCAATTGGATCTCCCCCCATTTCATGGGGATCCGGTACTTCGAGAAACCCATTGCCGGCTATTGGATGATTGCCATCGGGCAGGCCGTTTTTGGCGACAACCTGTTTGGCGTGCGTATTGCGTCGGCCCTGAGCACCGGGCTGAGTGTGTGGCTCACGTACCTGATTGCTCGGCGCCTGTGGAACGACCCGCGCAAAAGTGTTGCTTGCGCACTGCTCTACATGAGTTTCGGCTTGATCGCTGGCCAGGCCGGCTACACCAACCTTGATCCACAATTCACTTTTTGGATGAACCTGACCCTGGTTGCGCTGTGGTTTGCCGTCGATGGTCACTCACCTCGCGAAAAAACAGCAGCCTGGGCAACATTGGGCATCGCCTGCGGCATGGGTTTCATGACCAAAGGATTTCTGGCCTGGTTGCTCCCGGTGTTGATCGCCCTTCCCTACTTCGTGTGGCAGCGTCGCCTCAGCGAATTGTTGCGGTACGGATCACTGGCCGTGCTGATCGCCGTAGTGGTGTGTTTGCCGTGGGTGCTTGCCATTCACCATCAGGAACCGGACTTCTGGCGGTTTTTCTTCTGGAATGAACACATACGCCGTTTTGCCGCCGACGATGCCCAGCACGCACGCCCATGGTGGTTTTATTTTCCGCTGCTGGTGGCGTCCAGCCTGCCTTGGGCGGTTTTATTACCCGCCGCATTGATTACCGCGTGGAAGCAGAAGCGCCAACCGATAATCGCTTTCCTGCTGATGTGGCTGCTGTTGCCTTTTGCGTTTCTCAGCTTGAGCAGCGGCAAACTGCCAACGTATATCATGCCGTGCCTGATGCCTTTGGCGCTGTTGATGGGCCACGCATTGGTACAGCTTCTGGATCAGGGGCGCGGCCGTACAATTCGCCTCAACGGGGCAGTGAATGTTGCCTTGGCGAGCGCTGGTCTTATTGCATTGCTTTATTTCCAGGCCACCAAAGAACTCTACGAAAACACCGAGATGTTCAGCCTGTCATTGGTGTACATCGTGCTCGCCGGTTGGATTATCGCCAACGCGTTGCAAATATTGCGGCCGCTGGTGTTCTGGGCTACGCCAGCGTTTGGCATGGGTTTGCTGGTGGCGTTGGCACCTGCGGCCATGCCTACGCAAGTTGTGCAGAGCAAAATGCCCGACCAATTCATCGTCGAGCACCTTGATGCGTTAAGCCAGACCCGTTCATTGCTCAGTAACGACCTCGGAGCGGCAGCCGCATTGTCCTGGCGTCTGCAGCAGCCTCAGGTGGGTTTGTACAACACGATTGGCGAATTGAAATACGGGCTGGAAGATCCTGCGATGGCCTCCCGCATCGTCACCAAGGAAAGTGTTGCGCAATGGATGAGCGAGGCTCGTAAAAAAGGCTCTGTCGGCGTCGTGATGCGGGTCAACAGTGTTCAAGAAGTCCAGGAAGTAGCTTTGTTGCCGGTCGATGGCAAGCGCTACCAACGTGGCAACCTGGAAATTCTGATATTTCCACAAACACGTCCCTGATCGTCAACGCGCCCCTCATCTACGCCTACAGGAAGTCCCATGAAATTCAGGTTGAACGACAAAGGCGCGTTGGTGCTTTTGCTCGCCGTGTCTGCTTTGGTTTTGCTATTGGGGCTGAACGCGCGCGAATTGTGGGGCGCCGAGACCCGCTGGGCCAACATCGCTTTGCAGATGCTGCAAAGCGATGATTATTTTGATCCCTATCTCATGGGCCTGCCGTACTACGACAAACCCTTGCCCTCTTATTGGTTGATCACCGCAACGGCGTGGCTGACGGGCAGCCTGGGGCACTGGTCGCTGCGCCTGCCCTCGGTGATTGCCGCATGGCTGAGCGTCTGGTTGGTGTACCTGATCGGCGAACAGCTGTATCGAAAGGGCACCGGGCTGATTGCAGGCTGGATGCTTGCAACCACTTTCTATTTTGTATTTTGGGCGCGCGTCGCCACGGCAGACATTCTTACGGTATGGGGTGTATTGGCGGCAGTCTGGTGGTATTGGCGCGGCCCGCAAGACACCCGATTCAGTCGCTACCTGGTGTTTTTTCTACTGCTGTCGCTCACCTCGCTTTTTAAGGGTTTGATCGGATTCATTTTGCCAGGCCTGTTGCTGCTGCCGCATCTGCTTAAAGAGGAACGCTGGAAACAGCACCTCAATCTTCGACTCTGCGCAGCGCTGTGCCTGGCGTTGGTCGTGTACGCAGCCCCCTTCATGCTGTCTCACGTGTATGGCGCCCCGACTTTTGTACAAAGCGGCCTGGGACTGGTGCTGCGCGAAAACGTGGTGCGGTTTTTCCAGCCATTCGACAACATCGGTCCGATCTACACCTACCTGCTTTACCTCCCCGTCTACACCCTGCCCTGGACGCCCTGCTGGTTAGCGGGAATGTGGTTTGCGTTGCGCAACTGGCCTCGTATCGAACCCAATACGCGTTGGCTGATCTGGGGACTGGGCTTAATGATGCTGTTTTTTACGGCCAGCGGCAGTCGGCGTAGCTATTACGTCTTGCCTTTGGTGCCCTTCGCCCAGTTGCTGGGTGCCTGGTGGATCACCCAGCGCAGGGCGCAGCGCGTTGCGCAGGACACCGTTGGCAGTCGTCGGTTGAATCTTGGCTTCGGTCTGGCGGCTGCACTGTTGATCGCGGTGCTTGGGGTCGTTTATCCCTGGACCAACAGCGGCGGTGGCGTGATGCAGTTTGGTGAAACGGTGAAGACACAAGCCCGCAAACTAGCGCCATTAGACACATGGCAAGTGGTGTTGATCGACGCAGACAACAAACTGCCGATGTACCTGCAAACCGGCGGCGCCCCTTTCTATTATGTACAGCAGCATCAGGATTTCCCCCGCTCCGGCGACACGGCTGCACTGATCGCCTGGCTCGAAAAAACCAGCGGCAAACACTGGAATCCCAAGCGCACGCTGGTGATTGCGCACTTCCTCAACGGCAGTGAAGTGGCGCTGGATTACCTGGCGGCCGACCACCAAGTCATCACCACAACGCCCACCAACGGCGAAAGCATGTTCCATCCTCGAGATGACCAAAGCGTTGCCTACATACCACTGGATTGAGGTACGTGGGCTTATTGACTGTCTATAAAGTAGAGGTCATCGGCAGGCGGGGTTTTCATTACGATGTAAGCGTCCTTGCCGTTAACGTAAATACTGTAGAACTTGTTATCCACCGTTGGCGGAGTGCTTCCCTCGATTGTTTTGAACTGATCATTTGAGACATGACTGTGAAAAGCCACTTTGGTTACTCCGCCACTGCGCGGTAGCATTTCAGGCAGCGATAAAAAATCAATATTGAGTACGTATTTCAATGCTGGCATTAGCTTGAACGCACCATCAGCGCCTACCAACCAACCTTTTGTAGAATTTCGGACCATGCGGTACGTCTCTACGCCTACCAAACGCTTATTTGACATCACGTCATAAGCAATACTTTGATTGACGCTGGTCGACAGTTCCTTTTGCACGTTCATGACACGCCCATAGGCGTATGAAAAAGACAGCATGGCAATCACGGGAATAATCAACACACTGCCCAGCCTGGAATGAATGGCGGTCAACGCTTGATAGCTTAGATAAAAAACCAGCACCAATGCCGATGACATCCCCATCATGAGCCTTGCGTTGTCATCGTAATAATTCAATACCAATGAAAGACCGGGAATCGCCAGCATTGCCACTGCAATGGCGAGTAGGCAGGTGCATGCCAAGGCCATTCTATTCAAAAGGCTCACTTGCATTTTTACAATCCGGCAAACAACCAACCCTAAACCAGCGATGGCGATTATGAGTATTGACCAGCATAACCAGGCATTACCATCATTGTACAAAAGGGCTACCCGTTGCAGCGCCACGTGTAGATCCGAACACAGCTTTTGTGTCCAACCGGCATTCAACTCGCGCAGTGCCGTGCGTTCATTAGTGGTGAACTGATGAGCGGTCAGCCAGTAGATAAAGATGCCCAACAGCGATTGAAGCACTTTATCCCGTATCACAGCATAACAATGGCGTGGCTCTTTACCCGCATTGGCTGCACGTATCAGCTCAATACAAGACAAACCCACATAAATATTGATCACCATCTGATAAAGACTCAGGCCGATGGCAATGCACAGCGCCGATATAGCTATTCGCACCGTTAGCGACGGGTGTCGAAAGGTAATCGCGTAAATCACCGCGACCACTCCCAACGCCATTGCGGGCCCATCGTATTGGTAAGAAAGGTTCTGCAAGAAAAAGGGGCTGTACCAGAGTGGCAGCACAACAAGACAGGAGGCCACGGTGGGCTTCAAAAAGTAATGAAAGGTCAGGGATCTCAGGGCAAACGACATCGCCACTATGGATATCAGCAGCGGCAATGGAAATATATTGGGCGCCCCCTGAGTGAAAGACAGGCCTCGGTAGAGCCATTCAACCAATATACGACCATTTTCCTTCCATGCCATTCCTCCAGCCTGTGCTCGCCAATTATCATCAATATAAAAGCTGTCCGCTAATATCAGTGGAAACACGAAAACAAAAACAGCGGCTGTAAAAAAGACCAGTACTTCGTTCTGTGACAGTTCGACTTTCAGAAAATCCATCATTTGGAAACCTCTTGCCATGCCCCTTGAACGGGTAGCGCTTGCTGTCAATTACTGGGCGGGCTTCTCGTTTTTTCTTTCACTACTACATCCCTGATGACGTAACGCGGCCTGTGTTTGGCCTCCATGTAAATTCGCCCCACATACTCCCCCAATATTCCAATCCCGATCAGCTGAACGCCACCCAAAAACAATATCGCGGTCATTAACGATGGGTAGCCTGGCACGTTGTTATCGAACAGGATTTTATCCAGCACCATATAAGCTGCGTACAAAAAAGCTATCAGCGATATGCCGCCACCGACATAGCTCCACAGGCGCAGCGGCAATGTACTGAACGAGGTAATGCCCTCAAGTGCCAGGTTCCATAGTTTCCAGCCATTGAACTTACTCTTGCCGACAGTGCGAGGTACTCGGTCGTATTCGACGATGGCAACTTCGAATCCAGCCCAGGACAGTACACCTTTCATGAACAGTTGCTGTTCAGGCAACACCTTGATCACGTCCACCACCCGACGGTCCATCAACCGAAAGTCGCCGACGTTTTCTTCAATGTGGGTATAGGCGATGCGATTGAGCAACTGATAGAACAACGAGGCGCTGTAGCGCTTCAGGTAACTGTCGCTGGATCGATCGCGTCGCTTTGCCAGCACTACATCTGCACCCTGCTGCCATCGTTCAATCAATTGCGACACCACCTCGACAGGGTCTTGTAAATCAACATCCATCGGTACCACGGCGTCCCCGCTGGCGTACTCAAGCCCGGCGAACAGAGCTGCTTCCTTGCCGAAGTTGCGGGAAAAGTTGATTAACAGTACATCGCTGTCGACCAAGGCAATCGCTTGGGCATATTCGCTTGTGCGGTCAGTGCTGCCATCGTTGATAAAGACGATCTCGATGTCGTGGGCAAATAATGAAGGTTCTCCCCGAACAGCTTGATAGAACAGTCCTACAGCCTGTTCCTCATTGAACACCGGAACGATAAGTGAGAGCTTCATGATTCATGCACGCGAAATACCAGCCATTTGGAGAGCAGAAAGCCAATCACCAGACTGGCCAGTGAAAAACCCACCAATGTCACGATGCCCGGCAGTTGCCAACGATCGGCTAGCGCACCCACGGCCAGGCTCAAATTGCCCATGCACATCATGAACAACAGGTAGCGCCCTAGAGAGGCCGGCATACCAAAGTTGAAAATGGCGTTCGCATAAAAGGAAAAGGACCCCGCAGCACAAAACGCCAGGAAGTTACTGAGTGCCTGACTGAAGTCGAATGCGCCTCTGAAAACAAAAAATAACTGCCAATGGATCAGGGTGTTGGCAACACCAATGACCGAATAGCGGGAAAATCCCCTCCATGTACTGCTCATAAGACTCCCGTTGAAGACTTCAGCCTGGTCGTATCAAGCCTCCTCGGGCAACGATCCGTCTACTGTCAGAAATAACAGGGAGGGCGATTATTTTATAACCGGCCGCGACTTCGGTTTACGACAGCATTACCGTCATGCGTCAAACCCACTGCTCAGTCAGGCAATAAGCCGAGCCGCTGCTAACCTGAACGCAAATGACAGGTATTAACCGTTTTTTTGACGTTATTTTCTCATTTCGAGCTCTACATTCGCTGCCACTCAATTTATGCAAATGATTCGCATTGAATACTGGCGAATTCAGGTGCATGACGTCTAAAAAAAAGATCTATCAGGAGCTGCCGCACAATGACTCACTCTGTCCCTTCCTTCGTTAAAACAGCGTTGCTGGCCGCAGCACTGGTGAGCGCTGGCCAGGTGTTCGCCGCAACGGATACCGATGGCATCGTGGTGTACAACGCGCAGCACGAAAGCCTGACCAAATCCTGGATCGATGGCTTCACCCGGGAAACCGGGATCAAGGTCACCGTGCGCAACGGCGACGACACCGAGATGGGCAATCAAATCGTCCAGGAAGGTTCAGCGTCCCCCGCCGATGTGTTCCTGACCGAGAACTCACCGGCGATGGTGCTGGTCGACAACGCCGGGCTGTTCGCACCGGTGGCGCCGACCACGCTGGAACAGGTTGATGCTGCCTATCGACCGGCGCACGGCAAGTGGGTGGGGATCGCTGCACGCTCCACTGTGTTCGTCTACAACCCGGTCAAATTGACTGAAGCACAGTTGCCAACATCGCTGATGGACCTTGCACAATCGAGCTGGAAAGGTCGCTGGGCGGCCTCACCATCGGGTGCGGACTTTCAGGCCATTGTTGCAGCCGTGCTGGAACTCAAAGGTGAGGCCGCCACGCTTGACTGGCTGAAAGCGATGAAAACCAATGCTACGGTCTACCGGGGTAACAGTGCGGTGCTCAAAGCGGTGAACGCCGGGCAGATCGACGGCGGCGTGATTTATCACTACTACAGCTTCGGCGATCAGGCCAAGACCGGTGAAAACAGCAAGAACACCGCCCTGCACTACTTCAAGCACAAAGACCCGGGCGCGTTCGTCAGCCTCTCCGGCGGCGGTGTTCTGGCGTCCAGCAAACACAAGGACCAGGCCCAGGCTTTCCTGAAGTACGTGACCGGCAAGGACGGCCAGGCAGTTCTCAAAACCGGCAATTCGTTTGAATACGCCGTCGGCAAGAACGCTGAATCCAACTCTAAACTGGTACCACTGCAACAACTGGACGCGCCCAAAGTCGATGCTTCGAAACTCGACAGTAAAAAAGCCGCAGAACTGATGACACAGGCCGGATTGCTCTGATTGATGCCTGAATCCCTACCGGTGGCGGTCGCGACAGCGGCCCCCGCGCATTTGCAACGACGCGCACGCGGCCTGTTCAAGGGTCGCGGTGGCGTATGGGTGATCGGTTTATCGGCACTGGTTTCGCTGCTCGCGTTATTGCCGATTGCCTTTGTCATCGGCGTGTCATTGCAGTCTGGCTGGGCAACGGTTGTTGCCTTGGTACTGCGCCCGCGAGTCGGCGAATTGCTGATCAACACCGTGCTGCTGGTGGTTCTCACGATCCCACTGTGTGTGCTGCTGGGCGTGGCGCTGGCGTGGCTTACCGAGCGCAGTAACCTGCCAGGGCGACGTGTCTGGTCGTTGCTGGCGATTGCGCCGCTGGCGGTTCCGGCCTTTGTGCACAGTTATGCATGGGTCAGTCTGGCGCCGTCGATTCATGGGCTGTTTGCCGGGGTTCTGGTGTCGGTCATTGCCTACTTCCCATTCCTTTATCTGCCTGTCGCCGCGACCCTGCGGCGGCTGGATCCCGCTATCGAAGACGTTGGCCAATCGTTGGGGCTGAAGCCATGGGCGGTGTTTTTTCGGCTGGCGCTGCCGCAGTTGCGCCTGGCAATCTGTGGCGGTTCGTTATTGGTCGGGCTGCACTTGCTGGCCGAATATGGCCTGTACGCGATGATCCGTTTTGACACCTTCACCACGGCGATTTTCGATCAGTTCAAATCCACCTTCAATGGCCCGGCAGCCAACATGCTGGCCGGTGTACTCGCACTGTGTTGCCTGGCGATGCTGACCGCCGAGTCGGCCGCACGCGGTAGCGCACGGTATGCCCGTGTGGGTTCGGGCAGCGCTCGCGAACAACGGCTGGTGCAGTTGAAACCCCCGGCAGCAGCGCTGGCGTTAATCCTGCAAATGGTGACCTGCGCCCTGGCACTCGGCGTGCCATTGATCACCCTGGGCAAGTGGTTGATTGCCGGAGGTACGCAAGTCTGGCAACTGGATGAGTTGATGCCGGCGCTGCAACAGACGCTGATGTTGGGTGCCGGCGGTGCCGTGCTGACAACGTGTGCCGCGATACCGATTGCCTGGTTGTCGATCCGCGCTCCGGGGCGTCTGCAACGGCTGCTGGAAGGCTGCAACTACATCACCAGTTCGTTGCCCGGCATCGTTACCGCGCTCGCGTTGGTGACCTTCACCATTCATTTCGCCCGGCCGATTTACCAAACGACAATCACCGTATTGCTGGCTTACCTGCTGATGTTCTTGCCGCGGGCCATCGTCAGTTTGCGCGCCGGCATTGCACAGGCACCGGTCGAACTTGAAAACATCGCCCGCAGCCTGGGGCGTTCTCCCGCGCGGGCGTTGTGGCTGATCACCTTGCGTTTGGCCGCTCCCGGCGCTGCTGCTGGCGCGGCACTGGTGTTTCTGGCAATCACCAACGAGCTGACCGCTACCTTGCTGCTCGCGCCGAACGGCACGCGTACCCTGGCGACGGGTTTCTGGGCCCTGACCAGTGAAATCGACTACCCCGCAGCGGCGCCATACGCGCTGCTGATGATCGCACTGTCGCTGCCATTGACCGGGATCCTTTACTACCAATCCAAACGAACGGCTGGCCGATGAACGCACTTGAACTGCACGCTATCTGCAAATCCTACGGCGCCCAGCGAGCCCTGGAAAACATCAGCCTGTGCGTGCCCACCGGCAGCCGAACGGTGATTGTCGGGCCATCCGGCTCCGGCAAAACGACGTTGCTGAGGATGATCGCCGGTTTCGAGTTTCCGGACTCGGGCAGCCTGTCAATGAACGGCCAGACACTGGCCGATGCCACGCATGAAGTGCCGGCGCATCGACGGCTGATTGGGTATGTTCCGCAGGACGGCGCGCTGTTTCCGCACATGAGCGTGGCCGCCAACATCGGCTTCGGTCTGGCGACCAAAGGTGCTGAAAAGCAGCAACGCATCGCGCAATTGATGGACAGCGTTGCACTCGATGCCAGCATGGCCAACCGTTGGCCGCATGAGTTGTCCGGTGGCCAACAGCAACGTGTGGCGCTGGCTCGGGCGCTTGCGCAACAGCCTCGATTGATGTTGCTGGATGAGCCTTTTTCGGCGCTCGACACTGGCCTGCGCACGGCGATGCGCAAAATGGTCGCGCGCCTGCTGTCGGATGCCGGCGTCACCACCATTCTGGTCACCCATGATCAGAACGAAGCGTTGTCGTTTGCCGACCAATTGGCGGTGATGCGTCAGGGCCGGCTGGTGCAATCAGGCCATCCACTGGACCTCTACCGATACCCCGCCGACGAGCAAACCGCGCTGTTTTTGGGGGATGCCGTGGTCATGCCGGCAAAAATCGAAGGCGGTTGGGCGCATTGTGATTTAGGCCGGATACCGGTCAATAATCATCGCAACAACAGCAGCGCGCAGATCATGCTGCGGCCCGAGCAGTTGCAACTGGTCGGTATCGCGCCCAACCCGGCAGACACCGTGGGCTGCCGAGCAGTGGTCACCGAGCGGGACTTCACCGGTAACAGCTGTACGTTGACCGTGGAATTGCAGGCGTTGCCTGCCGGGATGCACCCGGGCCGAGCATTGATGGTGCGCACGTCGGGCATGTATGCGCCGCCCGCCGGCAGCGAAGTCAGTGTCTCAACCATCGGCCACGCGCATGTCCTCAGCGAGACCACGGCGGTGTAGTCAAAGGTCAAACCGATCCACCGCGCGCCGTCGTTCGTTGTCATCACGCACGTCGTAGTTGGCGGTCGTCTGGATATTGCTGTGGTGCGCGAGTTTTTGCGCGATGGACAAGTCGTGCTCTTCAATCACCCGAGTAATGAACGAGCGCCGAAAATCATGCGGCATGATTCTTACCCCAACCTGCGCGCCCCGCTGCCGGGCAATGTAATAGATCGCATGTTTGGTCAGTCGCTCGCGAGTGATATGGCTGCCGCGCCGAATACGGTTAAACAAAAACGCGTCATCGTCCTGCCCTTCCGACAGGTCCGAACGCCGATACGCCAGCCAGGCATTCAGTTTATCGAACGCCCAACCCGGCGCGTACTTGATCAACTGTTTGTTGCCCTTGCCGGTCACTCGCAGACTGCGCTCGCTGAAGTCGACCTGGCTAAGGTCCAGGTTGACTGACTCCGATTTGCGCATGCCGGAGCCATACAGGATGCCGATGATTGCCGCGTCGCGCAGGCCTTGTGGCCTGGGATCAGCCGCGCACACCTCCATCAGCTCCTTGATCAACGAACGCCGCAGGTTGCGCCCTTGCGACAGTCGCGTGCCGGCAATGCCCTTGACCGAGCGCATCTTCAACAAGTGTTCCTGACTGATCAGGCTCATGCGCCACGCCTCGTTCATCACGCCGCGCACCGCGTTGACGTACAACGACGACGTGTTCGGCGCGTAACCGTCCTCGCGCAACGTCGCCACCAGCGCAATCACGTTTTCGGGCTGCAGTTGATGCCAGGGAACCTCCTGCAGATTCATGTCTTCAAAACCCAGGCGATCGGCAGTTTCCTGTAAGACGTAGCGCATGGTCAGTTGACTGGACGGCGCCAGGCGGG
Organism: Gordonia sp. IEGM753; assembly: GCF_050321825.1. Taxonomy (NCBI): domain Bacteria; kingdom Bacillati; phylum Actinomycetota; class Actinomycetes; order Mycobacteriales; family Gordoniaceae; genus Gordonia; species Gordonia sp. IEGM753. The sequence goes on from NZ_JBNQGB010000001.1 coordinate 1,707,246, forward strand.
CGAGATAAACGCTCAGCGGATCAGCTTTGGCAGGCAGTGAATCGCGGACGGGCAAGTCAATCAAACGGAACGGCCTTGAGTAAAAAAACAGTCTATTAAACCAACTAAGGATTAAAACATCGTCCCCATAGCAAGAAGGGTCTGTCGGACTTTTCGCACTAAGCGGGTCGATGAGTGGAGGAAGTCTGAACAGTGGCTGTATGATCGTAAGATAAACGATACGCCTACCCGGTTTTCATGTCCCTTTCACAAATTCGGGAATACCCTCTGCACAACCGTAGCCACACTGCCCGAGCACCCAAGCTTGCGGCCAGGAAAATAAAAGTCAACCTATGCAAATTGTCATGTGTTTCGAGTAACTGGTTGATGCAGCTTCCGTTTTAGCGTCTACGCTCTCTTAAGATCAGCAGTGTCAGCCCCAGAAGGCTATCCACTCTACAGCCCCGAGGTGCCCATGAGTCAGGCGTTTCTCCCCTTCTCCCGTCCCAGTATCGGCGATGAAGAAATAGCCGCAGTAGAGCAAGTATTGCGCTCCGGCTGGATTACTACCGGGCCAAAAAATCAGGAACTCGAAGAGCAATTCGCCAACTACGTTGGTTGCCGTCATGCCGTTGCACTGTCATCCGCCACGGGCGGAATGCATATCACTTTGCTTGCGCTGGGAATTGGCCCCGGTGACGAAGTCATCACGCCGTCGCAAACCTGGGTCTCAACCGCCAACATGATCTGCCTGCTCGGCGCCACTCCGGTGTTCGTCGATGTCGACCGCGACACGTTGATGAGCGACCTTGCAAGTATCGAAGCGGCAATCACGCCACGCACCAAGGCGATCATTCCGGTGCACTACGCCGGCGCCGCTTTCGACCTCGATCCGCTGTATGCGCTGGCCGACAAACACGGCATTCGCGTCATTGAAGACGCGGCCCACGCCGCGGGCACTTTTTACAAGGGCCGCCCTGTGGGATCGCAAGGCACCGCGATTTTCTCGTTCCATGCCATCAAGAACATGACGTGCGCCGAAGGTGCGATGTTTGTCACTGATGACGAAGCGCTCGCCAGTCGCGTGCGCATGCTCAAGTTTCATGGCCTCGGCGTCGACGCCTACGACCGCCTGACCCATGGCCGCAAGCCGCAGGCGCAAGTGATGGAGCCAGGGTTCAAGTACAACCTGGGCGACATCAATGCCGCGATTGCCCTGGTGCAACTGCAGCGTCTCGACGACATCAATGCCAAGCGCACCGAGCTGGCCAAGGCTTACCTGCAACGGCTGGAAGGCTCAAGCGCACAGCCACTGGCCATACCGGCGTACCCGCAGCAGCACGCCTGGCACTTGTTTATCCTGCGCATCGACGCCGAGCGTTGCGGCCTCGACCGCGAAACGTTCATGAAGCGCTTGCAGGAGCAGAACATCGGCACCGGCATCCACTTCATCGCCACTCATTTGCACACCTACTACCGTCAACGTTTTCCCAATATCTACCTGCCCAATACCGAATGGAACTCGGCTCGGTTGTGTTCCATCCCGTTGTTCCCCGACATGACCATCGATGACGTCGATCGTGTTGTGGGTGCCATTGAAAACATTTTGGACACAAGCCTGTGAAACCTTATCCGATCCATTGCGTGTCGATCGTTATTCCGGTCTACAACGAGCAAGACAGCCTGCCCGAATTGCTCAGGCGCACTGAAGCAGCGTGCCAGCAACTTAACCATGACTATGAAATCGTCCTGGTCGATGACGGCAGCCGCGATAATTCAGCGCAAATCCTCGAGGAAGCGGCCGGTCGCGAGGGCAGCCCGGTGGTGGCGGTGATTCTCAACCGCAACTACGGGCAGCACGCGGCAATCATGGCCGGGTTTGAGCAGTGCAAGGGCGACGTTGTCATTACCCTCGACGCCGACCTGCAAAACCCTCCCGAAGAAATCCCGCGACTGGTGGCTCAGGCTGAACTGGGCTACGACGTGGTCGCCACAGTGCGCAACAACCGCCAGGACTCTGCCCTGCGCCGTTGGCCGTCGAAACTGATCAACCTGGCCGTGCAGCGCTCGACCGGTGTTGCGATGAGCGACTACGGCTGCATGTTGCGTGCTTATCGCCGGACCATCGTCGACGCCATGCTCGCTTGCCGTGAACGCAGCACGTTCATCCCGATTCTGGCCAACAGTTTCGCGCGGCACACCACTGAAATCCTGGTGAACCACGCCGAACGCGAACATGGCGAATCGAAATACAGCCCCATGCGCCTGATCAACCTCATGTTCGATCTGGTCACCTGCATGACCACCACTCCACTGCGCTTGCTGAGCATCGTCGGTTTTGCCATGGCGGGCCTGGGCGTGGTGTTTGCGACCGCATTGATTGTCTTGCGCCTGGCCTTTGGTGCCCAATGGGCGGGTGACGGCACGTTCGTGCTGTTCGCCGTGCTGTTTGTGTTCACCGGTGGCCAATTTATCGGCATGGGCCTGTTGGGCGAATACCTGGGCCGCATGTACAGCGATGTCCGCGCCCGGCCACGGTTCTTTATCGAGAAGGTCCTGCGCGGCCAGCCCGCCTCTCCCCCTCCCGTTGTCATTGTTGACGGTCTCACTTCCACTTCTACAGATCAGGTTCTCTCATGAGTGCAAAAGCTGTTGTTTTCGCCTATCACGATATTGGCTGCGCCGGCATTGAAAGCCTGTTGGCCTCAGGCTTTGAAATCGCTGCCGTGTTCACCCACGCCGATGATCCCAAGGAAAACGCTTTTTATGGTTCGGTCGCGCAGTTGTGCGCGCGCAAAGGCATCGCCGTCCATGCACCGGAAGATGCGAACCATCCGTTGTGGATCGAGCGCATCAGCAAGCTCAACCCCGATTACCTGTTTTCGTTCTACTACCGCAACCTGCTGACCGAGCCGCTGCTGGCAACGGCCAGCAAAGGTGCATTCAACTTGCACGGCTCGCTGCTGCCACGTTATCGCGGACGTGCTCCCGCCAATTGGGTGTTGGTCAACGGTGAAACCGAAACCGGCGTCACCCTGCATCGCATGGTCAAGCGTGCCGATGCTGGCGCCATCATCGCCCAGCAACGGGTCGCCATCGAGCGCACCGAAACGGCGTTGAGCCTGCACGGCAAACTGCGTGAAGCGGCTCAGACGCTGTTGCGTGACACATTGCCGGCATTGCTGCAGGGCAAGATCACCGAAACGCCACAAGACGAATCCAAGGCCACCGTGTTTGGCCGCCGCACTCCGGCCGATGGCAAATTGCTGTGGAAAAAACCGGCCGAAGAACTGTTCAACCTGGTACGCGCCGTTACCCAACCGTACCCTGGCGCCTTCTGTGCCGTGGGCGAGCACAAACTGATTGTCTGGAGCGCCGAAGTTGCCAAAGGCAATGAAGGCCAGGCTCCGGGCCGCGTGATCAGCGTCGATCCGTTGCGCATTGCCTGTGGCGAGGACTCGCTGATCATCACCGCGGGCCAGCGTAACGACAACGGTCTGTACCTGAGTGGCCCGCAACTGGCTAACGAATTGGGCCTGGTGGACGGTTCGTTGCTGCGTGGCGCTGAGTCCGGTCGCACCCCGCGCCGTACCCGCGTATTGATCCTCGGCGTCAACGGTTTCATCGGTAACCACTTGTCCGAGCGCCTGCTGCGTGACGGCAAATACGACGTGTATGGCCTGGATATCGGTTCGGACGCCATCGAGCGCCTGCGCAGCCACCCTAACTTCCACTTCGTCGAGGGTGACATCAGCATCCACTCCGAGTGGATCGAGTACCACATCAAGAAGTGCGATGTGATTCTGCCGCTGGTGGCGATCGCCACGCCTATCGAATACACGCGCAATCCACTGCGGGTGTTTGAACTCGATTTTGAAGAGAACCTGAAACTGGTTCGCTACTGCGTCAAATACAACAAGCGCGTGATCTTCCCTTCGACGTCCGAAGTGTATGGCATGTGCCAGGACGAGCGTTTTGACGAAGACACCTCGAACCTGGTGCTCGGCCCGATCAACAAACAACGTTGGATCTACTCGGTATCCAAGCAATTGCTCGACCGCGTTATCTGGGCGTACGGCCAGAAAGGCCTGAACTTCACCCTGTTCCGCCCTTTCAACTGGATGGGCCCGCGCCTCGATCGCCTCGACTCGGCACGTATCGGCAGCTCACGGGCCATCACCCAGTTGATTCTGAACCTGGTGGAAGGCACGCCGATTCGCTTGTTCGACGGTGGCGAGCAAAAACGTTGCTTCACCGACATCGCCGATGGCGTGGAAGCACTGGCGCGCATCATCGACAACGACAACGACGTGTGTAACGGGCAGATCATCAACATCGGCAACCCGGACAACGAAGCCAGCATTCGTCAACTCGGCGAAGAGCTGCTGCGTCAGTTCGAAGCGCACCCGTTGCGTGGCAACTTCCCACCGTTCGCCGGTTTCCGCGACGTCGAAAGCAAGGCGTTCTACGGCACCGGTTACCAGGACGTGTCTCACCGCAAACCAAGCATTGCGAACGCCAAGCGTCTGCTGGACTGGGCACCTTCTGTCGAGATGAGCGAAACCATCGGCAACACGCTGGATTTCTTCCTGCGTGAAGCGATGCTCGAAATAGCGGACAAGCGCTGATGCAGGCAGGTCTTCGAATCGATGTCGACACCTACCGAGGCACCCGTGAGGGGGTGCCTCGGTTGCTGGAAATGCTTGATGAAGCACAGGTCAAGGCAACGTTTTTCTTCAGTGTCGGGCCAGACAACATGGGGCGCCATTTATGGCGCCTGATCCGGCCGCAGTTTCTCTGGAAAATGCTCCGCTCCAACGCCGCCGGCCTGTATGGCTGGGATATTTTGCTGGCCGGGACTGCATGGCCCGGCAAGCTCATTGGCCGCGACCTGGGGCATCTGATGCGCCAGGCAGCGGCGGCCGGGCATGAAGTGGGCCTGCACGCGTGGGATCACCACGGTTGGCAGGCCAATGCCGGTCGTTGGAACGATGCACAACTGATCGAGCAGATTCGCCGAGGGGTCGACACCCTCAGCGACATCCTTGGGCAGAAGGTCGACTGTTCCGCCGCTGCCGGTTGGCGTGCGGACGAACGTGTGATTGAAGCCAAGCAGGGTTTCGGGTTTCGCTACAACAGCGATTGCCGAGGGCAAAGCCTGTTCCGGCCAACGCTGGCTCAGGGCGGCCTCGGTGCACCGCAGATTCCGGTGGACCTGCCGACGTTCGATGAAGTCGTTGGCCCGACGGTTGCCGCCAAGGATTTCAACACGTTCATTCTCGACCGTTTCACGGCTGAAAAACTCAACGTCTATACGATCCATGCTGAAGTAGAAGGGATTCTCATGGCTAATGATTTCCGTCAATTGCTGGCTGATGCACGCCAGCGTGACATCCGGTTCCAACCGCTGGGCGATCTGTTGCCCGAGGTGCTCACCTCCTTGCCCGCCGGCCGTGTAGTGCGTGGTGCACTCGAAGGCCGCGAAGGATGGTTGGGAGTACAAAGCGCATGAGCAGACGCTGGGCATTTGTGTCTTTGCTGGGCCTTTTTTTACTGGCCTACCTGTTGCCGATGGGCACCCACGGCTTGTGGATTCCCGACGAAACCCGCTACGCGCAAATCAGTCAGGGAATGCTGCACAGCGGCAACTGGGTCGCGCCGCATTTCATGAGCCTGCGCTACTTCGAAAAACCCGCGGCCGGCTATTGGATGATCGCCATTGGCCAAGCCGTGTTTGGTGAAAACCTGTTCGGTGTGCGTATTGCTTCGGCCGTCAGCACTGGGCTGAGCATTTTCCTGTGCTACCTGATCGCCCAACGCTTGTGGAACCAGCCGCGCAAAAGCTTTGCCTGTGCGCTGATGTACATGAGTTTCACGGTAATCGCCGGCCAGGCCGGTTATGCCAACCTCGACCCGCAATTCACTTTTTGGGTCAATTTGAGCTTGGTAGCCCTGTGGTTTGCACTGGACAGCGTCACGCGAGGCAGACGCCTGATCAGTTGGGCGGTAATGGGGCTGGCGTGTGGCATGGGCTTCATGACCAAGGGTTTTCTGGCCTGGCTACTGCCGGTATTGATCGCCCTGCCGTGGATGATCTGGCAAAAACGCTGGAAAGAACTGCTGATCTACGGCCCGGTGGCCATTGTGGTCGCGATCGTCGTCAGCTTGCCTTGGGCGCTGGCTGTTAATTCGCAACAACCCGATTACTGGCGGTTCTTCTTCTGGCACGAACACATCCGCCGTTTCTCCGGCGATGATGCACAACACGATGCGCCATGGTGGTTCTACCTGCCGATTCTGGTCGGTTTCAGCCTGCCGTGGGTGGCGCTGCTGCCGACCGCGCTGAAGCAGGCCTGGCAGACAAAGTACCAAGCCGAAATCGGCTTCCTGCTGCTGTGGTTGCTGATGCCGCTGCTGTTTTTCAGTATCAGCAACGGCAAATTACCCAGTTACATTTTGCCGTGCCTGTTGCCGTTGGCCCTGCTGGCCGGACACGCGTTGGCGGATCGCCTGACGCTTGAAAAAGGCCGGGTGCTGGGCATCAACGGGTTGCTCAATCTGGTGCTGGGTGTGGTTACGCTGATTGCCCTGGTGTATTTCCAGCTGAAAAAACCGCTGTATGACCATGAACTGCACAACCTGGTGTTGGTGTTCATCGGCCTGATCGGCTGGATCATGGCCGGCCTGCTGCAGGCCTTCCGGCCGTTGCAATGCTGGGCGGCGCCTGCTTTCGGCAGCTTGTTGCTGGTGGCTTTGTTGCCGGCAGGTCTGCCGAATTCGGTGGTCTCCAACAAGATGCCGGATCAATTCATTCTCGAGCACGTTCAGGAACTCGAGCAAGCCGATACCTTGCTGAGCAACGATCTGGGTGCAGCGGCGGCACTGACCTGGCGCGTCAAACGTGCCGATGTATCGCTGTACAACACGATAGGCGAACTGAAATACGGGCTTGATTATCCTGATGGCGCCAAGAAGCGAGTCGATTTGAAAGACGTGCAAGCGTGGATGCATGACGCGCGTCAAACCGGCTCGGTCGGCGTGGTCATGCGGGTCAAGAGTGACGATGAATTACACGAACTAGACCTGTTGCCAAAGGACGGCAAGCGCTATGAGCAAGGCAACATCATGATTCTGATCTTCCCTAAGGCTGCCTCATGAGCCTGCTGCTGTTATTGGTCGCCTGCCTGCTGACCTGCTTGGGCCAGGTCGCCCAGAAGTACGCCGTCGAGAGCTGGCGCGGCAAGGAATCAGGCTGGGCCGACAAGCTACGCTCGCCGTGGTTGTGGCTGGCACTGGTCGCGTTGGGCCTGGGCTTGCTGGTCTGGCTGCTGGTGTTGCAGCGTCTGGAAGTCGGTATCGCCTACCCGATGCTCAGCCTCAATTTTGTGTTGATCACCCTTGTCGCCCGCTTCGTCTTTCACGAAAGCATCGACCGTCGTCACTGGATGGGCGTGGCGCTGGTCATCGGCGGTGTGGTTTTGCTGGGGCAACACACATGACCGACCTTGCACACGTGAACCGCCGGCGTGGCATCGGCTTTGCGCTCGGCAGCGTATTGCTGGTCAGCGCTGCGCAATTGGGCATGCGCTGGAGCATGAGCCGTCTGCCGCAACCGGAACAATGGCTGCCGGCGCTGAGCAATGGCAGCGTCGACCTGTCGGCCATCGCCGTGGTGCTGCTGGCGATTCTTGCCTACGCCTTGTCAATGCTGAGCTGGCTGGCAGCGCTGCGTGATTTGCCCTTGGGGCGAGCCTATTCACTGTTGAGCATCAGCTATGCGCTGGTTTACCTGTTGGCCGCCAGCCTGCCGCTGTTCAACGAAGATTTCAGCCTTTCGAAGACCCTCGGGGTGGCGCTGGTCATCCTCGGTGTCATCACTATCAATTCTCGACCCGCGCGCGCGCCGGAAATCAGGAGTGCTCCATGAAAATCAGTGTATTTGGTAGCGGTTACGTCGGTTTGGTGCAAGCAGCCGTGCTGGCTGAAGTCGGCCACGATGTGGTCTGCATGGACATCGATGCAAAGAAAGTCGAGCTGCTGCAACAAGGCCACGTGAGCATTTTCGAACCCGGGCTTGCGAGTCTGGTGCGTGAAAGCCTTGAAGCCAAACGGCTGCAATTCACCACCGATGAAAAACTCGCCGTGCAACACGGCCAGGTGTTGTTCATCGCAGTGGGCACGCCCTCGCGGGACGACGGCTCGGCAGACCTGCGTTATGTACTGTCGGTCGGCGACGCAGTGGCGCGTCACCGTGAACAACCGGTGATTCTGGTCGAGAAATCCACGGTGCCGGTCGGTACTGGCGACGCGTTGCGCGCCCACATCGACAAGAGCCTGGTGAAGGCTGGCCGGTTGTTGCAATTCGACATCGTCTCCAACCCCGAATTCTTGAAAGAAGGCTCGGCGGTTGCCGATTGCCGGCGTCCGGACCGGATCATCATCGGCTGCGAAAGCGACGAGGTGCGCGAAGTGATGCGCGACTTGTACGCGCCTTTCAACCGCAACCATGACCGCATCATGTTCATGGACCTGCGCAGCGCTGAACTGACCAAGTACGCCGCCAACTGCATGCTGGCGACCAAGATCAGTTTCATCAACCAGATCGCCGAACTGGCTGAACACCTGGGTGCCGACATCGAATCGGTGCGATTGGGCATCGGTGCCGATTCGCGCATCGGCTACCACTTCATTTATCCCGGCTGCGGTTACGGCGGCTCGTGTTTCCCTAAAGACATGCGCGCGCTGATCCACAGCGCCGAAGAGGCACACTGTTCCAGCGATTTGCTGCAAGCGGTGGAAGCTATCAACGAACGGCAGAAACACAAGTTGTTCCAGCGTATCAATGCGTTCTACAAGGGTGACTTGCGCGGCAAGACCTTCGCCGTATGGGGCCTGGCGTTCAAGCCGAACACCGACGACATGCGCGACGCGCCGAGCCGGGTATTGCTGGAGTCACTATTTGCCGCTGGGGCCAACGTGCGCGCCTTCGACCCGGAAGCCATGCAGGAAACCCAACACCTGTTCCCCAACGAGTCGAAGTTGATGCTGATGGGCACACCGGAATCCGTGTTGTCCGGCGCCGATGCGTTGATCATCTGCACCGAATGGCAGCAGTTCAAGGCCCCGGATTTCGACTTGATCCAGCAACGACTCAATGCGCCGGTGATTTTCGACGGCCGCAACCTGTACGACGCCGAACGCCTGGCACGCAATGGCTTCATGTACTTCCCGATGGGCCGTGGCGAATCGCGCAAACTGCCGATTCCACACCAGCAGTGGCCATCGACTACGGTTGTCGCAGGCGTATGATTCAGGCGCAAATTCGCCGGCAATCATTGCTTCTTGGAGTGCTGGCGCTGCTGCTGATGAGCGCCGGGGTTTATTCGCAGGCACCCATAGGCTTTGATTCGCGCTTCGTGCTGTTTGCCCAGGAAATGCTGCGCCATGGGCCGAGCGTTTTCCCCACCACGTATGGCCAGCCTTACGCTGACTACTCCGCGCTTTCAACGCTGTTTGTCTGGTTGCTGTCGCTACCCTTCGGCCAGGTAAACAGTTTAAGTGCCTGGTTACCCAGCGCCATTGCCGGCTCGGTGATCGTGACCTTGATGTACCGATTGCTGGCGCCCTACTCCCAACGCTGGGCATTACTGAGTATCGCTCTGCTGTTGTTGACCACAACCTTCGTCACTGAAGCCCGGGGCGTTTCCCAGGACTTGATGCTGTCGGCGGTCGCGTTCACCGTGTTCTACCTGGGTTATGCCGCCGACCACTTCGACGCACCGCGCCGCTGGGCCCTGATTTTCTTTTTATTGCTGCTGGGTTTCGGCATTCGCGGCCCCATCGGTTTGGTCGTGCCCACTGGCATGTTGTGCAGTTACTACCTGCTCAATCGCCAATGGTCGCGCCTGTTCGGTTTTGGCCTGGCGGCAGCCGTCGTGCTGGCGCTGTGTGTTGGCGTTTTGCTGTGGCTGGCGAAAATCAGCGGCGGCCCGGCGTTCATGCAAGACGTGGTGCGCATGCAGTTCATGGGGCGCATGGATGGCAGTGAAGGTGTCAGCGGGTCGTTGTACTACTTCACCAGTTCAATCGGTAACTACGCGTTGGCGTATCCGCTGGCATTGCTGGTGCTGGCCGCGGTGTGGTTGAGCAAGCCGCGTGAGGCCGGGCCGGCGTTTCGTCTGTTGCAATACTGCGCGGCGGCCGGGTTGATCGTCATGATTGGCTTGTCGATTCCCCAGGCGAAAAAAGCACGTTATGTGCTGCCGATGTTGCCCATGGTCGCGATCATTGCCGCCTACCCTTTCCAGGTCACACACGGCCGGGTATTTGTCTGGTTAAGAGGCTTGATGCAAGGCGTGTGGTTACTCATGCCTGGCCTGTTGATGGTCGTGTTGCTGGTGGCTCATCGACGTTTTCCGCAGGAGCTGGCTTCGGTCACCTCCATGCTGATCGTCCTCGGCGTGTTGCAACTGATTGCGCTGGCGACGCTGTTCAGATCACGTTGGCGCGCGCAAACGTTGGCATTTTGTGCGGTGTTGGCGTTGTGGTCGGTCTATATCCTGGTGTTCGAACCCGTTGAACGGCGGCTTTACGATACCCGGACTTTCAGCCGCGCAGCCTTCGAACAGGTACAACAAGATCCGGCGCCCGTGGTATTGCACGGCATGGGCAAAGACGCGAAGGCGATCAAGATCATGGTTAATATCGAACACGACCTGAAACCGGTGTTTACTGAATCGATTCAAGACCTGGAAAGCGTTTCGGCGCCCGCCTGGTTAATCATGGATCAGAGCGATTACAAGGCACTCCAAGGCACGCCGTTGGGTGCACTCCAACCGGTAATGAGCGGGCGTTTCGATAAAAACAATTTCGTATTGCTGCACCTACAGCAAAAATAATGCACTGAAACTGCATTAATATGAATTTGTCAGCATCCGCAACGAACGGCACACTGTGCGCGTTCCTCCCCCAATAGTTGGAACACCTTCAAGGGCTTTCTGGTTAACCCAGCCAAGCCTTTTTTTTCGCGCTGAATTTAGTCATCGGATTGTTTGCCTCATGCTCGCTCGCTGGTTACCCGCCGCTATCAATACCCGCCCTTCGGAATGGAGCCGCGCCGCCATCGGCATGGCACTTGGCACGCTGCTCAGCGTCTGGCTGTGCAGCCAGGTGTTTGGGCTCGAAGTGGCGCAGCACTTGATTGGGCCGCTGGGCGCGTCGGCGGTGTTGCTGTTCGCCGTTTCTTCGGGTGCGCTCGCCCAGCCCTGGGCGATTCTGGGCGGCTACCTGAGTGCAGCCGTGGTCGCATTGCTGGTGGCACACGTACTTGGGCGCACATTAACCAGCGCTTGCCTGGCTGCGGGCATCGCACTGGTATTGATGTGCTGGTTGCGCTGCCTGCACCCGCCGGCCGGGGCGCTGGCGTTAACCCTGGTGCTGGCGGATCCGGCAACCATTGCCCTCGACTGGAAAGCCCTCGGCCCGACCATGCTGGGCGCATCCACCTTGCTGCTCAGCGCCTTGGCTTACAACAACGTGACGCGCGTGCGCTACCCCAAGCGCGCGGCCGAACCGGTTGCCGTAATGCCCGCGGCCGATAGCCAGACGATCACCGCCGAGGATTTGAAACTGGCACTGGCAGACATGGAAGCGTTCTTCGACGTGACCCCCGAAGACCTCGAACAGTTGATTCACGCCAGCGAACTAAATGCCAAGCGGCGCAGCATCGGCGCCGTACTCTCCCAGCGCAGTCTATAGTTGCTGCGTCAGGCAAAAATGCAGGTTCAACCTGCACATATCCCGGTTGTACATCATAAATTTGCACTGGTACGATCCGGGATCGCTCGTGCGCGAGTATCCAATAAAGAACAATAAAAGCAGGGAGTTAGTCATGACTGCTCAGGTTTTTTCTCCGGGGACTTCGTCCATGGATGCGACGCCACATGAAGTGTTGGCCGAGGTTCGCAATCACATCGGTCACCTGACCCTCAATCGCCCGGCCGGCCTCAATGCAATCACCCTGGACATGGTGCGCACTCTGCAGCGCCAACTCGATGCCTGGGCTATCGATTCACGTGTTCATGCGGTCGTGCTGCGCGGTGCCGGCGAGAAAGCGTTCTGCGCCGGCGGCGATATCCGCTCGCTGTACGACAGTTTCAAAAGCGGCGACACGTTGCACCAGGATTTCTTCGTCGAGGAATACGCACTCGACCTGTCGATTCATCACTACCGCAAACCGATCCTGGCCTTGATGGACGGTTTTGTATTGGGCGGTGGTATGGGCCTGGTACAAGGCGCGGACCTGAGGCTGGTGACTGAGAGAAGTCGACTGGCGATGCCCGAGGTGGGCATCGGTTACTTCCCGGATGTGGGTGGCAGCTACTTTTTATCGCGCATTCCCGGTGAACTGGGCGTTTATCTGGGCGTCAGCGGCGTGCAGATTCGCGCAGCCGATGCCCTGTATTGCGGTTTGGCCGACTGGCACATGGACAGCAGCAAACTGCATGCGTTGGACGAGCAACTCGACACGCTGGTGTGGCACGACTCGCCGCTCAAGGATTTGCAGGGCGTGCTGGCAGGGCTCGGCGTTCAACATTTGCCCGATGCACCGTTGAGCACATTGCGCCCGGCCATCGATCATTTCTTCGCGCAGCCTGATGTGCCGAGTATTGTTGAACAACTGCGTGAAGTTACGGTTGCCGACAGCCACGAATGGGCCGTCGCGACTGCCGACTTGCTGGACACCCGTTCGCCGCTGGCCATGGGCGTTACCCTGGAAATGCTGCGACGCGGCCGGTACTTGAGCCTGGAACAGTGCTTCGCCCTTGAGCTGCACCTAGACCGTCAATGGTTCGAGCGCGGCGACCTGATCGAAGGTGTGCGCGCCTTGCTGATCGACAAAGACAAAAGCCCTCGCTGGAACCCGCCGAACCTGCAAGCGCTGAACGCTTCGCACGTTGCGGGTTTCTTCGAAGGCTTCGACCACAGCGGGAGCTGAGCCATGCACGATATCGAACTAAGTGAAGAGCAAGTCATGATCCGCGACATGGCCCGGGACTTTGCCCGTGGCGAAATCGCGCCCCACGCACAAGCCTGGGAAAAGGCTGGCTGGATCGACGATGCGCTGGTGGCGAAAATGGGTGAATTGGGCCTGCTGGGCATGGTCGTCCCTGAAGAATGGGGCGGCACCTACGTTGATTACGTCGCCTATGCGCTGGCGGTCGAAGAAATTTCCGCTGGCGATGGCGCCACCGGTGCACTGATGAGCATCCACAACTCAGTGGGCTGTGGCCCGGTGCTCAATTACGGCACCGAAGCACAAAAGCAAACCTGGTTGCCAGACCTGGCCAGCGGCAAAGCCATCGGCTGCTTCTGCCTGACCGAACCGCAGGCCGGCTCCGAAGCTCACAACCTGCGCACGCGCGCCGAGTTGCGCGACGGCCACTGGGTGATCAACGGTACCAAGCAATTTGTCAGCAATGGCAAACGCGCGAAACTGGCGATCGTGTTCGCGGTGACGGACCCGGACCTGGGCAAACGCGGCATCTCGGCCTTCCTGGTACCGACCGATACACCGGGGTTCAACGTTGACCGCACCGAACACAAAATGGGAATTCGTGCCTCCGACACCTGCGCCGTAACGCTCAGCAATTGCACGGTTCCAGAGGCAAACCTGCTGGGTGAACGGGGTAAAGGCCTGGCCATCGCACTGTCTAACCTTGAAGGCGGGCGCATCGGCATTGCTGCCCAGGCATTGGGTATCGCCCGTGCTGCGTTTGACGCGGCGCTGGCGTATTCGAGGGATCGGGTGCAGTTCGACAAACCGATCATCGAGCACCAAAGCATCGCTAACATGTTGGCCGACATGCACACCCGCCTGAACGCAGCGCGGTTGTTGATCCTGCACGCGGCACGGCTGCGCAGTGCCGGCAAACCGTGCCTGTCCGAGGCGTCGCAAGCCAAGTTGTTTGCGTCCGAGATCGCCGAAAAAGTCTGCTCCCAAGCGATGCAGATTCATGGCGGTTATGGCTATCTGGAGGATTACCCGGTAGAGCGCTACTACCGCGATGCGCGTATTACGCAGATTTACGAAGGGTCGAGCGAGATCCAGCGAATGGTCATCGCCCGCGAACTGAAAAATCATGGGGTGTGAAGCCTGAAAAGCCCACTCCCACAAAGGCTCTCATGCAAACGGAGGTCCAATGTGGGAACGGGCATGCCCGAGAAGGCGGCGGTAAAAACGCTGCCTCACTTTCCTTGGAATTCGGCCTCACGCTTGGCAATAAACGCTGCCATGCCTTCCTTCTGATCCTGGGTGGCGAAGGCGGCGTGGAACACCCGGCGCTCGAAGCGCACGCCTTCCGACAGGCTGACTTCGAAGGCGCGGTTGACACTTTCCTTGACCATCATCGCGATGGGCAATGACTTTCTGGCAATCAGCGCGGCGACTTTCAGCGCCTCGTTCAGCAGCTCATCGGCAGGCACAATGCGCGCCACAATGCCGCAACGTTCAGCTTCTACTGCATCGATCAAACGCCCGCTGAGGCACATTTCCATGGCCTTGGCTTTGCCCACGGCCCGCGTCAGGCGCTGGGTGCCGCCCATGCCAGGCAGCACGCCGAGGTTGATTTCCGGCTGGCCAAACTTTGCGTTGTCACCGGCCAGGATGAAGTCGCACATCAGCGCCAGTTCACAGCCACCCCCCAGCGCAAAACCGTTGACGGCGGCGATGATCGGCTTGCGGCGATTGGCCACGCGATCACTGTCGCTGAACAAATCGTCGATGTAGATCTGCGGATACGTCAGCTCGGCCATTTCCTTGATGTCGGCGCCGGCCGCAAAGGCTTTTTTCGAACCGGTGAGCACGATGCAGCCGATGTTCGAATCCGCTTCCAGGCCATCGAGGGCCTGGTTAAGTTCGCTGACGATTTGTGCGTTAAGCGCATTCAGCGCGTGTGGACGGTTGAGGGTAATCAAGCCGACGCGTCCGTGAATCTCCAACAAAATCGTTTCGTAGCTGCTCACAAATGACTCCTTCTCAAAGATTGCGCGAAATGACCATGCGCTGAATATCGCTGGTGCCTTCGTAGATCTGACACACCCGCACGTCACGGTAGATCCGCTCCAGCGGGAAGTCGTTCAGGTAACCGTATCCGCCTAACGTTTGCAACGCTTGCGAACAGACCTTTTCGGCCATTTCCGAGGCGAAAAGCTTCGCCATGGAGGCTTCCACCAAGGCCGGTTTACCGCTGTCCCTCAAGGCTGCGGCGTAGTGCACCATTTGCCGGGCGACGGCAATCTGGGTAGCCATGTCCGCCAGGCGGAAGGCGACAGCCTGATGCTCGATGATTGGCTTGCCGAAACTCTCGCGCTCGCGGGCATAGTCGCGGGCCGCTTCGAACGCAGCGCGAGCCATGCCCACCGATTGCGAGGCGATGCCTATGCGTCCGCCCTCAAGGTTGGCCAAGGCAATTCGATAGCCTTCGCCCTCCTCGCCCAAACGATTCGCCAGCGGCACCTTCACGTCCTCAAACAGAATCTGGCAGGTGTCAGAGGCATGCTGGCCGAGTTTTTCTTCAACGCGCGCCACGCTGTAGCCAGGTGAGTCGGTGGGCACGATCAGCGCAGTAATCCCACGCTTGCCGGCACTGGGGTCGGTGACCGCAAACACGATCACCACGCCGGCGTTTTGCCCGGAGGTGATGAATTGCTTGCAGCCGTTAAGGACGTAGTGATCGCCCTCCAGCCGGGCACGGGTTTTCAGGCCGCTGGCGTCAGAACCGGCCTGCGGTTCGGTGAGCGCAAACGCGCCGAGCATCGCGCCGCTAGCCAATGGTTTGAGGAAGCGCTCTTTTTGATCGTCGTTGCCGTAATTGAGAATCGGCACGCAACCGACCGAGTTGTGCACGCTCATGATGGTCGAGCATGCGCCGTCGCCGGCCGCAATTTCTTCCAGCGCCATGGCGTAGGCCAGGTAGCCAGTCTCACAACCGCCCCACTGCTCTGGCACCAACATGCCGAAGAAGCCCAGTTCGGCCATCTCGCCGATGGCTTCCTTGGGAAAACGGTGTTCGCGGTCCCACTCGGCGGCGAACGGTTTCAGCCGCTCTTGGGCGAATTGCCGCGCCGCGTCGCTGATCTGCTGCTGTTCGTCATTGGGAATCATGGCAAATCCTTAAAATCCGGGGTACGACACATAACTCCGTGGGAGCCGGCCTGCTGGCGATGGCATCGTGTCAGTCAATTTTGACTGTATGACACACCGTCATTGCCAGCAGGCTGGCTCCCACAGAGGTGAGGTTGGCCTAGTACAGGCATTCAACGGCGATGGCCGTGGCTTCGCCGCCGCCGATGCAGATCGCTGCAACGCCACGTTTCAGGCCTTTTTGGCGCAACGCCGAGAGCAGCGTCACCAGGATTCGTGCGCCGGATGCACCAATCGGGTGGCCCAAGGCGCACGCACCGCCGTGCACGTTGATCTTCTCGTGGGGGATTTCAAGCTTGGTCATGGTCACCAGGCTGACCACGGCGAACGCTTCGTTGACTTCAAACAACTCGACGTCATCGATGGACCAACCGGTTTTTTTCAGCAATTTCTTGATCGCGCCCACCGGCGCTACCGGGAACAGGCCTGGCGTGTCGGCAAACGCGGCGTGGCCATGGATCACCGCCAGTGGTTTAAGGCCTTGTTTTTGCGCCTCGCTGCGGCGCATCAAGACCAGCGCCGCCGCACCATCGGAAATCGAACTGGAGTTCGCGGCGGTCACGGTGCCGCCGTCACGAAATGCCGGTTTCAGCGAAGCAATCTTGTCCAGTTTGGCTTTGGGTGGTTGCTCGTCGTTGCTGACCAACACTTGTTCTTTGCCGACGGTAACGGTCAACGGCACGATCTCAGCCTTGAAGCTGCCATCGCGGATCGCCTGTTGCGCGCGCGTGGTGGAAGCAATCGCAAACGCGTCCTGGGCTTCGCGGCTAAAACCGTTGGTTTCGGCACAATCTTCGGCGAATGTGCCCATCAAACGGCCCTTGTCGTAGGCATCTTCGAGGCCATCGAGGAACATGTGGTCGAGCACCCGGCCATGGCCCATGCGGTAACCGCTGCGGGCGCGGTCAAGCAAGTACGGGGCATTGGACATGCTCTCCATGCCCCCAGCGACCACCACCTCGGCGCTGCCGGCAACCAGCATGTCATGGGCCAGAATCGCCGCTTCCATGCCCGAGCCGCACATCTTGTTCAGCGTGGTGCAGCGAGTCGACTTATTCAGCCCGGCACCGAGTGCGGCCTGGCGTGCGGGGGCCTGGCCGAGGCCTGCGGACAGTACGCAACCAAACAGTACTTCCTCGACGGCGTCAGGGTTGATGCCGGCGCGCTCGACGGCGGCGCGGATCGCAGCAGCACCGAGTTGCGGCGCGGTCAGGCTTTTCAATTCGCCCTGGAAACCACCCATCGGGGTGCGGACGGCACTGACGATAACGATTGGATCATTGGCAGTAGTCATGAAAAATCCTCCTTACTTGGCGGCCATACGCAAGGCACCGTCGAGACGGATCACCTCGCCATTGAGCATGCTGTTTTCAATAATATGCCTGACCAGCCGAGCATACTCGGCCGGTTTGCCCAAGCGTTGCGGGAACGGCACGCCGGCGGCCAGTGAGGCGCGAACTTCAGGGGTCATGCCGGCCATCATTGGCGTTTCGAAAATGCCGGGGGCGATGGTCATCACCCGAATGCCGAAGCGCGCCAATTCACGGGCAGCGGGCAAGGTAAGGCTGACGATTGCGCCTTTGGAGGCGGCATAAGCGGCCTGGCCGATCTGGCCATCGTAAGCCGCGGCAGAGGCCGTGTTGATGATCACCCCGCGCTCACCATCGGCCTCCGGTTCGCTGTCGGCAATTGCGGCCGACGCCAGGCGCAGCATATTGAAGCTACCGATCAGGTTGACGTTGATCACCTGGCTGAAACTGGCCAACGCATGCGGGCCGTTTTTACCAAGGATTTTCTCGCCACGCACGATGCCGGCACAATTGACCAGGCCATTCAGTCCGCCAAAAGCGCTGACCGTCGCCTGCACCGCCGCTTCGGCCGCCGCTTCGTTGCTGATATCGGCTACCACGCTGTGGGCGCCCAAACGCTCGGCCTGGGCCGCCAGTGCGTCTGCGTTCAGGTCGACCAGCATCACTTTGGCGCCGGCAGCCACCAGCATTTCAGCGGTCGCCGCACCGAGCCCGGAGGCGCCGCCGGTGACCAGAAAAACCTTGTTTTCGATCTGCATCATTGTTTCCTTGGGTTCAAGCTGAAACGTTCTTCGCGGCGGCCTCTTGAGCCTTGGCGATTTCCTGGTTGCGCAAGATAAAGCGCTGCAATTTGCCGCTTGGGGTTTTCGGCAACTCACTGACAAATTCAATTTCTCGCGGGTACGAATGCGCCGCCAGACGTTTGCGCACGTGTTGGCGCAACGCCTCGGCCAATTCGGGCGTCGCGCGGTATTGCGCGCTGAGCACAACGAAGGCTTTGACCAATTCTGTGCGTTCCGGGTCAGGTTTGCCGACCACTGCCGCCTCGACCACGGCAGGGTGTTCGATCAACGCGCTTTCGACGTCGAACGGCCCGACGCGATAGCCCGACGTGGTGATCACGTCATCACTGCGGCCAACGAAGCTGATGCTGCCGTCGGGGTTCCATTCCACGGTGTCGCCACTCAGGTAATAATTGCCGACGAAGGCTTTGGTCGGCGCACCTTCGTAGCCGCCAAACCAGCACATCGGCGATTGGGTACGGTCAATGGCCAGAATGCCGGGCTGGCCGACATCGAGTTCCTGGTGGTTATCGTCAAGCACCACGATGCGGTGGCCTGGCGAGGCAAAACCGGCCGCGCCCAGGTGAATCGGGTGCTGCAGCGCATGGTGATTACACAGCACCATGCCCAGTTCGGTCTGGCCGTAATGGTCATGAATGACCACCCCGAGGTTGTCCGCGAACCAGCGAATAACCTCCGGGTTGAGCGGCTCTCCGGCGCTGCTGACAATGCGCAGCTTGCCCTTGATCGAACGCGCAAACTCGTCACCCCCGGCGATCAACAGGCGATAGGCGGTCGGTGAACCGGTGAGGTTGGTGATGCCGTATTTATTGATGACCCGGCAGGTACTTTCGAGGGTGAACGGGCCATCGTAAAAGGTGATCGGGTGCCCCATCGACATCGGTCCGGTCACCCCGAAATAAATACCGTAGGCCCAGCCCGGATCGGCGACATTCCAGAACGCATCTTCTGGGCGCAGGTCCACGGCATCGCGGGTGTAGCTCTGAAAGGCAACTATGGCCTTGAGCGGCACCGACAACGCTTTCGACGGGCCAGTGGTGCCAGACGTGAACATCAGCAAAAAGGGGTCTTCACCGCTCAGCATCACCGGTTCGCAATGTGCCGGGTAATTGGCCAGTTCAGCCCAGAAGCTGTAATCGCCACGCACGATGCCCTGCCCTTTGGCCCCGCCAACAGTGACGATGGTCGGGCAATCGGCGACTTCATTGAGCTTGCTGCGATTGACCACATCGGTCACCACCACTTTGGCGTCGGAACAGCCGAGACGGTGTTCGATGGCTTTCGGGCCAAACGCGGTGAACAGCGGCTGATACACCGCGCCGATGCGCCAGGTGGCAAACACGGTGATCAATAATTCGATATTGCGTGGCAGGAGACCGGCGACCTTGTCGCCCTTCTTCACGCCTTGGGCGAGCAGAAAATTGGCGAAGCGCGCGGCGTTGTCTTGCAGGTCGCTAAAGGTGTAGGTCGCACTCGCACCGTCGCGGCCCTCCCAAAACAGCGCAATTCGACCTGGCAGCGCGTGCCGGTCACAACATTCGATGCAGGCATTCAACGCCGTCAAATCACCCGCAAGCGAGGTGTCGACGGTGTGCTGGTAATTGAACTGTGTCGCGGCAGACAAGTAATCGCGCATTGCCAGAATCCCTCTGTATTTTTATTAGGTTGGGGGAACCGTAAAAACCAGAGAAATACTCGCTCCGCTTGAAGAGCGGGGCAATGGTCAAAGTTATCAAGTTGCTTGACTGGTTTGGCCAAGAGCCTACCGATGTAACAGCCGCCCGTAGGAAACCGGCTTGCCGGTGATGGCGATTTCGCGGACGCCATCGCTGGCAAGCCAGGCTCCTACAGTTCGGCGGTGGATGCAGGAATGCGTGATGAACCCAAATCCCGTAGGAAACCGGCTTGCCGGTGATGGCGATTTCGCGGACGTCATCGCTGGCAAGCCAGACTCCTACAGTTCGGCGGTGGATGCCGGATTGATGTGGTTAACCCAAATCCCGTAGGAAACCGGCTTGCCGGTGATGGCGATTTCACGGACGCCATCGCTGGCAAGCCAGACTCCTACAGTTCGGCGGAGATGCCAGATTGTTGTGGTTAACCCGAATCCCGTAGGAAACCGGCTTGCCGGTGATGACGATTTCACGGACGCCATCGCTGGCAAGCCAGACTCCTACAGTTCGGCGGAGATCCCGGGATTGATGTGGTTAACCCAAATACTGTAGGAAACCGGCTTGCCGGTGATGGCGATTTCGCGGACGCCATCGCTGGCAAGCCAGACTCCTACAGTTCGGCGGAGATCCCGGGATTGATGTGGTTAACCCAAATCCCGTAGGAAACCGGCTTGCCGGTGATGGCGATTTCAGCCGGCCTCGTTAAGGATCAGGCTGCGGTAATGCCCGGGATTTGAACCCGACCATTTGCGGAACGCCTTGTAGAATGAACTCGCGTCGGCAAACCCCAATCGTGCAGCGATCTCCGCGAAACTGATCGCGGGCTCGGCCAGCCAGACAATCGCCAATTCCTTGCGCACGCTGTCTTTGAGGCCCTGATACGTTTGCCCCTCCTCGGCCAGTCGCCGGCGTAAGGTCGAGGCCGACATGCACAATTGCTGCGCCAACGGCTCGGTCTCCGGCCATTGCTCTGCGGGCAATTGCCGCAAATCGTGCTTGATCCGACTGGCAAGGCTCTCGGGATCGCGGTACTTCACCAGGATATTGGCGGGGGCATGCGCCAGAAAGCGTTTGAGTTCTTCCGGGCTGCGCTTGATCGGCAGGTCCAGGCAATCGGCCGAAAAAATCATGCGTGTGCGCGGACGGTCGAAACGCAGGTTCTCAGAGAACATCACCTGGTAGTCATCACAGAAATCCGGCGCCGGGCAGCGCAATTCGATGGCCAGAATCGGGATGCGTCGTCCCGCCAGCCAACACGCGACGCCGTGCACAATCATCCAGTAGGTGAAGTAAGTGAAGGCGCGTCGCGGGCCTTGGTGATCTTCCAGCAGGACGATTTCAGCCAGGCTTTGCTGGCGCACCAACTGTGCGGGCAAGTGTTGCAGCATCAACGACAAAAAACTCAAGCCCGACGTCAGGCCCGCCGCCAGGCTGGGTTGCACCATGGCGCAACGGCACAGAAACTCCAGGCTGCCGGATTTCAGCTGACGCGGGTCCATGCCGAAAAACTCGTCGTCGCCGCGCCGCGCCAGTAAACGCCAGAGACGTGCATAAGCGGTGGCCGGGACACGGGCATCGCTGGTCTGGAGCAGGGCCGGATCGATGCCGACCTTGTTCAGCACTTCGTCGGTGGCAAGGCCCGGGGCGCAGCTTTGCAGCAGGGCCTCACGCACCAGCTGCATGGAAATGGTGTCTTTTTCCGACATTGAGCGGCTCTCGGCTCCACAAATTGATCTGCCGGCCATCTTAGGCAGCGCAGGATAAAAAGCCAGTCCTGTACACTGCGCGGCTAAATTAGGGTCGTCGCCAGCCGCCAGGCTGAGCCAGGATGTCAGTTTGAACAGGGAGCTGTGCGCTTTATGACGGTTGCAACGAGCTGTTGGGATGTACTCGGGCTTGAGCCTGATGCCGATTCACGCAGCATCAAACGCCAGTACGCACAGCTGCTTAAACAGAATCGTCCAGACGACGATCCTGTGGCGTTCCAGCGTCTGCGCCAAGCCTACGAGCAGGCGTTGGATGCGAGTCGCCTGGCACCCGAGGCCGAGCCCGTCGCCACCGCACCAAGCCCTGCCACCGATGACCCCACCAGTGAGCGCCAGCGCGCCGCGCAATTAATTGAAGGTTTGACCCCCGCCGAGCTGGATGCCGCGCTGGCCAAGGCGATCAGCACCGAATGCGCGCAAGCCTTTGAAGACCAGTTGCTGGAGCGTTGCCTGGAGCCCACACCCCAGGCTCACGCCTTCACCGAATGGGCGCTGCAACAATTTGACTGGCTGACACCTTGGCAGCGGCCGGGCCTGGCGCCAGCATCTTTACGGTGTTTGTTGAAGACACTGTTCGCTGATGTTGAAAAAAACCTCGCCGCGCAACTGCGACCAGGCAACGATGCGCAATTCTGTCAGCAGGTGTATGTGTCGAGTCTGGCGCCGTGGATGCAGTCGCTCGAACGTCGTGAGCATTTCAGCCTGATGCTTGCCGCTTTGTTACTGGAGAGCGATTACTGGTCCTGTGAAGTGTTTAACGCGGTGTGCAAACTTCAAGGCTGGAAGGATGACGGCACGTTCGATCAGCTCAGTTGCCCGCAGCCTTACTGGAAGCCGTTGCAGGAACGCCACCTGACGCAGCTTTTTTTCGAAGACCAACAACGCCTGGCGCGGCAAACAGACCAGACACCGCGCAGCCGTGCGGCGCGGTTGCTGCTGACACCCATGACCCACGAGCAACGCAGCGAGTTCACCCGTTACTTCCTGAAAGACGACTGGACGGCGTGCGAGCACCTGAGCGAAACCCTGCGCCAGCAATACCCACGCTTGTACGGCGAAGTGCCGACGGCGGTTCCGGCTATCTGGCGAGCGCTGAAAAAGCGCTTCGGCCCTGGCCTGATCAGCTATGTACAACTGGAGAACCTGAAATCCCTGGGGCTGGTGCTGCTGATTATTCTGGGGATGCTAATCCCGGCGGCCTACTTCAACGGCCAGATGGTGGGCAAGAATCAAGGCCTGCAACCCTTCCCCGAGCGCTTGTGTGCGGGCCGCTCGAATCCACTTGAACACTGCCGACTGCCGGAAACCGATGCTCAGTGGTACCCGAAAACCCAGGCGGCCGCGCAATGAAAACCCGGACTCAACTGATCATTCTTGGCATCGCCGCGATGGGTTTAACGGTGTTTCTGGAACCGCTGGACGTTCTTGCGCCGCTGCAAACCCGGCTGCGCGGCCAATCGGTAGAACCGCTGGCACAAAGTCGCAGCCTGAGCACGTTGATCCAGTGCATCAACACGGTGGACGGACCTTGGCGGCGTAATTTTGAGGCGTATCAGACGCGCGAGACCACGTCGACAGCGACGCTGCTTGAGTTACAAAATCGTTACCCGGAGTTGTTCAATCCGCGCTACGGGAATCAGATACGCGACACCGATGGGCACAAGCTGCGCATGGCACCGTGTTTGCCGCAACTGCGGGCACGGCTGGCACTGCACAACGACTTGCCTGAACAGGAGCGAGCCGCTCTGTACTACGCCAACGCGTTAGACGCGATGAACAGGCAAACCTTCAGGCTCGTCTTTGAAAGCAACCTGTTCATCACCCTTAATATGAAGTCAGCCAATGTGCAGGAAGCATTCCTCCCCGCAGCAGAACGGCTGACCGACGCCTCGGACAAGCTTCGGCCGGTGATCGAGCAAAAGGACCGCGAGCTTCGCACCACTCAATTGGCGCAACTGCGGGAGCGTTTCGGCGAGGACGCCCACTGGCATGTGCTTAACGCCATGCTGGCGGTGCGAGATACATTCGGCTTGATCAGCGAGCAGGCCCAACGCCAGACCTTAAGCCCTGCCGCGCTCGAAACAGCCCAGGAACAGTTAAAGACCAAACTTCACAAAGCACACGAATACATGAACGTAACGCCTTCTAATCGTTCAACTTTAAAGGCTTTTAAAGTCTGGAGAAGCGTGGATCCGTCGATCAAAACCTGGCTGGATTCGCTGCAAATCCTCAACGACAACTGGAACCGCCACGCGCCGCCCAGTCAACTGAGTGAGGATTTTGCCAGCATGACCCGTGCTTACGATCGATTGATGGACCAGTACAACCGCTGGGCAAACACCGGTTTTTAGCCAAATACGAATGACATTGAGTGCCGTTCAGCTAATGTTCAGGTCAATGTCAATATTCGACGTTTGAGAATGAGTGTCATTATGTTACAAATTAGCATCCTATCTAATACTGAGTCGGTGCTGAATGCTCGTTCCTTTTTTGATCATGCTGCGCGAAGGCATTGAAGCGGCTTTGATCGTCGGCATTATCGCCAGTTACCTCAAGCAAACCGGCCGTGGCCAATGGATGCCCGCCGTGTGGATCGGGGTATTCCTGGCGGCGGCGCTCGCCTTGCTGGTGGGCGGTGGTCTGGAATTGGTCAGCGCTGAATTCCCGCAGAAACAACAGGAGCTGTTTGAAGGTGTGGTGGGCCTGGTGGCCGTCGGCATCCTCAGTTCCATGGTGTTCTGGATGCGCAAGGTGGCGCGTTCGATCAAACATTCGTTGCACGTGTCCCTCGATCACGCCCTGGCCGGTTCCAAGCATCAGGTGACGGCGCTGATCGCCATGGTGTTTTTCGCTGTGGCCCGCGAAGGCCTGGAAACGGTATTTTTCCTGCTCGCCGTGTTCCAGCAAAGCGAAGGCCCAGGGGCGCCAATCGGTGCCCTGCTCGGCCTGATCCTGGCGATCGTTGTCGGCTTCCTGATCTACACCGGCAGCATGCGCCTCAACCTCGGGGCGTTTTTCCGCTGGACCGGTTTGTTCATCCTGGTGGTGGCCGCCGGCATTCTCGCCAACTCGGTGCAGGCACTGCATGAAGCCGGGGTCTGGAATCACCTGCAAACCGTACTCTTCGATTTCAGCAGTACGCTGCCGATGGATGGCCCGCTGGGGTCGGTTCTGGCCGGGATGTTCGGCTATCAGGACGCGCCAACGGTCAGCACGTTGGGGGCTTATCTGATTTATCTGGTCGTGGCGCTGGCGATGTTTTTTCTCCCGGCCCCTGCTCCCGCCAAGCAAACATCTTCCGTTTCCAGCCAGTAAGGGCCTTCATGTCAACGCCTACTCCTCCAGTGGCTTCCCCTCCCCGCGCCTTGCGTTGGGCGGTGGCCGGTTCCGTCGTGGTGATGATCGCCGCGGGTGGCCTGTTTTACTACGCCTCGAAACTGGCCGCCGACAAGCGCCAGACCAACCATGACGAAGTCGTGGTCTCCATTCACCCGCACAGCTGCGAGCCGAATGCGTTGACCGTGCCGGCCGGCCGCGCGAGCTTTCGCATCGTCAACCGCTCGGACCGGGCGGTGGAATGGGAAATTCTCGACGGTGTGCTGGTCATTGAAGAACGCGAGAACATTGCACCGGGCTTGAGCCAGGTGATCAACGCCAATCTGTTGCCCGGCGACTACACGATTACGTGCGGCCTGCTGAGCAACCCGCGAGGCACCTTGCACGTCACCGCGACGGCTGCCTCTGATGCCGCCGCCAAAGCCAAACCTTCAATGGTGGCGTTTGTCGGGCCGCTGTCGGAGTTTCGTGTGTACCTGAGCAGCCAGGGCAGCGCCTTGATCAAAGCGGTCACCGCGCTTGAACACGCGATCGAGGCCGGCGACCTGGCTCAGGCCCAAGCGCTGTATGCCCCGGCCCGCGCCGCTTACCAGCGTATTGCCCCGGCCGCACAGCGACTGGCCGAGCTGGACAACGCGATCAATGCGCGTGCCGATTACTTCGAAAAACGTGAGCTGGACCCTGGTTTCACAGGCTTCCACCGAATCGAATACGCACTGTTCCAGCAACGCAACCTCGACGGCCTGACACCCATTGCCCAGCGCTTGATCGCCGACGTCACCACGCTCAAACAGCAATTGCTGGCCCAGTCGCTGCCACCAGAACAACTGGTGAGCATCGTGGTGCGCAACCTCAACAGCCTTGCCGATGTGCGCGCCAGCAGCGGTGAAGAAGAACGTTACAGCCACACCGACCTCAATGGTTTCGCGGCCAACTTGGAGGCTGCGCGCAAGGTCGTCGACTTGTTGCGACCGTTGCTGACCAAGTCTGCCGCTGAGCTATTGCCGAAGATCGACAGCGCCATCACGGCCCTTGATGCCGATCTCAACGGCTTCAAGGTCAATAACGGTTACGCGACCTATGACACGGTCAGTGCCGAACAGCGCAAACAGATTGCTGACAAGGCCAAGGCTCTGGCCGACGTACTCGATGGAATCGATCCAGCCCTCGGCCTCTCCGGCCTGTAAGCAGAAGACGACTATTTAGATGAACGATTCCGAAAACTTTTCAGCACAACGTCGTCGCGTATTAATGGGCATGGGCGCCGCCGGTGTTGCCTTGGCAGGCTCCGCATTGAGCTGCCCGGCAATGGCGGCCAGCCCCGCGCAAGTCACCGAAGCGCCGAGCAGTGAAAAAACCGAAGACCGGCACGACTTCTACGGCAAGCACCAGGCCGGCATCGTCACGCCGCGCCCGGCGTCCGGCATGCTGGTGTCATTTGATGTATTGGCCAGCGACCGTGAAGACCTCGAGCGCTTGTTCCGCACCCTCAACGAGCGCATTGCGTTCCTGATGAAGGGCGGCGCGGTGCCCCAGGTCGATCCGAAACTGCCACCCGTTGATTCCGGCATCCTTGGCCCGGTGGTTACACCGGATAACCTGACCATCACGGTGTCGGTCGGGGAATCGCTGTTCGACGAGCGTTTCGGCCTGACCGACGCCAAGCCCAAGCGTTTGATTCGCATGATTGGCTTCCCCAACGACGCGCTGGAAGCCGACTGCTGCCACGGCGACTTGAGCTTGCAATTTTGCGCCAACACCACCGACACCAACATTCACGCCTTGCGCGACATCGTGAAGAACCTGCCTGACTTGCTGTTGGTACGCTGGAAGCAAGAAGGCAGCGTGCCGCCGCAGGCACCGGCCAAACCCGGTGTGCCGCCACAGAGCGCGCGCAACTTCCTGGGCTTTCGCGACGGTTCGGCCAATCCGGATTCCAACGACGCCAACACCATGGACGCCCTCGTCTGGGTGCAACCCGACAGCGAAGAACCTGCCTGGGCTACCGGGGGCAGCTACCAGGCTGTGCGCATCATCCGCAATTTCGTCGAGCGCTGGGACCGCACGCCGCTGCAGGAACAGGAAAGCATTCTCGGCCGGGTCAAAACCACCGGCGCACCGATGGGTGGCGCTCATGAAACCGAAGTGCCGGACTACGCCAAAGACCCCGAAGGCAAGGTCACAAAACTTGACGCGCACATTCGCTTGGCCAACCCGCGTACCGCAGCGAGCCAAGCGAACCTGATCTTGCGCAGACCGTTCAACTACTCCAACGGCGTTAACAAAAACGGTCAGCTGGACATGGGCCTGCTGTTCATTTGCTACCAGGCCGACCTGGAGAAAGGCTTCATTACCGTACAAACCCGACTCAACGGCGAACCACTCGAGGAATACCTCAAACCGGTCGGCGGCGGGTACTTCTTCACCCTTGCGGGTGTAACGGGCGACAAGGATTACATCGGTCGCTCGCTGCTGGACGCTACACAGCCAACAACAAAAGCCTAACCACAACACACCCTCACGGAACCGTCCCATGAAAAAGTCGCCACTCGCGTTATTGCTGACTCTTGGTTTGCTCAACACCCCGTTTTCGGCTTTTGCGGCAACGGCGCCGCTGGACCTGGTGGGCCCGGTCTCGGACTACAAGATTTATGTGACTGAGCAACTGGATGAGCTGGCCAGCCATACCCAACAGTTCACCGACGCCGTGAAAAAGGGTGACCTGGCCACCGCGAAAAAGCTCTACGCACCGACCCGCGTTTACTACGAGTCGATCGAGCCGATTGCCGAGTTGTTCAGTGACCTGGACGCGTCCATCGATTCGCGCGTAGACGACCATGAGAAAGGCGTGAAAGCCGAAGACTTCACCGGTTTCCACCGTATCGAATATTCGCTGTTCTCGGAAAAGAGCACCAAGGACCTGGGCGCCTTGGCGGACAAGCTGAACGGCGACGTCAAGGACCTGCAAACCCGCGTTGCCGGCCTGACCTTCCCGCCCGAAAAAGTGGTCGGCGGTGCTGCTGCATTGCTCGAAGAAGTCGCCGCCACCAAGATCTCCGGCGAAGAAGACCGTTATAGCCACACTGACCTGTATGACTTCCAGGGCAACATCGACGGCGCGAAGAAAATCGTCGACCTGTTCCGTCCGCAGATCGAGAAACAAGATGCCGCGTTCATCGCCAAAGTCGACAAGAACTTTGCGACTGTGAACAAGGTTCTGGCCAAGTACAAAACCAAGGATGGCGGTTTTGAAACGTATGACAAAGTAAAAGACAGCGACCGTAAAGCGCTGGTAGGTCCGGTGAATACCTTGGCTGAAGACTTGTCGACACTGCGTGGCAAACTCGGTTTGAACTGAGTGTTTTGATCGATCCGTTCGTGAGCAAACTCATGTCCACACGATTCGATTGTTCGGCTTGCGGACCCAAGCTTGTGTAGGCGCGGGAATGCAAGTCGGCGCTCTCGATGAGTGGGGGCGCTGAGTTGGCGCAGACCGGACTTGGGCGCAATTGCAGTTCCTTAACGCATAAAAATGCGGCAAGCCCATGGGCTCGCCTGAAAGGAAACTATACAAAAGCGCTCAGCCGAACCTGGCGGGATGAGCCGATGCCAAGGTGCAGGACTCGCCCGAGTTACAAAATCCGGTAAAGCAGACGTTCGATCCGCACACGGCTCACGCGCTTGAGAAACCTGGCCACCGCCTCGGGATAATCCAGCAGCGTTTCCAGGTCCTGATAGCGCTCGATACGTGAGGTGTTCTCGAAAATCTCTGCCAGTTCCGCGCGGCGTGGCTGCAGCAACTCACCTTTGGGATCGTCAATCAGCAGCGCGTTTTCCAGATCCAGCCGGAAGGCTCGCGGGTTGAGGTTGTTGCCGGTCAGCAGTGTGTAGCGGTTATCGACCCACATCCCTTTAAGGTGATACGTGTTGTCACCTTCACGCCACAAATGCAGGTTCAACTGACCGCTGTCGATGCTGTGCTGGTGGCGCTTGGCAAAGCGTCGCAGGCTGATCTCGTACAGGTACGGCAGCGCGGCGATGACCTTGAAGGGCTCACTGGGCGGAATGTAGAAGTCGTTGGCGGTTTTATCGCCGACCACGATGTCGATCTTCACGCCGCGCCCCAACGCACGGTTGATTTCGCGGGTGACCGACAATGGCAGGTTGAAATACGGCGTGCAGATGGTCAGTTGATGCTGGGCGCTGGCGATCAACTCGCCGATCACCCGGCTCAACGGATTGTTCTTGCCCACCCCGAGCAAAGGGCTGACGGACAAACCACTTTTGTCGGTGATACCCGTGGTGGTGTCGTAGGTCGCGTGTTTCAAACGGCTGCGCAGATCGCCAATATCGTTACGCAGGCTGCGAGTGGTCGGCAAGTTTGGCAAATCCAGGCGGTGCACCGCTTTTGAGGCGATAAGACCGTGCTGGATCAGGTGCTGCATCGAATCGGCCAATGCGCTGTTCTGCAGCAGGTGATAACGGTCATAACGGTACTTGTCGAACTTGTGCAGATAAACGTTGTTCAGGCTCGCACCACTGTAGATGACGCAGTCGTCGATCACGAAGCCCTTCAAATGCAGCACGCCAAACAGCTCGCGGGTTTGTACCGGCACCCCGTAAACCGGGACCTCGCTGGCGTGAGTGCGAGTGGCTTCCTGATACCAGGCCGAGTTGCCCGGTTGCTTGCCAGCACCGATCAAACCGCGCTGGGCACGCAGCCAGTCGACGACCACCACGACATCAAGTTGCGGACGCGCCAGTTTCGCAGCATGCAAGGCATCCAGCACTTCCTGGCCGGCCTCGTCCTGTTGCAGGTACAGCGCAACGATGTAGATGCGTTGTTTGGCGCTGGCGATTTGTTCCAGCAGGCAACGACGAAACTCGGCAGCGCCGGAAAGGATCGTGACGGCATCGGCGGTCAGCGGAAAACTGCGCAGTTTGGGCAGCAGGGAGCGTTTGAAAAGCGACGGCATAGGGCTCGCAATGGGTCGAATCCGAAGAACCCGAGAGCTTACACCATGCACGGGATCGGGTCTTCCCACCGCACGGCTCCTCGCCTGCAAAGCTTTATAAAAGCTGCTTGGCTTGAACCCGCACTCCGCCTATTTTAATCGCACCTACCGAGGATTCCTGACATGCCTGACGCTGACGTTCGCCCGCCATTGCCGCCGTTCACCCGTGAGTCGGCCATCGAAAAAGTACGCCTGGCCGAAGATGGCTGGAACTCCCGCGACCCACAACGCGTGTCCCTCGCCTACACGCTGGACACTCAGTGGCGTAATCGCGCCGAGTTCGCCCACAACCGCGAACAGGCCAAAGCGTTTCTGACCCGCAAATGGGCCCGAGAGCTGGAGTATCGATTGATCAAGGAACTCTGGGCGTTTACCGACAACCGCATCGCCGTGCGGTTTGCCTACGAATGGCACGACGACTCGGGCAACTGGTTCCGTTCCTACGGCAACGAAAACTGGGCGTTCGATGAGAACGGTTTGATGGCCCAGCGCTTTGCCTGCATCAACGACCTGCCAATATCGGAAAGCGAGCGCAAGTTCCGCTGGCCGCTGGGACGCCGGCCGGATGACCATCCAGGTTTGTCCGACCTAGGTCTGTAATCGACATTCGGCACCCACCCGGCAAATCTGACGGCGTGTTGAGTCATTGGCGTGCCCTGGTATCGATAGGTTCCAAGGGCAAGAGCCGCGAACGTGCCAGTAGGCAAGCGCCGGGTTTATCGGTGTTTGGCCGAATGTGCACTGTCGGCACAGAGCACGATTTGTTTAAAAACTGTTGGCCCAGCAACACTTGGCTCAGCCCTGCGTCACGCCCGCACGAGTCGCCGCCTGGTCTGGATGCAGGTAATATGTCGGCCCTTCCCGCAGCCGCTGGCTGCTTCGCGCCCAATTAAGTAAGCCGATTACATGCCTTTCGAACTCAGCGTTGACCTCACTACCTTGGCCGTTCTGGTGCTTGTCGCCTTCATTGCCGGATTTATCGACGCGATTGCCGGTGGCGGCGGACTGTTGACCACGCCTGCACTGCTGACCGCGGGCCTGCCGCCGCATCTGGTACTGGGCACCAACAAGCTGAGTTCTACATTTGGCGCGGCCATTGCCAGCCTCACGTTCTACCGACGCAAACTGTTCCACCCCCGGGAGTGGGTCCGCGCCATTCTCGGCACGCTGGTCGGTGCGCTGACCGGTGCCGGCGTGGCGCATTTCATGCCCGCCGAATGGCTGAACAAAATGCTGCCGGTGATCGTGTTTGCCTGTGGCCTTTACTTGTTGTTCGGCGGCACGCCAAAAACGCCGGTGGACAGCAACGCGCCCATCAAGAAGAAGTGGCAATCGACCCAAGGTTTCACCCTGGGTTTCTACGACGGCATCGCCGGTCCCGGCACTGGTGCGTTCTGGACGGTCAGCAGCATGCTGATGTACCCCATCGACCTGGTGAAGGCCAGCGGCGTGGCGCGCAGCATGAACTTCGTCAGCAACATCGCAGCGCTGTCGGTGTTTGTGTTTTCAGGGCAAGTGGACTGGATCATAGGCCTGAGCATGGGCCTGTCGGTGATGGTCGGTGCATTCTTCGGCGCTCGCTCCGCCATCAGTGGCGGAGCCAAGTTCATTCGCCCGGTGTTCATTACCGTGGTATTGGGCCTGACTGTGCGTTTAGCCTGGCAGCACTGGTTCAGCGTGGCCTAAGCGCCGCGCGACGTAGACATCGATCAGGTAGCGCGCAATCGAGCGTGACGCTGGCAACGGTGGCAGTTGGTGCACGTTGAACCACTGGGCGTCTTCGATTTCATCTTCCTGGCAAACAATCTCGCCGCCGGCGTATTCGGCATGAAAACCCAGCATCATCGAGTGCGGGAACGGCCAGCATTGGCTGCCCAGGTACTGAATATTCTTGACCTCGATCTGCACTTCTTCGCGCACCTCGCGAATCAGGCACTCTTCGGCCGACTCCCCGGGTTCGGCAAAGCCTGCCAGCGTGCTGTAGACCCCGCTGACAAAACGCGGTGAACGCGCCAGCAGTACTTCGTCGCCACGGGTAATCAGCACGATCATGCTCGGCGATATACGCGGGTAGTAACGCAAATCACAGGCTTCGCAATACATCGCCCGTTCCAGCGGCACCTGATGCGCGGGTTGCCCGCAGTTACCGCAGAAACGATGTTCGCGCGCCCAGGTACCAATTTGCGCGGCGTACCCCAACACTTTGTAAAGGGTGTGATCGCCGTCGAGCATAAAGGCCCGCAAACCTTTCCAGTTGCAACCCGGCACCTCTGCGGGGCTGCGCAGCTCCAGCAAATAAACCGGTTCGCCATCCAGATGGCCGATGCCGTGTTCAGCCAGAATTGCCAGGTCTTGTCGCTTTAACCAGTCGCGGGGAAACAGTGCGCCGTTATCGTCGAACAAAAAACCTTCGGGGCTGCGCGCTACCGCCCAACCGCCGGGCTGATCGGTGTCGAGTACTGCAGTGGTCCAGCGTGAAGTCATGTTTAATCAGTCCAGAAATTCGGGTTTCTGTTTACTCATATGCGCGGCCATGGCCACGCGCAAGTCGGTGGATTGCAGCATGGCAGCATTCCAGGTGGCGACGTATTCGAGGCCATCATCGATGCGATGATCTCGCATGTAGCTGATCATCTCCTTGGTGCCGGTAATCGCAATCGGCGACTTGCTGGCGATATCGCGTGCAATGCCCATGACACCTTCAAGCAGGATGGCGGCGTCCTGGTAGACGCGATTGACCAAGCCCATGCCGCGTGCTTCCTCGGCACCAAAGTTGCGCCCAGTGTAAGCCAGTTCACGCAGCATGCCGTCACCGATAATTCGCGGCAAGCGTTGCAGCGTGCCCACATCGGCGGCCATGCCGATGTCGATTTCCTTGATCGAGAATTGTGCGTCTTCAGCGGCGTAACGCATATCGCAGGCGCTGATCAGGTCGATGGCACCGCCCAGGCAATAGCCCTGAATAGCCGCCAGCACCGGTTTACGGCAGTTGTCGACGGCGTTGAAAGACGCTTGCAGGGCGAGAATCTTGCGGCGTAGCAACCGCGCATTGCGACCGACGTCCTTACCCAGTTCGTTGGCGACACCGGCCAGCATCATCAGGTCGATGCCCGATGAAAAATGCTTGCCTGCACCACTCAGCACCACTACCCGCACTTCGTCGGTGTCATCTACCCACTGGAATATATCGATGATTTCACTCCAGAACGCTGCATTCATCGAATTGATCTTTTCCGGGCGATTAATCTGCACATGGGCGATTTTGTCAGCCAGTTCGACGGTGAACGCGGTGTACTGAGACATGCTTATTATCCTTCGGCGGGTAAAAACGAGGCCGGAACTATACCAAGCGCTGGCGTTGCCCCGAGGCAGCGGTTCGGCCAAATCCGGGACTGAACGCGGCGCACCACTACAGTGCAAACAAATTGTCACACAACGCACTTTATTGTGACTTGCCGGTCACTTTATGAGACACCTATAAAAATAATGCTGCACTTCGTCGGTGCGTTTCCCCCTCAAAGCACAACACTCGTAACCTCTGGAAATAGATTGTCGAACAATTTGCCCGTCGGGGCTGGCCCGCTCTAGGTTCTGGCCTAGACTCATTTTCGCGGGGTGAAACCGGTCGGTCACAAAGGGCGAAAATAGTCGAAACTTTTGCCAGCCGCCGTAGGTCAGCTTAGGGGTAGGTGCAGTACGACTGGTGCAATCCTTGCAATGATAAAGCAAGCCATTCGGCTTCAACGCGTTGGCAGCGTTTGCTCACCAACGCGTAGCGCGTTTGCGCCCGGCCACAGGAATTGGCCACCAAACACCGCTGGTGCCAGACCAAGAATTAGATCAACAAAATGGGAGATACATATGATCAGTGCGGCTTTAGATGTTCAGGGAGAACGTGCTCATCAGCAGGTCGGCGAAACGAACGCCGTGAGTGCGCCAAGCTCCCAATCGATTCACGTGCCCAGTACCAAAGCGCTTACCCCGGTTGTCAGCCAGAACCCCAACCGCAAGCGCGTCTTATTTGTCACCTCGGAAATCGCCGACCTGGTCAAAACCGGTGGTTTGGGCGACGTTTCCGCCGCACTGCCGCGAGCGATGGCTCATTTGCACGACGTACGAGTGCTGATCCCCGGTTATCCGCAAGTGCTGCACAGCGAGAACCCGATTCATATCATCGGTGAACTCGGCGGGCACGCAGCGTTGCCTCCCTGCAAGATCGGGCGCATGGACATGCCCGACGGTCTGGTTATCTATGTGTTGATCTGC
This sequence comes from Gordonia sp. IEGM753, assembly GCF_050321825.1. Taxonomy (NCBI): domain Bacteria; kingdom Bacillati; phylum Actinomycetota; class Actinomycetes; order Mycobacteriales; family Gordoniaceae; genus Gordonia; species Gordonia sp. IEGM753. The sequence goes on from NZ_JBNQGB010000001.1 coordinate 1,741,598, forward strand.
CCCGAACTCTACGAGCGCGAAGGCTCGCCCTACGGCGCCAACAATGGTCGCGACTGGCCGGACAACCATATCCGTTTCGCGCGCCTGGGCCTGGCCGCTGCCGACATCGCTGCCAATCTTGCACAAATTCACTGGTGCCCGGACCTGGTGCACGCCCATGACTGGCCTGCAGGTCTGGCGCCCGCCTATATGCACTGGCGTGGGCAGCGCACCCCTACCCTGTTCACCATTCATAACCTGGCTTATCAAGGTGTGACCAGCCTGGGCTCGTGCCCGGAACTGGGGATTCCGAACCATGCGCTACAGCAGGAAGGCATGGAGTTCTACGGCAAGATGTCGTTCCTCAAGGCCGGCATGGCGTATTCGAGCCACATCACCACGGTCAGCGCCACTTATGCCCAGGAAATCACCACGCCGGCTTTCGGCTGCGGTCTCGACGGATTTCTCGCCGCCAAGACGCAGCAAGGCCTGCTGAGCGGTATCCCCAACGGTATTGATGAAAGCTGGGACGCCGCCACCGACCCGCACCTGTTCTGCCCATTTGGCATTGGTGACTGGGAAGGTAAAGCGGTCAACGCCGCCCACGTTCGTGAACTGTTCGGCCTAAACGACTCTGAAGGCCCACTCTTCGCCGTGGTGTCGCGACTTGTGTATCAAAAAGGCCTGGACCTGACCGAGGCGGTGTCCGAATACATTGTCAAATCCGGTGGCCAGATTGCGATCATCGGTCGTGGCGAGCCGGAAGAAGAACAAGCCATGCGTGAATTGGCCCTGCGTTTCCCCGGGCAAATTGGTGTACGCATTGGCTTTAACGAAACTGACGCCCGTCGCATGTTTGCCGGCAGCGATTTCCTGCTGATGCCATCACGTTACGAGCCGTGCGGTTTGAGCCAGATGTATGCGCAGCGCTTCGGTTCGTTGCCGGTGGCACGTAATACAGGCGGTTTGGCAGACACCATTGAAAACGGCGTCACCGGTTTCCTGTTCGACGAATCGTCGGTTGAGAGCTACCAGGAAGCCCTGAGTCGCGCCTTCAAAGTCTTCGCTTTCCCAGGCCTGCTCAATGCCATGCGTTGCCGTGCCATGGCAGCACCGTTCAATTGGTGCAAAGCGGTTGAACCGTATGCCGAACTTTATGAGCGACTGGTGGCTAAAGCACTGGGGAAATCGAACAAACAGTAAGCAAAGAGGTTTTCAAAGATGCCGTTACGGACCCTTGAAACCTGGCCCCACGGCGCAATCATGCTGGACGCAGAACACACGCGTTTTGCCTTGTGGGCGCCAGATGCGTCATCTGTCAGTGTCGAGTTGGACTCGGGACAATCCTTACCGCTACCGCCGCAGGCCAATGGTTGGTTTGTGATCAAGACCCGATGCCCTGCAGGCACGCGTTACCGCTACAAAATCGACGGCGAACTTGAAGTGCCTGATCCCGCCTCCCGGGCTCAGGCCGGTGATTTACATCAGCAAAGCGTAGTGGTCGATCCCCTCGCCTATCGATGGAAACACACAGCCTGGAAGGGCCGCCCATGGAACCAGGCCGTCATCTACGAATTGCATGTGGGTGTGCTGGGTGGCTTTTGCAACGTCGAACAACATCTTTCGCGGCTCGCCGAACTCGGTGTTACCGCTATCGAATTGATGCCGCTGGCGCAGTTTCCCGGTGATCGCAACTGGGGCTACGACGGTGTTCTTCCCTACGCGCCTCAGTCATCTTATGGCACTCCCGAGCAGCTCAAGCACCTGATCGACACGGCTCACGGTGTCGGTCTGGCGGTTATTCTCGACGTGGTCTACAACCACTTTGGCCCGGATGGCAATTACCTTCATCACTATGCCAAGGGTTTCTTTCGCGAAGACAAACATACGCCTTGGGGCGCCGCCATCGACTTTCGCCGGCGCGAGGTGCGTGACTTTTTTATCGATAACGCGCTGATGTGGTTGCAGGAATACCGCTTTGACGGTCTTCGCCTGGACGCCGTTCATGCCATCAAAAGCCCTAACTTCCTGGAAGAGCTGGCCCTGCAGGTTCGTCGACAAACCGATCCGACGCGGCATGTTTGGCTGACGGTCGAGAATGAGCACAACGAGGCCAGCCTTCTCGAAGAATGCTACGACGCGCAGTGGAATGACGATGGTCACAACGCCTTGCACGTGCTGCTGACGGGCGAGACGGATGCCTACTATGCCGATTACGCCACTCACCCCACCGAGCAATTGGCTCGTTGCTTGAGCGAGGGCTTCGTGTTTCAGGGCCACGTGACTCAACACGGTACTTCTCGGGGCGAGCCTAGTGGGCACCTTGCGCCAACCTCGTTCGTGCTGTTTCTGCAGAACCACGACCAGATCGGTAACCGCGCGTTTGGCGAACGCCTGCACCAATTGGCCCACCCTCAAGCCGTGAAAGCGGCCACCGCGCTGCTGCTCCTGTCGCCGATGATCCCGCTGATGTTCATGGGCGACGAGTTTGCCGCCGAGCAGCCGTTTCTGTTTTTCACCAGTCATCATGGCGAATTGGCGGAATTGGTCCGCGAGGGCCGACGCAGCGAGTTCGCAGCCTTCAACGCGTTCGCCGACCCGGACAAGCGAGAGCGGATTCCAGACCCGAATGCGCGTCAGACCTTCGAGGCATCAAAGCCTGCTTTGACGTCCTCCGGGGATTGCGCCATGCACGACTTCTATCGCCACCTGCTGAAGATTCGCCATCAACAGATCATCCCGCATTTGTCTGGCGCGAAAGCATTGGGCGCCGAGGTATTGGCAAAAGGCGCCGTCAGCGCGCGCTGGCGGCTGGGCAATGGCAGTCAACTGCGCATTGACCTGAACCTCAGCGACACGCCAGTGGTCCACACCTCACAGGCAGGCGCTACGCTGTTGTTCGAACACCCGCCACAGTCTGCCGACCTACTGGAAAAGGGCAAACTTGCCCCGTATTGCGCGCTTGTCAGCCTCACGGCCGCGGCCCTTTTGCAACCCTTGGATGGAGAGCGCCAATGAGCGATGCGCAACTTGAAATACTGGCCAGCCGAGCTGGCTTGGCAGTCGACTGGATCGACGCCAATGGTCGCCCACAGAAAGTCGCTCCACCGGTATTACGCGCCGTTCTTACCGGCCTCGGCCACCCGGCCGGCAGCGCCCAGGAAATCGACGCCAGCCTGCTCGAACTGCAGCAGGTGCAACAGACTCGACATTTGCCTCCGTTGCTGACTGCAGACTTTGGCGTCGGCCTCGATCTGGCGCGTTATTTTGAGCCCGAAACCCCGTGCGAAGTCCTCCTCGAAGACGGTTCGCGACTCAACCTCAAACTGGACAGCGCCGCCGTCCTGCCCGGCATGATCCCCATCGGTTACCAGCACGTGAGCATCAACGGCCAGGCATTCACCCTGGCCGTGGCGCCAAACCGCTGCTACAGCGTTGGCGACGCCGTCGACAGCCCGATTCCCCGAGCGTGGGGCCTGAGCGTACAACTGTATTCGTTGCGTCGGCCCGGCGATGGCGGGTTTGGCGATACCCAAGCACTGGAGGAACTGGCCAGGGTTGCCGGCGAACGCGGCGCGGAAGCGCTGGCGATCAGCCCGCTGCACGCGATGTTCAGCAGCGATACGCACCGCTACAGCCCTTACTCACCGTCCAGCCGTTTGTTCCTGAACAGCCTTTACGCCTCACCGGGCGCAATTCTGGGAGAACGAGCACTGCGCACGGCGATTGATGCAACGGGCCTGGCAGCTGAGTTGAAGCGTCTCGAAGCACTGCCCCTGATTGACTGGCCGGTTGCCGCAGAAGCCAAACATCGAGTGTTGCAAGCTCTATACGAAGGCTTCGTACAGGGTGAACACCCGCTGCACGCTGACTTCAGCAGCTACCGTCATGCATCCGGCGAAGCGCTGGAAAACCATTGCCGTTTCGAAGCCATTCAAGAATCGCGTGCCGCAAAAGGTGAAAATCTGGACTGGCGCGAATGGCCGGAGCAATGGCGTGACCCACGCAGCGTCGCGCTGGCCGAATTTGCCGAAGAAAACGCGTCACGCATCGGGTTCTTCGCGTTCTGCCAATGGCTGATTACGCGCTGCCTGGAACGTGCGCAAGCCGCTGCGCGCAGCAGTGGCATGCGCATTGGTTTGATCGCCGACCTGGCGGTGGGCGCCGACGGTGGTGGCAGCCAGGCCTGGAGTCGTCAGGACGAATTGCTGGCATCGCTGACGGTCGGCGCACCGCCCGACATTCTCAATCGCAGTGGCCAAGGCTGGGGCATATCGGCGTTCGCGCCTGAAGGCCTGGTACGTAATGGGTTTCGCGCATTCATCGAAATGCTGCGCGCCAATTTCGCCCACGCCGGTGGCCTGCGCATCGATCACGTCATGGGCCTGCAGCGCTTGTGGGTGATCCCCAATGGCTCGCCCCCGCGCGATGGTGCCTACCTCTATTACCCGATTGACGACATGCTGCGGCTACTCGCGCTCGAATCCCATCGTCATCAGGCCATCGTCCTCGGTGAAGACCTGGGCACCGTGCCGGACGGCCTGCGTGAAAAGCTCATTGCCCGCTCGATCCTGGGGATGCGCGTGCTGTTGTTCGAACAGGACAACACGCACTTCAAATCCATACTCGACTGGCCGGACAATGCCTTAGCCACCACCAGCACTCACGATCTGCCCACGCTCAACGGTTGGTGGCATGGTCGTGACATCGACTGGAACGCCCGGCTAGGCCTGGTTGAAGCCAGCGGCGAAATAGAATGGCGCCACCATCGCGAAAGAGAACGCGAAGGCCTGCGGCGGGTGCTGAGCGAAGACCCTCAGAACTTCCGCGAAGAATCCCATGAAACCGATCAGGTGCTCGACGCCGCCACACGGTTCCTGGGCCACACCCGTGCGCCGCTGGTATTGCTGCCGCTGGAAGATGCACTGGGCATCGAACAGCAGGCAAACCTGCCAGGCACAACCAACACGCACCCTAATTGGTCGCGGCGCTTACCCGCAGAAAGCGAAGCATTGCTAGATGACCCGGACGCGGCGCGGCGCCTGGAACTGCTCGCGTGTGCGCGACTGCAGGCTGCCGAGCGTGACCAATGAACCGGGCGCTCACTCAACCGTTGCGCGCTACGCTGCGACTGCAATTTCATAAAGGTTTTACCCTGGATCAAGCGGTGCCGTTGGTGCCCTATTTTGCCAGTCTGGGCATCAGCCATCTCTACGCCTCCCCGTTGCTTGCTGCACGCGCCGGCTCCATGCACGGCTACGACGTGGTGGACCCGACCACCGTCAACCCGGAACTGGGTGGCGAAGCCGCGTTGCGCCGTTTGATCGGCACGTTGCGCGAACACGGCATGGGGCTGATCCTCGATATCGTGTCCAACCACATGGCCGTCGGCGGCAGTGATAATCCCTGGTGGATGGACCTGCTCGAATGGGGCCGTTTGAGTCCTTACGGCGAGTTTTTCGATATTCAGTGGCACTCACCCGACCCGCTGATGGAAGGCCAATTATTGCTGCCGTTCCTGGGCAGTGATTACGGGGTCGCCCTGCAGGACGGCACGCTGGCGCTGCGTTTCGATGCGCAACGCGGTGTGTTTTACGTCGAGCACTACGATCACCACTTCCCGATCAGCCCAACGAGTTACGGCGAATTGCTGGCAGCCGATATCGACGAACTCAAATCACTCGCAGATCGCTTCAGCGCGTTGAGCTACCAGACCGACGCTCATGGCCTTTCGGTGCCGTTGAAGCAAGCGCTGCGGGAGCTGGCGTGCGACCCGGCCATGCTGCAGGCAATTGAAAACAACCTGAAGGCTTACGACTCGCTCACCCCGGAAGGTTTCCAGCGTTTGCATCAATTGCTGGAGCACCAAAGCTATCGCCTCGCGAGTTGGCGTACGGCAGCGGACGATATCAATTGGCGGCGTTTTTTCGATGTGAATGAGCTGGGCGGCCTGCGAGTCGAGCGGCCAGCGGTGTTTGAAGCCACCCACGCGAAAATCTTCGAACTGGTGGCTGAAGGCTTGGTCGACGGCCTGCGCATTGACCATATCGACGGTCTCGCCGATCCGCGTGGTTATTGCCGCAAACTGCGGCGCCGGGTCGACAGCCTGTCACCGGATCGGCACTTGCCGATTTACGTCGAAAAAATCCTCGGTGAAGGCGAAACCCTGCACCGTGACTGGTCGGTGGACGGCACCACCGGTTACGAGTTCATGAACCAGTTGTCACTGCTGCAACACGACCCACAGGGCGAGCAAACACTCGGTGACCTGTGGAGCCGTTACAGCGAGCGGCCAGCCGACTTCCGCCAGGAAGCACAGCTGGCACGCCAGCAAATTCTCAACGGTTCGTTGGCCGGGGATTTCGAGAGTGTCGCCCAGGCGTTGCTGCAAGTAGCGCGGGATGACTTGATGACCCGCGACCTGACCCTCGGCGCTATCCGCCGGGCACTGCAAGAGCTGATCGTGCATTTCCCTGTTTACCGCACCTACATCAGTCCTCGCGGGCGCTTCGCTGAAGATGATGTGTTTTTCCAGCAAGCCATGGACGGTGCCAGGCAAACGCTGGGCGAGGCGGATTGGCCGGTGCTCGATTGCCTGGCGGGTTGGCTGGGCGGTGAACCCTGGCGCAAGCGGCCGGTTGGACGGCCGCGCAAAATGCTCAAGCACGCCTGCGTGCGTTTTCAGCAACTGACATCGCCCGCTGCCGCCAAGGCTGTCGAAGACACCGCTTTTTATCGCTCGGCGGTGTTGCTGTCGCGCAATGACGTTGGCTTCAGCACCGAGCAGTTCAGTGCGCCGCCCGAAGACTTTCACGCGGCATGCCTCAACCGCTTGCAAACGTTCCCGGACAACTTGCTGGCCACCGCCACCCATGACCATAAACGCGGCGAAGACACCCGTGCGCGGCTGGCCGTGCTGAGTGAGCGCAGCGCCTGGTATGCCGAGCAGGTGCCGCTGTGGCGCACCCTCGCCCGCCCACTTCGTGTTGACGATCAGATGCCGTCCGCTGGCGATGAACTGATTCTTTATCAAGCCATCCTCGGTAGCTGGCCTCTGGCGTTGCGCAGCGACGATTTGCCGGCCTTGGCGGACTACGCCAAACGCGTCTGGCAATGGCAACAAAAAGCCCTGCGCGAGGCTAAACTTTTAAGCAGTTGGAGCGCCCCCAACGAAGCTTATGAAAACGCGACGCAGGCGTTTATCGAGGCCTTGTTGTTAAACCCCGAAGGCGAATTGCTGCGTGCTGCGCTCGGCAAAGCGGTACGCACCATCGCCGCTGCCGGTGCGTTGAACGGTTTGGCGCAAACCTTGCTGCGCATGACCGTGCCAGGCATACCGGACCTTTACCAAGGCAATGACTATTGGGATTTCAGCCTGGTAGATCCGGACAACCGCCGGCCGGTGGATTACGCCAATCGACAGCAGGCCCTACACATGCCTCTTGATCTGCCGGGGCTGTTATCGAACTGGCGTGACGGGCGCATCAAGCAAACCTTGATTGTACGCACGTTGAACTGGCGTGCCGAGCATGCCGAGCTGTTTCAGCGAGGGACGTATCAGCCCTTGAAAATAGTCGGCAGCGAAGCACATCGCGTGCTGGGATTTGTTCGCGAATGGCAAGGCAAACGGGCGATCGTGATCGTCCCGATACGCTGCGCCGAGCTGCTGAAAAACAGTGCCGAGCCCAAGATTGACGCGCCGCTGTGGGGCGATACGCGGGTGATATTACCGTTCACCACCCCGGGCGAAAATCTGAAGGGACTTTTTTCAGGCGTCGCAGTCACACAAAACAGGGAGCTGAACATCAGCGCCGCGCTGGGGGATTTCCCGGTCAACCTATTTATCCAACTCTTCACCCAAGCTTGAGTTCAGTTCAGGAGTATTGCGATGAGTACCGACGACAAACGCGTTCGCGAATTTGCCTATCAGATCTGGGAGTCGGAAGGACAACCGGAGGGGCAAGATGCCCGCCATTGGGAAATGGCGCGCAAACTGGCTGAAGCTGAGGCGCTAGCCCCCAGCAAATCACCAAAGACTGCCGGCAGCAAAACCGCGGGCACCAAACCCGCCGCCAGCAAAACCGCTAATGGCAAAGCTGCCGAACCCAAAGCTGTGAGCAAGGCCAAGCCAAAGGCCAAGCCATCCGCCGCTGCTTCGGTGGTGCCACCCGGCGAAAAAGCTGCCGAGAAGAAGCCTCGCGGAGCGCGAAAACCGCCAGCCGTCTAACGCTCACTTTTTCGACCTGACTGAGTTCGTGGCGAGTTCGCTCGCCACAGAGGGCGCGTTCGCCCTGGAAAAACCAACACCCCCATTTGCAGGAGCATCTATGACAAGTCCAAAGAAAGCCGCGCCCGAGTCTCATGTCGAGGCCTCCAGAATTCGAGAAGGCCTGCCCTTCCCGCTGGGCGCGACGTGGGACGGCCTGGGGGTCAACTTCGCCTTGTTTTCCGCCAACGCCACCAAGGTTGAACTGTGCATCTTCGATGATGCTGGCGAAGTCGAGCTGGAACGAATCGAATTACCGGAATACACCGATGAGATCTACCATGGCTATTTGCCCGATGCGCACCCGGGGCTGATCTACGGTTATCGGGTGTACGGCCCTTATGACCCGGCCAATGGTCATCGCTTCAACCACAACAAGCTGCTGATCGACCCCTACGCCAAACAATTGGTGGGCGAACTGAAATGGTCCGAGGCATTGTTCGGCTACACCATTGGGCACGCCGATGCCGACCTCAGCTTCGATGAACGCGACAGCGCACCGTTCGTACCCAAATGCAAAGTGATCGACCCGGCTCACACCTGGGGCCACGATCATCGAGTGAGCGTGCCGTGGGACAAAACCATCATTTATGAAACCCACGTTCGCGGCATCAGCATGCGCCACCCTTCCGTCCCCGAAAACGTGCGTGGCACCTTCGCCGGATTGATGGTCGATGACGTGCTGGAACACATCCGCAAACTGGGCGTGTCGAGCGTCGAATTACTGCCGATTCATGCCTTCGTCAACGACCAGCATTTGCTGCACAAGGGCATGACCAATTACTGGGGCTACAACAGTATTGCGTTCTTTGCCCCAGACCCGCGTTACCTGGCAAGTGGCAAGATCGCTGAATTCAAAGAGATGGTCGCGCACCTGCACGAAGCCAACCTTGAGGTGATTCTCGACGTGGTCTACAACCACACCGCGGAGGGCAACGAGCAAGGCCCCACCCTCTCGATGCGCGGTATCGACAACGCGTCATATTACCGCCTGATGCCCGATGACAAGCGCTTTTACATCAACGATTCCGGCACCGGCAACACGCTGGACCTGAGTCACCCGTGCGTGCTGCAAATGGTCACCGACTCGCTGCGCTACTGGGCCACGGAAATGCACGTGGATGGCTTCCGCTTTGACCTCGCCACCATTCTAGGGCGTTACCACGACGGCTTTGACGAACGTCACAGTTTCCTCGTGGCCTGCCGTCAGGACCCGGTATTGCGCCAGGTGAAAATGATCGCCGAACCGTGGGATTGCGGTCCTGGCGGTTACCAGGTGGGCGGCTTCCCGCCAGGTTGGGTCGAATGGAACGACAAGTTCCGCGACACCGTGCGCGCCTTCTGGAAAGGCGATGACGGCCAACTCGCAGACTTTGCCAGCCGCATGACCGCTTCCGGTGAGATGTTTAACCAACGGGGTCGACGCCCGTACTCATCCGTCAACTTCATCACGGCGCATGACGGTTTCACCCTTAATGACCTGGTGTCGTACAACGACAAACATAACGAAGCTAACGACGAGAACAACCAGGACGGCAGCAACAACAACCTGTCCTGGAACCATGGCGTTGAAGGCCCCACTGACGACCCGGAAATCAATGCGCTGCGCCAGCGCCAAATGCGCAACTTCTTCGCCACGCTGCTGCTGTCCCAAGGCACACCAATGCTGGTGGCCGGTGACGAGTTCGCGCGGACCCAGGACGGTAATAACAATGCCTACTGCCAGGACAGTGAGATTGGTTGGGTCAATTGGGATTTGAGTGAAGATGGCAAAGCCTTGCTCAAATTCGTCAAGCGTTTGATCAAGTTGCGCCTGGCCTATCCGATCCTGCGTCGCGGGCGCTTCCTGGTTGGCAGTTACAACGAGGACATCGGCGTCAAGGACGTGACCTGGCTGGCCCCGGACGGCAGCGAAATGAGCATCGAGCAGTGGGAAGATGCGCATGGACGGTGCCTCGGCATGCTGCTCGATGGCCGGGCGCAGGAAACCGGTATTCGCCGCAAGGGCGGCGACGCAACGCTGTTGCTGGTGGTCAACGCGCACCATGACATTGTCAATTTCACCTTGCCGGAAGTACCGGATGGCGGTTTCTGGACGTGCATGGTCGACACCAATCAGCCATCGATCCGTGGCCAGGAACGCTTCGAGTTCGGCCATGAATATTCGGTGACCGGCCGTTCGTTGCTGCTGTTCGAACTGCAACATGAGGAAGATGAGTGAAATGGACCTCCAGGCGTTTCTTCAGCGTACGGCGCCTGACTACGTCGATACGCAGACGGTAGGACGCTGCTTGCGACAACTGCTCGAAGCGGGGCTGGATCAGCTCCCGCTACCGGGCAGTGGCCAGACGCTGCAACGTTTCCGCCGTCTGGCCGAGGTTGGCGGGCACGACCTCGGACTGTGCAAACTGTACGAAGGCCATACCGATGCGCTGGCAATCATGCAGCAAGTCGGTTTTGCGCCCTTACCGGGTGGCACGTGGGGTATGTGGGCGGCCGAACCGCCGCAAGCACGGGTTGAGGTCAGTGCTCAAGGCCCCACTACTGTTTTGAACGGGCGTAAAGCCTGGTGCTCCGGCGCACACGTGTTGAGCCACGCGTTGCTAACGGCTTGGGATGCTGAGGGTTGCCAGCAATTGGTCGCGGTGACGTTGCAACAACCGGGTGTCACCTTTTCTGACCAAGGCTGGCAAGCGGTGGGCATGGGCGCCACTGGCAGTGTCGACGTTTTATTCAAGGACGCTGCAGCGCTGACAGTCGGCAAGCCTGGCGCTTATCTGCAACGCCCAGGCTTTTGGCAAGGAGGTATTGGTATCGCGGCATGTTGGTACGGTGCCGCACGGAGTATTGCCGAACGCCTGCGCAGTCACTGTGCACACCGTGAAGAACCTCATGCCCTCGCCCACTTGGGTGCGGTCGACTGCGCATTGCACGCGGCCGCCGTGGTCCTGCGCGACAGTGCCCGAGTCATTGATGAACAACCGCAGGCCGATGCCGAGCTGTTGGCCCGGCGCGCACGCGCAGTGGTCGAACAGGCCTGCGAACAGGTCATTCATCACGTCGGCCGCGCCCTTGGCGCCGGCCCTTATTGCAAGGACCGCCAGTTCGCTCGATTAATCGCCGACCTGCCGGTATTCCTGCGCCAAAGCCATGCCGAACGTGACCTCGCCGCCCTCGGCCAACAATCAGTCAGCGAGCGGTGGACATTATGAAACCCAATCCGATTATCGGTCAGGGCACGCCCCTGCATTTATGGCAAACCTCCAGTCATCTGGCGCAGTTACCCGTCGTTGATATTCTCGAGTTGGTACCTGAAGGCAGCCGCGCGGTAATCATCGCGCCGCACCCGGACGACGAAGTACTCGGATGTGGCGGTTTCCTACAGTTGCTGGCCGACGCCGGTCGCCCATTGCAGTTGATCTCAGTGACCGATGGCAGCGCCAGTCACCCGGGCTCCGGACGTTGGCCGGTAGAACGCTTGAGTGCGGTGCGCCCGCAAGAATCGGTCGAAGCCTTACGCAGATTGGGGATGCCGTTGCACAGCCTTAAATGGCTGCGCGGCGGTTTCGCCGACAGTCAGGTCGCGGCACGGGAAACCGCGCTGTGTGAATTCATCGAGCGTCATCTGCGCCCCAATGACGTGGTGTTCACCACGTGGCGTGAAGACGGGCATTGCGACCATGAAGCCGTCGGCCGCGCCAGTGCCAAAGCGGCTGAACGCGTAGGCGCAGTGCTGCACGAGTTGCCGGTCTGGACCTGGCACTGGGCAACCCCCGAAGACAGTTTCGTGCCTTGGCACCGGGCGCGAAAAATCGCGTTGACGCCAAAACTGGTGGCACGCAAGCGACACGCCATTCATGCCTTCGCCAGCCAACTGGAAGGTGACCCGCACATTGGCCTGCCACCGGTGCTTGCGCCTTATGTGCTTGATCGGCTGCTGCAACCTTTCGAAGTGGTGTTCATATGAGCGTCGAGGATCGCTATTTTGACGGTTTGTTTGCCGGCAATGATGATCCGTGGGCGTTTCGTCAGCGCTGGTACGAGCAACGTAAGCGTGCAATCACCTTGGCCGCCCTGCCCCGGGCGCATTATCGGGCGATATTCGAGCCGGGGTGCGCCAATGGTGAGCTGAGTGCAGAACTGGCCACTCGCTGCGATCGCCTGGTGTGTTGCGACACTGCCGCAGCCGCCGTCACGCTGGCGCGCACCCGTCTGAGCCTGTTCGACCACGCCGAAGTGCGTCAAAGCCGCTTGCCACAGGATTGGCCGAGCGAACAATTCGACCTGATCGTGCTCAGCGAGGTCTGCTATTACCTGGACGCTGATGACCTGAAACACCTTGTCGAGAATGCTTCACAAGCGCTGACGGCTGACGGCCAATTGCTGGCGTGTCACTGGCGACCTCCTATTGAAGGTTGCCCGCTTAACGCCAGGCAAGTGCACGACATGCTGCATGAATACCTGCATTTGCCGCGTTTGGTGTTGCATCAGGAGGCTGACTTCCTGCTGGAAATCTGGAGCCGCGAGCCGCGTTCGGTGGCTGCGTTGGAAGGCTTGCGATGAACGAATGCTGCATTGGCCTGCGGTTTATTGACCACGCCAGATGAAAAAAACGGACCGGATCGAACATCGGGGCGACGAATAGCGTTACTTGAGCAATACTACGCCCGCGGCAATCCATGGTGTGGAGCGCTGCATGTTTGCAATAAACATAAACAAGGACGTCCGCCCGATGAAGCCCGTATCTATCAGCGAAGCCCATTCGCCCATCCAGATCTGGAACAGCGCCCCGCAACTCGACAATATCCCTGTCATCAATACTGAAACCCTGATTTGCGCCAACGCTCGCGCGGTCGTGATTGCGGCGCATCCCGGCGATGAAGTGGTGATGTGCGGAGGCTTGTTGCAACTGCTCAGCAGTTTGAACCATCCCCTGCAATTGATTTCGATTACCGATGGCAGCGCCAGTCATCCGGGGTCTCAACAATGGTCACAAAAACGCCTTAGCGTGTTTCGCGCCCAGGAAAGCGAGGAAGCCTTGCGTCGGCTCGGCCTGCCGATGCACAGCTTGAAGTGGATACGCGGCGGTTTTCCCGAGAATGCCTTGGCCCGGCGCGAATTGGAGTTGACCCAATTCATCACGCGATATTTACGCGCTGGCGATGTGGTGTTCAGTTCATGGCGCGAGGACGGTAACGACGATCAAAATGCGTTGGGTCGCGCCAGCGCCAAAGCGGCCGGCGACGTCGGTGCCGCGTTCAACGAAGTGGCTGTTTCAGCCTGGCATTGGCCGACCCGGGAAGCCACGCTGATCCCATGGCATCGAGCACGTAAACTACGTCTCGACACGTGGACCGTCGCCCGCAAGAGCCACGCCATCCATGCCTACGCCAGCCAACTCGATGGCGATCCTGCAATTGGCCTCGCCCCGTTGCTGCCGCGAGTGTTGTTGGACCGCATGCGATTGTCGTACGAAATCGTCTTCGTCTGAGCGCTTCGCACCCACGTATGCTGCCGTGGCCCCCCTGCAATAATGCAACCTGCTGGAACTGCACGCTCGCGGATCAGTCGCATGCTTAAGCAAGCCTGATTCATAAAAGGAGCGAACGTGACCAGCGAATCTACGCGGCAGGCCGTCGAGTCTTCGCCTCTGAACACTCCGCCGGCCATTCACAGGTTGAGGGTGTTGACGGTCAATACCCACAAGGGATTTACCGCATTCAACCGACGATTCATCTTGCCGGAGCTGCGTGAAGCGGTACGCAGTACCTCGGCCGACCTGGTGTTTTTGCAAGAAGTGGTCGGTGAGCATGAGCGACATTCCTCACGGCTCAACAATTGGCCGCAGACCTCTCAATACGAATTCCTGGCCGACAGCATGTGGAGCGATTTTGCGTACGGCCGAAATGCGGTCTACCCGGATGGTCACCATGGCAACGCATTGCTATCAAAATATCCGATTCGCGAATACCGCAATCTAGACGTCTCGATCACGGGGCCGGAGCGTCGAGGATTGCTGCATTGCGTGCTCGATGTGCCCGGCCACGCTGAAGTTCACGCAATATGTGTGCACTTGAGCTTGCTCGAAAGTCATCGTCAATTGCAGCTTGAATTGTTGTGCCAGTTGCTTGAGTCATTGCCGGAAAACGCGCCAGTGATCATCGCAGGGGATTTTAATGACTGGCAGCTCCAAGGGAATGCCACCCTCGCCCGTCGCGACTACCTGCATGAGGCGTTCGAACGCCATCATGGCAGTCCTGCAAAAACCTATCCGGCGCGTTTTCCACTGCTGCGCCTGGACCGGATTTATCTGCGCAACGCTAGCAGCCATGAGCCACGAATCCTCGGCAACAAACCCTGGACACATCTTTCTGACCACTTGCCGTTGGCGGTGGAAGTGCATCTCTGAAACGCAATTCTTGGCGCCTACCTGTCATTTGTGACAGTAGCTGCACAGTAAAACTGTTGATACGGTGGTGGCGACCGCAAGTGTTTTTTTGCGGATTTACGAGTCAGTAGCCTCGTTGACGAAGTTTTGAAGTCTCGCCAATCGCGCTGCCGAAGATACCTGTGCCACTTCACTCATGACGAGCGGAGCTCACGGTGTCGTTCACCAAGCGGAGAAGTGCATGAAGCTTCCGAACGAGTCGCCCCTGTCACGTAACACGGCCTGGACCGTTTCATTCGTGCTGTGTCTGGGCTGGTCGCAGATCAGCTATGCCAGTTGTACGCTAGTCCCCACTTCCGGCAACGACAGTTTCACCTGCGACAGCGGTACCAGTGGGACCTTGTCCGACCCAAACGGCAATAACACGCTGACCTTTCCCACCAACGGCACCGGACGCATCAACGGTAATGTCACATTTGGCGCGGGTAACGACGCGATCGAAATGAACTCCGGCACGATTGCCGGCAATGTCGATCAGGGCGACGGCGCCGACCGCATTCGCATTACCGCAGGCACAATCACCGGTTCAGTCAACCAGGGCAATGGCATCGATGATTTCGTGATGACGGGCGGTACTATTCAGTCGCTGGCACAAGGCGATGGGCGTGACACCTTTTTGATGACGGGCGGCACGATTACAGGAGCCTTCGAGGACGGTGATGTCGCCAAGCTGACTGGCGGTAAGATTGGCCGGGTCGACATGAAGCTCGATAATAATATTTTCGATATGTCAGGCGGCGACATTATCGGCAACTTGGTGACTGGGTTTGGCACCGATACCATCATCGTGTCCGGCGGCACCATCGGCGGCAATATCAGCGTCAGTGGCGGCAACGACAGCATTACCGTCACCGGCGGCGAAATTTTTGGCGAAGTCCGCGCCAGCACTGGCAACGACACATTGCTTTGGGATGGCGGCGGCATCATTCATTCGGCCGTCCTGATGGGCGAAGACAATGACCTTGTGACGCTGGCCAATCTGAATGAAAGCATTCTTTCGCAAACGCCCCGAATCGACGGTGGCAATGGCAACGACCTGCTCATTTTCGACAACACCACATCGGCCGGTGCGGCGCGGTACACCGGCTGGGAAACGGTCAACCTCAGCAATAACTCACGCTTCGACCTTGATGGCCCATTCGTCATGGGCGACGGCGGAACCGGCACCGGGGTGTTCAATGTCGATGGCACGAGCACGCTGACGTCTGCCCAAGGCAGCATCACGCCATTCACAGCAGGCCAATTAGTGACCCTGAACAACGCCGGCACGATCGATCTGACCAGTGGAAATTCCCGCACTAACGACACGTTAACGGTGCAGGGCAACTATGCAGGCAGCAATGGTCAACTGCTGCTGCAAAGTGCGCTCGGCGTTGACAACTCCCCCAGCGACAAACTGGTGGTCACCGACGGCACCCTGACCGGCAGTACCCAGATCAGCGTCGCCAATGTCGGCGGCGCGGGTGGCCTGACGCTGCAAAACGGCATTCAGGTGGTGCAGGCACAAGGCAGCGCTGTCAGCGATAACGGCGCCTTCTCCCTGAAAGCCCCGGTATCGGCAGGCGCCTACAGTTACTACTTGTTCAAAGGTGGCGTAACCGATGGCACCGCCAACAGTTGGTACCTGCGCTCGGCCGTTGTCGCACCTCTTGCGGCCGACATTCCGGTGCCGGTGGCGGCCCTGGGAACACCCACATTGCCCGCCGCCGTCGCTGGCGCTGCACCCATCCCGCTGTATCGCCCCGAAGTGCCGGTCTGGTCTGTGCTACCGCCCGCCGTTGCGCAAATGACCCTGGCCGCGCTGGGTACCTTTCATGACCGCCAAGGCGATCAACGCCTGCTCACCGAAACCGGAACCTTCGGCGCCGGATGGGGCCGTGTCTACGGTAAAAATTTCGATCAGACATGGGCCGGCACCGTGACGCCGAGACTGGATGGTTCACTCACCGGGTTTCAGGTCGGCAACGATCTCTACAGCTCGCAAACCTCAGGTGGACAAACCCAGCGCACCGGTTTTTTCGTGGGCCATACGCGCCTCCAAGGTGACGTCGATGGCTTCAACGAGGGCTTTCAAAGCCGTAGTGCCGGCAACCTGGACCTTGAAGGTGACAGTTTTGGCCTGTACTGGACGCTCATCGATCCTACAGGCTGGTACGTGGATACCGTGCTGATGGGCACTCGACTGGATGGCGACAGCCACTCCGATCGAGGCCTGAAGATCAACAATCGCGGTCATGCCATCACCGCCTCGGCCGAGGTCGGCTATCCGATTGCGCTGCAGGGCAACTGGGTGATCGAACCCCAGGCACAAGTGATTCATCAGAAAGTCTCCCTCGACAGCCAGAACGATGGCGTCTCGCGGGTTTCGTTTGATTCCGACGGTGCCTGGACCGGTCGACTCGGCGCACGCCTGAAAGGACGTTATGAGGTCAGCGGTCGTCCATTGGAACCTTATCTGCGGGCCAACCTTTGGCATACGTTGTCGGGCAATGACACGGTGACATTCGACGGGACCGACCCGATCAAAACCCAGCAGAAAGCCACCTCGGCTGACGTCGGCGCAGGCGTGATACTCAGCTTGGCCTCTGACGTAAGCGTGTATGGAGGCATTGACTACAGCAGTAATCTGGACAGTAATCAAATGCGCGGGCTGGCCGCGAACGCCGGCATAAGAATCAGCTGGTAGCTTTAAATCAGTCACTTGGAGCGCCTGAAATACACCGACCATTTATCGGCCATTTTCTTGACGCACAAGCAGCTGTCTTCTTAGCTAGACCTTACTACCCCCGGAAATTTCATCAGGGACAAGCCTCTGGACACCCGCTAAAACGGGAGGGCCAGTGGCTTGCCCTTACCCATTCGGTCGCCCCTCATTCGGGGTAGGAGAGACGCCAAAGCGAGATAACGCATGCGATTGCAAGGCAGACCCCCATGAAAACCTCACTCACCCAACAAGAGATCAAAGTCACCTTCTGCACCGTTTCCAGCTCACTCCTGCTGTGCTCATCCATGGAGCTACAAGCTTCACCTGCCGAAGAGCAAACGTCTCCCTGGTACCGTCAAGAGGTACCGACGCTCACCTTGCCCATTGCAGCCACGCGCTACTCCGGCTACTTCAGCCCGGCCCCTGATGTGCGAAGCTCAAGCCTGACCGTCGAAGCGGCAGCGCCCTCTGCGTGGGATCAGGTGTATGGGCAGGCTCAAACCGATTACCTGGCACTGGATTCGACGGCATCCAGTATCACGGGGGTCAAAGGCCCCGCGCTGCTCACCCTGCAAAGTGACAGTGGCCACACCCAGCGCCTGGGCTTGATCGGCGGCATCAGCCAGTTCCAGGTCAATAGCAATGGCGCGATAACCAGCCCGGCCTTCACCGATCCCAATACCGACACGCTCAACCTGCAAGGCGAAAGCCTGGGCGCCTATTGGAGCCTGACCGGTGCGCAAGGCTGGCATGTGGACTTGACGGCCAGTGGCGGAAGAGTCAACGGTTTCAGCCGTAATGACCAAGGCGTTCGGCAAGCGACCGAGGGCAGCGCGATGACGTTGTCGGTCGAAGGCGGTTTCCTGATCGGCCTGGGTGAAAACTGGGTGGTCGAGCCGCAGGCGCAACTGATCAATCAGCGCATTACCCTGGATACGCCCTACGCCGGTTCCGGCAATGCTTCGTCCACCGACCTGACGTCGTGGAGCGGTCGCGTTGGCGCGCGACTCAAAGGCAGTTACGACCTCAATGGCCTGCCGGTTGAACCTTACGTGCGAACCAATTTATGGCATACCGTCTATACCGGCAGCACCGTGACCCTGGACCAAGTCGACAAAATCAGCAGCGGTCGTAATTCATCGACGGTCGAGTTGGGTTTGGGATTGGTTGCCAGGGTCACACCGGCAGTCAGCCTGTACGTGAGCGCCGATTACAGCAGCGACGTCGATGACAATGATTTGAACGGGTTGATCGGCAGTTTGGGTGTGCGGATGCGCTGGTGAAGCCGAATCAGGACAAATCGCTTTTGTGGGTGGTCGGCCCAAATCAATGGCGTTTACGCAGGACCTGTAGGAAACCGGCTTGCCGGTGATGACGATTCCGAAGACGCCATCGCTGGCAAGCCAGACTCCTACGGATCGGCGGCGAAGACCGGAGTTGATCACCTCAACACAAACCTTAGGCGGTGCATGCCGAAATTGATGGCGTTTACGCATGACCTGTAGGAAACCGGCTTGCCGGTGATGACGATTCCGAAGGCGCCATCGCTGGCAAGCCAGGCCCATTACAGGTGTCAGATCAGCCTTCAGGTCGCAGGATCAACACTGCCAACGGCGGCAGGTTCAGCACCAGCGACAGCGGTTGACCATGGCTGGGTTCATCCTCGGTAAACGCCCCGCCACTGTTGCCGTAATTCGAACCGGCATACGTCGCCGCATCGCTGTTGATCACCTCGGTCCAGCGCCCGCCAAATGGCACACCAATGCGATAAGACTGGCGCGGCACCGGCGTGAAGTTGGCCACCACCAGCGCAGGCCGGCCATCCTTGCTCCAGCGCAGGAACGCGTAAACACTGTTGATCGCATCATCGCCGATCAGCCACTGGAACCCTTGAGGGGCGTCATCCTGCTCGTGCATCGCCGGCTCTTCGCGGTACAGCCGATTGAGGTCGCCGACCAGTTTCTGTACGCCCTTGTGTTCCGGGTATTGCAGCAGGTACCAGTCAAGTTGCTGGTCGTGATTCCACTCGCGCCATTGGCCGAATTCGCAGCCCATGAACAATAGTTTTTTGCCTGGGTGCGCCCACATGAAGCTCAGGTACGCCCGCAGGTTGGCGAACTTCTGCCAACGGTCGCCGGGCATCTTGTCGATCAACGAATGCTTGCCGTGCACCACTTCATCGTGAGAAATCGGCAGGATGAAACGCTCGGACCAGGCGTACACCAGGCCAAAACTGAGTTCGTTGTGGTGATGCGCGCGGTACACCGGATCCTGTTGGATGTAATGCAGCGAATCGTGCATCCAGCCCATGTTCCACTTGTAGTTGAAGCCCAGGCCACCTTGTTGCGTGCTCTGGCTGACGCCCGGCCACGCGGTGGATTCCTCGGCGATCACCAGCGCGCCCGGCGCTTCCAGGGCGACCACGTCATTGAGGTGCCGCAGGAAGTCGATCGCTTCGAGGTTCTCGCGACCGCCATGACGGTTGGGTACCCATTCGCCAGCCTTGCGCGAGTAATCGCGATACAGCATCGATGCCACCGCATCAACGCGCAGCCCATCGACATGGAAATGTTTAAGCCAATGCAGCGCCGAAGCCAGCATGTAACCGTGGACTTCGGTGCGACCGAGGTTATAGATCAGCGTGTCCCAGTCCTGATGGAAACCTTCCAGCGGGTTGGCATACTCGTACAGCGCGGTGCCGTCGAACTGCGCCAAACCATGGGTATCGGTTGGGAAATGCGCCGGTACCCAATCGAGAATCACCCCGATATCCGCCTGGTGACAGGCATTGACGAACGCTGCGAAGTCATCCGGCGAACCGTAACGGGCACTGGGTGCAAATTGCGAGAGCAACTGATAACCCCAAGAACCACCAAACGGGTGCTCCATGATCGGCATCAGTTCGATGTGGGTGAAACCCAGCTCCTTGACATACGGAATCAGGCGCTCGCCCAACTCGTGCCACGTGTATTGGCGAGCGACTTCGCCCAAATCATCCAGCTCGCATTGCCAGGAGCCGGCGTGCAACTCGTAAATCGACAGCGGCGCGGTTGAGCGCTGGCGTTCACCGCGCGACTGCATCCATTCGTGGTCCTGCCAATCAATGCGTAGCGGGGAAGCCACTTTCGAAGCGGTATCCGGTGGCAAGGTAGTAGCCAGCGCCATCGGGTCAGCCTTCAGCGGCAAAATCCCGTGAGCGCCCAGAATTTCGTATTTGTAGGTCTCACCTGCCTGCAGGCGCGGAATGAACAGCTCCCAGACACCGCTCGGATGGCGCAGCCGCATCGGATGCCGACGACCGTCCCAGTTGTTGAAATCACCCACCACTGAAACCCGTTTCGCGTTCGGCGCCCAAACGGCGAACCGCACCCCGTCGATGCCATCGACGCTTGTCAGCTGTGCACCCAGGCAACTGCTGAGATCACGGTGATTACCTTCAGCGAACAGGTACAAGTCCATCTCGCCAAGTAACGGGCCGAAGCTGTAAGGATCTTCACTGGTTTGCTCGCCACCGGCCCAACGGGTTCTCAGCAGATAAGGCTGCGCGCGGTCGAAGTGGCCAACAAAAAGCCCGGGGGTTTGTGTGGCTTCAAGGTTGCCAAGCTCCTCCCCGGAATCTTTGGCAATGACCTGTACGCTCAACGCGTCCGGCAAGTAAGCGCGAATGTATTGGCCACCGGCGTCATCGCCATGCGGGCCGAGTATTGCAAAAGGGTCGGGATGTTCGGCGCGTACCAGTGCGTCGATGTCCTTCCATGCGGGCAATAATGCCTCTTCAGCGTGACCCTGTTCCTTGTTCGAGAAACTCATGACTACTCTCCATCAAGTTCGGAAAAGGGTTTAAGCCCACTTAATAATCCATATAAACCATGCAACGGCACGGGCAACCAGGTCGGGCGGTTTTCCGCCTCATACGCGATCTCGTAAGCCGCTTTCTCAAGACCGAACAACGCCAGCGCTGCGTCCTCGCCTTCCGGATCTTGCCACGCATGAGCAAGACTAGCTGCCGCCAGCCGATAAGCGTCGACAAACGCCTGACGCGCCTCACTCAGGTAACGGTCAGCGACACGTTGGCGCGCAGCACGCGCATCGACGCTGTTGTCCACGTTATGCACATTGATCGCCATCGCGGCAGCGTAGTCAAAAGAACGCAATACGCCACTCACATCTTTGTACGGACTGTGCTTGCCACGTCGTTCATGCAGCGGGCGTGCCGGTTCGCCCTCAAAGTCGATCAAGTAAGCATCACCCTTGATCACCAGCACCTGCCCCAAGTGCAAATCGCCGTGCACCCGGATCCGCAAACCGCCCGCGGCCTTTTTGCCCAGCGCCTGGACATGGCCAAGGATGGCTTTTTTGTTGTCCAGTAAATGACTGACCAGCGCCGTATCCGTCGGGTTCAGTTCACTTTGATGCTGTTTAAGCAACTTCAGTGCGTGCTCCACCTGCGTGGCTACATCCTTGGCCGAGGCCAATGCGTCTTTTTGCGTGGTTACTTGCGGTGCAAAATCTGGATTGTCGGTCGGCGCGGCCAGTACTTCGTGCATTTCACCCAGGCGCTGGCCCAGCATGCCGGCAAAATCCTTCAGCTCACCCAACGCGTTGTAATGTTGTTCCTGCTCGGACATGGCGTCGGCGAGTTCGTCGCGCAGCGCACGCTCCAGGTTATTTTGCGTCCATTCCCACGCATCGCCCTGATTGCTCAGGTAACCTTGGGCGATCATCAACAAATTATCTTCGCCTGTGGAATCACGACGGATAACCGAACCGAGCAACGGTGAGATATTGCGGAAATTGGCTTGTGTCAGGTACGCGCTCATCTCCAGTTCCGGGTGCACGCCCGAGGCGATCTTGCGGATCAGTTTGAGCACCATGCTGCTGCCGACGACGACCGAACTGTTGGATTGCTCGGCAGACAGGTAGCGCACTTCCGACTCCGGGCCAAGACCCAGTTTTGCCAACTCGGCGGTCGGTTCAAAACGAATTTCGCCGTCGTCGCAAGACAGTACCGTACTGTTCTGCATGCCTTGCAGCACGGCCCGGATAAACGTCTCCAGACTGAATGCATCGGTGATCAAACCAACCTGACGCACACGCCGTACACGTGACAGCGCCAATTGCTGCGGCAACGCAGCACTCACCTGGTCTTCAGAAATAAAGCCAAACGGCAATTGATAGCGACTGGTTTGGCCGGCACTGGTGACGTCTATTTCGCTTAGCAATACAGGATGCTGCGCGTCACCGAAGCGCACGCCGTAGGCAATTTTGACCTGCTCGATGACCGCGTCCTTGCCCGCAAACCAGCGACGATTTTGCAGCCAGTTCGGCAAAATAGCCTGCTCCAGCGCGCCTCGCGACGGGGCTTCGAGGAGTTCCTCCATGCGTTTTTTCAGAACCAGGGTGGTGAAATCGGGCAAGCTTTGTGCAGGTTCCACGTGCCAACTCGGCATCTGGTTTTCTGCTGCCAGTACGAACCAATAGAAGCCATACGGCGCCAGTGTCAGCAGGAAATTCAATTGGCCGATGGGTGGAAAAGCGTTACCGCCGAGCATTTCCACGGGCACCATCCCGACATAAGCCGACAGGTCCAACTCGGCGGCTTGCGCACTGCGCGACACGTTGGCCACGCACAGAATGATTTCGTGTTTGCCATCCGCCCCGGTGAATTCGCGAGTGTAGGCCAGAATCCGCCGGTTGCTTGGCGAGAGCATTTTTAAGGTTCCGCGCCCAAATGCCTTGGATTGCTTGCGCACGGCGAGCATGCGCCGGGTCCAGTTCAGCAGCGAATGCGGGTCGCCGGCCTGGGTTTCAACGTTGACCGACAAGTAACCGTATTGCGGGTCCATGATCGGCGGCAATACCAGGCTCGCCGGATCGGCACGGGAAAAACCACCGTTACGGTCGATGGACCATTGCATCGGCGTGCGCACACCGTCGCGATCGCCGAGGTAGATATTGTCGCCCATGCCGATCTCGTCGCCGTAATACATCGTCGGCGTTCCCGGCATCGACAACAGCAGGCTATTGAGCAGTTCGACGCGGCGGCGATCACGTTCCATCAACGGTGCAAGACGGCGACGAATGCCGAGGTTGATCCGCGCCCGCCGGTCCGCTGCGTAGTAGTTCCAGAGATAGTCGCGCTCCTTGTCCGTGACCATTTCCAGCGTCAGCTCATCATGGTTGCGCAGGAAAATCGCCCACTGGCAGTTCGCGGGTATCTCCGGTGTCTGGCGCAGAATGTCGGTGATCGGAAAACGATCTTCCTGCGCCAGTGCCATGTACATCCGTGGCATCAACGGAAAATGGAACGCCATGTGGCATTCGTCACCGTTGAGGCCTTTGGCATCGGTGTCGCCGAAATACAATTGCGTGTCTTCCGGCCATTGATTGGCCTCGGCCAACAGCATGCGGTCGGGGTAATTGGCATCGATTTCGGCACGGATCTGCTTGAGCACACTGTGTGTCTCCGGCAGGTTTTCATTGTTGGTGCCATCGCGCTCGATCAAGTACGGAATCGCGTCCAGGCGCAAGCCATCAATGCCCATGTCCAGCCAGTAACGCATCACCGACAGCACGGCTTTCATGACTTGAGGGTTGTCGAAATTCAGGTCTGGCTGATGCGAGTAAAAACGGTGCCAAAAGTACTGGCCGGCAACCGGGTCCCAGGTCCAGTTGGATTTTTCGGTGTCGAGAAAGATGATGCGCGTGCCGTCGTATTTTTGATCGTCATCGGACCAAACGTAAAAGTCCCGTGCCGCAGAGCCTGGCTTGGCTTTGCGTGCGCGCTGAAACCAGGGGTGCTGATCCGAAGTGTGGTTGATGACCAACTCGGTAATGACCCGCAAGCCACGTTTGTGCGCCTCTGAGATAAACCGTTTGGCGTCGGCCATGGTGCCGTAATCGGCATGCACGCCACGGTACTCGGCAATGTCGTAACCGTCATCGCGTCGCGGCGACGGGTAAAACGGCAGCAGCCAAATGGTGTTGACGCCCAGATCGGCGATGTAATCGAGTTTGGCGATCAGGCCGGGAAAGTCGCCAATCCCGTCATTATTGGAGTCGAAAAAAGATTTAACGTGAACTTGATAGATCACCGCGTCCTTGTACCAGAGCGGGTCTTTGATGAAGGTGGCTGCCTTGGGTTTCTTCGCCATTTGAAACTCCTGCTGAAATCGGGTTAACCGCCCTGGCCGAGGGCCTTCCCACGTCGTGCCTGGGAAGGCCGCCAGAGGAAGCTTTAGGTCCGTTCGTGTCTCAAGAGGTCGTGATTCGCCAGATCCCGAACGGCTGATGCGCCGGGTCGATGCGCATGAACTGATACTTGCCATACCAAGTCCAGCGATGGCCGCTCATCAAGTCTTCACCTTGGGTGTGAGCGTCATCGGGCAGGCCCATTTCCCACAATGGCAATTCAAAATTCGCCTCTTGCACGTTATGCGGGTCGAGGCTAACGGCCACCAGAATGAAGTTGCTGCCATCGGCGCTGCGCTTGCCGAAGTACAGAATGTTGTCGTTCCAGGCGTTGTAGAGCTTCAAACCCAAATGCGTGTGCAGCGCCGGATTTTGCCGACGAATGCGATTGAGCTGAGCGATTTCGGCGATGATGTTGCCCGGCGCGGTGTAATCCCTGGGGCGAATTTCATACTTCTCGGAGTTGAGGTATTCCTCTTTACCCGGCACCGGCGCCGCTTCGCACAATTCGAACCCTGAGTACATGCCCCACAGGCCCGAGCCCATGGTTGCCAGGGCTGCGCGAATCAAAAACCCGGCGCGCCCGGATTCGTGCAGGAACGCAGGATTGATGTCGGGGGTGTTGACGAAAAAATTCGGGCGAAAGCATTCGCGCCACGGTGACTCGTTCAACTCGCTGAAATAGGTGGCGAGTTCATACTTGGTATTGCGCCAGGTGAAATAGGTATAGCTCTGGGAATAACCGACCTTACCCAGACGCGCCATCATCGCGGGCGTGGTGAAGGCTTCGGCGAGGAAAATCACCTGCGGGTACAGCGCTCGCACATCGGCGATCAGCCACTGCCAGAACGGCAACGGTTTGGTGTGCGGGTTGTCGACGCGAAAGATGTTAACGCCCTCCTCGACCCATCCGACCACGATGTCGCGCAACTCCACCCACAGGCTCGGGATAGCATCGGCCGCGTAGAAATCGACGTTAACGATGTCCTGGTATTTCTTCGGCGGGTTTTCGGCGTACTTGATCGTGCCGTCCGGGCGCCAGTTGAACCAGCCGGGATGCTGCTGCAGCCATGGGTGATCCTGCGAACACTGAATAGCGAAATCGAGGGCTATTTCCAGTCCATGGTCCGCCGCTGCGGCCACCAGCCGCCGGAAATCCTCACGCGTGCCCAGCTCTGAATGAATCGCCTCGTGGCCGCCCTCGGCACTGCCAATCGCGTAGGGGCTGCCCGGATCGTTGGGGCCTGCGGTCAGTGAGTTGTTCGGCCCCTTGCGGTGGCTGCGGCCGATGGGATGAATCGGTGGGAAATACAACACATCGAAACCCATGTCCTGAATCATCGCCAGCCGCGAGTGCACGTCATTGAACGTGCCGTGACGCGCAGGATCGTCAGTGATCGAGCGCGGAAACAACTCGTACCAACTGGCGAACTCCGCGAGCTCACGCTCTACGTCCAATGGGTATTGCGGGCTGATACTCAGGTAAGCCCGATGATCAGCCTGGGTCATCAGGTCGGCGCTATTGGGGTGCAGAAACAACGCCACCTGCTCGGTTTCGAGCAGCCCGGACAACTCATGGTGCAACGTTGCGAGTGCTTCGCTGAGTGGCCCCTCGCTACGCTCTGCGGCTTGCTGTACCTGGGTGCGCCCTTCCTGCAGTTCAAGGCTGATGGGTACGCCAGCGGTGTGCTTCTTCTCCAGCTCATAGCAAAAACTGGCGAATTGATCGATCCAGGCCTCGACGCAAAAAACGCAGCGGCCCTGCTGCTCTACGCGAAACTGGCCTTGGAAGCCGTTATTCCCCAGCTCGCCCATGACTTCGCTGCGCCAGGTTTCTTCGCCTTCCATGCGCCAACGCACGCGGACGGCCAATTTATCGTGGCCATCGGCAAACACCTTGCTGGTGACCACCACATCCCGCCCAACCACGCCTTTGACGGCAAACTGCCCGCCATCCAGGACCGGCATGGTGTCTTCAATCGCGATACGCGGTAGCAGCAATGCCTGCGACAGCGGCATATGAGGGTTGTAATCAAGCTCTGAAGGTTTTTCAGCAGTCATCGAGCATCTTTCCTTTACGCCCCATGGACGCTCTAGTACTTGGCCGTCATTCGCGCGAAGCCTGCGGCCCGGGAATAAATTCACTTAGTTTCCGAGCAGCAGGCGCCGCTAAAAGTTCACCGGCATTTACCTGCACCTCTGGGGAATCAAATCCTGTGCAGGGTGGTCAACAAACTTAAGCACGACTTACGCCATGTACCACTGGAGGCTTGACCGATGACCATCCCAATCCCGGCTGAGACGCCTGATCCCAACATCGATAACCCGACAATTCCGCCGTCCGAACCTGAACCGGTTCCCGAGCAGGAACCGCCGGGAACCACACCGCCGCCGCGCGAAGAGCCACCGACCACCATGCCGCCGGTGATCGTTAAACCGTTGTGATTTACGGTGTGTGATCCTTGTCGAGGATCTTCACGATCCTCGGCATTACACTGAACACCAACAGTGCCAGCAGTGTGCTGAGCACGGCGGTTGACTCACGCCCCATACCGGCCGCCACCCCAATCGCGGCGGTCATCCACAACCCGGCGGCAGTGGTCAGGCCTTTTACATGGCCTTCGTCGCCCCCGGTGTTTTTAAGAATGGTGCCAGCGCCGAGAAATCCGATGCCGGCGATCACCCCTTGCACCACACGGCTCATGGCGTCCGCCTGCGAACCCGACATCTGCGGCACCAGCACAAACAGCGCAGCGCCCAGCGCCACCAGCATGTGTGTGCGCACCCCGGCAGCCTTGCCCTTGTGTTCACGTTCAAAACCGAGGATGCCGCCCAATATCGCCGCTATCAGCAGTCTTACGGTTATACGTGTCAGTTGTGCAGCGTCCCCGATGTCGGCGAATTCCGCCTGCAGGGTTACCCAGACTTCATGCCACCACGCATTCATCGTGCAATCCTTGTGATTGTTAGGTATCGACAGAAGCATGGACCGCGTCGACCATTAATCGGTTGCACAGAACGATAGCGGTGGAATGCGCCCTAACGAATTAGAACCCGTAGAAAAAAGGACATCACCATGACTGTGCGCATCGAACAACAGACCTGCTTTTTCACGACCGAAAATGGCGAAGAGATTCGTCTGTGCCCCGATGTCACCATCATTACCGACTCGGACAAAGCCATGTCGGCCGTGGAACTCAATGGCAAACGCCTCTACATCACCGAAGCAGAAGCCGACGCGTTAACCGTAGCAGGCGCGGTGGATGGGCGTAAGCATTTGAAGGCCACCGACAGTGATTCGGTCATTTGAATGACCCGCATCAACACACAGCGCGAGCGCCTGATATAGCCGTTCACGCCTTGCTTATGCAGGTGCTTCAAGTTGTCGCAGCCAGCGGATCAGCGCTCATCTGATCCGCTTTTTATTGCTGTACCTGAGTCTGTTATGCAATCAGATTGACGCTCATAGTGCCTCGGCCTGATGGAGGCTGATGAGCGAAAGACCATGAGCGATAGAATTCCCGTCCGAACCCTGGAACCCGCGGCATTCATAAAAAACGAGCCTTTGCTTGTCAGGAAAAAGGCCAAGTCCACCGATTCGATGATCCACACCCGCAGTTTTACCGGCCTGTTTCGCACCTTGCGACTGAGCGGTACGGGACTGCTGTTTTTGTTGTTTTTTGGTACGGTGTGGTTGAACTGGGGTGATCGCCAGGCAGTGCTGTGGGATCTTTCCGAAAGCAAATTCCACATCTTCGGCGCAACGTTTTGGCCGCAAGACTTCATCCTGCTGTCCGCGCTGCTGATCATTGCCGCATTCGGTCTGTTTGCGATCACCGTGTTCGCCGGCAGAGTGTGGTGCGGTTACACCTGCCCGCAGAGTTCCTGGACCTGGGTGTTCATGTGGTGCGAAAAGCTCACCGAAGGCGAGCGTAACCAGCGCATCAAACTGCAGGCAGCGCCATGGGGGCTCAACAAGTTGATGCGCCGCGCCGCCAAACACACCTTGTGGCTGGCCATCAGTTTGCTCACCGGCCTGACCTTTGTCGGCTACTTCACGCCGATCCGGCCACTGGCCGAAGAACTGCTGACCTTGCAAATGGCGGGCGTCAGTCTGTTTTGGGTGCTGTTTTTCACCGGCGCCACCTATATCAACGCCGGCTGGCTGCGTGAGGCGGTGTGCATGCACATGTGCCCGTATGCGCGGTTCCAGAGCGTGATGTTCGATAAAGACACCCTGACCATTTCGTACGACGTGGCACGTGGCGAAAACCGTGGGCCGCGTAAGCGTGAGGTCAAGCCTGCAGACGTGGGCCTGGGTGACTGCATCGACTGCCAGGTCTGCGTGCAGGTTTGCCCGACCGGCATCGACATCCGCGACGGTTTGCAGATGGAGTGCATCGGTTGCGCCGCGTGTATAGATGCCTGCGATTCGATCATGGACAAAATGGGCTATTCCCGTGGGCTGATCAGTTACACCTCGGAGCACGAATTGCAGGGTGGCAAGACGCGTTTGCTGCGGCCGCGATTGATTGGCTATACGGCGGTGCTGCTGGTGATGATCGGCGCCCTTGCTTTGGCGTTGGTCGAGCGGCCGATGGTCTCGCTGGACGTCAGCAAGGACCGCGGCCTGTTCCGTGAAAACAGCCTGGGCCAGATTGAAAACATCTACACCCTGAAAGTCATCAACAAGACCCAGCAACGTCAGGATTATCGTTTGACGTTGCTCGACGGCGATGGCTTCCAGTTGCAGGGCAGGACCGAGCTCAGTCTGGCCCCGGGCGAAATTGTCGATGTGCCGGTGTCGGTGGCGATGACTGCCGAAAAACCTGCCGGCAGTTCGCAAACGATTTATTTCAAAATCGTCGACAGCGATGAGCCTGACATTTACAGCGTGGCCAAGAGCCGGTTTGTTGCACCCATGAATCGTTGAGCCATTAAACTACCTGTGGTGAGGGAGCTTGCTCCCTCACCACAGGTAGTCCACACCGTTGACCCTAGGCACCTCGATGAAACGCTACGAAAAATTCGCCGACGACATCGCTGAACTGATCCGCTCCGGCGTCCTAGGCCCAGGCCAGCGCGTGCCTTCTGTGCGCTACGCCAGCCAGACTTACGGCGTCAGCCCGTCCACCGTGTTCCAGGCGTATTACCTGCTGGAGCGCCGTGGGCTGATTCGTGCACGGCCGCGTTCGGGCTACTTCGTCAACACCCATGCGCCCAGTCCGTTCTCGGAACCGGTGATCAGCAGCCAGGTCAACGAGTCCACCGAGGTCGACGTCAGCGAGTTGGTGTTCTCGGTGCTCGACTCGATCAAGGACCCCACCACCGTGCCCTTCGGCTCGGCGTTCCCCAGCCCCGGACTGTTTCCGCTGCAACGCCTGTCACGTTCGCTGGCCAGTGCCTCGCGTGAAATGGACCCGCGCATGGTCGTCACCGACATGTCGCCGGGCAACCCGCAACTGCGTCGACAAATTGCCCTGCGTTATATGGTCGGCGGCCTGATGCTGCCCATGGAAGAACTGCTGATTACCAACGGCGCGCTGGAAGCACTGAACCTGTGCTTGCAAGCGGTGACCGAGCCCGGCGATCTGGTCGCTATCGAGGCTCCGGCATTTTATGCCTGCCTGCAAATACTGGAACGGCTGAAGCTTAAAGCCGTGGAGATCCCGCTGCACCCACGCGACGGCATCGACCTTGGCGTGCTCGCGCAAACCCTGGAACGGCACCCGATCAAGGTGTGCTGGTGCATGACCAGTTTCCAGAACCCGATGGGCGCAACCATGCCCGAGGCCAAGAAACAGCAATTGGTGGAACTGTTGCGCAGCCATCAGGTGCCACTCATTGAGGACGATGTCTACGCCGAGTTGTATTACGGCCAGCAGGCCCCGAAACCGGCCAAGGCATTTGATACCGAAGGTCTGGTGATGCATTGCGGTTCGTTCGCCAAGAGCCTGGCCCCGGGTTATCGCATCGGTTGGGTGGCGGCCGGACGCTTTGCGCAGAAAATCGAGCGGCTGAAACTCATGACGTCGCTGTGCGCGTCAATGCCAGCGCAGGCCGCCATCGCCGATTATTTGCAGCACGGCGGCTACGACCGGCACCTGCGCAAATTGCGCTATGCACTGGAAGAACAACAAAGCGCAATGCTGGCCGCGATCGCCCGGTATTTTCCAGCGCAAACTCGCGTCAGTCAGCCAGCAGGCGGGTATTTCCTGTGGCTGGAGTTACCGCAGCAGATGGATTCGTTGAAGTTGTTTCAGATGGCGTTGGCACAAGGCATCAGCATCGCGCCGGGGCCGATTTTTTCGCCGACGCAACGCTTCAGGAATTGTATTCGGTTGAATTACGGCAGCCCTTGGGATGAGGCGTCGGAAAAAGCGATGGAGACGTTGGGGCGGATTGTGCGGTCGTTCTGACAGTCGTTTTAACTGTTCCGGCCTCATCGCGAGCAGGCTCGCTCCCACAAGGTTCGGTGGTGTCCATTACGAGTTCACAACCATCCAATGTGGGAGCGAGCCTGCTCGCGATGCGGTCTGCTCCCACAGGATTCGGTGGCGTTCACACAATACGAGTTCACAGCCATCCAATGTGGGAGCGAGCCTGCTCGCGATGCGGGTCGCTCCCACAAGATTCGGTGGTGTTCACACAATACGAGTTCACAGCCATCCAATGTGGGAGCGAGCCTGCTCGCGATGCGGTCTGCTCCCACAAGATTCGGCGGTGTTCACACAATACGAGTTCACAGCCATCCAATGTGGGAGCGAGCCTGCTCGCGAAGACGTCAGGTCACGCGATGCAGTTCCGGAGGCTTAACGCCCACCACCCAGGTCCACAAAGGTGCCGGTGGCATACGACGCCTTGTCCGACAGCAACCACACGATCGCTTCCGCCACTTCATCCGGCCGGCCGCCACGCGCCATCGGGATGCCTGACTCCAGTTTGCTGACGCGATCCGGGTCGCCGCTCAACGCATGGAAATCGGTGTAGATGTAACCGGGACGCACGGCGTTGACCCGAATACCCTCGCCGGCCACTTCCTTGGACAAACCGATGGTGAAGGTGTCGAGCGCACCTTTGGAAGCAGCGTAATCGACGTATTCGCTAGGGGAGCCCAAACGCGAGGCCACCGAAGACACGTTGACGATGCTGCCGCCCTGCCCGCCATGCTTTGGCGACATGCGCAGGATGGCGTGCTTGGCGCAAAGAATAGGCGCCAGGACGTTGGTTTTGAGAAGTTTGAGAATACGAAATTCGGACATTTCATCGACGCGGGACTTGTGCCCGACGGTACCGGCGTTGTTCACCAGCGCAGTGACCCGGCCCAGTTCGGTGTCTACGCGGTGGAACAGAGCGATGACCTCGTCTTCGATGCTGACGTCAGCGCGAACAGTAATGGCTTGCGCTCCCAACGCCCGAACTTGCTCGAGCACGCTCTGCGCAGCCTTTTCATCGGACTGGTAATTGATGCAGATCCGATACCCTTGCTCGGCGGCCAATAGCGCCGTGGCGGCACCGATGCCGCGGCTGCCGCCGGTGATGACGATGACTTTGTCCATGCAGGCTTTCCCCAATTCAAGCGTAAGCAGTCGGGGCCAAATATAACCGCCATCGCAGGCTTTTGCATGGGGTCAGATCAAACACACGCTTTTGTAGCGACAGCCAACTGCTCGCCACGGTGGATATCAATCATGAAACGGTCGGCCGGCAATGGATGCCCCAGCAAGTAACCCTGTAGAGAATTACAGCCCAGTTGTGTCAGGAACTCCTGCTGAACACCGGTCTCTACGCCTTCGGCGACAATTCGCAACCCCAATGCCTGGCCGAGCGCGACGATAGCGGACACGATGGCTGCGTCATCGCTGTCACGCTCCAGATCACGAACAAAACCACGGTCGATCTTCAGTTCATTGGCCGGGAGTCGCTTGAGATACATCAAGCTCGAATAACCCGTGCCAAAGTCATCGATAGACAAGTCAACGCCCATTTCCGACAACTCCTGCAGCACCGTCATGCTCGCATCGGCATCGCTCATGGCGGTGGTTTCGGTGATCTCAAGGGTCAGGCTGTTGGCCGGCAGATGGTGAGTGGCCAAGGCCTTGGCCACACTTTGGACCAGCCCCGCATGGCAGAACTGCAGCGCAGAAAGATTGACCGCAATACGCCAGTCGGTATAACCCAGCACATACCATTCGCGCATTTGCCGACACGCTTCATTCAGCACCCATTCGCCAATCGGAATGATCAGGCCGGTTTTCTCCGCCAGGTCGATAAATTTGTCTGGCAGCAATATGCCTTCGGTGGGGTGTTCCCAACGCAGCAACGCCTCGGCGCCGACGGGTCGGCCATTACTGGCGTTGAACTTGGGCTGGTAATAAAGGCTGAACTGCTGATGGTCGACGGCGTTGCGCAAGTCTTGCAACAGTTGCAACTGCTTGCGCGCATTACTGTTCATCGAAGCGTCAAAGAAGCTGTAGCCGTTTTTGCCCGCACCTTTGGCGTGGTACATCGCCGCGTCAGCGTTCATCAGCAATTCATGCGCGGTTTCGCCGTTACCGGGGTAAAGCGCGATGCCGACGCTGGCGGAAATCTGCAAGTCATGTTCCGCGACCCGGAACGAGCGTGCGATCAGGCCCACTTGACGCGCCGCGAGGTTCAGGGCGTCATTTTGTTCGACGAGTTGCACCAGTAATACAAACTCGTCGCCACCGATACGCGCCAACGTGTCATGACTGCGTAAATCCTCTCGCAGCCGCATGGCAACTTCTCGCAACAACAGGTCGCCCATGTGATGCCCGAACGCGTCGTTGACCGGTTTGAAGCCGTCCAGATCGATGAACATCAAGGCAAAACAACCACCCTGCGCTTTCACCACCAACATTGCCTGATCAATGCGATCAGCCAGCAATACCCGGTTCGGCAGGCCGGTCAAGGTGTCGTGCAAAGCGAGTTGCGTTAGCTCACGGTTGGCTTCTGTCAGCGACAGCGCAAGGCTCGCGGTGCGGGCCTCCATGCGTGCATCCAGAATCGAAGTCAGCAAGGCGATGCTCAACACCGCGAGCGTGGTGATCAGCACCACATTGTCCAGGCCCTTGCCACTCAGGCCGGAGGCCGCAGCGCCGCAGAAACTGCCATCGACGAAGCGTGCAGCGGCCATCCCCGTGTAATGCATGCCGACGATGGCGAAGCCCATGATGACCGCCGCGCCGCCTCGAATCAGGCCAACATAAGGCGTGTGCTGGCGCAGCCTGAAAGCAATCCACAAGGCCGCGCCAGACGCACCTACCGCGATCAACAACGAGGCGCTGAACAGGGTCGGGTCGTAATCAATGCCGGGTTGCATGTGCAGCGCAGCCATGCCGGTGTAGTGCATGGTGCTGATGCCGGCGCCCATGACCACCGCGCCCAACAGCAGTTGCCACGCCGGTAATCGGGGTTGGCTGACAAGCCAAAGGGCAAAACCGCAGGACAGAATCGCAATCAGCAGCGAAAGAATGGTAGTCGCAATGTCATAACCGAGATCAAACGGCAATTTGAACGCGAGCATGCCAATGAAATGCATCGACCAAACGCCAACACCCATGGCGAAACCACCGCCCGCCGTCCACAACTGAACCGCTCGGCCCTTGGCCGTGGCAATCCGTTCGGTAAGGTCGAGCGCTGTGTACGAGGCAAGGATTGCGACACACAGTGAAATGATAACCAACGTGGGTGAATAGCTACCGATAAGCATGTGACTTCCCGCGACTGCCCTGCGTACTGCTTCCATTCTCGTAGGGCAAATTGGGCGATTGTACTGATTCCGTAGATGAACGCACTTACAAAATAATCAAAACGCCACCAACTCTCGGAAACGGTTATTTGATGGCCGTTGCTTACTCGCTTTCGCGGGCATGCAATTCGCCATCCCAGCCACCACCCAGTGCGGCGATCAACTGCACGCTGGCAATCAAGCGGCTTTGCGTCAGGCTGAGAATACTGCGTTCATTGTTCAATGCCGTGGCCTGAACGACCACGACGTCGATGTAGGCAATCAATCCAGCCTTGTATTGATTCTGGGTCAGGCGCAACGAGTCGCGGGCCGCATCGAGCGCTTGTTGCCGTACGCCGTATTCGGTTTCCAGGACCTTGAGCTGAACCAGGTAATTTTCAACTTCGCGGAAGCCATCCAGTACGGTCTGGCGATACTTGGCGACGGTTTCATCGTAGGACGCCTCGCTGCGATCGACTTCCGCCGAGCGTTGCCCGCCATCAAACAACGTGGTTGCCAATTGGGGGCCTACCGACCAGAAACGGTTAGGCAGGCTGATCCAGTTGGCATAGGTACTGCTGCTATAACCACCGTTCAGGCTGAGCGTCAGGTCCGGGTAATACGCCGCTTTGGCGACGCCGATATTGGCGTTCGCCGCCATCACCGAGCGCTCGGCAGACGCAATGTCCGGGCGACGTTCCAGCAATTGCGAAGGCAAGTTCAGCGGCACCTCTGGCAACACCGGGATGTTCTTGGTTTCCGCCAGGCTGAATTCCGCGGGTGGTAGCCCGACCAGTACCGCAATTGCGTTTTCGAACTGGGCACGCTGCCAGATCAGGTCGACCATGTCGGCTTCGGTGCTCTTGAGCTGGGTCTGCGCCTGAGCCACCGCGTCCTTGCCCGAAACACCCGCACGATACTGGTTTTCGGTCATTTTCAATGAACGTTGATAGGCGTCGACAGTGGCTTCCAGCAAGCGCTTCTGCTCGTCGATGACCCGCAATTGCAGGTAGTTTTGCACCAGCTCCGATTGCTGGCTCAAGCGCATGGCGGCCAGGTCGGCAAAGCTTGCCTCGGCGTTGGCGGTATCGGCTTCGAGGCCACGGCGCAATTTGCCCCAGACATCGGCCTCCCAACTAACACCGGCCTGTGCACTGTAGGTGTCACGAATGCCGCTTGAAGAACTGCTCAAACTGGAACTGCTGCTGCCTGTGCCTTGGCTGGAGCGGTTTTTCCCGACGGTGAGGTCCACCGTGGGGAAAAACGCGCCACGCGCACTGCGGACCAAGGCTTGCGCCTGACGGTACTGGGCTTCGGACTGGGCCACAGTCTGGTTGGCGCTGTTGAGTTTCTCGACCAGGCCATTCAGTTGTTGATCGCCGTACAATTCCCACCACGCACCGCGTGCCAGCGAGTCGCCGGGATTGGCCTGACGCCACCCGGCCGCTTCCTTGTACTGCGCCGGCGCCGCCGTTTGCGGACGCTGGTAATCCGGGCCGACGGCACACGCACTGAGCATGGCCACGCACAGCGACAGGCTCAACAGTCGAGAACCACGGGCCATGAACACGGGTGCAGCCAGTTTGAAAAGCGAACGGTCAGTCATAGCGGAGTTTCCAGAGCAGCATCGGTACGCACTCCACGCCAGTGATTGAAGCGGTGGCGCAGCTTGTCGAGATAGAGGTAAACCACCGGGGTGGTGTAAAGGGTCAGCACCTGGCTGACGATAAGACCGCCGATGATGGTCAGGCCCAATGGCTGACGCATTTCAGCACCTTCGGCACGGCTCAGCAGCAGCGGCAACGCACCCAGGATCGCTGCCAGTGTCGTCATCAAAATCGGACGCAGGCGCTGCAGGCAAGCGCTGCGAATCGATTCCAGCGGGCTCATGCCCTGATGCCGTTCGAGTTGCAAGGCGAGGTCGATCATCAAAATCGCGTTTTTCTTCACCACGCCGATCAACAGGAACAACCCGAGCAACGATATCAGGCTGAACTCGCCGCCCAGCGCATAGATCGAGAGCAACGCACCGACGCCCGCCGATGGCAACGTGGACAGAATCGTCAGCGGATGAATGTAGCTTTCGTACAACACGCCCAGCACCAGGTACACCGCCACCAACGCGCCAAGAATCATCCACGGCTGGCTCTTTTGCGTCGCCGCAAAGGCATCGGCGGTACCGGCCATTTTGATGATCACGTCTTCCGGCATGCCAAGCTTGGCAATGGCCCGCTCAATGGCCGCAGTCCCCTGCTCCACCGTCACGCCTTCCGCCATGTCGAACGAAATACTTTCGGAGGCGAATTGGCCTTCATGGCTGACGCGATCGTCCTGCAGGCTGTTTTCGTAATGGGCAATGGTCGACAGCGGGATCCGCGCACCGTCGGCCGTGATCACCTGCACCTGCTTGAGGGTAATCGGGTCTTGTGCGTATTTCGGGTTGACCTCCATCACCACCTGATACTGGTTGAGGCTGTCGTAAATCGTCGAGATCTGCCGCTGGCTGTACGCGTTGTTGAGCACGGCGGTGACCATGTCCATGTCGACGCCCAGGCGTTTGGCCTGGTCGCGATCAACGATCAACGTCACTTGCTGCGCGCCGCGACCTTCACGTGCATCTATCGCTGTCAGCTCCGGCAAGGCCCGAAGTGCGGTGACGACTTTCGGGTACCACAGCCGCAACTCGCCCAGATCAGCACTTTGCAGGATGTACGAATATTGCGATGTGGTCTGTTCTCGACCGCCACCAAACTGCAGGTCCTGGTCGGCCATCAACATCAACTGCGCACCGGCGACTTTGGGCATTTCCTTGCGCAAGCGTTCGATGACTTTTTGCGCAGAGACACCTCGCTCCTTGATCGGCTTTAGGCGCACCAGCATGAAGGCGTTATTGGTGCCGTTGGTGCCCCCGATGAACCCGGCGACACTTTCGACCGCATCATCCTTGAGCACCGCACGCCGGAAGATTTCCATCTTCGGCTGCATCACACTGAAGGACAACCCATCGTCACCCCGCACAAATCCGATCAACTGGCCAGTGTCTTGCTGCGGCATAAATGTCTTAGGAACAACAACATACAGCGCAATGTTAACGCCGACTGTCACGATCAGGCTGAGCAACGTCAGCCGTCGATGACGCAGCACCCAATCGAGACTGGTGGCGTATTTGCCAACCATCCATTCATTGGCCCGGCGACTGCCGCGCTGCAAACGGTTTTCCTGGCCGGGCGTATGCGGCTTCAACCAACGCGCGCACAGCATTGGCGTCAGCGTCAGCGAAACCACCAGCGAAACCACGATGGAGGCCGCCAAGGTGATGGAAAACTCGCGAAACAGGCTCTCGATAATCCCGCCCATGAACAGGATGGACAAGAACACTGCCACCAGCGAGACGTTCATCGACAACAAGGTAAAACCCACTTCCTGCGCGCCAAGGTAAGCGGCTTTCATCGGCGGCACGCCCTCATCGATATGCCGGGAAATGTTCTCCAGCACCACGATGGCATCGTCCACCACCAGCCCGGTGGCCAGAATCAGCGCCATCAGCGACAGGTTGTTCAGCGAAAACCCATAGAGGTACATCACCGCAAACGTCCCGACCAGCGAGACCGGTACCGCAAGGGTTGGGATCAACGAGGCACGAAAGTTACCCAGAAACAGGAACACCACCAGAATCACCAGTGCAACGGCGATCAACAAGGTCATTTCCGCTTCATGCAGCGTTGCCTTGATCACCGGCGAGCGGTCCATGGCCAGGTTCAACTTGACGCTGGCCGGGAGCACCGCTTGCAGCGCGGGCAATTGCGCCTTGATCTCGTTGACTGTCTCGATGATGTTGGCGCCAGCCTGCCGGTTGATCACCAGCAGCACGGCCGCGTCATTGTTGAAGAAACCGCTGTTGTAGCGATCTTCGACGCTATCGCTGACCTTGGCCACATCCTTCAGGCGCAGCGCTGCACCGTCGGCGTAGTGAATGATCAGTGATTCGTAATCCTTGGCTTTTTCCAGTTGATCGTTGGCCTGGATCTGCCACAAACGCTGGTCATCCTCGACCGAGCCTTTCGGCCGGCGCACGTTGGCGTTGGCGATGGTGTTACGCACATCATCGAGCGCAACGCCGTACTGGTTGAGTGCCTGCGGCTCAAGTTCAATGCGCACCGCCGGCAATGAACTGCCGCCGATTTGCACTTCGCCCACGCCCTGCACCTGCGACAGGCTCTGCGACAGGATGGTCGAGGCCAAATCGTAGAGTTGGCCTTTTTCCAGCACGTCCGACGTCAGCGACAGCACCATGATCGGTGCCTGCGACGGGTTGACCTTCTTGTAGGTCGGCATGCTGCGCATACCGCTCGGCAGCAAGTTGCGCGAGGCATTGATCGCGGCCTGCACTTCACGCGCCGCGCCGTTGATATCGCGGTCAAGGTCGAACTGCAAAATGACCCGGGTCGAGCCTTGGCTGGAACGGCTGCTCATGGTGTTGACCCCGGCGATAGCGCCGAAGGAACGCTCCAGCGGTGTCGCTACGGTAGAGGCCATGACCTCGGGACTCGCACCGGCCAGGCTGGCCTGGACCACAATCACCGGGAAGTCCATTTGCGGCAGCGGCGACACCGGCAACAAACCGAAGCTCACGCCGCCCAGCAACATGATCGCCAGGCTCAGCAACATGGTCGCGACCGGGCGCTTGATGAAAGGTCCGGACAGGTTCATGGCTGCTCTACCACTTCCACGCGTTCAGTCTTGTGGCCCCAACGCCGGCCGAGGCGGTCGAAATACAGGTAGATCACCGGCGTGGTGAACAACGTCAGCACCTGACTCACCAACAGCCCGCCGACCATTACCAGGCCCAGTGGCTGACGCAACTCGGCGCCAGAACCCGTGGCCAGCATCAATGGCACGGCACCAAACAAGGCTGCGAGTGTGGTCATCAGGATCGGCCGGAACCGCAGCAACGCGGCTTGATAGATCGCCGTTTCGGGGTCCATGCCCTGATTGCGCTCAGCGTCGAGTGCGAAGTCGATCATCATGATCGCGTTCTTCTTGACGATGCCGATAAGCAAAATGATGCCGATGATCGCAATCATCCCCAGGTCATTGCCGCTCAGCAGCAGCGCCAGCAAGGCGCCGACCGCGGCCGAGGGCAATGTCGAGAGAATGGTGATGGGGTGAATGTAGCTCTCATAGAGCACGCCGAGCACGATGTACATGGTGACCACTGCCGCCAGAATCAGCAGCAAGGTGCTCGACAACGATGCCTGAAAGGCTTCGGCTGCGCCCTGGAACTGGGTTTGCACGCCAATCGGCATACCGATGTCTTTCTGCACCTGATCGATAATGTCTACCGCATGCCCCAGTGCCACACCGGGCGCCAGGTTGAACGACATCATTACCGCCGGGAACTGGCCGATATGGGTAATCGCCAGTTGTGCCTGGCGCTGCTCGACATGCGCCAGGCTGGACAGGCGTACTTGCCCGCCATCGGTGGTCTTGACGTGAATCTGGTTCAGCGCATCCGGGCCGATCTTCTCGCCGGACTGAGACTGCAGCACCACTCGATACTGGCTGGCCTGCGTGTAAATGGTCGAAATCTGCCGCTGACCAAAGGCGTCGTACAGCGCATCGGTAATGTTCGATACCGACACACCCACGCGTGATGCCGCATCGCGGTCGATCACCAGGAACACTTGCAAACCCTTGTCTTGCAGGTCACTGGCAACATCGGTCAGCTCCGGCCGTTGGGCCAGGGCCTCAACCAGCCGCCCGCTCCACAGGCTGAGCAATTGCGAATCCGGCGATGACATGCTGAATTGGTACTGCGTGCGGCTGACACGGTCTTCGATGGTCAAGTCTTGCACCGGCTGCATGAACAACCGAATGCCGATCAACTTGTCGACTTCCGGTTGCAGACGGGCAATCACCTTGGTGGCACTGAGGTCGCGATCATTGTGGGGCTTGAGGTTGATCAGCATCCGGCCACTGTTGAGCGTCGCGTTATCACCGTCCACGCCGATGTAGGACGAAAGGCTTTCGACAGCAGGGTCTTGCAGGACGATTTTCGCCAGGGCTTGCTGACGTTCACTCATCGCGGCGAAGGAAATAGACTGCGGAGCTTCGGAAATGCCCTGGATGACCCCGGTGTCCTGCACCGGAAAGAAGCCCTTGGGCACGACCATGTAAAGGAACACCGTGAGCGCCAAGGTGCCGATGGCAACCATCAAGGTCAGCGGCTGATGCTTGAGCACCCACTGCAATTTGCGCCCGTAAGCGGCAATCATCCAGTCGATGGTGGCGCCACTCGCCCGGTAGAAACGGCCCTGCTCTTCTTCCTTGGGCTCACGTTTGAGCAAGCGTGCGCACATCATCGGCGTCAGCGTGAGAGACACCACCAGCGAAATCAGGATCGCCACCGCCAATGTGATAGCGAATTCGCGGAACAAACGCCCCACCACGTCGGCCATGAACAGCAGTGGGATCAGCACCGCAATCAGCGACAGCGTCAGGGAAATAAGGGTAAAGCCAATCTGCTTGGCGCCCTTGAGCGCCGCATTCAGCGGTGTTTCGCCCTCTTCGATGTAACGCGATATGTTCTCCAGCATCACGATGGCATCGTCCACCACAAAACCGGTGGCGATGGTCAGGGCCATCAAGGTCAGGTTGTTCACCGAGAACCCGGCCAGGTACATCACGCCGAAGGTGCCGATCAGCGACAGGGGCACGGCGACCGATGGAATGATGGTGGCGCTGGCACGCCGCAGAAACAGGAACGTCACCATCACCACCAGGGCAATAGCGATCAGTAATTCATGTTGCACGTCGGTGACCGAGGCGCGGATGGTTTGTGTGCGATCGGTCAGCACGGTGACGTCGAGGCCGGCCGGCAGGTTATCGGTGATACTCGGCAGCAAGGCCTTGATGCGGTCGACCACCTCAATCACGTTGGCGCCGGGCTGACGCTGGATGTTCAGCAGCACCGCCTGATTTTCATTGGCCCAGGCTGCCAGACGCTCGTTCTCGGCGCCGTCGACGATTTCTGCCACATCCTTGAGCCGCAACGGCGCGCCATTGGCGTAGGCCAGGATGAGGTTGGCGTAATCCTTGGGTGACGTCAGCTGATCGTTGGCGTCGAGCATCGACACCCGGGTCGGGCCGTCGAAGTTGCCCTTCGGCTGGTTGACGTTGGAGGCGCCGACCAATGTGCGTACATCCGACAGGTTCAGGCCGTTGGCTGCGAGTGCCTCCGGGTTGACCTTGATGCGCACCGCCTGACGCTGGCCACCGGCAATGCTGACCATGCCGACGCCGCTGATCTGGGCGATTTTCTGCGCCATGCGCGTATCGACCAGGTCATTGAGTTTGGGCAAGAGCATGGTCTTGGAGGTGATCGCGAGCGTCAGCACCGGGGTATCGGCAGGGTTGACCTTGTTGTACACGGGCGGCGCCGGCAGGTCTTTGGGCAGCAAATTGGTCGCGGCGTTGATCGCGGCTTGTACCTGTTGCTCGGCAACGTCCATGTTGATATCGAGGCTGAAACGCAGGGTCAGCACCGATGCTCCGCCGGAACTGGTGGAGGCCATTTGCGTCAGGCCGGGCATTTGCCCGAATTGACGTTCCAGTGGCGCGGTAACAGCGCTGGTCATCACATCCGGGCTCGCGCCGGGGTACAGCGTCATGACGCGGATGGTCGGATAATCCACCTGCGGCAATGCCGACACCGGCAGCAAGCGGTAGGCGATGATGCCGGCCAATACAATGGCCAGCATGCTCAGGGTCGTGGCGACCGGGCGAAGGATGAACAGCCGCGAGATGTTCATGCGCCGCCCTTTTTCGCCTTGTCGGTAGCCGACGCGTCAGGTGCAGCAGCGG
This sequence comes from Gordonia sp. IEGM753, assembly GCF_050321825.1. Taxonomy (NCBI): domain Bacteria; kingdom Bacillati; phylum Actinomycetota; class Actinomycetes; order Mycobacteriales; family Gordoniaceae; genus Gordonia; species Gordonia sp. IEGM753. The sequence continues at coordinate 1,783,800 of NZ_JBNQGB010000001.1, forward strand.
CCGACTTGCCTTGCAGGTGTTCGGTCGGCGTGGTTGGCACGTCGTTGCTGTCGTTGACCACCTCTACGTCGCTGCCCTCTTTCAAGCGGTCGGTGCCTTCCAGCACCACGCGATCACCCGCGGCCAGGCCTTCAGTGATAACGGTGTTTGTGCCGTCGCTGGCGCCGACTTTCAACTGAACAATCTTGACCTTTTTGTCGCCGTCCAGTGCGTAGACAAATGTGCCATTGTTGCCGAACTGAATGGCCGCCGAAGGCGCGAGCACAACGCCTTTCAAGGTGTCGGCCAGCAAGTGCACGTTGACGAACTGATTGGGAAATAGCGACTGGTCGCGGTTGTCGTAGCGAGCCTTGAATTTCAGGGTGCCGGTGGTGACGTCAATCTGGTTATCCAGGCTCTGCAACACGCCGTTGGCCTGCAACTTGGTGTCGCCGCGATCCCAGGCTTCGGCGGGCAATTTGGCACCCGAGTGATAACGCGACAGCACCGTGTCGAGGGTGTTTTCGGGCAGGGTGAACACAACGCTGATCGGTTGGGTCTGGGTGATGATCGCCAGCGCCGTGGTGTCGTTGGCAGCCACCAGGTTGCCGACGTCCAGTTGGCGCAAGCCGACACGGCCGCCGATTGGCGCACGGATCTTGGTGAACTCAAGGTTGAGCTTGGCGTCGTTGACCGCTGCCTGGTTGGTCTTGACCGTGCCCAGGTACTGGCCGACCAGCGCTTCGGCGGTGTCCAGGGTTTGCTTGGCAATGCTGTCTTCACGGTACAGGCCACGATAACGCTCGACATCGACCTGGGCGTTTTTCAGTTGGGCCTGATTCTGCAGTAACGTGCCTTCAGCCTGGAGCAAGGCATTCTGATAAGGGCGCGGGTCGATTTCCGCCAGCAGGTCACCGGCCTTGACCATTTGCCCTTCTTCGAAGGAAATCTTCATCAACTCGCCACCGACGCGGCTGCGCACATTGATGGTATTGAGCGCGGTAACGGTGCCCAGCGCCTTGTAATACAACGGGAAATCACCCTTGACCGCAGGTGCCACGCGGACCGGAATCGGCCCGGTCGACCCACCAAAACCTGGGCGCATGCCTCCGGCCTTGCCAGTGTGCCCGGCGGTGGCTTTCGGTGCTGCACCCTCTTTATGGGCACTGCCTGCTGGCCAGAATTTCCAGCACAGGAAAGCGATCACCAACAGGACAAGCAGGCCGAAAAGCCAGCGACGGGGATGACGGGAAGCGGAGGATTGCATTGAGTGATCAACCATGGGCGCGGGGGCTTCTTTTACGGGAGGCTGAACGATAAGCACTGTCGGTCATTAAGCAAAGCGGCTTTACCGGCTATTTACCTTCGGCTTACGTATCAGGATGTTTATCTAAGACACTGAAGCACAAATGAAAACGGCCTGGACAGTGCCAGGCCGTTAACAATTGTAAAGCTGAATTTATTTCAAAACAGCCAGTGCAGCCTCGTAGTTTGGTTCTTCAGCGATTTCCTTGACCAGTTCGCTGTGCAACACATTGTCGTTTTCGTCCAGCACCACCACCGCACGGGCGGTCAGGCCGGCGAGCGGGCCGTCAGCAATCGCAACGCCGTAGTTCTCGATGAATTCACGACCGCGCAGGGTCGACAGGTTCTGTACGTTCTCCAGGCCTTCGGCACCGCAGAAACGTGCCTGGGCGAACGGCAGGTCAGCGGAGATGCACAACACGACGGTGTTGGCGACGTCGTTGGCTTGAGCGTTGAACTTGCGAACCGACGTGGCGCAGGTTGGGGTGTCGACACTTGGGAAGATGTTCAGCACTTTGCGCTTGCCGGCAAAGCTTGCCAGTGTCACGTCGGACAGATTGCCGGCAACCAGGGAAAAGGCTGGTGCCTTGGAACCGGCTTGTGGCAATTGGCCGTTGACTTGAACCGGATTGCCTTTAAGGGTGACTTGAGCCATGAACGGAGTCCTTCTGAACGTTGATGTGGAGAAATCGTCGAGGCCGAAGTTAATCACGAAATGGCCCGGCGACCTACCGTCAGATGCAAATTGTGAAGCCTCGACGCAGAAATTGGATACAACCTGTTTAACGACCAATGCACAACTCTGTGTTATCCGGGTTTGCCCACGAAGTAACCGGAACATCCAACACTCATGCTGGCAGACAGTACGCCATCGCGAGCAGGCTCGCTCCCACAGTGGATCAGTGTCGAACACAAATGTCTCAGCTACCCCAAACCCCATGTGGGAGCGAGCCTGCTCGCGATGAGGCCGGAACATCCAATACTCATGTTGGCAAACCGTCCCCCATCGAAGGACAGCTCGCACACAACACCGGGTCAAATCGCCTTTAGCGAAATAGTGTTGGCAGCGCTGTCGATTCAGCCATTCGCCAATCGACTAGACAGTGAATCATTCAAATCCTGCGGAGACACCACCATGCGATTCATGATCATTATAAAAGCCAGTAAAGACTCCGAAGCCGGCGTGATGCCCAGCGAAGAACTGATGACCGCAATGGGCAACTACAACGAAGAACTGGCCAAGGCTGGCTTACTGCTTGCAGGCGAAGGCCTGCACCCCAGCAGCAAGGGCTCCCGCGTGCGATTTTCCGGCAACCAGCGCACCGTCATCGACGGCCCCTTTATCGAAACCAAGGAGCTGATCGCCGGGTTCTGGTTATGGCAGGTCAAATCGAAAGAAGAAGCCATTGAATGGGTCAAACGCTGCCCAAATCCGATGCCGGGTACTGAGCCCGAAATCGAAATTCGGCAAGTGTTCGAGATGGATGACTTCGGCCCGGAGTTGACGCCAGAGCTTCGCGAGCAGGAAGAGCGAGTGTTTGGAGCGTCGAGAAAGCAGTGAGTCACTCGACACAGCCAGAGAAAAACACAGACGCCAATTGATGACGTCCGGGGTATTGCTCACCGCCACGGACGTCATCTGTCACTGAAAGCGCACCGGTTAAACCGGGTATTCATCTCGGTTTCTAAACATCAGATACACAGGTTCCACGCCTGATTCATCCGGAAAAACAACAATATAATCGTCAAAACGAAGCTCATCTTTATAAATCAAGGGCTCCAGTAACGGCACCGGAGCCGATTGTACAAAGCCCAAACGATTGATTGGAGGCCGGCTGATTGGCGAACTGATTTGGATCGGCAAAGGGGCAGTCCAGTTGACGGTGATAGGCGCGGGGCCGTCAGTGGTGAAACTGAAACCATTGGATTGCTCATTTCGCAACGCAGCTCTCACCCGAACGCTGGGTGCCGGACTCGTGCCCTGAAACGCAGTGATATAAACCTGCAGCAGTTGTTTTACCTGGCGCATCCCTTGAAACATCGTCCCAGGCGTGGCATCAACCAAGGCAGAATTCATCCTGATAGGCATATGCACCTCAGCCTTGATTGCCGCAAGGTGTTGCCAATCCAGACCTTCGAGGACCAGCAGCTCAACCAATGGCACGCTGATACCGTAAACCTCGGTATCAGCACGACTGGAGAACAAAAACTGCAGTACGACAGCACAATCGATTTTTTCGGACGGCTCTCCGGCTATTTTCTGCCAAATAAACTCGCCTACCGCTGAACGTATGGATTTTTGTAACGCATTGAGTTGAGCGGGATGTAACACCAACGGCCCAGCAGCCAATAAAATATCAGGGCTATTGCCGGCAAGCGACAGCGACGCGGTAACCGCCGAAGGACTGTGCCCCGGGCCGACACCTGCTCTGCCTCGAGCACTAATCAATTGCTCCAATAGCCCGATCAACAATGCTTCTGCGTCTTGGTATAAAGAGGCGAACCGCTGGGTATACGTTACTAGCCGCGGAAAATAGTGATCTTGAATGGCTTTGCACTGCTGAACCTGAGCATGCCACTGCGCTTCATCGGAGCGTGCATAAGAGAGGTTGCGCTGTGTGCCGTCCATCACCAGATTTGCACTCCTTTTCCAGAACTCCATTTTTCTGAAAGCGGTATGCGCTTCATTCCGGACATGCTCCACGGCTCGAATGCGCGTCTCCAACGCTACGGCTCTGGCATCAATACTCTGCTCACTGCGTTGTTGTTCGATACCTTCGTCGAAGTCTCTAAATTCAGTGTCGAGAGCTTTCTCCGATGCGGCGCCGTCTGCGCTAAGTTCCTGTAGTTTGGCAAGGTTTCGGGCGGCGGCAGACAGTGATACAGCAGGCCTGCCAACAGGCGGAAAAGTTTCATCTTTAAACGCTGCTGTCCCTCGCTTGTGATGCCAGTTCATCACGGTAGATACAACCAGTTCTGGACTGTTCGAGATGGACTCCTCTTCAGGATAAAACAGCAAGTCCGCCCCCTGAGGATGACCAACAATCTGATCAAAATGATTGATCAGCCGGTCATGCTCCCGCTTGGGCAAATCGACAGCCCAGATGCGGCGTACCAAAAACTGAAATTCTGATGCGGTGTAATCCTTTAGTGTTGATTTAAGTTCCATCTTGGTTTCTCCCTTGATACTTTTTATACAGTCAAGCGCTGTGGCGCTCGCTCGCTTGAGGCTTGAGCGAGCGACACTAAAGGCTGAGTGAGCTATTCAGGCTTGAAGCCGGGCTTGTTATTAGCTGCTCGCCATTCTTTTATGACCCTTAGCACGTCTTCTGGTGTGCTTTCACATCCTTCCTCGGGGAAAAAAATTAAGTCAGAGCGATTAGGATGTTCAGTAACCAATTCGAAATGCGCCACCCCTTTATCTATGAAATCTTCAAATTCATCCGCAGACAAATCGTGCCTTTTTTTATAGAGACTTCGCAGAAACTCTAAAAACTCTGACTCTGTATAGTCTTCAAGACTCTGTTTAATAATCATCACTAATTTGCCTTTCTATGGAGGTTAATATGTCGCTTCACAGTCAAAACCACCAAATTATCCATATCGTAAACTGCGCCTCCTTGAGCAACTTCTAATAGATGATGTAGCTCAAGCTCTACTCTGCCTCCGTATTGCTGAACACCGAGGACGTGCAATTGGGCGGCGGCCGCAGATAACGAGCGCTCCACCGAACAGGAAGCGGCTAGGCATCGCAATATAAATATGGCTCGTTATTGGCCGCACACCATTTCTGGAATTTCAGGGATGACCTTTATCCATCAAGGTAAAGACCAATGTTTTCACTTCCATGGCTGCGGTGTATTGAAAGACGACTTTTATGCCCGGATAGAAAGCGGGATCCAGTTGATAGGATTCCCACCCACCGGTTTGTCCCATGGGCTCAGGCATTCTTATGGGGCCCCTTGCTTCCATTGGTTCACCAAAAGTCTCATGCACATCGGACTGAGCCATCCCGCTAGTGAATGGCTCAGGAAGGTAGCCTTCATACTCAATTGTCGACGGGGTAGTTTTCCTAAGAGTTACAAATAAAGCTTCGAATCGTTTCGAATCTGCCCAGAAGGACATTGATATTCCGTGTGCAGGGGTCAAATGCAAATTATCGCGTCCAGGGTATAGTTCCTTCAACGGTTGACCATCAATTACCCCAAGGCGGACTAATTCATCATAGTTTTGGCCCAAGCAACCGATTGCTTTCTCAATATTTATTTTGCTCATCAATACCATCCTTGATAATTGCGCGACTGGAAAACTCAAACTGCAGCACCGGGCGCACTTTTCGCGTTCAGCCGGCTCACCTGAAGTGTTTTGAATAAACTGCAAGTTTGCACCTTGAGGGCGGCCAACTATTTGATCGAAATAATTGATCAACCAATCGTGTTCCTGTTGGGCATTTCAACGGCCGTGATCCTTTCGACCCGCGCCTTGAATTCTGACACGGTGTATTCCTTGAGTGTTGGTTTAGGTTCCATCTTGATTTCTTCTCTTGATACTTTTTATACAGTCAAGCACTGTGTCGCTCGCTTGTGGCTTGAGCGAGCGACACTAAAGGCTGAGTGAGCTATTCAGGCTTGAAGCCGGGTTTATTATTAGCTGCTCGCCATTCTTTGACCTCTTTCAGAACCCCTTCGGGAGTGTCTTCCTGATGGGGCTTGGGATAGAAGATGACATCTGAGCCGGATGGATGCTCGGTCACACGTACGAAGTGAACTAAAAGGCGATCTAAATGGGCCTCCAACGCTTTACCCTTCAACCCGTCGGGGTATTCTCTAAAACCTTTTAGAAAAAACAAAAACTCAGATTCGGTGTATTCATCCAGCTTATTTTTAAAGATCATTATTTTTTCTCTCAATGTGCAGTTCTATATGACGCCGGGGCGTAACGACCGATATGTTATCAATACCGTAAACATCTCCACCCATAGCAATTTCAATGTCGTGATGAAGTTCGAACGTTTTACGCCCACCACGTTGGTCGGCAGAAATGGAGAATGGAGAAAGTCCCCCGCGCATTCTGGTTAAGTTGTCGATAGCAAATTGCTTACGCAATATCACATCCGCCGCCACAGCCCTCCAAAACGCTTCTCTAAATCGATGAAAATTCGCGAACTCCTTTCCTCTCAACTGATCAGCAATCTTAGCGGGTATTGGCGCCCCCGCTCCTCGCGCAGCTTCACCCAACAATACCCCCGAAGTGACCTGCCCTACTCCGCTCGCGACGCCCGGATCATCCCGCCGATCACGAAACAAGGCATCGGGTGATGGCAGCTCCATGTCCCCGGGAAACCCAGGAATACTCGCACCCATCTCGCCTTCGTCAACAGCCGGAAACGTCTCGTTTTGCGGTAGGACGGGGATGGCCGGGGTGCCCGGATAAATCAATGGGTCGGTAGGAGTGATCGGCGATGTCGTCGAGCCGAGGTGTTCGCTGCCCGGTGGGACCAACGGTTTCCAGCTACTGGCCGGGGGAATGGGCCAAGGAACGACTGCCGGTATGACGCCGACCCATCCTTCGGCACTGTTTGGTGTCTTGATGCTTATTTTGTCGAGGTTGAAAGGATCGCTCCAGAACTCTGGCCGTTCCTGGTATCGCAGTTCGAACTCACGGTTTTCACCGATCCAGGTATTTTTTGGGGCGTAAGGCGCAAAACCTTGTTCGATGCGTTTTTTGTTAACGGCATCAAATGGAGCTCCGAGTGCACGGTATTCACCCAGCGTGCTCCACAGCGTTTTGTCAAAGGCTTCGAACGAGGTGAATTCCCGGCCTCGATGATGGTTGCCGATCTGGCTTGGGATAGCGGCGCCCTGTGCCTGGGTAGCCGCGCTCCACCAGTCCTTCGCTGTGGCTTGTCCCGTTCCGGTGACAACACCCGTGCCCATCGGCGGCACGTTGAAGGACAGATAGATGGGCTCCATGCCGGGCACACAGACAATGCAATCCTGGATACGCAGGTCGACACCCGCCGGAATGTCTTGTAACTGCGGTTCAGTCACCCTCAACACAGTCGCGCCAGGTGCGCTCGAAGGCGTTGTAACATCGGCGGCGAACTGTATCTGCCTGCTCGGTGAGCCGGGAATTTCGGCCAGGTAAACACTGGTAAGGGGATCAAGTACTGCGTTTACCACCGGCACCCGGGAATCGATGTCCCCTCCGGTCTTGGTGACAATGATCGCAGTACCCTGTGCAACGGCTATGGGTTTGAGCCGGTATTCGGCCTCTACCGAACCGCCCTTGTCAGCGATTGTTTGCAGCTCCCGATGGTCGTGAAGGTCAAGTGCCGACGCCGGAATGCCGACCGCGTGAAACAAGCGACTGCGCTGTTCAGGGGTTAACTCACCGTTACCCAACTCAGATGGGTAGGCAATCGCGCCAATAAATATGGCGACTTGGCTGAGGGTGAGAGTCCCTAATACTCCGCCAGCGATGATCACCGAGCGCTTTACGCCCAGCGTCAATACATCGAAGCTGCCTGGGACCGATACCCCGTAGCCACTGACAAGCACCGATGTAGCAGACATCGACAACTTCGGATAACTAACAGTGTTGGCCTGCTTGATCCGTTCAATGCGTATGTCTTGATCAGACTGTTGTTTGAAGCGAACGCGCACATCACGCTGCTCGGCATACAGGCGTCTGCGCTCTTGCCCCTGCCAAATGATCGTCTGCTCGGCATGACGCCTGGCCAAGGCTCTGGATTGTTCTGTCAGGGCGGTTACTTGCGTTGATAGAAATCGCGCTAGATGGGCGGCGGCATAGGCGTTTTCCCAAACTTGATGGCCGTGGGCGAGCGAATCACCAAACTGGTCTAATCGCGCCAGGTAATCATGGGTGGAGCGCGAGAGCGGATCGTGCCCATCGAACGAATAAGCCAGTGCGGTATTTGCGTGAATCTCTGCGGTTTTATGGGCGATCTGCCTGTCGACCTCGGCCTGCTCTTTCTCGGTGCGATACAAGTACCAGCGGCTACCCGCATTAAAAGAGTCAGGGCGCAGACTGTCCGAAATTGAATGCTGAAGCGATGAAGTGAGTTGCTCGGCCCTGGCGGCAAAACGCCGGTCGGCCTCCGCTCTGGAAGCGCCATGACGCTGAGCCATTCCCGCGAGCATTTGCTGACGCGTCTGAGCCCTGGCCTGCTCCTGAGCGCGAGCGACTGTTTCAGCATGTGCTCGGGCCTGCTGCTCTCGAAATTCCCGCAGGGCTCTTTTGCGAGCTGCTCTGGTTTTCGAGCTGGGACCACCGAAATTCCCCGAAGCCCCGACGCGATTGCCACCGCCACCACCTCCGCCACCCCCCGAGCCACTGCCAGCGGCGGGCGGTCCGTGCCTGATCACTACCTCACCTGACGTTCCATCGTTTAATCGTTGTGCCATACAGTTCTCCTTGTCTGTATGGCCAAGCGTGTCGATGTGTGACGGGGCAGGTGCGGTACATAATTACAGGGCTTGGATTAGCGTGTTTCGGGGTGTTTCCAGGTGATTCACCGTCGTGATGTTTTGAATCAAAGTGCCATCTTCCAGGAGGCTACAACACCTTGCTCCATTGCCTACAACCAAGCCAGAATCCGCCGGCTTGTGTGGCTGTAGGGGCGTCGGTAACTTGTTCGCGTCACTGATTCCCAGTGATCGGGTTTAGTAGCCCGGCCAAGGTAAGTACGGTCGCATGAGTATCGTCATTCAGGTTCACACCTGCGCTTGATGGTAGCTGTGTGCATGGCGTTCTCGGACGCGCCGGTTTTTGCCTGCCTTACCGGTCTACTAACTTGCGCACAGCTGCCACCCCTTCGTTTAGTAGCGAGATGGTTTCGGCCCAACTACTAAGGTAAGCAACGATGAAAAAACCTACGCCAAATCCGCCGGGCTCCGTCCCGCCGCCCCTCGCCTCGTTCGCCGACATCCAGGCCACCCCACGTCACCCCAGCACCCTGTTCACCATCGACCCGACACTCGCTACCGAAACCCTGCTCGCCCACGCCTGCGAGTCGCTGGCCTCGGCGAATGTGATGGCAACAGATCTGGCTGGATTTTTGGAGGGGCCGCATCGCAATACCCTGCTGGGCATTGCGCAAGTGATCATGCTGGGCGAACTGGCCGTCAATCGCGCTTTGGATCAACTAGATCCACCTTAGAAAATGGCCAGCACACGCCGGTTAATGTTCTTCGCAGGCAAGTCGAATCGCCGCCCGCATGCGCCTGCAGGCGGCCGCGGCTTGCCTGCGTTTATGTTGAACACACCTCTCCCGCCAAGCCCCTGATAACTATTAACTTTTTAGTACACAGAAATAAGTTGAACGGGTACACAAAACGATAGAATTAATTCCTTCGACTGGATAAACGGTAGTTAACTGCTAGCTTCAACAGACGAGTCCTACAGGCTAATCGGAAAGAGCTTACGTAGTAACGGCCATCAAGTGCCAAGTCATCCAATGAGCCACGAAGGAACCGGGCGATCATGACAATTAAATCGGGTGTATGCGCCTTTTTATGGGTGGCATCACTGGCGCCTGCTGTTTGTGCCTTTGCAGACAACGCCGAAGAAGCCAACAAGAGTAACAACCCGCTCAACCTGGCGCCCGGCGTCAACCTCCAGGATTACTACACGCCCAAGCTTTACGACACTAACGTGCACACCAACGATGCGTTGCTGCGCGGTACCCTTCCCATTGCCCCCAACGACTTCATCGGCGTTCCACAATTACTGCGCGCCACTCTCCCGATCAGTACCCGTCCCGATCCGCATAACGGCTACAGCACCGGTATCGGCGACCTGAACCTGTTTGATATTTTCTTGCTGAAAACCGACGGCGTGCAGTTGGGCGTCGGCCCGCAGATCACCGCGCCCACCGCCGCACAGGATGAGCTGGGCACCGGCAAGTGGCAGGCAGGCCTGGCGGCCATCGCCATCGACTCCTCGCCGCGCGGTTTGCTCGGCGCGCTGGTGCAATACCAAAGTTCTTTTGCCGGCGACCATGATCGTGCCCATGTCGAAACCGCAACACTGCAACCCTTCATCATTCATAACCTGGAAAAAGGCTGGTATTTGCGCTCGACCGGCACCTGGACCTTCGACCTGAAAAACGACACTCATTACATCCCCATCGGTCTGGGTGTCGGTAAGGCATTCAAATCCGGCACTAACATCATCAATGCCTTCGTTGAGCCGCAGTGGACAGTGGAACGCAAGGGTGACGGCCTGCCGCAATTCACCTTGTTCACCGGTATCAACGTCACCTTCGGTAAATAAGGAATTTTTATGCAGGTTGCCATTCGCATTGCCGGTTTCAGCTTGATGACCCTGTTCGCCAGCTGCGGCGTCGGCGCCCAGGAACTTGATACCCGAATCGGCAATATCACGCTGGAAAGGGAATTGCCGGGCAAGTACTGGTTCAGCGACTTGCGCTTGTATGCCCCAACGGGGGTCCACTTCGATACAAGCTGGACACTCGACGACATCACCGTTGTGCAATGACGCCGAAGGTTTTGATAAGGAAGCTTTATGAGTAATCGCATGTTGCTTACGGCGTTCGCGCTCTCGCTGAGCACCAGCGCGTGGGCCGATTTCACTGCCACCCCGGAAGAGGCCCGCGGCATTGCCAAGGAAGCCTATTTGTACGGGTTTCCGGTGGTTGAGATGTACAAAACCCTTTACACCCAAGCCGTGGACAAGAAGAGCCCGAACTTTAAAGCGCCTTTCAATCAGATCGGCAACACGGCCAAAGCCTTTACTGCCAAAGACACCGCATTTGTTACGCCCAACGCCGACACGCCGTACTCTTTTATCTGGATGGACCTGCGCGCCGAACCGCTGGTGCTGACATTGCCGCCCATCGAAGAGCACCGCTACTACTCGGTGCAATTGATTGACGCCTACACGCAAAACTTCGCTTATTTGGGCACTCGCGCCACAGGCAACAACGGCGGCCATTTCATGATCGCCGGGCCAAACTGGCAAGGCCAGCAACCGGTTGAAATCGACCGTTTGCTGCGCAGTGAAACCAACATTGCGTACGCGCTATACCGCACGCAGCTGTTCGATGAAAAGGACCTGGCCAAGGTCAAGCAGATCCAGAAAGGCTACAAAGTCGAGACGCTCAGCCACTACGTGAAGCAAAAAGCTCCGCCCGCAGCACCCAAAATCGATTGGCCAAAGCCGACGCCCACCATGAGCGAAACGCCGGACCTGTTTCGTTACCTGAATTTCATGCTGTCTTTCTCCCCGCCCCAGGACGCTGAAAAGGACGTATTGGCACGCTTCGCAAAAATCGGCATCGAAGCCGGCAAACCTTTCGATGCCAATGCGCTGCCTGCCAGCCAACGCAAAGCACTGGAGGACGGTATCAGCGATGCCAAAGCCGAGTTTGCCGAGTTCAAAAAAGACAAGGTCGATAAGCGTCAAGTCACCAGCGGCGACCTGTTCGGCACCCGCGATCACCTCAACGGCAACTATCTGTACCGCTACGCCGCCGCGAACATGGGGATCTTTGGCAACTCTGCCGAGGAAGCAAATTACATCGGTTATTTCGTCGACAAGGACGGCCAACCCGTCGATGCGTCCAAACACGACTACACGCTGCATTTCGACAAAGGCGCCCTGCCCCCGGCCGACGCTTTCTGGTCGCTGACGATGTACAACGGCAAAAATAAACTGCTGGTGGCCAACCCGTTGAATCGCTACTTGATCAACTCGCGGATGCTGCCCGACCTGAAGCTTGATGCCGACGGTGGCTTGACCCTCTACGTGCAACACAAGGCGCCGCCCAAAAAACTGCAAAGTAACTGGCTTCCCGCGCCTGAAGGCCCGTTTTACGGGATCTTGCGCTTGTACCTGCCAAAACCTGAAGTCATTAACGGCCAGTGGCAAATACCGCCACTAACCCCTGTCAATCAACACCCACAATAAACGGAGTCAGCCATGGTCAGGCCTTTTGTAATACGTCCTTTACTGGCCCTGTGTGTTATCGGCGCAAGCCCTTTGGTCATGGCCGCCGAGGGTGGCGTCGGCCGACCGATTACCGGGCAACAAGTGTTCTCCAACGCCGGGGTCGTGCCGCCGGAACCCGGCTGGGTCATGTCCTTCACCAGCATCTGGTATGACGGCAGCCTCAAGGGCAGCAAGGGCGTGCCGATTGTTGGCGAGATCGGTGCCGATCTGGACATGAAAGTGTCGTACACCATGGCCAACTTCACGCATGTCTGGGACACCGGCAAAGGGCGCTGGAACTATGCGTCTGCCATCGGTGTTCCAGTGCAATACACCGACGTCAACATCAGCATTACCGGGCCACGCGGCCGAACCCTCGGCACTGAAGACACCGGCACCCAGTTCGCGGACATGCTGGTCACCCCGATTGCCGCCGGCTATCACTTCGATGAGCTGAATCACATCTCGTTTTCGCTGCCGATTTATGTTCCCACGGGCGCCTACAACGACAATCGCCTGGCCAACCCCGGTCAGAACGATTACACGTTCATGCCCACCGTTGCCTTTACTCACCTGGATGGCAAGGGCGGCGAGTTTACGGTGTCGAGTGGCCTTGAGTTCTACACCGAAAACACGACCACCGATTATCGCAACGGCAACATTTTCACCCTCGACGCAATGTGGACGCATGGCTTCGGCAACGGTTGGAGCGCCGGCATTGTCGGCGGTTACGTGCAGCAAGTGACTGACGACAAAGGTGACACCGCTGACACACTTAATGGCTTTCGCGGACGTTCGGTAGGCGCTGGGCCAGTGGTCGGTTGGGCCGGCAAATTCAACGATGCGCAAGCCAGTGTCAGCGCCCGCTGGGTGCCGGAATTCGACACCAAGAATCGCCCTGAAGGTAATGGATTTGCCGTCAACCTGACGTTGGCATTTTTCTAGGAGTGACCAAGGATGGCCACCGGCACACGATTGACCGTTTGCAGCCTGCTTTTCAGCGGCTTCGCCTGTGCTGCCGGTGACCTGCCGACACTTGGCAGCACGCCCGCGCAACAGGTTGCCAAAGGCGACCCCGAAACCTGCCATCGGCTGCAGCAGGACTTCGACATCGACCTGAAAAAAGTGGTGGCCGCCGGCTGCGAGCCCTCCACGGAACAGATCGCCAAGTTGATGGACAACCCGGTGGGCAATCTGGTTTTGCTGTTCAATCAGTACGACTACACCGCCCTCAAAGGCCCCAACAGCAATGGCACGCGCATGCTGGGCAAATACAGCTTCATGCCGACCTTTCCGATTTCCATCGGTGAAGACTGGAACCTGATCAACCGCTTGCCCATCAGCTACGTCAGCGCCCCGGTGAATCACCGGGCCGGCAACCTGATCGGCATGGGCCCCAACGACATTTTGAGTGAGCGCAACGATTTCGCCTCTGTGGTGCAGGACCCGTTCGACCGCACCAGCGGTTTTGGCGACCTGGCGTATGTCGGCGTGTTCTCACCCAAAGAGCCGATTCGCTTCGCCGGTGGCGGCAAAATGGTCTGGGGTTTCGGCCCTACGGCGATGTTTCCTACCGCCGAAGAAGACGTGCTTGGCACCGGTAAATATTCGCTGGGCCCCGCGTTCGTTGCAGCCTACCTCGGGGAAGACTGGACCCTGGGCGTGTTCCCGCAACATTGGTGGTCGGTGGCGGGCGACAGCAAGCGCAAGGACGTCAGCCTGACCAACATCCAGTACTTCATCCAGCGCAACATTCCTGGCCCGGAGCAATGGCGCGTGGGCATGACGCCCAACGTCACCGTCAACTGGAAGGCTGACGGCGGCAACAAAGTCACCTTCCCGATTGGTCTGGGTGCGGGCCGGATCTTCAACTTCGGCAAGCTGCCGGTGCGGATTTCCGGGGAGATCCAGTACTCGGCGATTCATCCGGATGACTTGATCAGCAGTCGCTGGAATTTCCGTTTGTCATTCATTCCAGTCATTCCGACCTTCATGTTTTGAGCATGTGTTTGAAAAAAGGACAGCACCATGACCGCACTCACTGACCTGAAAGCCCTGCAAGCGAGCATCGCCGAAGCCGTGCTCGGGCAGGACGAAGTGATTCGCCAGATAATTCTCGGACTGTTGGCCAACGGGCATTTGCTGTTGGAAAGTCTGCCGGGGCTGGCCAAGACCCGCACCGTCAAAGCGCTGGCCAAGCACCTGGACGCAAAAATGAGCCGCATCCAGTTCACCCCGGACCTGTTGCCGTCGGACATCACCGGTGCCGAGGTGCTGCATCAGGTGGATGGCAGAAACGAGATTCAGTTTCAGCCCGGTCCGCTGTTCGGCAACCTGATTCTGGCGGATGAAATCAACCGCGCCCCGGCCAAGGTTCAGGCTGCGCTGCTGGAAGCGATGGAAGAACGGCAGATCACCGTGGCCGGCAACAGCCATGTGTTGCCGGAATTGTTCATCGTGGTCGCGACCCAGAACCCGATCGAACAGGAAGGCACTTACCCATTGCCGGAAGCGCAGATGGACCGTTTCCTGATGAAGGTCCTACTTGACTACCCGAGCGCCGAAAACGAGAGCCAGGTGCTGCGACTGTTGCGTGAAGAAGAACAGGCCCTCGGCGCCAAGACGGCCGCCGCACAAGGCTTTGCGCTGTCGCAGGAAGTGATTTTTGCGGCGCGACGCGAAGTCAGCGCCATCCATGTGTCGCCCGCCATCGACCGCTACCTGATCGACCTGATCAATGCCACCCGCCACCCAGCCGACTACGACGCCGACCTTGGGCGCTGGATCGACATCGGCGCCAGCCCTCGCGGCGGCATCGGCCTGGACCGTTGCGCCCGGGCCGATGCGTGGATGCAAGGCCAGGATTTTGTATCCCCCGACAATGTGCGCGCCGTGGTGCACCCAGTGCTACGCCATCGCCTGCATTTGAGCTACGACGCCGTCGCGGATGGCGTGACGGCCGATCAAGTGCTTGATCGGCTGCTGGACAAGGTGGCGATACCGGCATGAACACCGACGGCCTGGTGTATGTCTCTCTGGCGCAATTGATGGCGCTGGAGTTCAAGGCCCGTGACTTGAGTTTTGTGGCGCGCCAACCGCAAGGCAGCATCCTGGCTGGCAACCATGCCTCGCGGTTGCGGGGCCGTGGTTTGAACTTTGATGAACTGCGCCGTTATCAGCCGGGAGACGACCTGCGTCATCTGGATTGGCGCGCATCGTTGCGCACCGGCAAACCGGTGGTTCGTACCTT
The DNA here is from genome assembly GCF_050321825.1 of Gordonia sp. IEGM753. Lineage (NCBI taxonomy): Bacteria > Bacillati > Actinomycetota > Actinomycetes > Mycobacteriales > Gordoniaceae > Gordonia > Gordonia sp. IEGM753. The sequence goes on from NZ_JBNQGB010000001.1 coordinate 1,799,308, forward strand.
CACCGAAGAACGTGACCGCCCGGCGTTGATCCTGGTGGACCAGCGCATGTCGATGTTTTTTGGCTCAAAACGCAGCTTCAAATCCGCCATTGCCGCCGAACTCGGCGCGCTCGCGGCGTGGATGGTGTTCAACGCCGGTGATCGCGTCGGCGGCTTGGTGTTCAACGACCAGCGCATCGACAGTATCGCCCCGCTGCGCAGTCGTAAACGGATCGAAACGTTGTGCAGCCGCATCGTCGAGCAAAACCAGCGACTGAATGCGAGCAACCCGGACGCCGAGGGTCAAGACCAGCTCGACAAGGTGTTGCAGCAATGTCTGGCCGTGGCGGGCCACGATCATCTGATTTGTATCGTCAGCGACTTTGCCGGTGCCGGGGAACGCACGTTGCAGTTGATGCGCCAGTTGGCGGCGCACAACGATGTAATCGCCATGCAGGTGTACGACCCCATCGCGCTGAACTTGCCTAAGAACGGCCGCTTGCTGGTTACTCAAGGCCAGTTGCAAGTGGAGCTGGCGGTTGAACAGCGCAGCGTTCATCAACCACTGGGCGATTTTCTCAGCGGCCGGCTCAAGGATGTCGCCACGTTGCTGCGCCGCAGTCAGGTGCCGCTGATGATGTTCAGCACGGCAAGCGATGCACAGGAACAACTGCGTGCGGAGTTGGGCCGGGGGCGCCGATGAATCCGAACATCCCCAGCATCGACCAACTGAAAGACATCGCCCTGCCGGCACCGGTCAGTTACGCGCCGCAAACGTGGGGCTGGTGGGCGTTGCTCGGTGTGCTGGTGGTGGCGGTGTTGCTGGTCAGCGCACGCCGGTATTGGCAATGGCGACGGGATCGTTATCGGCGTGAGGCACTGCTGCGCCTGGCCGAATTACGCAGCAGCGAGCATCAACTGAGCGCTATGCGCGAACTGCCGGAACTGCTGAAACGTGTGGCGTTATCGATGCCGGCGTCTGCGATGCATACAAGCCCAGTGGGAGCGAGCCTGCTCGCGATAGCGTTACGACATTCAAAATCCAAGGTACCTGGCACACCGCTATCGCGAGCAGGCTCGCTCCCACAAAGGGTTCCCGCTGCACTTGGCGGTGAACAGTGGCAGGCGTTTTTGCAGCAACACAGCCCGCAACCGTTACCCGCCGATTTCAGCCAGCAACTGGCGCAATTGGCCTATGCGCCGGATGCAACGCTGCAGTCGATACCGAGCGAGAAACGTCAGCAATTGTTCGACACCTGCAAACTCTGGGTGGAGCGTCATCATGTGGCAGCTTGATTACCCGTGGTTGCTCTTGTTGCTGCCGCTGCCCTGGTTCGGCTATCGCTTGCTGCCTGAATATCGTGAGGCCCGCAGCGCCGTGCGTGTACCCTTTTTCGGTGCCATGAGCCGCGCGGTCGGCCAGGCCCCCAGCCAGGCCGGAACCCGTACCAACCGCTGGCAACTGGTCTTGAATCTACTGGTATGGGCCCTGTTACTGGTGGCGGTTGCTCGTCCGGTTTACGTTGAGAAACCCATCGAGCGCCAGCAGCCGGTGCGTGATTTGATGTTGGCCATCGACATTTCCCAATCAATGGAAACCACTGACTTCACCGACGCCAGCGGGCAAAAAATCAATCGCTTGGCCGCCGTAAAAGAAGTGGTTCATGGCTTCATCGACAAGCGTAAAGACGATCGACTGGGCCTGATCGTGTTCGGCAGCGGCGCCTACCCGCAAGCACCGTTAACCCTCGATCACGCCAGCCTGTCGCTGTTGCTCGACGACACGGGCATTGGCATGGCCGGGCCGAACACCGCCATCGGTGACGCGATTGGCCTGAGTCTGAAGATGCTCGATCAGGCCCACGAGCAGGAAAAGGTGCTGATCCTGCTCACCGACGGTAACGACACCAGCAGCGCGATAACGCCCGATCACGCAGCGTCGATGGCGGCCGCCAAAGGCGTGGTGATTCATACCATCGGCATTGGCGACCCGACCGCAGAAGGTGAAGCCAAGGTCAACCTGCAGGGCTTGAAGCAAATAGCCGAGGCCACCGGTGGCAAGTTTTTCCGCGCCGAGGACCGCCACGCGCTGGATCAGGTTTACAGCACCCTGGACACGCTCACACCGCATCAGGTGAACACGCTCAGTCATCAACCCAAGAAGGATTTGTTCTGGTGGCCGCTGGGCGTGGCCATCGGGTTGCTGGCGTTGTACCACGTGGGCGCCCTGCTGCGCCCACACCTGGCACTTGCTCGCCAGCGGCAGGAGGTTTGAGATGGACATCAACCTCAACGACCTGCATTTCCTGCGTCCGTTTTGGCTAATGTTGATGCCGTTCGCACTGCTGCTGCCGTGGTTCTGGCGCCGCAGCCGCGATCTGCAACGGCGTTTGCGTAGCAACATTGCCGAGCATTTGCTGGCGCATTTGCTGATCACACCTCAGGACCAGCAACGCCTGCGGCCAGTGCATCTGTTGTGTGCGCTGCTGGCGCTGGGCGCCCTGGCGGCTGCCGGCCCGACGTGGGAGCAGGATCGCCCGGACTTTCTCGAAAATCGTGCGCCGCTGATCATTGCCATTGATTTGTCGCCGTCGATGGACGCCACCGATGTACAGCCGAGTCGTTTAGAGGCCGCCAAACATAAAGTGCACGACCTGATTGCACGTCGTGCCGGTGCGCGTAACGCACTTATCGCCTACGCCGGCAGTGCGCATCTGGTGTTGCCCGCAACCGATGATCCAGCGTTGCTCGATACCTTTATCCAAGCACTGGGCACCGACCTGATCGGCAAACCGGGCAAGGACGTCGGTGCGGTTATCGAGCAGGCAAAACGCCTGCTGGCAGCCGAAAAAACGCCGGGCACGTTGTTGTTGATCACCGACGGCGCCGACACTTCCCGGCTCGATGGGCTGGATAAACAATTGGACGATAGCGGCTTGCAGGTGTTGATTCTGGCCGTCGGCAGCGAGGATGGCGGAATCATTCACGACGGCAATGGCCAACCCCGTACCGACAGCAACGGACGACCCGCGCTCGGCAGCTTTGACCAGGCAGCATTGAAAAAACTGGCGTCGGCAGTCGATGCTCCGTTGGGCAGCCTGACCCTGAATGATGACGATCTGGATTGGGTGGAGCTGCATGCCCAGCAACACTTCCAGAGTGCCAGTGACGAACAGCGCGAACTGCAATGGAAAGACGCCGGTTATTGGTTGTGCTGGCCGCTGTTGCTGATCGCCTTCCTTTGCGTGCGCAAGGGCTGGAGCGTGAACTGGATGGCCGGGTTGCTGCTCGCGCTGGGCATCGGTTTGCAACCTGCGCCTGCCGAAGCAAATGCACTGGTCGATGCCTTTTTCACCCCGGACCAACAAGGTCGCTGGGCGTTCGAGCATGAACACTACCCGCAAGCGGCGGCGCATTTTGCAGACCCGTACTGGAAAGGTATTGCGGCCTACAACGCGGCGGATTTTGACCTGGCATTGGCAAGTTTTGCGCGCCTGGACACGCCGCAGGCCTACTTCTACCTGGGCAATATTTACGTGCGCCGCTTCAAGTTCGATCAAGCCATCGAGGCCTATAACCAGGCGTTGAAGTTACAGCCGCAGTTTCCTGAAGCCACTGCCAACCTGGCCTTGGCCATCGCCCTGCAAAAAGACACCGACAGCGCCGAACAAAACACGCCAAAGGTCAAACCTGACGAAATCAAAATGGATAAAGCGCCGGGCAAAGGTCACAGCAGGCCGGTGAAAACCGAACAAGCGACTTCAGACGAAGTGTGGCTGCAGAACTTGTCGACCTCCCCGGCGAAGTTTTTGAAGCAGAAATTCAGCTTGCAGGATCTGTCGGGGGTTAAGCCATGAGCCTGCTGATGAACCGGGTTGCGGCTATCGTCCTGTTGATAGCGTGCCTGCCCAGCCCCCAGGCACTCGCCGCCGAACCTGAACTGCGGGTCCAGGCGCAATTGCTGCCGGCCGGTTCGGTCACGGTGGGCGGCATCGTCGAGTTGCAACTCGATGTCCTCACCGACAGCTGGTTCACCGACGCCCCCACCCTGCCCGACCTCAAGTTGCCAGGCGCATGGGTGATGCCGCCGGACGGACACGCCGAGCACATCAATCAAACGCTGCAAGGCAAGTCATTCAACGGCATGCGCTACAGCTACCGGATCACCCCGAACCTGGCGCAGGGTTTCGATATTCCGGCGCTGACGGTGAGCGCCAAACCAGGCCAGGCGACGTCTGAACTCAACGCGCAGACTCAGCCGATGCAGTTCACTGCCACACAACCGCCAGGGTTCACTCCCGGCGAACCCGTGCTGGTGGCAAAAGGCCTGCGCTTCACGCAAAAAGTCGTTTATTCGGCGACGCCTTTGAAGGTGGGTGACAGCATTACCCGCCAACTGACGCTTCAGGCTGACGGGGCACTGGCCATGTCGCTGCCAACGCCGCTACTGGACGATGTCAGCGGGCTCAGCCGTTACTTGAAGGCGCCGCAAGTCAGCAACCTGGACGACGGTCGGGGGCACTTCAATGGCGGCCAACGCATCGATACCGTGACGTACCGGGTCGATAGCCAAGGCAGCCACACCTTGCCATCGATCGAGTTGAAGTGGTGGGACGCCAGCCAGCAGCAAACCCGCACCGCGCACGTGCCGGCAGTGACCTTCGCAGCCATTGCCAACAGTGATTACCGGCCGGTGTTCTCGATCACCGAGGACTTGAAAAAGCTGGGCCAGCAAAGCCGTGTGCACCTCTCCGGGCATGGGTTGATGATCGGATTTTCGTTGCTGGCGATCGCATTGATAGCGTGGTTTATCCGCCCTGCAGTGCATCGCGCTTACTTGAACTGGCAGGCCAGGCGCCGTGCGCGACACGCCACCTGGCTGGAGTCCGCGGACTACGCATGGCAGCAAATCCCGGCGCAAATCGACGCCCGTCCCGCCCAACTGAGCGCGTTGTACCTGTGGGCCAGGCGCAGGCGCATGGGGCTCAAACTCAGCCACCTCGGCCCGCGCCTGCAAGCGCTTTTGCACGCCTGTTACAGCCGTCAACCGACCGAAGATCAGGCACTGCGCCAACTCAAGCAATCGTTGGCTACGCTGCATAGTCAGGTCGGTAGCAGCAAGGCCTCCGCTGCTCGCGCATTAAAACCATTGAACCCCGTCCACGAGAAGGAATTCCCATGACGAATTTGATATCGGCGCGTCACCATCACGGGCTAAAACTGATACTTGGCCTGGCGCTTTGCCTGCCATTTGTCGCGCTGGCTGCCGAGCCGCTGCCCTCGTGGAATGAAGGTCCCTCGAAGAAGAGCATTATTGAGTTTGTGCAGGCGGTAACCGATCAAGGCAGCAAGGATTTCGTCAAACCTGAAGACCGTATTGCGGTGTTCGATAACGACGGCACCCTGTGGAGTGAACAACCGGCGTACTTCGAGCTGCTGTTTGCGTTCGATGAGGTCAAGCGCACCGCCGATCAGCACCCTGAGTGGAAAACCACCCAGCCGTTCAAAGCTGTCATCGAAAACGATCACAAAGCCCTCGCGGCCGCGGGGATGGACGGCATCCTGAAAATTTTTGGGGCCACCCATACCGGCATGACCACCGAAGCGTTCGACGACTACGCCAAGACCTGGCTGAGCCAGGCTCGGCATCCGAAAACCGGCAAGCCTTATACCGAGATGATCTTCCAGCCGATGCTGGAGATGCTCGATTACCTGCGCAGCCAGGACTTCAAGACCTACATCGTTTCTGGCGGCGACACGGCGTTCATGCGCGCCTTTGCGCAAAAAGTCTACGGCGTCCCGCCAGAACAGGTGATCGGCACCACGTTTGTGACAGCGTTTCAGTACAAGGACGGTAAGGCGTCTATTTTGCGCACCGCCAAACTGGCGCACAACGATGACGGCCCGGGCAAGCCTGAGAGCATCGACGCGGTGATCGGCAAGCGGCCGATCCTGGCGTTCGGCAACTCCGACGGCGACTTGCAGATGCTGCAATGGACCGCCGCCGGGTCAGGCAAGCGATTCATGGGGTTGGTGCACCACACCGACGCCAAACGTGAATGGGCTTACGACCGCCAATCGCAGATCGGGCGTCTGGACAAGGCCCTGGACGAAGCAAAAAACCGTGGCTGGACTATCGTGGATATGGCCGCCGAATGGCGCCGCGTTTATCCCTTCGACGCAGCCACTACCGAGCAAGTGAAGTAAAAAAAAGACGTAACGCAGGACCGCAATAAACGTTTGTCGTCTAAAAACGACGTCAGTGAGCAAAAGGAGCAAGTCAGATGACTCGCATACACAAGTGGCTCCCGAAACTCGCCCTGGTGGCGGTCTCGGTGATGGCGATTTCGGCAACAGCCGGGGCCGCTGAAAAACCCAACATTCTAGTGATCTTCGGCGATGACATCGGCCAGACCAATATCAGCGCTTACTCCATGGGCGTGGTCGGTTACAAGACTCCGAACATCGACCGGATTGCCAAGGAAGGCATGATGTTCACCGACTATTACGCGGAGAACAGCTGCACGGCTGGACGTTCCTCGTTCATCACCGGTCAGACACCGTTGCGTACCGGCCTGTCGAAAGTAGGTATTCCGGGAGCACCGGTTGGCCTGCAAAAGCGCGATATCACCATCGCCCAAGCGCTTAAATCCCAGGGCTACAGCACTGGCCAGTTTGGCAAGAACCACTTGGGCGACAAGGATGAATACCTGCCGACCAACCACGGTTTCGATGAGTTCTTCGGCAACCTTTACCACCTCAATGCCGAAGAAGAACCCGAGCGTCCGTACTGGCCCAAAGACGATGCCGAATTCCTCAAGGCCAACACGCCTCGCGGCGTGATTCACAGCTTCGCCGACGGCAAAATCGAAGACACCGGCGCGCTGACCACCAAGCGCATGGAAACCATCGACGACGAAACCACCGCAGCAGCCCAGGCGTTCATCGAGAAACAGGCCAAGGCCGACAAGCCATTTTTCGTCTGGATGAACACCACCCGCATGCACCTGTTCACCCACGTACGTGATTCGATGAAGGGCCAAAGCGGCATGCCCGGCAACGAGTACGCGGACGGCATGATCGAGCACGACGGCGACGTCGGCAAACTCCTGAAAACCCTCGATGACCTGAAAATCGCCGACAACACCATCGTTGTCTACACCACCGACAACGGCCCGAACCAGTTCTCCTGGCCGGACGCGGCAACTACGCCGTTCCGCAACGAGAAAAACTCCAACTGGGAAGGTGCTTACCGCGTTCCGGCAATCATTCGCTGGCCGGGCAAGATCAAGGGTGGTGAAGTCTCCAACGAGCTGTTCTCGGGCATGGACTGGTTCCCTACCCTGCTGGCAGCCGCTGGCGATGCTGACGTAAAAGACAAGTTGCTCAAAGGCTGGGCGCCGACTGCAGGCGGCACCAACTTCAAAGTACACCTGGATGGCTTCAACCAACTGCCTTACCTGACCGGCCAACAGCCTAAAGGCGAGCGCAAGGAGTTCTACTACTTCAACGACGACGGCGTGCTGGTGTCGATGCGTTTCGATAACTGGAAAGTGGTGTTCTGCGAACAGCGCGAACCCGGCGGCTTCAAAGTCTGGTCCGAACCGTTCGTGTGCTTGCGTGTACCGAAAATCTTCAACCTGAGGATGGACCCGTACGAACGCGCCGACGTGGTTTCCGATCAGTACTACGATTGGCAAACCAAAAACGTCTACCTGGCCGCTCAAGCGGTGCAGAAGTCTGCGGCGTTCCTGCAGACCTTCATCGAGTATCCGCCTAGCCAGAAACCGGCCAGCTTCAGCATTGACCAGATCCGTGCCGCCGTGGATGCGAAGATTGCAGAAAAAATGAAAGCAGCACCCGCAGCACAGTAAGATCGCCCGACCGCCGCTCGCCGTTGTTGGCGAGCGGCTCTATTTTTTTGACTTGAGAGCGCGTCGACCTCATCGCGAGCAGGCTCGCTCCCACAGGGATTTGTGGCACACCGCAGATCCATTGGGAACAGGCTTGCTCCACAGGAGTTTGTGGCACACCGCAGATCCATTGGGAGCAGGCTTACTCCACAGGAGTTTGTGGCACACCGCAGATCCATTGGGAGCAGACTTGCTCCACAGGAGTTTGTGGCACACCGCAGATCCATTGAGAGCAGGCTTGCTCCACAAGAGTTTGTGGCACACCGCAGATCCATTGGGAGCAGGCTTACTCCTCAGGAGTTTGTGGCACACCGCAGATCCATTGGGAGCAGGCTTGCTCCACAGGAGTTTGTGGCACACCGCAGATCCATTGGGAGCAGGCTTGCTCCACAAGAGTTTGTGGCACACCGCAGATCCATTGGGAGCAGGCTGTGCTTCACAGGAGTTTGTGGCACACCGCAGATCCATTGTGGGAGCGAGCCTGCTCGCGATGAGGCCGCCAGGTTCACAGGTTTTTTCCAAATTGAAACAAGGCACCTCGCAATGTCCTCACGTGTCGCCAGCAAGTCGTCGGCCATCCCTGTTCCTCACGTTGCCGTCCCAATACTGATTCCCGCGCTGTTGTTGTTTATCTCCGGTGCGGCAGCCTTGGTGTATCAGGTGCTGTGGATCAAGCAATTGTCGCTGGTGGTGGGCGTCGAGGTGTATGCCATCACCACCGGTATCAGCGCGTTTTTTGCCGGTCTGGCCTTGGGCGGCTTACTGTTCGGGCGTTGGGCTGACCGCTTGCAGCACCCGGTTCTGTTGTATGCAGGGCTGGAAGTACTGGTGGCGGTGCTCGGCGTGGGGGCGACGTTTGCCATGAGCCTGGCGGCCGTCCCTTTTGCGTGGCTGGCGCAACACATCGGGCTGGCGGCGTGGCTGTTGCCGTTTACTTTGGTCGGCCTTCCGGCGGTGTTGATGGGCGGCACATTGCCGGTGCTGGTGCGCTCGCTGGCCGCCAATCCGCAGCAACTGGGCAAGGCTGGCGGACAACTTTATGCAGCCAATACTGCAGGTGCCATTGCGGGCACCTTGCTCGCCGCGTTTGTGCTGATCGCAACGCTCGGTGTTCGAGGCAGTGCCTTGGCCGCCGCAATGCTCAACCTGCTGGCCGCCGCCGGAGCCTTGTGGTTTCAGCGCCAGCATTCAACGCCCGTCGCAGCCCCGGCGAAACACACGACCGATAAGGTGCCAGACCGTTTGGCGCTGTGGCTGTATTCGATTGCCGGCGGCGTGGCGCTCGGTTACGAAGTGGTCTGGTCGCAATCCATCGTGCAGTTCATGAGTACCCGCACGTATGCATTTGCCGTGGTGCTGGCCACCTACCTCACTGGTTTGTTTATCGGCAGCGTTGTGTTGGCTCGCCGGGTTGATCGCCTGCGCGATCCGTGGGGCGTATTTGGTTTGCTGATTGCCGGGGCGGGCCTGATCGCCCTGTTGGAAATCGCCTTTCTCGGACGCTGGCTGGTGTTTTTGCAATCCCAGGCCGAAGCCGGCGCGCTGGCCATGGGTGGCAGCGAACTGTTGGGCATGAGCGCTCGCTTTGCCGTGGCGGCATTGAGCATCGTATTCGTGCCAACCCTGTTGCTGGGTGCTGCGTTTCCGTTGGCGCTACGCCTGAGCGTGGGCCAAGACCACGTTGGCAAGGATGTCGGCGCTGTCGTTGCGTTCAACACCTTGGGCGGAATCATCGGTGTGATGCTGTGCGGGTTCTTGCTGATTCCGCTGTTGGGTCTGGTGCGCACGCTGGGACTGCTGGCGATCGTCGCGGCCGCCGTCGGTTACTTCGCGGTGCGCAAAGGTCATCACGTAAAAAAGGGGCGGCGTCAGGCCGTGATCGCTATCGGCTTGCTGTCAGTGATCGTGGCGATTTTTACCCCGGTCGATAAACTCGCCAGCCTGCTACCGGGTGCCCGCAACGGCACACTGGCGTTTTACCAGGAAGGACGCGGTGGCACCGTGGCTGTGGTCAAGCAGGGCAAGGGCCAGAACGCCTTTCAGCGTTTGTACATTCAGGGCGTATCGAACACCGGTGACGCCATGCCGTCGCTGCGCTACATGCGCATTCAGGCGCTGCTGCCGTTGCTGATTCACAACGGCGAACCGCGCTCGGCGCTGGTGATCGGTTTCGGCACCGGCATTACGGCGGGCGCCCTCACCCGCTATCCGGGCCTTGAACATCGCGTGGTCGCAGAACTGCTGCCGTCGGTGGTACACGCCGCGCCCCTGTTCAAGGGCAACTTCAATGCCGCCGCCGACCCGGGCGTTGATGTGCGGTTGCGTGACGGCCGTCAGGAACTGCTGCGCAGCTCGCAGCTTTACGACCTGATCACGCTGGAGCCACCACCGCCTTCGGCTGCCGGTGTGGTCAATCTGTATTCGCGTGACTTTTACCAACTCGCCGCCAGTCGTCTTGAAAATAATGGCCTGGTTGCGCAATGGCTGCCGTTGCCTACGCAAAACATCGACGATTCGCGCTCGCTGGTGCGCAGCTTCCTCGATGTTTTTCCGTACGCCACGCTGTGGACCAGCGAGTTTCACGAGATGCTGCTGGTGGGCTCGTTGCAACCGATTGAACTGGATGCGGCGAAAATAACCGAACGCTTCCAGCAACAATCCGTGCGTGACACCTTGCAGGACGTGGGCATTGGTTCGGCGCCTGACTTGCTGGCGACATGGGTGACCGACCGGGCCGGGCTTGAACGTTTCGCCGCTGATGCGCTGCCTGTCACCGACGATCAACCGCGTATCGAATACGCGCCATGGGTACGCGCCAAGGAAATCACTCGCGTACTGCCGGCGTTACTCGACCTGCATATCGCGCCACCGCTGGTCAACGCAGACGCGAGCTTCATGGAGCGGATGAATACCCATCAGCAACGCCTGATGCAATTTTATCGAGCGAGTTTGCATGCCTATGACGGCGACCGGGATGCATGGGCCCGCGACATGCGCGAGGTGATGCTTGGGGACGGCGGCAATCCCTACTTCCGCTGGTTTGGCGGGCAGTGATGCAGCGCCTTTCACCCCACAATCCCGAACACGCTCACGCCGGGGAATGACTTAAACCCTGTAGAGACTCCAGGGTTTAAGGAAAGGCCATTCAGCCATTAGCGGGTATTCCTGACAGACCGAGGTGCGTCCTTCGCAGGTAAACCAACTGACAGACCGAGGCGCACCTATCGCTGGCAGGCCAGCTCCCACAGTGAATTTGGGCAATGCACAGAGTGTGTGCATGACGAAGATCCACTGTGGGAGACAGCTTGCTGGCGATGACGCCAGCCGATTCAGCAATGGGCAAGGATGGCAACATACGATTGGAGTATTCCTGACAGACCGTGGTGCGTCATTCGCTGGCAAGCCTGACAGACCGAGGTGCGTCCTTCTCAGGTAAACCAACTGACAGACCGCGGTGCGCCTATCGCTGGCAGGCCAGCTCCCACAGTGAATCTAGGCAATGCACAGAGTGTGTGCATGACGAAGATCCACTGTGGGAGACAGCCTGCTGGCGATGGCGCCAGCCGATTCAGCAATGGGCAAGGATGGCAACATACGATTGGAGTATTCCTGACAGACCGTGGTGCGTCATTCGCTGGCAAGCCTGACAGACCGAGGTGCACCTATCGCTGGCAGGCCAGCTCCCACAGTGAATCTGGGCAATGCACAGAGTGTGTGCATGACGAAGATCCACTGTGGGAGACAGCCTGCTGGCGATGGC
>NZ_JBNQGB010000001.1:1811059-1976109 GCF_050321825.1 Gordonia sp. IEGM753
TGAATCTGGGCAATGCACAGAGTGTGTGCATGACGAAGATCCACTGTGGGAGACAGCCTGCTGGCGATGGCGCCAGCCGATTCAGCAATGGGCCAGGATTGCTACACACCGTTGAGGCAAGCCTGACAGACCGGGGCGCGTTGTTATTTGGCTTTGAGCTTCAGATACGACTGATGCAGGTCCGATGCCCAGCCATCGATCACGCTTTTTACATCATCGGCCTTCATCACTTGCGAATCGTTCTCCAGCGGCTTGCCGGTGCCTTTGCGTACTACTTGCGCCAGTACGTGATTGTCGCCGCCATCCAGGAACACAGCTTCGGTAGCCAGGTCGGTTTCCTGGTCACGAATGCCGCTGGCACTGCTGACCGCTGCCGCTACCAAGGCAATCGGGATCACTTCATAAGGCTTCAAGCCTTCGGTTTTACTGCTGACGGCGGTAATCGCCGCCCGCACCACGATCACACCGGGGCCTGGGCCGGTTGCCAATGGCAACGATTTACCCAGTTCGCGCTTCAGTGCCTGATCGTAATAACCAGTGATGCCATTCAAGGTGGATTGAGGGATTTTTACAGTCGGTTGCGGCTTGGGATAAAGCTGCGTCGGTTCGATGTAGACACTGGTGAATTTATTGACATCAAGCTTGGGGTCCATCCAGCGCATCACTGTCGCGCCCGATGGGGATTGTGCTTCTTTGAGCTGACTATAGTCCTTTAGAAATCCTGAATACTGATCCGGCTCGACGACTTTGCTTGCACAACCCACCATGCCAATCGAGGCAATGCACAGAGTGCTCATCATTAACGCTAGCTTCATGCTGTAACTCCTGTAAGTCGACAGATAACAGTGCTGGAAAGAGTGTTACAGGTATAGCCAATCCACAGCGTTTCGCCTCACTAAATCACACTATTCATCTAAGGCTGCGAGCCCGGTCACACGCCTCATTTGACATGTGCCAGCCATCCAGCAAAGCTGCACCCAGCTTGAACGCGCGCCGCCTGGCAAACGCACCTGGACTACGGAAGTCGCAATGCCGAAACATAATAATAGAAACGAAAAGCCAAACCCTGATTCGCAACCGAACCTTGTTAACCGCTACGTGTTTCCCGTCACCATCGGCGTGTTGTTACTCGCCGTTGTCGGTATCGGCTGGTTTTTGTTCAGCAGCAAGCCGAAGCCTGTGGCTTATGCGCCGGCCAAGGCGCCCGTGGTCCAGCCTGCCAAACCGCAACCTGTTGCCATGGCCCCCGCGAAGATGGTCGATGAGCAGCAGTGCCAAGGCTGCCACAGTGAGCAGGTTAAAGACTGGCAAGGGTCGCATCACCAATTGGCGATGCAGGAAGCCACTGCCGATACCGTGCTGGGTGACTTCAAAGACATCACCATCAAGGCCGAAAACGAAACCACCCGTTTTTCACGCAAGGGCGATGGCTTTTGGGTTAACACGCCCGGCATCGATGGCAAGAACAATGACTTCAAAGTGGCCTATACCTTCGGCATCGCGCCGTTGCAGCAGTATTTGATCGAGGTGGGCGAAGGCCGCTTGCAAGCCTTGGGCGTGGCGTGGGATACCGAAAAAAACCGCTGGTTTCATTTGTATCCAGGCCAGGGCGTGAACTTCAAGAACCCGTTGCACTGGAGCAAACCGAGCCAGAACGCCAATTTCATGTGCGTCGAGTGCCACACCACGGGTTACAAGCGTAATTTCGATGCCTCCAAAAACACCTTCGACAGTCACTGGAACAGCTTGGGCGTTGGCTGCCAGGCGTGTCACGGCCCAGCCTCCAATCACCTGGAATGGACGGCGAAAAAAGGCGATTTGATTCATGCAGGGTTTGCCGTGGACCTCAAGGACAAGAACGCCACGGTCGAAATCGAAACCTGCGCGCGCTGCCACTCGCGTCGTGCGCCGTTGGGTGACGGCTACACCGTCGGCAAGCGCTTGATGGATGACTACCTGCCAAGTGCCCTGACCCGCGAACTGTATGCACTGGACGGCAAGATCAAGGACGAAGTGTTCGAGCACGGGTCTTTTGCCCAAAGCAAGATGTTCGACAAAGGCGTGCGCTGCAGCAACTGCCACAATCCACACAGCACCGAGTTGAAGGCGCCCGGCAATGGTGTGTGCCTGCAATGCCACAACACGGCGGGCAAGACCACGGTGGAAGGTGTCGATGGCAAAGGCTTGCAAGCCAAGAATTATGATTCTATCGAGCACACCCGTCACACCATGGGTCAACCTGGTTCGCAGTGCGTGGATTGCCACATGCCCGGCAAGTTCTACATGGGCAACGACTTCCGGCACGACCACAGCTTTAGCATCCCGAACCCGGAACGCGCGAAGAAGCTCGGCACGCCCGACGCCTGTCTCACCTGTCACCAAGGCAAGGCTGGCGATAAGGTCACCGAGCAATTCAAGCTGTGGAATACGGCCAACGCCTCTGCCGTTCAGGCACCGCGCTACGACGAAAGCCTGTGGTTGATTCGCAATGGCCAACCGGGTGCCGCAAACGCCTTATATGAACAATTGCAGCGCAGCAATTTGCCCGCCATTCAGCGCGCAACCTTGCTCGCCGAATTGCCGCTGTACCCAAGTGAACAAGCGCTGAAGTTGGCCACCAATGACTTGCGCAACCCGGCACCGCAAGTGCGCGAAAGCGCCGTGCGGGCCATCAGCGCTTTCTTGCCACCACCAGAACGAGCGCCCTTGCTGACTCCGTTGTTGAGCGATCCGGTGAAAGCGGTGCGGATTGCCGCAGCACGTGATTTGCTGAGTGTGGCGCGCAATGGTTTGGGTGATGCGCAGGCCAACTGGAACACAGCAATCGCCGAATATGAGGACGTGCAAAAGAGTCTCGCCGAGCGTGCTGAAGCCAACCTCAACCTGGCCATGTTGTATCAGGCCAGCGGCCGCAGCGGGGAGGTCGAGGCGTTACTGCGTACGGCACTCAAGCGCGACCCGGATTTCTACCCGGCGCTGGTGACGCTGGTGCAGTGGCTGGAGGCCAATGGTCGCGGTCAGGAAGCTCAAACGCTACTGGCGCAAAGCGTCAAGGAGCACCCGGACGCGGCGCTGCTGCAGCACACGCAAGGCTTATCGCTGGTGCGTGCAGGCAAGACCGAGCAAGCCATTGCGGTGCTGCGTAAAGCCGCGCAACTGGAACCGCAGAACGGCCAGTTCGGTTACGTGTTGGCGGTGGCGTTGCACGACAGCGGCAAGGTCGATCAAGCCTGTGAGGAGCTGGAACGACTGCTGAAAGTCCAACCGGCCAATCGCAATGCGCGGCTGTCGCTGATCCAGTACTACCTCGAAAATGGCCAGGAGCCAAAAGCCCAGGTACTGCTGCAAGGCTGGAAGAAGATGAACATGGGTGATCCAGCGTTGAAGTGATCTCCCTGACGGGCGCGCCGGTACCAAAAACCATATCAGCCCGCGGCAGAACGCCGCGGGCTGATGCGCCATCTGATCCGTATAAATGATGTTTTCCTGAGTCTGTTTTGTTCAGGGCAGTGTTTCTACAGTGCACGGCATGTCAGGCCGCAAGGTCTGGAACGCCTTTGCAACCGTGGAAGCATTGACCATGAGCACAGCAACAATCGGGCAGGCCTATAACTACAAGGTCGTTCGCCAATTCATCGTCGCAACTATCGTCTGGGGTGTCGTGGGGATGGCCATGGGCGTGTGGATCGCCTCGCAACTGGTGTGGCCCGAAATGAACCTCGACCTGCCATGGACTACCTTCGGCCGCTTGCGTCCACTGCACACCAGCCTGGTGATTTTCGGTTTCGCCGGCAGCGCGCAATTCGCCGCCAGCTATTACGCGGTGCAGCGTACCTGCCAGGTGCGGCTGTTTTCGGACACGCTCGCGGCGTTCACGTTCTGGGGCTGGCAATCAGTGATCGTGATCATGCTGATCAGCCTGCCGCTGGGCTACACCACGACCAAGGAATACGCCGAAATCGAATTCACCGGCGCGGTGTGGATGACCGTGGTCTGGGTGGCTTATGCCGTGGTGTTTTTCACCACCGTGGTGCAGCGCAAGACGCACCACATCTACGTCGGCAACTGGTTCTTTGGCGCGTTCATCGTGGTGATTGCCATGTTGCACGTGGTCAATCACCTGTCGATTCCAGTGAGCTGGTTCAAGTCTTACCCGGTGTATTCGGGCGCCACCGATGCGATGGTTCAATGGTGGTACGGACACAATGCTGTCGGTTTCTTTTTGACCACCGGTTTTCTCGGGATGATGTATTACTTTGTGCCGA
Organism: Gordonia sp. IEGM753; assembly: GCF_050321825.1. NCBI lineage: Bacteria > Bacillati > Actinomycetota > Actinomycetes > Mycobacteriales > Gordoniaceae > Gordonia > Gordonia sp. IEGM753. The sequence goes on from NZ_JBNQGB010000001.1 coordinate 1,815,325, forward strand.
AGCAGGTGGGTAGGCCGGTGTATTCCTATCGCTTGTCGATCGTGCATTTCTGGGCACTGATCACCCTGTACATCTGGGCCGGCCCGCACCATTTGCACTACACCGCACTGCCAGACTGGGCGCAGTCGCTGGGCATGGCGATGTCGTTGATTCTGCTGGCGCCGAGCTGGGGCGGGATGATCAACGGAATGATGACGCTGTCGGGGGCCTGGCATAAATTGCGTACCGATCCGATCCTGCGGTTCCTGGTGCTGTCGCTGGCGTTTTACGGCATGTCGACGTTCGAAGGGCCGATGATGGCGATCAAAACCGTCAACGCCCTCTCCCACTACACCGACTGGACCATCGGCCACGTTCACGCAGGTGCCTTGGGCTGGGTGGCCATGATCACGTTTGGCGCGGTCTACCACATGGTGCCCAAGGTCTTTGGTCGCGAGCAGATGTTCAGCACGCCGCTGATCAACCTGCACTTCTGGCTGGCGACCATCGGCACGGTGCTGTACATCGCCTCGATGTGGGTCAATGGCATAACCCAAGGCTTGATGTGGCGCGCGATCAACGACGACGGCACGCTGACCTATTCGTTTGTTGAAGCGTTGCAGGCGAGTCATCCGGGGTTCGCGGTGCGTTTTGCTGGCGGCGTGTGCTTCCTCAGCGGGATGCTGCTGATGGCTTACAACGTGTGGCGAACCGTGCGTGTGTCGAGCGTCGAGATGGCTGAACGTGAAGCGCAGATAGCCTGAGGCGGGAACTTGAGATGATCGATTTTGTGCTGGGAAGTTTAGGCGTCGTGGGGCTTTGGCTGGCGGTTGGATACAGCCTGAAACGGCAAACGGCGCAGAGTCTTGAGGAGGCCAGCCTGATACCGTTTGCGGATGACCCGCAAGTGGCCCGGCGTGTGGAGTTGGCAACCGGCAAGACTGTGAATGCGGTTGCGCCAGAGGTCGCCAAGCCTGGGTGGGTTAATTGGGAGGTTTGAGCCAAGGCTACGGGCTCCATCGCGAGCAGGCTCGCTCTCACTCTGGTTAGGCGTTGAGCACGAGGTTTGGGATCAGCACTAACCCCTGTGGGAGCGAGCCTGCGCGCGACGACGGCGGATCAGCCTGCATCAATTTTGAATGCCGATCCGCAACCGCGAGCAGGCTCGCTCCCACAGGTTTTGCGTGTATCTTGGGGATCAGCCGCGTTCGCGGGGGATCAGGCTCTGCAGCTGCTGCGCCAGGAAATTTGCGTCGAAGGCGAAGGTGTCCGGGTCTTTCAGGCCGTTGGTCTTGCGCCACTGCCAGCTAGTGGACGGCGGCAGGCAGACCAGCGAAATGCTGCCATAACGCGCTGCGGTCAACCCCATCACGGCCAGTGAAATCTGACCCCCGGCGCCCATCACATCCGGCACGAACTCCACCGGTTTACCAGCGATCACGATAGACAGCTTCTCGGTTTTGAAGGTGGACGTTTCGGCGGGCACACTCGGCCCGGAAGCGATGTACATCTCGCGGCTGACCTCCAGCAGGTTCGGTGCTTGAACCGGTTCCAGCCACTGCTGGATCTGGTCGAACAGCTCACCAATGCGCGTCGCCCACACGGCCGATTGCGACTCAAACATCTGCTTCTTGTGCGCTTCGCTTTCTGCGTAGTGGCGAAGCATCTCGCCCAGTTGCTGTACGTCATCCATTGCGGTGTTCCTTTGGTTGAAGCAGTGCTGCGGACTTTGAGCATGGCAGATGCGCGCCATCGGCGTACGACTAAACGCCAATTGGTAACTTGCAGGTTTACGCGGCACTGGAATCGCGGGCACTGTAGGATCGTCCGTCAGCCCTCAACAGGAACACATCATGCGCACAATCGGCCTTATCGGCGGCATGAGCTGGGAGTCCAGCGCCGAATATTACCGCCTCATCAACCAACAGGTTCGCGACCGCCTCGGGCCGTTGCGCTCAGCGAAGTTGCTGATGTACAGCGTTGACTTCGGGCCGGTCGAACAGGCTCAACACGCCGGACGCTGGGACGATGCAGCAGCGATTCTGGTCGACGCGGCCAAGCGGCTTGAGGCCGGCGGAGCGGACTGTGTGGTGCTGTGTACCAACACCATGCACAAAGTGGCCGAACAGATTCAGGCCGCGATCAGTATCCCGTTTTTGCACATTGCCGAACCTGCCGGCCAGGCAGCGGTCGACGCGCAATTGCTGAAGGTGGGGTTGCTCGGCACAGCGTTCACCATGGAGCAGGATTTTCTCAAACAACGTTTGACCGCAATGGGTTTAACCGTGCTGGTGCCAGAGGAATCGCAGCGGCAAGCGGTGCACCGAATAATTTATGACGAATTGTGTGTGGGAGTGATCAGCGAGGCATCGCGCAAGGTGTATCAGCAGGTCATCGAAGCCCTGACCCAACGCGGCGCCCAGGCAATCATCCTCGGCTGCACCGAAATCAGCCTGCTGATCAAACCCGAAGACAGCGCCCTGCCCTTGTTCGACACCACCGAACTGCATGCGCAGGCGGCGGTGGCGTTTGCTCTGGGCGACTGACTCAACCCGCCTTGGGCGTGCGCCGCAGACGCGCCATGCTCAAGGCATCTACCAAGCCGCCGTCGCGCACGGCATAGTCACGAAACAGGCCTTCGTCCTCGAAGCCGAACTTGCGGTACAACGCAATGGCGGCTTCGTTATCGGCGTACACCGAAAGCTCCACCCGGTGCAGGTTCATCCAGTTGTCGGCGACTTCCAGCGCCGCCGCCAACAGCTTTGAACCCACCCCTTTACCCTGCCACGCCTGCGCAACGCCCATACCGAGGTTGCCGGCATGACTGCGGCGAATCCGCGAAAACTGCTCCAAGCCAATATTGCCGACAACAACGCCTTGATGCAGCGCTACCAGTTGCACCACCCGTTCATTGTCCGGTGCCAGGCGTTTGCGCCAGACCTCGGTCGATTGAAAGGGCATTTGCAGCACCTGGCGGGTGATGGCCGGATCGTTGTACAGCGCGGTAATGCCCTCAATGTGGGTTTCGTTGAAACGCTCGAGGGTGATAAAGGAATCAGCAGCGGTCATGGGTGGTTCATCCGTGATACAGACATGGCCGCTTACTCTACAACGCGGTAATTCATTGTGGCCAGAACCCATGCGAGAGCCTGGCTTGCCAGTGATGGCGTCTTCGGAATCGCCATCACCGGCAAGCCGGTTTCCTAAGGGATTTGCGTTAATCACAACAATCCGGCCTTCACCACCGAACCGTAGGAGCCTGCGTTAACCACAACAATCTCGGCCTTCACCGCCGATCAGCTGTCGAACCACTCCCGGCGTTCGTTGAAGGCGTTGTGAATCAGCTTGACGATCATCCGCACTTGGGCCTCGCCTTCGGAGCGGGCATTGACCGCCATCCACGCCTGGCGCTGCATTGGCTGGCTGAACAGCCCAGGCAGAGCGATCAGGCCACGGTCGAACTGGCTCATGTAGCCTGGCAGCAAACCAATGCAGGCGCTGCATCGAATCATCTCCAGCATCAATTCATAGGAGTGCAGTTGCACCACGCCAGCCAGGCGTTGCTCCACCAGACTATTCCAGGGCCCGAAGCTATCGACTTGGCTATCGTGCTGCCATTGCACCAACAGGAAATCAGACAGATCCTCCAGGCTGTCGGGGCGCGACGTGACCCGCGAATAGCGCTTGGCAATGTGCGGCAGGTAATTCAGTCGCGCCATCGGCAGCGGTTCGCTGATGGCAAAACTCGGGCCGGGCAGCGATGAATTGGTGTCGGCCAGCCACAACACCACATCGGCAGTCACCGCTTGCAAGCTCAGCTCACTGTCCAGGGTAATGATGTCCAGGCGCACACTGGCGTTGCGTCGCAGCAACGAAACTAGGTCTCGGCCGAGAATGTCATGCAGGATCGACTCGGCCACGGCCAGGCGAATCAATGGTTGTTCGGTCACCGGCATGTCGCGTTCGTGGGCCAGCGCTATCAGCTGTGCTTGCAATTTCTGGCCATCGTGGCTGAGCGTCAAAGCACTGCCGTGAAACTCGAACAACGTGCGCTGCAACTGACTTTCCAACTGCGCCAAGTCTTTGCGCAACAGGCTGGCCCGCACGTTCAGGCTGCGCGCCGCCTGCATGAAACACGCGCAGCGGGCGCTAACCATAAAATACTGCACCACCTGGGCATCGATCTCGCCGGCCAACGCCAGCCAGGATTCGGATGCCAGCCCCGAGGCCAGGTATTGGCTCACACCTGGATGCGCCATGGGTTGTGTAAACGTCATTTAATGACTCCCTGTCGATCTTGTTACGTTGGCGCTAGAGTTTTTCCTCCAGCACTTTGTTCAGCGCGGCCCCGTCGATACTGAGCGTGGCGGTATTGAGCATGCCGTCCAGATATGCCTTGGCAATTTGCTCCTGGCGCTGGGCACGCAAGGCCTGGGTCAAGCGTTCGCGCAGTTCGTCCAGCGATGCCACGCGTGCAGGTTGCTGCTCAGTGAGTTTGATCACATGAAAACCCGCAGCACTCTGCAGCGGCTCCGACACCGCCCCCACTTTCAATCGCGACACCGCACCGCGCACTTCAGGAACCAGTTGCTGCAAGGGTTGCAAACCGGTATCGCCCCCTGTTTCGGCGCTGGCACGATCTTGCGAATACTGACTCGCCAGCGCGGCAAACTCGCTCGGTGCTGCCTGGGCCTTTTTGCTTAATTCCAAGGCTTGCTTACGCACCGCCTCAAGGCTTTGCGGATCGCTGACGCTGAGGAAAATCTGGCTGACCCGGTACATCGGTGGCGTTACCCAGCCCGATTTACCGGCGTCGTATGCCTGCTGCAACTCGGCTTCGGCGGGATAACCTGGCGGCACCTGGCTGACCGACTGCAAGTAGTCGCGAAAGATGATTTGCTCAGTGGCAGCACGCATTTGCACCTCAATGTCGGGCCGCTGACGCCAGCCTTGGGCATCGGCTTGTTCGAGCACGGCTTTCTCGGCCAGACGCGAACGAATCCAGCCTTCAAGCGCCTGCCGATTGCCCCTCAGTTGCTCGCGAGAGGCTGGCGGCAACGTGGCAAGTAGCGCTTTGAGTTCTTCAGGTGCAACCCTTTGATTGCCAAGTTGCGCCACGGCGGGCTCATTTGCGGTCGGTGCCGAACGCACAGGCTGTGGTGCCGCCACCGGATCGTTACCCGGTTTTACACCCAACGCCACTGCGACCACCAATACGGCCAGCGCACCGGCGCTGGCCACTACCGTGCTTTTTTTCACAGGGCTGACTCCTCGTGTTCCGGCGCTTCTACGGTCGCATCAGGTGCCCGCATCTGCGCAGCGTTTTGGCTGAACTCGCGCAGGTAAACGATGAACTCCTGAAGCAAGCGATCCCACAGTTCAAGGTTGCCACGCAGGTGATCGGCGCTCACGCCAGCCGCCACCACAACGTCCATTTCCATCACCAGGAACTCACCCTGCACTGACAATCGGGCGAAGCGGCGCGAGGCATTCCACAGTTCTGCAATGCCTGCGGGCAATTCGCCCTGCACGCGCAGGGCGCAACTGAAGGTGAAGTCCACAAAATGGCCATGCTCCAGGGCCGGGTTGCCGAAACGCACGGAATAGCCGATGCCTTGGCTCGCGCTCAACAACTGTACGATGCCGTTTTGCTCGGTTTCGTTCACCCGGTAACCGGCGGCTTGCAGCACTTCGGTCAGGGCCAATGGCGATACGTGCGAGATCAATTGAGTCATGTGAAGTTCTTCCCTGGTGGTTAGTGAGCGACTGCGGCCCGAGGCGCGTCGAATTGCGTTTTGTAGAGCTCGTCGCCAAAGCCTTGGGCCAGCTCTTCGAACTTGACCCGTGCGCCACCGGCAAACGGTTGGCGTATCTTCATGACCTCGGCGACGTCGATTTTTTCGTAGGCCGCAAGCAGCTCTTTAGCCACGCCGTACATCTGTTGATTCTTGACCGAACATTGCTGCATTTGTGTGTCACGTTCGGCCAATTGCACTTGAAGCTTGGCGCGCTCGGTTTCTTTGGCTCGAGCCATGACCAGCAACTCGTCGTAGGCCTGCTTGAACTTGCCAATTTGCTCGCTGCTGTTGGCTGCTTGTGCCTGGGCCTGGCTGCGCAAGCTGTCTTGCTGGCCGGCCAATTGCTCGGCCATGCCTTTGGCCCTGGCCAGCTCGGCTGTCAGTTGCTTGATCTGCGCCTGCGCAGCCTTGGCCTCACCCTGCGCCGCCAATTGCGCGGCGCTGACTTGGGCTTGCTGGGTTTGCAGGGCTTGCAACTGTTGGGTGGTGCTGCGCAATTGAGTGCGCAGGCGCTCTTCCATGCCTTCGGCGCTAGCGCCCTGAGCCACCAGCAGCGTGATCGCAAGCAACAGGAATTTTGCGTTCATGTAGCCTCCTGCGCCTTAGAAGCGCGTGTTGATTTCTAGCTGCAAGACATCGATGTCGAACGGCGCGCCGTACACCGCCTCGGAACTCAACCAGCGACCGGTCGCGACCACGTTCTTGGCCAGACCGTAGTTGCCACCCAGGAAGTAACCTTTGGCGTTAGTGCCGCCGAGGTGGAACGACGAATCGTTGAAACCGTCCGGTAACGCATCGGGCTGGATGTACTTGTAGCCAGCAAAGAAATTCCAGTCGCCCTGCTTCTTCAGCTCCAGCTCGTTGCCGAGCGTGAACTGAACCATCCAGGCATTGGCGCCGCTTTCGATATTGCCGTCGCTGTCGAGGTTGTTAACTATCTGCCCGCCCGAGCGTTTGCGCATATCGCCTTCGTCATATCCAAGGTTGTGGATGTAGTTGCCCTGGCTGCGCAATTTGAAGTTTTCAGGCAGGTCGGCGTCCCACACCACGTTCAGGTCCAACAGATTGAACTCGGACGCCAGCCCGACGAATTGAGGCTGCGGCGTGGTAGCCGGGCTGAGTGGGTTGGGGGTGATGTCGCGCAACAGGAACACGCTGTTGCCCTTCTGCATGAACGCCGAACGGGTGCCATCGGTGTCGCAGCCCGGTGCGCCGGCCCACGGTTCGCAAGGGCTCGAGCGTTGGCCTTCGATGTCGTCGAAACGGTAATACGCCAGTGCACCCTTGAGGCGGTTATTGCTGTTGATTGCCCACTTGGCACCAATTTGCGCGCCGTACAGCCACTTGTTGGCGCTGTCTTCCTTGTCGAAACCGTTGCTGCTCGTGGTGTCGTTGGTGTACTCCACCGGGAATGCGCCCACGGTGCCAAACACCCCCCAATCGCGGTTGAGTTTGCGGTCGAAAATCGCCGCCACACCGTCAAAATTCAAGTCGTTGGAATACAGCATGTCAGTGGACAGGAACGGATTGGCAAACCGTCCGCCGGTCAGCGTCAGTGAGTCCGACGGCTTCCAGTTCAGATAACCCTGGTCCAGCCAGATGTCTTTCTTGGCGAAACCACCACCCAGCGTTTGAGTGGTGGACACCGGGTTATTGTCGGACCCGGTGCCAATGCGGATACCGGCGGTCCATTCCGGTGAGATCACCGCTTTCATGCCAAGGCGTGCCCGCAGGCGGAACAGGTTTTCGCGGTCTTCGCGGGTGTTGAGCAGCGGCGGCAGGCTGGTGCTGCTATTGGGATTGACGTCGTAGGGGCCACTGTTATTGAGCTTGGCGAAGTCGACGATTTCGTTACTGTTGGTGCCTGAGTAATAGCGCGACTCGTCACGCAGGCGTATATCGCCGTCGAAACTGATGCGTGAAACCCAATCCGGGAAGGTGTTGGGTTGGGCCCAGTTCTCTTGCTTGGCGGTGGCCATGACCTCAGCCTTGACCTGGTCGCGAATCTGATCACGAACGGCCGTCGGTACGTATTGCACCCGCACATCACCCGGCGCTGCGACTGGGCCTGTAGCCACGGCGGTTGGTGCATTGGCCGACTGGCGCGCTTGCGTCGCTTCGTTTTGGGCCTGGGCAATCAGTGCGTCAGCCTTGTCCTGTTTCAAAATGCCCTGCTCGACCAGTAAGCGGATCAGATTGATCGTGGCGTTTTCCGAGGGCGCAGGCGTTGCCAGCGCAGGCCCGATCAGGGTCGCCATGACCATGCCGACCGCCAGGGACAATCGATTCACGTTGAAAATCATTTGCACACAACTCCTTTGGGCAAAACTGAAATTTGGGTTAACCCGGACGCCGTCCTTGCAAGGACAGGCGCACGGGTAAAGTCAAAGTGGCCGGAGGCCGTTCGTTCAGGTGCGGCGCGCTACGCAATGCATCCATAACCTGCGCGTCAATCTCGGGTTTGCCACTGGACCGGATCAGCTCGACGCGGGTGATTTCGCCCGCCGCGCTCAGCCACACATCGGCCTGTAGCGAAAACGCCAGGTTGCGCAGCTCAGGGTTCTCCCGTAGCAGGCGCTGGAAAGTGAACGCGAGGAACTGGCTGTAGGTGCCGTTGCCCACACGGCCCCCACCGGAACCGGCCATGCCGCCGCCCTTGCCCGCACCGATGTTGAAACCGTCGTTCCCCGACTGCGCATCGCCGTCGATTTGCATCGGGTTCGCCAAGTCATTGGCGGGCGACGGCGGTGCTTCCTCCTGCGGCTTGACCTCTTCGGGCTCAGGTGTGGGTTGCGGCTCGAGTATTTTTTCTTCCACGGGTGTTTCCGGCTCCGGCGGTTTTTCCGGAGGCGGAGGTGGTGGTGGCGGCAACGGAATAATGGTCGGCACCTTAGGTGCTTCGCGGCGTATACCGCTCATGTCGTTGGCCCACTGCCAGAGAAACCAGGCAGCGAAACCCGCGATCAGTACCCCTGCACCCCACTTCACAAGGCGCAAGGGTGGCGTTTTGCGCGACACCGGTTTGGAGGATTGTTGTGCGGTCATGGTCAGCCCTGGTTCGGTTTGCCGGTCACAAGACCGACCTGGGACAGTTCCAGGCGACGTAACAGGTCCAGGACCTCGATAACCTTCTGGTACTGCACCATGGCGTCACCGCGCACGATGACGGGAAAATCAGGGTTCTGTGCCTTCTCGATGCGCAAACGGTCTTCCAGCTCCGCGAGGGTCACGGGGTAGGCATCGAGGAACACTTGACCGCCATCGTTGACCGAGATCGCCTTGGTCTTGGCTTCGGACAAAGACACCGAAGCGCTGGCCTTGGGCAGGTTTATCTGAATACCCGACACCTGCGCAGTGGCCGTGAGGATGAACATCACCAACACCACCATCAGCACGTCGACCAAAGGCGTGATGTTGATCGTGTCCACGGCCGCGTCATCTTCGTCGTCGTGGGAGACATTTACAGAAGCCATGGCGATCCTCCTCAGGCCGTTACGGGCGTGTTGGTGTGGTTGCCACGGCGATGAGCCGCTTCGCTGAACTGACTTTCGCCGTGCATTTCCGCCAGACGGGTAATGAACTCGTCGACAAACACGCGCATGTCAGCGCTGACTTCCTTGTTGCGCGTGATCAGGCGGTTGTAGCCAAACAGCGCAGGGATCGCGACGAACAACCCCATGGCCGTGGCCAGCAACGCGGCGGCCATGCCGGGTGCGATGGCGTTGATGTTGACGTCGCCGGCCATCGCCGTGCCCAGGAACACCACCATGATCCCCAACACCGTCCCGAGCAGGCCGATGTAGGGCCCGCCGGCAATGGCATTGGACAAGGTCGAGAGTTTTGAGCTGAGGGCCTGGTTTTCGCGGGTGCGCACGCCGTCCATCGAGCAGCGGATGGCTTCGATGGTCGCCGCCGAAACCGACGAAGTGTCAGCGCCCTGCTCGCGGCGGGTGCGAATCTCCTTGACGGCTACCTGGTACAGACGCCACAGCGACGAATCCTGCAGACGTTGTGCGAGGTTTTGGTCGTCGGCAAACATTTCCAGGCGCGTGCCGACTTTGGCGAACTGCTCGCGAAAAGCCTCATTGGCGGTGCTCACCCGGCTGACCATGCGATTCTTGCGGATCATGATCACCCACGACTGGAACATCATCAGCACCAGCACCGCGATGATCACCCAAGCATCCATCGGTACCGCGTTTAACAGAAAACCGAGACTGCCGAAGCCGTAACCAGACTGTTGCTCATCGACGCCGTAAGCCACCAGTTTTGATTCGGCGCCTTGAGCGCTCGCCTCGGCCAGTAACTGCGCAGCAGGCCGCGCGACCTTGGACAGGCGCAATTCATCCATGGCGCCGGCAAATGGCACGGAAAGCCCTGCGGCGAGGTCCGCGCCGACGGCGATGACCGAGTTGAAGGCGGGCATGGCAAGCGCGAGGCTCGCGGTTACCCGGCCTTGTACATACAGCAAAACATTGCTGCCTTCGGCGGTCAGTGCCAGGTGTTGCCATTGCCCGGGGTTCAGGGCTTGAGTCGATACAGCCCGGTGACCGTCGATTTCCACAAACGGCATGCCCTGATTCAAACCCAACAGCAGGCTGTGTTCGCCCTCGCGGCGGGCCAACAGCAACTGCTCGCCATTGGCCTGGTCCAGTCGCGCCCAAGCGCTGAAGGTGAACGCACTGCCCGCGCTGTGTTGCAGCGATGGGCTGGCTGGTAACAGTAGCGGCTTACCCTCGAACAGCAACGCCCGCCCGATCACACCATCGATGCTGGAGCCGGTTGCACTTTGCGCCGTGTTGCCATACGCCGTGGTGTCTTTGGCCGGTGTGCCACTGGCGCCATCGAAGTGGTAGAGCGCGGTGTAATTGGGGTCGAACGTCAGTTGCCCGTTGCCGGTGGCTGGCGCTTTCGGGTTGCCGTAATACATCCAGAGGTCTTGACGCTGGCCGCCCTCAACTTTCGGTACATCCACCCAGATCAACGCCATGCCCATCAGTGGATCAAAACTTTCGATCTGATAATTGAGCACTGTCTTGTCGTCGGCAGCGACAAAACGCAGGTCCGATCCGTCCTCCTTCACGCCATCAAACGTGAAGTTGCCGGTGTGCAGGCGCACCAGCAATGCGGTGCGACCCAATGCCTGGTTGATCGCCGCGCCCTGAGGCGTGGTGTCGATCGATATTTGTTTGCGGTAATGCCAATCGTCCTGCCACCAGGCCTGCGCGGTTGCCGGAAGCACGAAGCCCAGGCAGATCAAGAATGCGAGAAATAAGCGCTGCATGAAAAATTACTCCGTAGGTTCAGAATGTCGCTTGCAGGTTGAAATGCAGGCGCGATTCCTGTTTCGAGGTGTTCGGCCCTTCAAGCAACGGGTAGCCCCAATCGAGGCTGCCGGAGAGCCATTTGCTCAAGCTTGCGCGGGTGCCGAGGCCGACACTGGCCAAGGCATAACTCGCGTCCTGATCGGGAAGTTCGTCGCGCAAGGACAACTGGGCGCCTTCGGCGAAGGCATACAAACGCCACTCCTGGACGTAACTGCCCACGTACTTGGCGAGGGACGGCGTGCGCAGTTCCTGACTCAGCAGGAACCCGTCATCGCCGGTGCGTTCGGCGGCCAGATAGCCGCGAACCGATGTCGCGCCGCCGGCGGAGAATTGTTCGTTGGAGACCAGCGGTCCGGAGGCCAGTTGAAACGCGGCTTTACTGGCGCTCTGCCAGTCGTTGCCAAACGTAAAGGTGTACGTGCTGTCACCCTTTAGCACGGCAAAACTGGGGCTGGCGCGGTAGCGTTTGTAGTCGAAATCTTCATCGGAACTGCCGTAGCCGAGAAAACTGCGCGTGCCCGCGACCAGGCTCAGGCCCAAGCCCAATTGCGAGTTTTCGGTGTAGCGAAAGCCGTTATAGGCAAAGGTGAAAGGCGCGTATTTGAGCGGCACCTTGTCGACGTCGCCGGAGAAATTCAGCTGCTCATCGAAGTCCTTGAAATCGACACCGGCTGACAGCGAGTTGGACCAATTGCCACTGGAGGGCAATGTGTAGATCGCCGACACACCATAGGAATGGCCCTTGCCAAGCACATTGCTGCCACCGATGGTCGCCACGTTGCTGTCGGACTGATAACCGGAGAACTGCACGCTCCAGCGCTCGCTGATGGGCGCGGTGTAGGCGCCCGACCAGACTTTGGCGTTGGAGGTGTCCTGCGGTGCAGTAAAGAACGTGAGGGAGACGCTGTGCCCCAGTTGCCACAGATTGTTGTAACCAAGGCTGGCGACACTGCGCAGCTTCTCGGTGTCGGCGCTGTAGTCGTTGTTCAGGCCCAGACTGGCTTGCCATGGGTTTTGGTCCTCAACCTGCAAGTCCACGTCCATGGTGCCCGGCCGTTGGCCCTCGCGCACCAGCGGCATGACCTGCCGGCCTGGGTTTTTGTTGAGCTGTGCCAGTTCGGTCTGGACCTTGGCGAAGTCCGGAACCTGGTCCTCTTGCAGCGCCGGTACGTGGTCACGGATCTCCAGTGGGGAATAGTGCTTGGCCCCCACCACACGAACCCGGCCGACCTTGGTTTCGCTTATTTGCAGATAGACGATGCCGTCCTCGACCTTCTGTTCAGGCAACTCGACAAACACCGATTGATAGCCGTGTGCCTGATACGCTTTTTGCAACGCATCGCGAGCGCCTTCTATATCGGCAAGGGCTTTTTGCGGACCGAGAAACGGATAGACCGCTTCTTCGATAGCCTGGGCATCGAGCACCGTATTGCCGCGAACAAAATACTCGTTCACATCGACCAATCTGGTCGGCGTCGTCGCATCTTCAGCGAACGTCGGCTGAGCGCTGACGGCTACCAGCAGCCCGCTCAATAGCGTCACCCGCGACTTGAAAAAAAGCTCCACACCACCCCCTGAGTTCGAAATACCGAAACCGTCTGCATCTCGCCATCGTCCGGAAAAGTTGCCTTGCGGCCCTCCTCAAGCACGTCACATAGGCATGACCGGGCTGGCGAAGTGCTACCGAACTTTTGTCATGAAAGCTTCATTCAAAGAATCGGATGAGCTGAATCCGGCCTGTGAAATCGCCGTCACCGGCAGAGGGTTTCCTAAAGGATTGGGGAGTGAAAATCGGGTCAAAAAAAGGGCGACCCGAAGGCCGCCCTCACTGCTGCTCAGGAGCGTATCAAAGCGTAAGGCTGCTCTTTTCTTCGTCCGTCAGTTGGCCTTCCACAGCACCGGTGCCGAGCACCTGCACCGGGCTGTCGGGGTTGTATACCGGCGTTGGCGCACGGCTCGCACCCTCACGACCGGGCACCAATTGCTCGGAACCAAAGCTCAATACCTGCACAGTAAACACCGAGGCCTGGTTCTTGCGTGCCGCAGCCTGTTGCTGGCGGGACATGTCTTCTGCCGCCGTAGTAGCCGAGGTGGCTGCGGAGCTGGCCGAAGTGATCGCACCGGTGTTGACCGACGCCGTGACCGGAATCCCCGACGACTTGCCCTGCACCTGAATGTTCGCGGCGTTGACCACTTGCAAGGCAACGATGTTGATGTTGCCCGACACCCGAATCCCCGCCTCACCGGCATCGATAGTGCCCAATGGCGCGATCAGATCGATGTCACCCGGCGCTACTTCCGGGATCGGGTTGAGCGTGGCGATACCCGCACCGGTGCTCGGCACGGTTGGTGACAGCGTCACGTTGCCCCACGTGTCGTAAACGCGTTTAGGCGGCGTGAACACCACGGTGGTTTTCGACCCCCGACCCGCGTTGATGTCACCTTCGGCGGACCAGCCAAGAATCCCGCCGCCAAACGTAGTCATGATTCGGCTCTGCCCCAGCAAAATGCTGCCTTCTGAGTACAACTGGATATTGCCGGTGCCTTGGGTCACGATCCCCGCCGTGGAGGGTGGTGCCTCACCTTCGACACCGAACACCTGACCACCACCGGGGGTGAGCATCTGGATGTCGCCACCAAACAGCGTCTTGATCCCGGCGCCGCCGTACAGGGTGATGTCTCCATCGTAGCGAATCGGATTACCCATCGGATCGGTGGTTGGGAACAACGCAGCAATTGCATTGCGACCTCGTATATAGCTGCCTTCGCGTGGGCCGTTCTGGTCGCTGTACTCCAGGCCACCGGCGCGCAACTCAGCGAAATACACCTGCCGCGCAAATACCGATTGCTCGGCACCCGGCAAGGCAGCGAAGAACGCTCGCGCCTGTTCTTCATCACCGCTGAAGCCATAGCCCAGGGTCAGCCAGGCTTGCAGCTCCTCGCTGTAGTTCTTCACCACTTTGCCCGGTTGGTCGCTGAGTTTCACACCGCTTGTGGCGAGGTTTTTCGGGTCCAGATAACGCGCAATGAAGCGTCCGTAATCCGGACCTTGCGCGCCCACGCCGGCCTGTAACACGACACTCGCGCCGGGGCGTTCATCGCCCGCCCTGAGTGCTCCGATGCTGGTGATGGTGGCGCGGTTTTCCATCAGGATATTGCGCCCCGCGTTGATCTCCAGGGTACCGGGGCCACCGATATCGAAGCTACTGTAGAGAATGTCGCGGCCGGCGAAAACCCGCGACACGTCGTTTGGATTGTCATGGATGAATAGGTTGCCCGTGGAGTAAATGTCTTCGTTATTACGGCTGAGCCCGTCCTTGGGCACCAACGTTGGCTGGCCGAGGTTGGTGCCTGAGGCCACGATATCGCGGCCGGCGAACATCCATACCGGCCCTGCCGCTTCGTACCAGGTGCGCTGTGAAATACGGAAATCAACTGTCTCGCCACTGCGCACACCCACCAGATCTCCATTCATGGCATAGAACCGCGCCGGCCCCTGCACCTGGCTCGAACCTGAGTAGCTGTTAGCACCGAAAGCAAACAATGGGTATCGACTATTGACGTCTGCTGCGACTCCATCACCGCTGGTGTTGGTCATGATGGGAAGGCTCGACACGTTATTTGCGTAGCCATTGAACGCGGCGGCAAACGGCGTAGAAATCGCCAAGGGGCTGGCGCCGGACTGGTTGATCGCGTACCCGCCCGCATAAATGGAATCACCTGCCAACAGTTCAAGCTGTCCGCCATTTGATGGCGCAAGCGTCAATGAATACCCGACGGCGGGGTCAGTGTTATTGAAGCCGAATGCAGCCGATTGCCCCGTATAAATCGACCCTTGAGCGGCTACGGCACGCAGGATCGAGGGCATGAGGAAACTGCCATCGGTGGGTGACGTATTGAGGCCTGGAGCAGGCCCTTGGCTGGTGGTTTCGGCCATTTGGGTATTGGGCGTAAGGTTGCCTCCTGCGGCGAACAGATCAATGGCGGTGTGCTCAGTCCACAACGAAAAGCTGCTCAAACCGCCGCCTGCGTAGGTCACACCCGCTGAGGTGGTAAACGGAGTGGAATTCTGCAAACGCACCCGGCCCGGGTCCGAGGCACCGCCAAGCACCAGATCACCACGGGTGTTGACGCGCATGCCAGAGTCACCGGGAATCAACACAAGGCCACCACTGGCGTTGCTGGCAGTCGCGGTGAATGGGTCGATCGAACGCACTTCCCGACGATCCTGAAACAGTGACGAAGCGCCGTATTGCAGGTTTATTCCGCCCACCGCGCCGCCAGTCAATTGCACTGCCCCTCGCAGGTTGATCAGCGCTCCTTGCAAGTCGTGCCGCGGTACGCCGGTGCCGTTAAGCCCCGCCCTGGCCTGGAGTGATGGGTTGAGCGTGCCGCCGACGCGGATGTCCATGTCACCACCACCGGTCAACTGCAGGCTGCCATCACTGGCTACCCGGCCGGTACTGCCCACGGCCACGATGAGGCCCTGGCCGCGAGGGTTGCCCGTAGTGTCGCCCATTGGCTTGAGCATGCCCCCGTCACCCCCCACGCGCAGGTTGATGTTGCCGCCACCCAGCGTACCGAAACCGGTGAAACCCACCATGTAAGGCCCGGTATCGCGACCGGAATCCGGCAATGGCTGAGTCGCATAACTGCCGAAGTTGATCCACCACGCTGTAGGCACATTGCTGTCGCCGTTGCCTTGGCGCCATAGCCAGTTACCCACCGCCACACTGGGTATCTGCTCTCGCAGCGGTGCAACTTGATTGTAGGGTCTGCGTCCCAGCACATCCCCGGAAACCGAGCCGCCGGCAAGCACCGTCAGGTTGCCCCCGCTCTGCGTGAACCAGGCTTGATAGAGGCTATCGCTGCCCCCGTCGACCCATTTTTCATAGTCAGTGCCGGCGCTGCCCAACACCGAACCGTCATCCGACAATCTGCCGCGAGACTGGTTGTAAACAGAAGCAACGTTACTCGACTGCGTGCCTGCGGTGTACACCCCAAACGGCGAATCCATGCTCAGGTTGCCGGCTGCCATCAGGTCCAGATCAGCGGCGCCGGTGCGCAATACGCTGAACATCTGTGTGTGTGACTTCACGGCGATCCCGGGATCGTTGTTCTGGCACATCGCGGGCTCTGAAACGCAGTATTGCGCCACCTCGGCATCGCTCATTGGCGTGCCTGCCGCAATACCGAGCCGGTTATCCGCCGCCCACGTCCAGGGCGCCATCGGGGCACAGTCATTGGGGTCGATTTCACAGAGGATCAAAAAGTCAACCGGGACCGCCTCAAACGCCGGGAAACCATATTGATTCGTCTCGCTCCACACCTGTTTTGCGGTGCCTGCGGTGACCTTCAAGCCATAGTGAGTATCTGCCAGCCGCAGATTGCCTTGCGCCGTTACCGGTTTCACCGCTCGGTTATCGGCCGCGTCAAGATCGCCTCCGGCCACCACACGCATCGACCAGGACGTACTGCCCGAAGGCAGCATGCTTGCCAGCGCCCAGTTACGACCCTGCTGGTTACCAGTCAGTGGGCGCAGGTCGATGTAAGACGTGCCATCGGCCAACACCACGTCCGTCATTGAAGGAATAAGCGAGCCTCGCAACAATCCCAACGAGCCGCTCAACTGTGTGCCAACGATGCGTCCGGTGTCCGGGTCGAACACGCCTGGCAAAGGCGCGCCTTTGGGCCAGCGCATGCCTTGCAAAGCGGTATTGCCGTTCAAGCGGATTCCCGCGCCCAGTTGACTGCCGGCCGGCACGGTCACGCTGTCACTCAAAAGCGTTCCTGCGGCGTACAACAGATTACCGGCGGCATCATGTACCGCGCCGGCCAGTACCGTGCCGGCGTTGAAGGTGTAGTCACCGGCCAGAATGCCCTGGACAGGTAACAAGGTGCCGCTGGCCAAGGTCGCGGCCTGGATCGGCAAATCGTAATTCAAGGTTGCGCCTGCGGGGTATTTAGTGCCATTGGCCAGCGTCACGCCAGCGCCAGGCACGATCAGGTCGCCACCAAACGGCTGCACGCCCGGCACCAATTTCCAACCGGTGTCATCCACGGTTTCCGGTGGTGGCGCGAAACCATCGTTGATGCTGCCGTAGATATCGAGGTTGCCACCCGCGCGAATCACCAGGCTGCCGGATTCGCCAGAACCGTAGGCCGAAGTTTTCTGCGCATGAGGGTTAAGACTCGCATAGCGGTAGCCGGACAAATCGAGATCGCCCTGCACCACCAGATCGCCGTCAGTGGTTTTGCTGGCGATTTCTACACCTGGCCGCAGATGAAATGCCTCGGCATAACTCGCGTTATTCAACCCAGCCAGTTTGCGTTGCATCAACTGGTTATTGGCCAAGGCAGAACTGATGAACGCGGTGCTTTCAACGTGAATACGATCAAGGTAGGCCTGATCGATTATCTGGTACGGGCGACCGCTGGCCGCCGGGTCGATGCCGTCGGCCGCATCGATATAACGCCGAGTGGCGTTGAGCCCGATGGAGCGTGCACCCTGGATGTTCAACGCGCCGCTGGCATCAATCGCAATATCACCGGCGCCCAGGCGCGCGGCGTTCAGTTCCAGCGTGCCACGCAATTGACCGTCGTACTGGCCGGGTAACTGACCTGTCGCGACGTCGGTGCCATGGCGCAAGTCGATTCGGGCACCGGAGCCCAGCGTCAATACACCGTCACCGGAACTCAGTTCGACGATGGCGCGGTTTGGTGCATCGATGATCTTGCCGTAACTGTCGACCCGCAACAGGCGACCATGGGCATCGAGCACGGCGTTGCCGGCCACGGTCAGGCCGTTCTTGGCGGACAAGCGAATACTGCCGACCCGCTCGCCACTGGCGTCGATCAGGCCAACGACCGAGAGGCTGCCATTGTCCACCGAAACATTGATCTCGCCGGCATTAAGGCCGTCGCCAATCACCAGGTTGCCCTGCTTGAGCTGGAAGCTGCGACTGCCCAAGACCTGGCCGGCGTTCAGGCGCTGGTTGAGGGCGGCAAATTCCCCATTCAAATCACTGCTGCTGCCCAGTTGTTGAGCGCGGATGTCTACGCCGCCAGCCTTGTAGGGCACCCAAGTACCGCCAGCGTCGTAATACCCGCTGCTGGCGCCCAGGATTTCACCCTGCAGGTCGACCACACCCGCTCCTGCGGCCAGTGCCACGGCACTGAGGTTGCCGGCCTGGTTGTTGCTGGCTGACACATCAATGCGCGAACCCCTCGCTTGGCGGATGTTGCCGTTGCTGCTGTAGAACGCCACGTCGCCGCCCCAACTGTATTTATTCACGTCGTAGAACGGCAAGGTGCGCCCGGCCATGTCGACATTAGCGGCATCGGTCAGGGTCAAATCTTCTTCGGCCTTGACCGTCAATTTGCCGCTGGCCAGGGCAATCCGGCCGTCCAGCACCACGGTGCGCGCCTCCAGGCTCAACTGAGCCCCCAAGGCATCGGCTGCCGAAGCCGCGCTACCGTTTGGCGCGGAGAGGTTCAGGCTGTTACCGGCCTTCAGCAGGTTGACCGATGCCGCTTCACCGGTGAGCAGTGGCGTGTACAGATTCAAGTTGCCGCCACTGTAGGCATAGCCGTTGACCGGATCGTAATCGCCCTGCTGTTCGTAAACCGCCAGGCTGCCCTTATGGTTTGCCGTGATGCGCTCGCTGGCATTCAGGTTGACGTTGGCAAAACCCAGCGCCAGACGATCGTTCTGATCAATGCCGTTGGGCTGCGGGTTCGGGCCGTAGCCGAATTCGATGCGCTGGGCCTGGATATTCAGGGTGCCGTGGCCTGTACCGGCACCACCACCGACCACTGTGCCCGGATCCTGAGTGGCACCGTTCCAGATCAGGTTGGTGGTACGGATGGTTGCTGTGTCGTTGGCATTGCCGAGGCCATAGAGTGCCGGAGCGCCGAGCACCAGGTTTTGCAGTTTGCTCTTGCCGGTGAGCGGATCCAGGGTGTCGAGGGTGATGGTGCCGAAGAAGTTGAAGGCGTCGCGCACTGTCAGGCTCAAGGACTCCAGCGCTGGCGCACCAAACTGGGTATCACCTTGCAACAACCGATCAAGCACGTTCTGGTTCAGCGTCAAACCGGCAGGCACACGGTTGCCTGCCGCCGCAAGCGCTTCAGCGCTGCCGGCGTTCACCGCCCCGACTGCCAGACCCAAGTGTCGCGTACCGAAACGCACGCCCTCGCCCAACTCAAACTGATTGTCGGTGGCGGCGGTTATGCTGCCATTGGAGTAAAGCAACGCCGGGTTACTGCACGCCGTCGTCGGGCACGTGCCGATTCGAATGCTGCCTGCGCCACCTGCCTCCGGTGCCAGGACATTGGTCCAGCCGTTGGATACCACCAGCAAGCTGCCCTTCCCTGGCTCATAGACGAAACCGTCCGTTGAGTCATAGGGTACATCGCCGCGTCCAAGCGTATTGATGCCAGCTCCGGCCTCGATGGTAATGCCGTCATAAATGCTGTTTGTGCGCAGCAGAACTTCCGGTGCCGACAGTATCGCGCCCTCGCGCAGGGTAATACTGGCTGTGCTGCTGTAGAACTTGATCGAGCCGCCCTCAGTCCCGTAGTACACGGTCGGGACCGCGCCGATAGTCAAGCGCCCGGCATTGAGGTTATTCAGGGTTTCGGCGTACAGCGAGACCCCGCTGAACCCTTGGGTCCGAGATTGCCCGGCGCCCAGAATTTCAAAATTGCCCCCGCTATTGCCACCCAATACAACTGCAGTGCCCGTTACGCCTCCCTCGGCGGGGTTGAACAACACTTTTCCATCGAAATTCAGGGCGATGTCCTCAGGCCCACCACTGGCCAGGTGCAGCGTCAGGGGTTTGCCGTCCATGGGTGCCAAGGCCCGTGGCACACCGCGACGTGCCGCATCGCTATACACGAATTGGGTGAAACCCGTTTCGTTGTACTGGGAATAGCGACGCAAAACGTCGGCCGAGGTCAGGATGACCTGGCTGGCGAGGCTGCTGTGCAACCCCGTGTTGGCGATCGACATTTGCCCGGAACGGGTCCATGAACCGTTGCGCATTTTCAACGCGCCATCGACCGTGCCCGTGGCCTGACCGTTCACCTCGACCCGAAACGCGCCGGGCAACAAGGCAAAGGTCGACGGCAGTAACGTGTAAGTGCCGGCCGCCAGGCCGGGCACACCGGCACCGATAGTGATCTGCTGACCAATACGCGGGTCGACAGCGCCGCCTTCCGCCAGCATCGGCGCGTAGGCACTCTGGTTGCCGGGAACAATCGCATAGACCGGGTTGCTGGCAAGGCCCGGAAGGCTGAACGTGCCATCACTGGCATTGCGCACCAGTGGGTTGAAGCGCGCATCGGTGGAACCCCCGCGCCCAGAGACAAAACCGGCCCCTCGCAAGTCGCCACCACCGGACAGATCAATGACTGCGCCGCTTTGCACATCGACGAATTGCCCGGTCAGGCTGACGCCGTTCAACTCACCGGCAATACCGTTCAAAATGACTGACTTGCCGTTGTAGCGATAATCGATGCCGTCGGTAGTGCCGCCATAAGGCATGACCAGCCCAGCACCGCTGACCGACGTCAGGCTGCCGGGAAGTACATGCACTTGCTGGGTTTTACCCAGGGAATCCTCGCCCAGCGAGATCCATCCCAATGGTGCGCGGACGACACCGCCTTGTTCGACTATTCCGGCGGTTAGCACCAGGCTGCCAAATACCGAATAAGGCAACGCAGCAGGCGCCGCACCATGACTGCTGATGCGTAAGGTTCGTTCGAACCCCGGGACAGGAACAGCGGCCTGATACCCGGCACGCACATCGGCTTTTACATCACTGGCTGGATAGATTTGCGCGGCTCGCAGGTGCATGTCGCCGGCCGTCCACAAGCGTGTCTTCTGTTGTTCATCGGTTTGCGCCAGGAAGCGCATGTCGCCGCTGCTGTCGAGGGTGACCAGGTCAAAACTACGGCGACTGAGCGCCACGGCCGGCCCATTGAGTTGCGTCACCGTGCCCTCTGTACCGAAAGACAAGGTATTGCTCAGGTCCAACAAATTGGCCGTCGCGTTGAACTGCGCGGCCGAAAGAACCGTGGTCGGATTGCTCATTACCCGTGGCCGGTAACGTCCGTCAGTCGCCAGGTTAGCCCCCATCCCGGACAGCCGTAGGTAAGGCGCGGACAGGTTAATCCGGGCGTCGTTTTTCGAACCCTCAGCCAATGACAAGGAGCCGGTAAACAGGCTCAGGCTTTGATTCATGTGCAGGTCGACATCGCCGTCGAATGTCAGCAAGCCGTTGCTCAACAACGTGAGGTTGTCGAAACCGCCCGACATCAACTGTTCGGCACTCAAGCGAGCGCGACCGTAGCGCAGCATCGGTGCGGCTTCACCCGCTCGCAAATCCTCCGGCAAGGCTTCACCCGGTCCTTGGCCGATGATCATTTCCCTCGGCGCCCGCACCTCGTTCGTGGCTTGAGCCGACAGGTATAAAGGCGTTTCCAGCGCGATGTCCAGACGACCGCCAGCGGCCCCCAAGCCACCTGCCGCGGCCCGCAGATTGCCCTCGATAAACAGGCCGTTGTAGGAGCTCAAGGAGATTCGCCCACCGTCCGTGGCCACCCGAGTGCGGCCCTGTCCGCCGATATCCAGCACCGCCTCGGCACCGGAAGCCTCCAGGCGTGCGCCGTTGCGAACAATCACATACGCATCTGCCGAGATGGCACTGGCCTTCTTCGAATCTATCTCGCCTCCGATGATGATGCTGCCGCCCTTGGCGACCTGGCCATAGGTGCGTCCCAAAGCGTCAATGGCCGTGTTGGCGCGCCCCGCGACATCCAGTACTGCGTGTTCACCCACCCAAATCGAACGGTTATGAGCCGTCGGGTCTGCGGTCTGGATCGAGGTTGCGGCATCAATCGCAGCGAACTGTTGCTGACGAATATCGATCGTGCCGCCCCAGGCATTGAGTTCACCGTCGACCGTAATCTGTCCGGGGCTGCGCAGATTGATGCGCTGGCCGGGGTCGACGCTGATGCGCGAACCTTGGCCGATGGTCAATGCGCTGGTTATCGGGACAGCCGCACTGATCAGGTCAGCGCCGGCCTGCAATGACAGGCTCGCCCCAGCCCGCTGGGTCAACACTCCCTTGATCGGGTTTTCCTGGAACAGTGGCGGTGTCCATACTTGAAGTGCTGTGCGTGGATCGATACCGCCAGGTTGATTCGGTGCCGAGTCGGCGAAACGATAGACTGGCATCGACACGTCGATCACTGTCTCATCCGCTACCTTCAGACCGTTCAGGCCCACAATGTTGTAGGCCGAAAAGCCTGTGTTGAACAGGCTTGGTGCCAGGAGCAAAGCGTGGTCTGTAACAGAGTCACTCGATGCCGAGATCAACACCTTGTCGGCCTGGATCGCCAAGGTTCCGCCACCCGTGACGCCGTAGCCACGGAGCTCGCCTTCGAGGGTCAATCTAGACTGGCCAGACGTTGCAAGCGCATTCGACTCAAGGCTAATGTCCCCGCCCTTGCCGCCTCGGGTCTTGCCATTGGCCAGAACTGCCGCGCCGGACGACACGTCTACCAGGCTGCCGTTGGCGAGGCTGACATCACCGCTGCTGCGAATCGACACCAGGCCGCCGTTGATGTACGCCAGGCGGGTTACATCCTCCGGGTTGTCGCGCAGGTTGCTCCACACGCCACGGGTATCAAGCTGAACGCCCTCGGCTACCGTTACCCTGATTGGCTTGCCCGATTGCGCCGGTAGCTGGGTGTCGGCACGTTTATCCCCGACAATCTGATTTAACACGTTGCCTAAATGCAGGCTGCCACCGCGCGCCAGCAGGTCAGCGCGCACCTGCACGTCCGGGGCGTACAAAGTAATGTCACCACCGGTGTCCACAGCCACTGCGTCGTTGACGTCGATCCGGTCTTTGGCTGCGACCTTCAATGCACCAAGTTGCCAACCATTGAGCTGGTTGGTGTCTAGAAACAGCTTGCCTTTGCGTGCGTCGGACACCGCGTCGATCAGTCCGCCAGCCGCGACCTCGTCCGGATGTTCGCCACCGATCACAACCTGATCAAGGATCGGGTCGAGTCGATACAACAAGCCTGCGGATGCCGCAACCCAGGTCGGGTCGTAATGGCCGACAATCAACTGGGCCCGGCGCGCCATGGCAGTCTGGGCCTGGGCATAGCCGTCGAGCGCGACGCGAGGCGCCTGGTTCTGGCGCTCACCTTGAAAGACATCGCCCAGCAACTGCCCGTCCAGTACCGCGTTGCTGCTGCCTATTACCAGTTGTCCGGCATCGCGCCCCACGGTGTAACCTGATTCGAAGCGTCGGGTCGGTGCAATCAGCGGATTATAGTAAAAACTGCTTTGGCCCCAACGCTCGCTACGGTCCTCATAACCCTTGTAGAGCCCGCTGTAAAGAATGTCGCCAGGTGCCCGTGATACCTCGTACAAACGGCCATCAGCGCCCCGCAGCCAGCTCTGGCGGATAAACCCGCTCTGGACATCCAGGGTGCCGCCGGACAGGTTGATCAACGAGCCCTTTTCTGTCACCACATCGTTGCCGGTAAAACTGACGGTACCGCCCTGCGCCATCCACTCGCCAATACTGTGCCCCTGGGTGCCCAAATACCCGCCCACTTCCAGCAAGCCACCGGCGGTGTACCAGCGGTCAGTGGCATAGCCATTGGTGCCGGCAGGTACGAAAATCAGCTCACGCACATCAACCCACATGTCGTTGCTGTTCAGGGCGCCGCTCTCACGGTTCACCGACGCATCGCGCTGCTCGTTACCCTGCACGCTGATCTTGATGTTATTGGCTTCCATCGCCACGTTCACGCCAATGGCCCCGGACACATCGATTAACGCGCCGTCACGCACCACACTGCGCAGTCCGGCCGCTACCGCGACCTGTCCGCCAGTAGCAACGGTAATAGAACCGTTCTGAAATTCGACAGTGCCACCGCTGCCGATGTCGACGCGCGACTGATCGCTGCGGATGCGGTTGTTGACGTTCACCGCAGACAACGCGGCATTGTGCTGACTGTCCAGCGCCGTGACGTCGCTGCTGTCGAGAAGGATGGCGCTGACGCTACCCTGGCCGAGGGTCACGCTGCCCGTGGTGTCGGTCGCCGGGTTGAGCAAATGCAGGGTACCGCGCGTGTTCACCGAGGTACTCGCCAGCAACACGCCGTTTTGCTTCACCTCATGCCCGGTCAGCGTGATGTCGCCGGTCGCGGCCTGAATCAACCCGCTGTTGCTGACCTTACCCGAACCACCGGGCTTGAAACCTGGAATGACCTCGCTGCCGAACGTGGTGGAAAACCCGTTGCCGGCGGTGCCCGAGCCTTTGCGAATGTAAAACCGGTCGCCTGCGCCGAGTACGGTCTGCCCCTTGGCTGTAATGATGGTTCCTGCGTTCTCCACCTCATTGCCCAGTAGCAAGGCATAGCCACCGGAGTCAGTCGACAGTGTCGGGCTGCGGGTTTCAATCCGTGCGCCACGTTCCACCAACACTGCGCCGGCAGCCTCGGTAAAGGTCGGCTGGCTGGCGCTGCTGTCGTAGTAAAGGCCCCGATCGCGGAACTGGATGTCAGTAATGTTCGCTGCCGCAGCCACCAGATTACGCACGTTGACCTGGCTGGTTGCGCTGAAGACGATACCGTTGCGGTTGACCAGCATCACCGTGCCGTCAGCTTTGATCTGGCCCTGGATCTGGCTGGGGCGCGCAGCGGGATCATTGATCCGGTTCAGGACGGCCCAGTTCGACTGCTGGGCGAATTCCACGGTGGTATTGCGCCCGACGTTGAAGGTTTCCCAGTTAAGAATGGCCTTATCGGCCGTCTGCTCGATTTTTACCAGAGCCTTGCCATCAGCCTGTGACTGCTGCGGCCCTTTGGCGTTTTGCCAGCCTTGGGTCAGGCCAGTATCGACTTTCAGGCCTCCCTCGCCGATGCCGTCCGGCACGAACTGAACGGTGGCGAACGCCGCTGCCCGCCCTGCGGCCTGCGCGGCCTGCTGTGCTGCAATGGCCGCGACGGTGTTGTTCAGCGTTTGTACCGAGCGCTGCAACTGTTCCCGGGCACGTTGTTGCTGTGCCAGTGGCGGTGTCATGCCAGGCAACGCACCGCCAGGCCGCGCAGCCGCCGCTTGCTGCGCCGCTCCCTTGGCTGCGAACCAGCTGGAACTAAACGCCGTTGCCGCCTCGGCGCTGCCCGCCATCAGGCACAACGCGATGGCTTGCGCCAATGGCTTGAGCAACCACAGCGCAGGCTCCGCCGAGCGAACGGCGTCGGTGCGTAGAGGCAACGATTGGGTATTGCGACGGGCTTGGCGAGCGAGCATCACTACTAGGTCCTTTTCGATTGGCGCAAGAGGCCGCAGGCCGTGTAGCACCTGCTGTTACGGCTTAGGCGGTTGGCGAGGGTCAGGACCGAACGGATGTCACACAAACTTCATGATCGGGGAGTAGCAAAAGAAATGGCAGCGCATGGCAAATACCAACCCGTTAAAGGCTGCGCTGTCACTGTGGCGAGCCGAGTTCAACTCAAGACCACGACCCCACCCGGCAACTCGGTGCACTTGGCCCCGTAGGCATCACGAATCAACAATGCCACGCCCGCCAGTTGGTCAAGCCTGAAGCGGGCCTGAACCTTGCGTTGCCCAAGCTCACGGTTAAGCAGCAACAGCATGCCAGGGCGGTAGCGGTTGATTTCATCGATGACCTGGCTCAGGGTCGCGTCGTTGAACACAAGGACCTGCTGACGCCAGGCGATCACCGGCGACGTGTCGACCGCTTGAGTGGCGCTGACGTGCTGGGGGTCATAGGTCAACTGTTGGCCCGATTCCAGGCGAATCTGGCGGTTTTGCACGTCCACTTGCAGTGCACCGCCAAGGCAGGTGATGCACACGTGGTGATCAATATTGCGCAGGTTGAAATGTGCCTGGCTCGCGCTTATCCACCCGGCTCCGGCCCGCACCTTCAAAGGCACGTTCTGTGGGGCGTGCACTTCGACTTCACCACTGAGTAATTCAATACCCTGACCGCCATCGGGCCATTGCCGCCGACTGACGCGCGTCTGGGTATTGAGCTCCAGACTGACACCATCGTTGAGATCGAAGCGGCGCTGTTCACCCACCGCGGTGGCGTAGTCCGCACCGATTCCAGAAAAACCTCCCGGCACGGTATTGCGCACCAGAAAGAACGCCGCCGAGGCCGCCACGGCACCACCGAGAAATGCCCTGCGTCCAAAATGCCGTGGAGCTTGTAAGGCCTCGGCCGCAGGTATCAGGCCTTGCCACAGGGCTTTGCTGTGCTCAAAAGCCTGGGCATGCTCGGTACTTTGCGCGCACCACTGGCGCAACGCCGCCGCATCGGCAACGGTGGCTCGGCCCGACGTCAGCAAGACCAGCCAATCGTGGGCTTCACTTTGCAGTTCGGCATCAGGTGACGGCGTGGATGATGGAAAACGAAAGATATTCAAGCGCTCAGGTTCTCACACGTTAATCCGGACTCTTCTATCAAGACGGTTTTCCCGCGCCGGGACCGAACCGCTGAATCACTTTTCTTTCCAGTCGGGCCGCGCAATGCCCCAAAGCGGCCTTGATCTCTTTCTCGACCATGCGCGTGGAAATACCGAAACGTTGGGCGATGTCCAGATGAGGCGCTTCCTCCAGCCGCGCGGCAATAAAGATCTTGCGGCGACGCGCCGGCAGCTCGTAAAGCGCCTTGAGCAAGGTTTGTATCTCTCTCTGCCCGCCCACTACCCGCGCCGGATCCAGGGCTTCGTCAGAGACTTGCAACAGTTCCTCGACTTCGCTGCCGGTCAGCAGACGCGCATCGGACTGCCGGCGGTCGGCAGCGATGTTCAGCGCCATTCGGTACAGGTAAGCGTTGGGCTGGGTGATGTTCAGCGGTTCGATCATGCGATCGACCCGCAGATACGTTTCGTGCAAAACATCATTGGCGAGGTCTTCACAACCAAGACGCCGACGCAGACGCATCTTGAAATCGTCGTAAGAGGTCAGGAACAACCTGACCATCGAACTCTGTCCACTGTCTTTCATGCCCCGAAGGCTCCTTCCTGCTGCATGCAGTCCATGCGTTTTCCTGGCAAGTCCGGTACTAAAAGCAACGTCACTGGCTGGCGCACCGAGCTTGGCGGCGCCCGTTCTATCTTCAGGTGTTGCACGATTTCCACCAGCGCCGCATCGCGCTCAACATCGCCGCTGGACGTCACCAGGCGGCTATGTTGTACCGCGCCATCGCGGCCAATCCATAACTGCAGCAATGCCCGAAAAGTACCGGGACGGGTCAAGGTCGACCCACATAAACGACGCTCGATAGCCGATTGAATCGCCGCTGCATAACTGTTACTGGCCGGGTTCGCGCCACTGGAGGCAAAGCCTTTGGGCAATGGCACTTCGCCGACCTGTGCCACTTGCAAGGTCACCGCATCGGCACGGGAATAACGGGCCATCAGCCCCGTGCCGGTGAGCATCAGGTTCAAACCCTGGGCGGCACTGAAACGGCCCTTGACCCCCAGAGAACGTCGGCCAAGGGTCAATTGTCGGTCCACCAGCACCGCCATACCGCTGTCACGACTGAAAGCTTGCAGCGCGCCGGTCAGTTCCTGGGCAGGAATATCGAACACTATCGGCACGTCGCCAGACCCCGCATGTGCCCGGGCAAGCATCAGCCACATCGCAAATGCGAACAGACAGGCCTGGCGTACCCAGTAATGAGCACTGCGCACTGAACCCCGATACCGATGGCCGGTTGTGCCTCGATGCACGGCTGATGCACCCCAGAAAACCGTCATCCTGAGGGCTGTATATGACTCTGTTGTGACGGTCGCTGCAAAAAAAGCATCACGGGGCCATCATCGACTTTGCACTAGACTCAAGCGGCATAGCGGCCCTATCTTGCGGCCGGCCAGGAGGCAGATGATGAAGAGTATTTGGCCGTTGGCAGCCAGTTTGCTGCTGGTAACCGGGATGCCTGCAGCACAGGCGGAACAGTCCGAAGGTTGCATGGAAGTGAGCGTGGCCGGTTACAAGGCGCCAGATTATGGGTGCCTTGGCCAGCAAATGGGCAGCAACACCAATGGCGCAGCCGCCGATGAGCGCAATCAGGCGGCAATCAACGGAGCACTCAACAAAAAAGCGCCAAATCAGAAAGGCCTGGCCACACCCGCCGCGACCAGTGTGCGCATGGGCAATACGTTCGGCACCTCGGCCAAACCTCAGCGCCCGGCGGTGAACAGCAGTACGGCACCTTGACAGCGTTGGTTCAAGCACTGGGCGCTTGGCGAAAACTCACTGCCAGCCGATTCCAGCTGTTGATGGTGGTGACCGCAATCGTCAAGTCAACCATTTCGGCTTCGCTGAACTGTTCCCGCGCCTGCGCGTAAACTTCATCGGGCACATGGCTTTGCGCGAGCAGCGTCACCGCTTCGGTCCACGCCAGCGCCGCTCGCTCGCGCGAATTGAAGAAGCCGCTGTCACGCCACACCACGAGTGAATACAGGCGTCGGTCGGACTCGCCGAGGCGCCGCGCGTCCACCGAATGCATGTCGGTGCAGAAGGCGCAGCCATTGAGTTGTGACGCACGGATTTTGATCAGGTGCAGCAACGCCTGTTCGATGCTCAGGTTGCTGGTGAGGGCTTCCATGGCAATCATCGCTTTCATCGCCTTGGGCGATGCGCTGTAGTAATCCAGACGGGAATTCATGGCGAGCCTCATGGATCGATAAGTCGCCTGAACGGTAAGCGTTGATGCGTGGCCGTTACAGATCCAATTCTGCGAAATAAGCATGCACCACGCATGATCAGGCCAATTCGGCGTTTTTCGACCACACAACTTCATCACGGCAGCGCTTGCGGGTAATCTGACGCGACCCTTAATCACCCCCGGGAGCCTGGCCGGTATGGAACTTCACGTTGTCATCAACGGCCGCAAGGACTTGTCAGGGCAGTTGTATAACCAACTGCGCAGCGCCATCGAATCCGGGCGTCTTGCCGCCGGGACTCAACTGCCGCCCAGCCGTTTGCTGGCGGAGCAACTGGGTATCTCGCGCAAGACCATTTCCGACACCTACGCTCAACTGACCTACGAAAACTTCCTCACCGGCGTGATCGGCAAAGGCACGTACGTTAATGCCCGGGTCGCGAAAAGCGTGCCCAAGCAAAGCCATTCACAGTTGGCGAGTGCCGAAGTCATCGAGTCGTGGCGCAATTTGCCGGTGTTTTTGCGTCATCCGACGCTAGAAAACTCGTTGCGGTATGACTTCATTGGCGGCGCGACCAGCAAGGGCCAGTTTCCTCAGGATGACTGGCGGCGTTGCACCTCACACGCGCTGCGCCAGATCGCCGGTTCGAAGGGTTTCTACAGTTTGCCCGAAGGGCTGCCCGCGCTACGTAACGCCATTGCCCGGCACATCGCGTTTTCACGCGGGGTCAATTGCCAGGACGAAGACGTGGTCGTGTGCAACGGCGCGCAACAGGCGTTGGACCTGATCTCGCGGGTATTGACCCGCCCCGGCAGCATTGTCGCCATGGAAGACCCGGGTTATCCGCCCGCGCGCTTGTTGTTCGCCAGTCATGGCGCCACGGTGGTTGGTGTGCCGGTAGACGCCGACGGCATTCAAGTCGACAAGATACCGCTGGGCACGCGGTTTATTTATGTCACGCCATCGCACCAATTTCCGCTCGGCTTGCCAATGAGCCAGGAACGACGAGTAGCGCTGCTGGAGCGGGCGTACGAGCTGGGGGCGATTATCATCGAGGACGATTACGACAGCGAATTCCGCTACGAAGGTCGGCCCACAGACTCGCTGCAAAGCATGGACGACCGTGGTGTCGTTGCTTACGTCGGCACCTTCTCGAAAACCCTGCTGCCGGAGCTGCGGCTGGGCTTCGCGATCTTGCCGCCAGCGATTCTGGAGGCAGTGATCAGGGCTAAACAGCTCACCGACCTGCACACCTCGACCCTGCCACAATGGGCGATGGCTAAATTCATTGCCGAGGGTTGCCTGCTGAAACACATCCGCCGCTGCCACACGATCTACGCCGGGCGCCGCGAGCGCATCCTGGCGCGTATGGCGGGGGATCTTTCACCGTGGCTTGAGGCCGTGCCCTCAACGGCGGGTTTCCACATGGTGGTTATGTGCAAAGTGGCTATCGATATTCCTTTAGTGATCGAGCTTGCGCGAAAAGTTGAAGTCGGGCTGTACTCCATAGAAGGCTTTTTCTACCAACAAGCGCCACGGTCCGGTCTTCTCATGGGGTTTGGCGCAATTGAAACACTGGACATCGACATCGCGCTGGACCGTCTGCGGGACATCTTGCAGCAGGTTGCCTGACGATTGGTCTTCGGCTTTATTCGGCGATTGGCTATTGGTGGTCCGCCCTCACGGGCCTATTCTGCATGGGCGTTATCCCTCAATGAGCAGGATCCGTCCGGCCCGATTCAGGAGTGTGAGCAATGTCCAACGAAGTGTTCAATACCGTACAGGTGCAGGCCGCCGCTGGCCGCACGGAAGAGCTGGGCAAGCAACTGCAAAAGATTGTCGAAACCCTGCGCGAACTTCCGGGCTGTGATTCCTATATGGTCGACCGCTGCCCCGAGGACAGCAACCGCTGGAACGTCAGCGCCCGCTGGCAATCGGAAGCGGCCATGCAATCTCATTTCAACTGCCCCGAAGTGCAGGGCTTTATCGGCCTGATCGATAGCCAATTGGCGAATGCCGTGGATTTCAACAGCTTTCCAATCCGCTAATCAATCGTTCCCACGCTCGCGTGGGAACGATCAGCGCACGTTGATTGGTCCCCTCACCTTCCCGAAAATTGGCCGTTTTATTGGTCCGGCGCCAGGCTTACTGTGATCCCTGACGACTAACTCCCCAGGTGATCAACCATGAAAGCACTGAGTTTACTGGCCGCCCTCGCCCTCACAGCCTCCACCGCAGCGTTCGCCCACGATCCATCGGAAAAGATAACCGTGCTGCAGGACGAGTTGCTGAAGAATGTACCTGGCAAAAAAGCCATGATGATCGAAGTCGACTACAAGCCTGGCCAGGCGTCGATTGCACATAAACATGAAGGCACGGCCATGGCTTACGTCATTTCCGGCTCGATCATTTCTCAAGTGAAGGGTGAAAAGGCTATCACCTACACGCCCGGCCAATACTGGTACGAACCGGCCGGATCGGAGCATTTGATCTCGAAAAATGCCAGCACTACCAAACCCGCCAAACTGTTGGTGTTCATGGTGTTGTCGCCGGATGAAAAAGTGTTGATCCCCTTGGAAAACTGATGCCTGAACGTGCAGCCATAAATAAAAAGGCCCGAACTTGAGATTTGGGCCTTTTTATATCCCAACGCAATTAACCACGCATTGTTACAGCAAACAAAACTAGGGGCAGGCCTTAAAGTTTAATGGATGGCTATTTAATTCATTGTGGACAGGTTTAGTCTGGAATCACCGCCGGTTTAATCCGGCAACTCTACTCGTTGACTGAAGCTGTTTCCCTGGAGAAGCACTATGAAACTTGCGCTTGTCAGTACCTTGACGATGACCGCTCTTCTAACGGCGTGTTCCATTCCCACGGCCCCCACGGCGGTGTCTTCGCTCGACGGGATTTTCACGCAACCGGTCGGCCGCAGTAACACCGCAAACATTAGCAATGGCAGCAACGTTTCGCTGGGCGTCGTCTACAGCCGCAACACCCAGACCAACCGTGCTTACCTTGAGCATTACCAGGCGAACGCCGGCACCGGTTTTGGCCAGAGCCTGCTGGTACAACCCATCCACGACGCCTACGTCGCCACCTCCAAACCGGACCTGGCGGTGGATTGGGTCAAGGCCTCCTTGCAACGCCAATTTGGCTCGGTAACGGTGTACCCGGACATGCAAAGCCTGCGCGCAGCAAGACCGGATGTGGTGGCGATCATTGACACTCGCAGTCAGTTGATGACGTCGCGCAGTTCGGACATCAAAGCCGATGTCAGTGCAGACTTCTACGACTCGAAGTTCAACTACATTGGCACTGCGCAAGGGCATGACGCCAAAGCGTTAAGCCCGTTATGGGCAGATTTCAAACGCAGCGAAGAGATTGTGGCGGACATTAACCAGCAACAGGATGTGCAAGTAAGGGCGCTGCAGAAATTTGACCAGTCGCTCAACAATTTACTGACCAAGCCGTCAACTAACGTGTCGATGATTGATAATAACCCGGGCCAAAAGTTGTATTAAGTTTGATGCCTCGTCGCAGGCTTGCTTGCGATGTGGCCTAAGCAGACATCACACACTTCAGGCAAAAAAAAACCCGCACCTTTCGATGCGGGTTTTTTCATTCAGTCGCTAATCAGGCAGTGGCAGGAATCACCGCTTGCCCGCTCAACGCCAGGTCCAGCAGTTCGCGGTTGGCGACTGCATACATGGCGTAATCGGTGCCGCTGGCGGCACGGATTTCTACCAACATGGTGCGCCAGCGCTCGACCATGCCTTCGTGCTGCTCCATCCACAGCGCCAAGCGTGTTTCCACGTCCATGGTGCCGTCGCCCTGTTGCAGGACGGAGATGGTGATTGCACGTTGCTGCCAGTCCACATCATCACGGAACGCTTCACGGGCCAGTGCTTGCCAGTTGTTTTCAACCGGCAAGGCGCTGATCTGTTGCAAGTACCAGGTGATGTCCAGCGCGCTGCCGACGGCGAAGTAAGCCTTCGCAACGTCTGCTGCGTTCTGACCGGTCACGTCCGAAGCTTCGATGATCGGCAGCAAGGTATACAGGTGCGTGGTGCCTGCAACCATGCGCGCCAGCAACTCAGGCACGCCAGCTGCGACGTAGGCCTGATAACGGGTCTGCCAGCCTTCGCGAGTCGGGCCTTCCAGCAGTTCGTCGAGTTTGAGGCCCAGCGCTGCCAGGTGCGGACCGAAGTGTGCGACGTCACGCGCGGCGTTCTGCTCGTTGCGGCGGCTGCGCAGGAACCAGCGTGTAGCACGGCGGCCCAGACGCATCAGCTCGTCCATCAGCTCCAGTTGCACGTCAGCGGACACCTGGTAATCCAGGGCTTCGATCTGACGGAACCAATGCGGGAGATGGAAGATGTCACGCACTATCACATACGCACCGGCCACGTTCGCCGGGCTCATACCGGTCGACTCTTTGAGTCGTTGAACGAAGGTGATGCCCATGTGGTTCACCAGATCGTTGGCGATCTGGGTGCTGACGATTTCACGCTTCAAACGGTGACGGCGCATGGCTTCGGAGAACTTGCTGACCAGGCTCGGCGGGAAAGCGGTTTCCATGTCGCGTGTCAGGTAGTCGTCGTCCGGCACCAGCGAGTTGAGCAACTGCTCCTTGAGATCGATCTTGCTGTAGGAGATCAGCACCGACAACTCGGCACGCGTCAGGCCTTGGCCTGCAGCGACGCGTTCGTTGATGGCTTCTTCCGCCGGCAGGAACTCGATGGCGCGGTCCAGTTTGCCGCGGCCTTCCAGGTCGTTCATCAAGCGCTTGTATTCAGCAATGCGCTCGTAGGCACGACGTGCAGCCAGCGACAACGCTTGAGTCTGCTTGTAGTTGTTGCCCAACACCAGATGGCCGACTTCGTCCGTCATGCTGCCCAGCAACTGGTTACGTTGCTTCTCGGTCATGTCGCCGGCCTGAACCACTTCGTTCAGCAGGATCTTGATGTTCACTTCGTGGTCGGAGCAATCCACACCACCGGCGTTGTCGATGAAGTCGGTGTTGGAACCGCCGCCATTCAGGCCGAATTCAACACGACCCAATTGAGTCATACCGAGGTTACCACCCTCGCCCACGACCTTGCAGCGCAGTTCGTTGCCGTTGACGCGCAGCGCATCGTTGGCCTTGTCGCCGACATCGGCGTGGCTTTCGGTGCTGGCCTTGACGTAAGTGCCGATACCGCCGTTCCACAACAGGTCTACCGGCGCCTTGAGCAAAGCGTTCAGCAGTTCGGTCGGGGTCAGCTTGTCGGCCTGAATGTCAAAACGCTCTTTCATCTGCGGGGAAATCGCGATGCTTTTTGCGCTACGCGAGAAGATCCCGCCGCCTTCAGACATGATGCTGGTGTCGTAATCCGACCATGCCGAACGCGGCAGATCGAACAGGCGCTGACGCTCGGCAAAGCTGTTGGCAGGCTCTGGGTTCGGGTCAATGAAGATGTGCAAGTGGTTGAAGGCGGCGACCAGTTGCAAGGTTTCGGACATCAACAAGCCGTTACCGAACACGTCACCGGCCATGTCACCCACCCCGACCACGGTGATGCTGTCTTTCTGGACATTGATGCCGCGCTCGCGGAAGTGGCGTTGTACGCCAACCCACGCGCCTTTGGCGGTGATGCCCATTTTCTTGTGGTCATAACCGGCCGAACCACCGGACGCAAAAGCGTCGCCGAGCCAGAAGCCGTAATCGATAGCGATGCCATTGGCGATGTCAGAGAAGGTCGCAGTGCCCTTGTCCGCCGCAACCACCAGGTACGGGTCATCGTCGTCGTGACGCACCACGTTCAATGGCGGCACCAGCGCGCCGTCCTTCAGGTTGTCGGTGATGTCCAACAGGCCCGAAATGAAGATGCGGTAGCAGGCGATGCCCTCGGCCGCGATCTCGTCACGGCTGCCGCCCAGAGGCAGACGACGTGGCAGGAATCCGCCCTTGGCGCCCACCGGCACGATCACCGAGTTCTTCACTTGCTGGGCTTTTACCAGGCCCAGCACTTCGGTGCGGTAGTCTTCTTCACGGTCGGACCAGCGCAGGCCGCCACGAGCAACGTTACCGAAGCGCAAGTGCACGCCTTCGACGCGTGGCGAGTAAACGAAGATTTCGAACTTCGGTACAGGCTTCGGCAGTTCTGGAATCTGGTGCGGGTTGAACTTGAAGCTGAAGTAGGACTTGTTCTGACCGTTGGCGTCAGCCTGGTAGAAGTTGGTCCGCAAGGTCGCTTTGATCAGGTCCAGGTAGCGACGCAGGATGCGGTCTTCGTTCAGCACCTGGACGTCGTCCAGTGCAGTCACGATGGCTTGTTCCAGTCGTTGCTGCTTGTCTTCCAGATCATCGCTGGTGAGCTTGCGCGCCAGGTAGAAGCGGGTCTTGAACAACCGGGTCAACTCGCGAGCGATGTCGGTGTGGTTGTTCAGGGTGCTGGCGATGTAACCCAGGTCGAAGCCCAGGCGGATCTGCTTCATGTAGCGCGCGTAAGCACGCAGCAGCGCCACGTCGCGCCATGGCAGGCCGGCGGTCAGCACCAGGCGGTTGAATGCATCGTTCTCGGCATCGCCACGCACGATGTGGACAAACGCGTCCTGCAAGGTGTCGTTGAGTTGCTGGATGTCGAGTTCCAGGCCTTCGGCCGCGGTGAACGCGAAATCATGAATCCAGAATTCACGACCGTTGTTGTGACGCAGGCGATACGGGAACTCGCCCAGCACGCGCAGGCCGAGGTTTTCCAGGATCGGCAACACGTCGGACAGTGCCAGCGGGGTATCGGCGTGATACAGCTTGCAATGCAGTTCGCGCTGGCCAGAGACCTGACCCAGTGGCTGATAGAAGCTCATCACCAATGGATTTTTTTCGGTCAGGCTCAGCAGGTGCTGCATATCGACCACGGCCGAATGCGCTGCAAAACGCTCGCGGTAACCGGCCGGGAAGCCTTTCGGGAAGTCGGCCAACACGTTGGTGCCCTGAGCTTCGCCGAAGCTTTCCACCACCAGGCTGGCGTAATCGTCCTGCCAGCTGCGGCAAGCCTGCACCACTTCTTTTTCCAGCAGGATCGGGTCGATGTCGAGACGGTTCTTCGGATCGACGCGCAGAATCAGCTGCACACGGGCCAGCACGGACTCGGAGAAGAAGGTCCAGAACTCGCAGTCCGACGCTTTCAGGCGATCCATCAGCACTTGCTGGATCTTCTGGCGCACTTCGGTGGAGTAGATGTCACGCGGCACGTACGCCAGGCAATAGCAGAAACGGCCGTACGGGTCTTTGCGCAGGAACACGCGGATCTTGTTGCGTTCCTGGATCTGCACGATCGACATCACGGTGCTGAACAGTTCGTCGACCGGGGTCTGGAACAGGTCATCACGCGGCAGCACTTCAACGACCTGTGCCAGTTCCTTGCCCAGGTGAGCCTTGGACTGGAAGCCGGAACGGCGCTCGATTTCTTCGACCTTGCGGCGGATGTACGGGATAACCCGCACGCTCTCGCCATACACCGAGGAGGTGTACAAGCCCATGAAACGGCATTCCTTGATGACTTTGCCGTGCGCGTCGATTTCACGGATGGACACGTAATCCGGGTAAGCCGGACGGTGAACACGGCTTGGGTGCGCAGCCTTGGCGAACGACAGCAAGGTCGGTTCGCGCAGGTAATTCACGGCGTAGTCTTCGATGCGCAGGTCATCGTAGGTCAGGCCGGTGCGCAGCAATTTGGTCAGGCCCAGGAAGGAGTTCTGGTCGTAAACGATGTGGCCGCCATCGGCTTCGTCTTCAACCACGAACTCTTCATAGCCGAGGAAGGTGAAGTGGTTGCCCACCAGCCATTCCAGGAAACTTTTGATTTCGGCTTTTTCTTCGCCATCGACCGCAAACTGGCTATTGTCGAGGCCGGTGAGGATTTCCTGCACCTTGGCTTTCATCGGTTCGAAATCGGCTACCGCGACGCGGACTTCACCCAGAACCTGTTCCAGCTCTTTGCTCAACACATTCAGTTCGGCCGCGTTGGCGCAGCGGTCGATTTCCAGGTACATCAACGACTCTTGCAGAATGCCGTCGCCCTGGGTGCCCTTCGGCAAGATTTCCAGCAACTCGCCCTTGCTGCCGCGACGCACGCTCAGCACGGTGGTTTGCAGGGTATGAATGCTGTAGCCGCGACGGTTCAGCTCGGTGCGCACCGAATCCACCAAAAATGGCAGGTCGTGATGCAGCACTTCAACCGCGGTATGGGTCGACTGCCAGCCATGGCGTTCGTAATCAGGGTTGTAGACGCGCACTTGTGGTTGCGCGTGATCGAAGCGCTCAAGCAGGCGCCACGCAGAAAGAGTACAGCCAGCGAGGTCGGACAACCGACGCTGCGTCAGCTCGTCCAGGGAAATGATGCCGAAGAATTGTTCAGCGAACAGCGCCACTTGTGGCAGTGCCTGTTCACTGATGTGCTGCGCCAGTGCCGCTTGCAGTTGGTGCTGGAAGTCGGCTTTGCTGGCTGCGGTGAAGAACGCCATCTGTGGTACTCCGCTTGGGCTTGTTATTGATGGAAGCGTCGCGTGCAAAACCCCTTTCGGGGCGATCCGTCACCCTGTTCCTGATTCTCGGGCAGAGGAAACAGGGCGACAGGTGGGTGAAGCTGGACGAGACACTCAGGTCACATTCACCTTCCGGGAATGGGCATCTGCAAAAACCACTGCGCGATGGATTGCGCACTGTCTTTACGGGTATCCATTCGATGCGCAGCTTAACCAGTGCGGCAAGGCCTGTGCTTGCGGTCCTGCGACATATTCGGTCATCTGCACGCAGCTCACGCTGGATGCATCGGACAACACTAGCAGTCGTACAGGGAAATGGGCGTTTAAAGCCAGGGTTTACGGCACATTCGTACGAAAAATGACCGATCAACGTCATTTCGTACTCGACATGTTTTATGACACAAATACCCGCAAGCAGTGCGCGATAGATGCAATGAGTATCGGCAGATTCGCGGTTTCCACACTCATCAAGTGGATGTGCGCACTCGGGAATTGAATGTGACCGGCTCGTAATCATCATGCCCTGCGGGCATCATGGATTTGTTTTTCACAACGTAATGGAAATAGCCCACCCGAGAAGTCTCTCCGGGCTGAAGCCGCTTGTAGTCACGCTCCATTTTTGATGCCATGACGACCCCTTTATAGCCTTTAACGGGGCGCTGGGTGATTGAGGATAAAGCCTGCGCAAACGAAGGCTTCATTTCACCCGTTGAGGTGTGAACGTCACTACCGGAATAGCACATTACGGTGCGAATATTTTCATATCGTTCAAAAGAATAGCCCTTGCTTATCGCAAGATCATGAAGACTTTTCGCGTTTATAGTTCTACGACGGCTGAACATCATGTGGTCGCTGTCCGGACCACCATGCCCCTGGAAACTTAGTCTGGGCTTATTTTTGTATGTATCCTCGAACGCAAATATACCTTCAGAGAGCCTTGTCACATTTGTAACGCGCTTCACGGAGTGACCGCTCGATAGGAAATCGACAGCAGCACTCATTTTTATGAAGAGATTCAAAACAGAAAAATTACCCTCTGGATCGGTCCGGTTAATCGGATCACCCACGCAATACGCATACGCATTCAACCCGCCCTTTCCAAACGGACTCACACTGTCGGGACTGTTGAATCGCATCAGCACCGGGTTAAACGCCCGATAACCATTGCCCAGCAAATAATGCCCGGTGACGGGGTCCGGACGCTGCCCGTTGAACCCCAGCAAACTGCTCAAACCGCTGGCGCAGGGTCGATGACCGTAGGGCGAATAGGCGTTGGGCCGGGTGCGTTTGGGCTGTAGCGAATGGAGCACAGAACGCTGCTGATCCGTCGCCAACAGTGCAGTGGCAGGCCCACTGTTTTGGCGCTGTTGCTGCGCAAGCAACTGATCCCCGTGCTGCACTATTGAAATCTGCTCACAGCCCTGGGTCTCGGTCACCAAACGGCCTTCGCGATAAAAGTGCTGGCGTTCGTTGCTGTCCAACTGAGCGTAGCTACTCAGGAGATCGAGCGCGTCGTAGCGATAAAGGGCAAGCGGGGCCTTCGGGTAGCTGGGCACCGCGCGCTGGATTTTTCCATTCTTCAAGTTATTCGGTTCGCACATTAGGAAGGATATGTTCAGGTAGAAATTTGACGGGCGCGTATTGCACGTTGAAGAAGGTGGAGCGCCGCGACTCAGATCTCTTCGTGATGCTGAAATACTCTGTTCGGTTAGACGTTTCTCCGATATTTAATCGACTAATCGAAGATGATTGTCGCGGTCCCGCCAGGAGCTGCCCCCTATAAGCCTTTACCGGAAGACCTGAAAAATCAGCGAACATTTGGCCGAATGCGGCATTCAGTGGATTTAGCGAATGATTAAACGTACTCCCGGAATGGCATGTTAAAAGGCGAGCACTCTCAAATGATTCAAAATTAAAACCTGCATTTTTCACAAAGGTAGAAAGGCTGTTGGGCCCCAATAATGTACGCGCCTCCCTCAAAACTCCTCCTGACGATGCTCCATGCCCAAAGATATTCAACCTTGAGCCGCCCTTATATTCATCTACAAAAACAGACAAATCTTCGGAAATTCTTGTGTATTGCTTCACCGGTTTAACGTGATCGCCTGTTACGAATGATAAATAACGTGCCTTAACTTTAGTAAACAGGGTCGAGAGCGCTGAAAAAGCATGCCCTGTCGGATCACTCCGATTGATCGGATCACCCACGCAGTACGCATACGCATTCAACCCGCCCTTTCCAAACGGACTCACACTGTCGGGGCTGTTGAATCGCATCAGCACCGGGTTAAACGCCCGATAACCATTACCCAACAAGTAATGCCCGGTGCTGGGGTCCGGCCGCTGCCCGTTGAACCCCAGCAAACTACTCAAACCGCTGTCGCAGGGTCGATGACCGTAGGGCGAATACACAAAGTGGGCCGGGCGGCTTGCAACCAGGGTATTGAGAACAGAATTCTGCAGGTCCGTGGCCAGCAAGGTAGTGAGGAGCCCGCCGCTATTTCGCTGTCGCTGCGCGAGCAACCTGTCATCGTGCTGAACGATTGAAATCTGCTCGCTGCTCCCGGTCTCGGTAGCCAGGCGACTTTCGCAGTAGAAACGCTGGCGATGCACATTGTTCTGCCCGCCATGGCTCGTCAGCCGATCCAGTGCATCGTATTGATAACCGATGAGACGGGTTTTCTGTGGAGGGGACATGGGGACGATCTCCGCAAAATCAGGATCAGGGATGCTCCTGCACTGTCGATGGTTTTGCGCTGATCGACAACTATCACAACTGATAGTCCCAACACTGTTCAGCAAAAATTCCCCGTCACTGGCAAAATCACGTTTTGCCTGTCAACACCGCGCTCAGCGCCAGGAATTTCCCATGCAAATGACCACCGCACTTCTGATCGTCAACCCGTGCGATGAAGAAGAAGACAACATGGCCATGCTCGCCTGCCATAGCGACCAAGGCGAGATGTTCCTGATGGCTCGTTACCCGGACGAAGACGAACTGGAAATCACCCTGGACGGCGAGCCTTCGACGCTGGACGGCGTGAAAGTGACGCTCAGCCCTACCCGGCTGCTGATCGAGATCGCGGCGGTGGATGCTGATGCCCTGAATGGGGATGATTCGCTGGAGATCACCCATAATACGGACGCAAGCGATCTGGCCGAGGTGGAAGAAACCTTGCAGAACATTCTCAAGGGCACCGGCACCTATATCAGCGAGCTGTGATTTTCGGCGTCTGAGCCGGCACCATCGCGAGCAGGCTCGCTCCCACAGAAGATGTGCAGCGGATGCAAAATTGGCATCCGGCACCGTTCCAATGTGGGAGCGAGCCTGCTCGCGATGAGGCCCGTGAGATCACCGCCCAACCTGCGGCCATACAATTTACAAACAATCTCGCCAACCATTTCCCGCCCTTCAAGCAAAAAGCCGTTAGTCGCAGCCCCCCGCGATGCATTAAAGTAACGCCCCCAGCCCTGGCGTTATTCGAACGCCCTCGGTCACCCTTTCCAGGAACAGTCATCGATGGAACATCGTGAAGCGCTGCTTGCGCTGCGAACCTTTCTTTCAACGCAGATTCTCGGCCAGGAAAAACTCATCGAGCGCTTGCTCATTGCCTTGCTTGCCG
The DNA here is from genome assembly GCF_050321825.1 of Gordonia sp. IEGM753. NCBI lineage: Bacteria > Bacillati > Actinomycetota > Actinomycetes > Mycobacteriales > Gordoniaceae > Gordonia > Gordonia sp. IEGM753. The sequence goes on from NZ_JBNQGB010000001.1 coordinate 1,856,308, forward strand.
ACGGCCACATGCTGGTCGAGGGCGCTCCTGGCCTGGCCAAGACCAAGGCCATCAAAGAACTCGCCGAAGGCATCGAGGCCCAGTTCCACCGTATCCAGTTCACCCCTGACTTGCTGCCCGCCGACATCACCGGCACCGAAATCTATCGCCCGGAAACCGGCAGCTTCGTGTTCCAGCAAGGCCCGATCTTTCACAACCTGGTACTGGCGGACGAAATCAACCGTGCCCCGGCCAAGGTCCAGTCGGCATTGCTTGAAGCCATGGCCGAGCGCCAGGTCAGCGTCGGGCGCAGCACTTACGAACTGTCGCCGCTGTTTCTGGTGATGGCCACGCAAAACCCCATCGAGCAGGAAGGCACCTATCCGCTGCCTGAAGCTCAGCTCGACCGGTTTCTGATGCACGTCAAAATTGGTTTCCCGGACGCCGCCGTCGAGCGCCGCATCCTGCAACAAGCACGCGGTGAAGCCTTGAACGGCGAAACCAAGCCAGAACGCCGGGTCAGCCAACAGGCCATTTTTGCCGCGCGCAAGGAAATCCTCGGTTTGTACATGGCCGATGCCGTGGAGGAATACCTGGTGCAACTGGTCATGGCCACGCGTACGCCGGGAAAATTCGATCCGGAAATGGCCGAATGGATCGCCTACGGCGCCAGCCCCCGCGGCTCGATTGCCCTGGACCGCTGCTCCCGGGCGCACGCTTGGCTCGCCGGGCGCGACTTCGTCAGCCCGGAAGACATTCAGGCCGTGCTTTTCGATGTATTGCGCCATCGCATCATTCTTTCGTTTGAAGCCGAGGCTGCAGGCATCGACCAGGACCGGGTAGTGCAGCGGATTCTCGACGTCGTAGCCGTAGCCTGACCGCGATGAACGCCCTTTTGCCGCCCGAGCCGGGTATACGTGTCAGCCTCGCCGAGCTGATCGAAATGCGCCACCGCGTGCGCGAAGTGCAGCTGTTTTCAACGCCTAGCCAGCGCAGCCCATTGATTGGTTTGCACCACTCCAAGCTGCGCGGGCGTGGCGTGGATTTCGACCAGGTGCGGGTCTATCAGGCCGGCGACGATGTGCGCACCATCGATTGGCGCGTCACCGCACGCACCCAGGAGCCGCACACCAAGCTGTTCCACGAAGAGCGTGAGCGGCCGATTTTCATTATGGTCGAGCAAAGCCGCAGGCTGTTTTTCGGCTCTGGGCTGATGTTCAAATCGGTGCTCGCCGCACAAGCCGCGAGTCTGATTGGCTGGGCGGCACTGGGCCACAATGACCGGGTCGGCGGCCTGGTGTTCGGCGACGACGAGCACTACGAAATCAAACCCCGGCGCAGCAAGCAGAGCCTGCTGCAATTGCTCAACCGGTTGGTGCGCGTCAACCAGTCGCTGCACACCGAAGCTGAAACCGACCGCGATGCCCTGAACATGGCCCTTCGCCGCGCACGCGAAGTATTGCGGCCAGGCAGTCTGGTGATCGTGATCTGCGACGAGCGTGCCTTGACCGAAGGCTGCGAACAGCAACTGAGCCTGTTGTCGCGTCACTGCGATTTACTGCTGCTGCCGCTGTCCGACCCACTGGATCACGCCCTCCCCGCTGCGGGCCTCCTGCGCTTTGCCGAACGCGGCGCGCAGCTCGAACTCGACACCATGAATTTTGACTTGCGCCAGACTTACCGCGCACAAGCCGAAGCACGCATCGCCCGTTGGGAACTGCTCGCGCAAAAACTGCGGGTGCTGTTAATGCCGCTGAGCACCCAGAGTGAAATGGTCGAGCAACTGCGCGAATACCTCAACCCAGAGAAACCGGGGAAGAGTCGATGAGCAGCCTCGATCAACTTCAGCCATTGATCTCGCCGCCGCCCATCGGCTTTTGGCCGCCAGCCCCGGGCTGGTGGTTACTGCTGCTGTTGTTGCCGCTGATGGGTTTCGGCCTGTGGCAGCTGCGACGGTTCATCCCAAACAAGCGCCCCATCGTTCGGGCCGAACAACCGCTGGACCCGGTGCGTGTGGCTGCGCTGGCAGAGCTTGCGTTGATGCCCAAACCGTATGATGGCGCGCCGGCGGGTGCCTGGTTGCAACAACTCAACGGACTGCTGAAACGCCTGTGCCGCAACCACTATCCGTACAGCCAGAGCCACACACTGAATGGCCGAAAGTGGCTGGCGTTTCTCGACAACCGCTGCCCGGCTGCGGGCCTGACACGCTGGATGGTATTGGTTGAGGGCGCTTATAAGCCCGAATGCAAACTCGACGACAAGGCCATTGCCGGCCTGACGCAAGCCGTCGATACCTGGATTCGCAAACATGTTTGAGTTTGCCTGGCCGTGGATCTTCACCCTGTTGCCGTTGCCTTGGCTGATGCGCGTTTTGCTGCCAGTTGCCGACAGCGGCGAGCCGGCACTGAAGGTCAGTTTCCTCAGCGACCTTGAAGGCCTGGCCCGACGCCGCGCCCGCGCCAATCTACCGGCCTGGCGCCAGCAGGCTCCCTTCATCCTGTTGTGGCTACTGCTGCTGATGGCCGCTGCACGCCCGCAATGGCTGGGCGAGCCGCTACCGATTGCCGCCAGCGGCCGCGATCTGCTGGTGGCGGTGGACGTGTCTGGCTCGATGGACTTTCCCGACATGCGTTGGCAGGACGAAGATGTCAGCCGCTTGTCGCTGGTCCAGCATTTGCTCGGTGACTTTCTGGAAAGTCGTGAAGGCGATCGGGTCGGCCTGATCCTGTTTGGCAGCCAGGCTTATCTGCAAGCCCCGCTGACATTCGACCGACGCACCGTGCGCATCTGGCTCGACGAAGCACGCATCGGCATTGCCGGAAAAAACACCGCCATCGGCGATGCCATCGGCCTGGGCTTGAAACGCCTGCGCATGCGTCCGGCCCAGAGCCGCGTGTTGATCCTGGTCACCGACGGGGCCAACAACGGCGGCGAAATCGATCCGCTCACGGCGGCGCGATTGGCGGCCAGAGAAGGCGTCAAGATTTACCCGATCGGCATCGGGGCCGACCCCGAGGAAAGCGGTTCGGCGGGGTTTCTCGGCGTCAACCCGAGTCTTGACCTGGACGAACCAGCCCTGAAAGCCATCGCTCAAGTCACCGGTGGTCAATACTTCCGGGCGCGTGATGGCAAGGAGCTGCAAGCTATCAAGGACACCCTCGACCAACTCGAACCCGTTACTCAACAGCCAACTCAGGCCCGTCCGGCCCAGGCGTTGTATCACTGGCCTCTGGCGATGGCGTTGTTGTTGAGCATGTTGCTGGTGATGCGCGAGCGTTGGCCGGACAACCCGCTGCAACGGCTGCTCAGCAAGGAACTGTTTTTGCAAACACAACTGCCGGACTGGCGCCAAAGGCTTAAACGCCTGCGGCTGCGGAGGCGCCGATGAGTGCGCTGTGGCCGTACTGGTTTCGTCCGTGGTGGCTATTGGCATTGCCGGTACTGGGCTGGTTGCTGTGGCATCTTTGGCATCGGCAGAAGCGCGCTGGGCGCTGGCAGATGATTCTGCCGCCAGCCTTCCATGCGGCATTGCTCAGTGGCGGTAACGGTCGCGACAGCAAGCTGCCGTGGGTGGTGCTCGGGTTTGCGTGGGTCCTGACGCTGCTGGCACTGCTGGGGCCGAGCTGGGAACGCGTCGAGCAAATCAGTCAGAAGCCTGCAGACCCGCTGGTGGTGGTGCTTGAACTGACGCCGGAAATGCTTGCCACCGACGTCGCGCCCAACCGATTGGAGCAAGCACGACGCAAGCTGTACGACCTGCTACAAGCGCGCAGCGATGCGCAAACCGCAATTGTCGTGTACGCCGGCAGTGCCCATACCTTGGTGCCGTTATCGGATGACCTGTCCACCAGCCGCAATTTGCTCGACGCATTAAAGCCGTCACTGATGCCCGAGGCTGGCCATCGTGCGGACCTTGCCGTGGTCAAGGCGCTGGCATTGCTCGATCAAGGCGCGCTGGGCGCCGGTCGAATCCTGCTGATCGGCTCGTCGCTGACAGAACAGGAACGCCAGGGCATTCGACGGTCGCTGGAAGGCAAGTCCACGCAATTGCTGATGCTCGGTGTCGGTACCGCTGAAGGCGCGCCGATTACCCAGGAGGATGGCAGCTTCCTCAAGGATGATCAGGGTGCGATTCTGGTGCCTCATCTGGATGAGCCGAGCCTCAAGGCCTTCATCAACGGTTTGGACGGGCGCTATCGCCACGTACGCCTCGAAGAGACTGACCTGCGGGGCCTCGGCCTGCTCGATGGCCCGCGCACGTTGCGTAACGATGGCCAAACCTTGCGTCTCGACACCTGGGCCGACCAGGGTTATTGGTTGCTGTTGCCGCTATTATTACTCGCGGCCTGTGCCGGCCGCCGTGGCTGGTTGTTCTGTTTACCGTTGTTGTTGCTGCTGCCCCAGCCCAGCTACGCATTCGACTTTGAAGACTTGTGGTTGCGCCCCGATCAGCGCGGGCTGCATTTACTCAAGCAAAAACGCCCCGACGAAGCTGCCCGGCATTTTGCAGACCCGCAGTGGCAAGGCGTGGCCCTTTATGAATCGGGCGACTACAGTGGCGCCGCCGAGCGTTTCGCTGAAGGTGACGACGCTCGCGCCCACTACAATCGTGGTAATGCCCTGGCCAAAAGCGGTGAGCTGGAGGCGGCGCTGGATGCGTACGAGCAGGCGCTGGAACGCCAGCCGGATTTGCGCCCGGCCCTGACCAACAAGGCGCTGGTAGAAAGTCTGCTCAAGCAGAAAAACACGCAACCCAAAGCCGAGCCGGACGAAAAGACCAGTGAAGCGCCGAACAAACCGTTGCCGGAACAACCCTCCGGAGCCGCCACTCAACCTTCGACGGATAGCCCACCCAAACCCGACGATCAACAGGCACCTCCGGACGCTGGCCAGCCACCCACAACGCCGCCAAAACCGGGCGCCAATGAAGTGCCGGGCAGTGAACTGGGCGATGAGCAACATACCTCGCCACCACTGCGTCCCGCGACTGAATCCATAGACGGTGAACAACGTCAGGCGCTCGAACAATGGTTACGCAAGATCCCGGATGACCCGGGCGAATTGCTCCGACGTAAATTCTGGTACGAACAGCAACAACATCAGGATCAGGGAAAAACTCGATGAACCGCTTCAGCGCTTTCTCACTCACGCTGCTGCTCTGGACCCTGCAGGTTCAGGCCTCCGGGCTGGTCGCCAGTGTGGATCGCAGCCGTCTCAATTCCGGAGAGACGGTCGAGTTGACCCTGGAATCCAACGATGTAACGCAGTTTGGAAAACCTGATCTGGCGCCACTCGAACCGTTGTTCGAAGTGCGCGGCACCCGCCAGGTCAACCGATTGAACACCCTTAACGGTGACAATCAGGCGACCACCCGCTGGATCATTACCCTGCTGCCGCGACAGAACGGCAGCGTGACCATTCCACCGTTGCAATTAGGTGAAGCGCAGAGCCAACCGATTACCGTGCAGGTCATCGAAAGCGAAAACCAGGACACGGCAAACAAACTGGCCCCGGTGTTTATCGAAGCCAGCCTCGATCAAAACAGCGTGTATGTGCAGGCTCAGGCCGTCCTCACCTTGCGCATTTACCATTCCGTGTCGCTGTACGACGACAGCAGTCTGACGCCACTGCAGATTCCCGATGCGCGCATCGAACAGTTGGGCGAGTCACGCACCTACGAGAAGGTAATCAACGGCCTGCGCCATGGCGTGATTGAAATGCGCTATGCGATTTACCCGCAACACAGCGGTGTCTTGAACATTCCGGCCCAAGTGTTCAGTGCCACGCTGGTGGATGTACAGCCAGCAACGGACGCCACGGCGCAAGGGCCAAAACCGGGTAAGCTGATGCGCGTCAGTTCTGCGCAAATACCGCTGACGGTCAAGGCCAAACCCGCCAGTTACCCCGCAGACTTGCCTTGGTTGCCGGCGCGCAGCCTGAGCCTTGGCGAGAGCTGGAACCCTGAACCGGATCACGCCCAGGTTGGTGATTCACTGACCCGCAGCCTGACGGTGAAAGCTGAAGGCCTGGCCAGCTCACAGCTGCCGCCGTTGCCCGCGACGGACGTCAACGGTTTGCGGCGTTATCCGGATCAACCCGTGCTGAGCAATCACAACGGCGAACGCGGCCTGATCGGCAGTCGCGAGGACCGCGAGGCGCTGGTCCCGGCACGCAGCGGTGACATAGAGTTGCCTGCGGTTGAAGTAGTCTGGTGGAACACTTTTGAGGATCACCTGGAACGCAGCAGCTTGCCAGCGCAAACCCTGCAGGTGGCTAACAACCCGAGCCTGGTGGTCGATACGCCGGCCAGCACGCCTCAAGTCTCGGTGCCAATTGACAGTGAAACGCTCTGGCGCTGGAAACTCAGCACCCTGATTCTGGCGTGCACCACCCTGCTCGGTTTCGGCCTGTGGTGGCGCGCCCGCTGGCAGCCAGCAATCTTGCGTACCGCGCAAACCGGCCCGAGCCCGCGCACCGTACTCGACGATCTGAAGCGCGCCTGCCAGGCCAACGACCCCCATGCAACACGCCAGGCGCTCGACGCCTGGGCCCGGCAGCAACCGGAAACACTGGCCGACATGGCCGCACGCTTCGTGCCGCTGTCCGATGCGCTCGACGGCCTGAACGGCGCGCTGTACAGCGAAACCGGCCAACATTGGCAAGGCGAAGATCTGTGGCGCGCCATCAAAGCGATCCCCACTACCGAGCGCATTCAAGACCCGACCGGTGACAGTGGCCTGCCACCGCTTTATCCGAAATAAAAAAACTGCCCGTGTTCGGGCAGTCTTTGACGCGCAGCGGCCGGCCTCTTGGGTCGCCGCTTACCTCATCGGGAAGGATACTTGACCCAAAGTACCTCGCTTGAGTCCTGACCCGGTGCCCAGTCGGTCGTGTAAGACGTGTGCTTTTGCAAGCAACGCCAAATACCGCCGAGATGGCTCACAAGCGCGTTGGTTTCATAGAACGTGTTTAGTTTCCACGCCGGATATTCGCCGACTTCGCCTTGGGTCTTGACGCTAAGGATATTGCTCGGTGACGACAGCTTGCCGTTGAGGTCGCGTGCCTGCACCCTATAGCGATACTGGGTATCAGGCGTCAGGCCCGTATCATTGAACGTGGTTTGATTTGCACTCACCCGGCCGATCTCGACATCGTCACGGTAAATGAGGTAGTTAACGATCGGCGCAGGTCCGGTGGAGCCTCCCCACATCAAACTGATACTTTCCTGAGTCTGGCCCATGCTGTGCAGGTTCTGCGGCGCAGTCGGCCGCTCCTCCCCGCCTTCTGGCAGCGTGTGTACCTGGACAGGACGGCTCGGAGAGGAAAAATTCCCGAGTTCATCGTGGGCACTGATCGTGTAGTTATATTGGGTTTCAGGCGCAACGCTATTGTCGGTCCAGGTCAGTAGCGGCGCGGACACATCGACCGTGGTGCTCCCATTACGCTCGATACGGTAAAAGGAAATTGGCGCTGGGCCGGCCGCTACATTCCAGGTCAATACCACTTGCTTGTCCGTGACCGTGTCAGCACTCAGGCCGGTTGGAATGTCAGGACGATCACCTCCTCCTTCTGGCGGTAGAAAATCGAGATCCACCACCTGAATAAACGAATTGCCGGTATCAACCACCTCCCAAATGCACAGCAACACCTGGTAGCCAAGACGCCTGGGCAAAGGAAGTGCATGGAGGGTCGGTGAGGACGGCTTCATTTCAGATGAATGCGCCCAGTACGGCTGTTGATTGTTTTGCACGACGTAAAAAGGTTCCGGTTCGAATTGATCGCGCGCCAGTACCTTGCTCGGATCCCACCCCTCGCGAGTCAGGAAATAGTTCCAGCGGCGTGTCGGGTGATTCGCGGTGAAGTTCCACGACACATCCAGGATTTCGCCACTGCGAACCTCGTGTTTTTTCCAATGACTGCCCGGCTCGTCCAGCATTGCACCGGTCAGTTGATTAGCGCTGGCGATTTTTCCGTCTGGAGGCGGAGCGAAATTCGCAACATCGTCCCGGGCGTAGGGATCAAGCAAGCCGCCAGCCGTTTGAGGAAAGAATTTTCCGGATTCCCGCTGATTTAAAGCGCCCTCATCCAGATCGCCGGCCTGCCAGGCAAAGTAGGCTCTAGAGGCGGGGGAAAACACGTGACCGTGACGGGGAGCATGGCTTCTGCTGACCGTATTAGAATGACTCCGAGACATGATGTTTCTCCATTTTATTGACTCATTTGTCCTGCACTACAAGGGCCGGTGCCCAGATCAATTAAGCCTTTCAATAGAGCGCGGAGATACTGTCAGAAATGTCAGTTCGGATGACCGTTCGTAGGATTTACAGTGAGTGGCCGATGTCCAATCGTGCTGCACGCTCAGCAACCTTCGCCGTTTGCCAGTAAACTCTCTTCCCTTTCGCCGCCGTCATTTTCCCCGCGGCCATTACCTTATTTCCTACGGAGTTTGCCTTGCGTCTGTTTCACACCTCCGACTGGCACCTTGGGCAGAACCTGCATGGCCAGGAACGCGATTTCGAGCACGGCTGTTTCCTTGAATGGCTGTTGCGCCAACTGAAGCTGGATCAACCCGACGTATTGTTGATCGCTGGCGATATCTTCGACACGGTCAACCCGCCGGTAAAAGCTCAGGAACGACTTTACGATTTCATCGTCAGCGCCCATGAACAACAGCCACTGCTGACCATTGTGATGATCGCCGGCAATCACGATTCCGGTTCGCGCATCGAACTGCCAGCGCCGCTGATGCGGCGCCTGCGCACCCACGCGCTCGGGCGAGTGCTGTGGCTGGATGACGGCCAACTGGACGCCGAACGCCTGTTGCTGCCATTGCCGGACGCCAGCGGTGAAATCGCCGGATGGTGCCTGGCGCTGCCGTTCCTACGCCCCGCGGAGGTCACCGGGGCACACTTGGGCGACAATTATTTACGCGGTATCGGCCAGGTTCACGAATGGCTGATCGCAGCCGCCAACGCCAAACGCAAACCAGGCCAGGCGATGATTGCCATCAGTCACGCCCACATGGCCGGCGGTTCGGTGTCGGAAGATTCAGAGCGCAGCCTGATTATCGGTAACGCCGAAGCGCTGCCTGCCAGCCTGTTCACGCCCAGTATCAGCTACGTCGCCCTCGGTCATTTGCACAAGCCGCAAAAGGTCAACGGTGAGGAGCGCATCCGCTATTGCGGTTCGCCGATTCCGTTGTCGTTTTCGGAAATTGGCTATCAGCACCAGATTCTCGACGTCAAACTGGACGGCGAAACGTTGGTCAGCGTCGAAGCAAAACTGATCCCGCGCGCGGTCAACCTGCAACGTGTTGGCCCGGCCCCCTTGGCCGAGATTCTGCTGCAATTGGCCGATCTGCCAAACATTGATTTGCTGGCCGATATCCAACGCCAGCCGTGGCTGGAGGTTCGTGTTCGTCTCGATGAGCCGCAACCCGACCTGCGCCATCAAATCGAGACCGCCCTGCAAGGCAAAGCGGTGCGCCTGGTGCGCATTGCCGCCGAATATGCCGGCAATGGCAGCCGTGACGGTGCCGAGGACGGTGCGGCGTTGATTGAGCTGGACCAACTCACGCCTCAGGAATTGTTCAGTCGAGCCTGGCAGGACAATTACGGCACCGAGGTTGATGAACAAACGCTGAAAGACTTCGCCGAGTTGCTGCAAGACGTGCAAATGGAGAGCGAACAGCCATGAAGATCCTCGCGATCCGCCTGAAAAACCTTGCCTCGCTGGCCGGCCCTTTTGAAATTGATTTCACTGCCGAGCCGTTGGCCAGCGCGGGTCTGTTTGCCATCACCGGGCCGACCGGCGCCGGCAAAAGCACCTTGCTCGATGCCTTGTGCCTGGCCTTGTTTGGCGCCGTGCCACGGCTGAACAACACCGGACGCGACGCCAAAGTACCCGATGCCGATGGCGAGATCGGCACTGGCGATCCGCGCACGCTGCTGCGCCGAGGAACGGGCGACGGATATGCAGAAGTAGATTTCGTCGGCATTGACGGTCGTCGTTACCGCGCTCGCTGGGAAGCCAACCGTGCGCGAGAAAAAGCAGGCGGCAAACTGCAAGCCAGTCGCCAAAGCCTGCGTGATATCGATCAGGATCAACTGCTGGCCAGCCAGAAAGGCGAGTACAAAACGCAACTCGAAGCCGCACTGGGTTTGAATTTCGAACAATTCACCCGGGCGGTGCTGCTTGCGCAAAGCGAGTTCAGCGCATTCCTCAAGGCCGATGACAACGATCGCAGCGAACTGCTCGAAAAGCTCACCGACACTGCGCTTTACACCCGCCTCGGCCGCCGCGCATTCGACAAGACCAAAGAAGCACGCGAGGCGCACAAGCTGCTGCAGGACCAGGCGAGCGGCGTCACACCGTTGCCTCCCGAGGCTCGCGCCGAACTGGACGAGCGCTTCAACCAGGCGCAACAGCACCTCAAGACGCAACAGGCGCAACTCAAACAACTGGAATTGCAACACACCTGGCTCAAGGTCCTGCGCCAGTTACAGGATGAGCAGCACAGCGCCACCGAGCAGTTGCGTAGCGCTCAACTGCATTGGGAAAGTCTGTCTGATGAGCGCTTGATGCTGACTCGGCTGGAGCAACTGGCACCGCAACGGCACCAATTCGCCCGCAAGACTGAACTGACGGCGCAGCTGACACCGCTGGCCGCGCAGATCCAGGCGCACAGCCAACAGCAAATCGAACTCGGCGCGCGCCAGGCACAACTCGAACACAGCCTGAGTACGGCGCAAACCGCACTGCTTGAGTCTCAACAGCGGCACACCAGCAGTGCGCCCTTACTGCGTGAAGCATTCGAGGCGCAGAGCACCCTCGCCCGCCTCGCCAAAGAGGCCAGCCTCAGCGCAGACCTCAAGCAACAGGCAGAACAGGCCTGCACGGGAGGCCAAGCGGCGATCCAGGGATTGCTCGAACAACAGCAACGGGTGAGCGAGCGTCTGCAACAGATTGCCGGGGAGCTTGAGCAAAGCACGCATCTGGCGCCGTTGAGCGATGCGTGGAATGCCTACCGGGATCGTCTGCAACAGTTGATGCTGATCGGTAATCGTTTGAACAAGGGCCAGGCTGAAATGGCCGCCCTTGAACAAAACGCCGCCCGTGCGACAGAAGAGTTTGCAGCGCAAAAGCAGAATCTGGAGGTGCTGTACAAAGAGGCCGGCGCCGAGCCCGAGGCAGTGGCTGAACAAGTGCAGTTGCTGGGCAACCTGTTGCAGGACAACCGCAAGCAACTGCGGGCCTTCGAAGAACTGACGCGGCTGTGGGCCAGCCATCAGGAACTGGACAAACGCCTGAGCGAATTGCAGCAACGGCAACTCGCGGCGCAGCACGAACGTGACCGTCTGACGCAGGACGGGGTTAACGCCAAAAACCAGTTGACGGTCGCCGAGCAGACCCTGACCGTTACCCGCGAACTGCTGGAGCGTCAGCGGCTGGCGCGCAGTGCCAGTGTCGAAGAATTGCGCGAGCAACTGCAGGACGACCAACCGTGCCCGGTGTGTGGCAGCCCGGACCATCCGTATCATCAGCCGGAAGCGTTGCTGCAAAGCCTCGGCCGGCATGATGAAGGCGAGCAGGCCAATGCGCAGAAAGCCGTGGACCTGCTGAAAGAAAAACTTACCGAACTGCGCGCCGAAGTGGGCGGCCTGATTGCTCAGCAAAAGGAGTTTCTGCAACAACAGGAACAACTGGCGAGCCAGCAACAAGCACTGTCACCGAGCCTGGAAGCACATCCGCTGTCTGCCCAGTTGTGGGCACAGGACACGGCCAAACGCGAGGCCTGGCTGTCCCAACAGAACAGCCAGTTGAATCAGAGCATCACTCAGGACGAACAACGGCAAACCGCCCTGCTCACCCTGCAACAGGAGGCTGCTCGGCTGGCCCAGCAACTGCGCAGCGCTGAAGCGGCAAGCCAACAGGCCGCCCAGCACCTTGGCACACAGCAACAAGCGATGGGCAACGATCGACAACGCCTGGATGAAGAGCTGACAGCCTTCAGCACCTTGCTGCCGGCCGACACGCTTGCGGCGTTGCGAAGCGAGCCGGCGGCGACATTCTTGCAACTCGACCAGCAAATTTCGCAACGTTTGCAACAGCTCGACCAGCAACGCGACGAACTCGGCGAACAGCAACAACGCCAGCAAACACTCGACAAAGAGCAAGACCGCCAACTCCTGCGCGTACAACAACTGGAAACGGCGCGGCAGCAATTGTCAGCCCTGACCGAGCAACAGCAGGTTTGCCAGCAGCAGCTTGTGCAATTGCTGGGCGAACACAGCAGTGCCGAGCAGTGGCAACAACAACTGAGTGACGCCGTCGAGCAGGCACGCAACGCCCAAACCTCTGCCAACCAGGAGCTGCAAACCGTGCGCACGCGGTTAGTGCAATTGGCGGCCGAGTTGAAGGCGCAGCATGATCGACGGCAGGCGCTGGAAACCGAAGACCATGAGCTCAGCGGCAAGATCGGCGAGTGGCGCGCCGCGCATCCAGAGCTGGATGACGCGGGGCTGGAAACACTGTTGAGCATTGACGAGCAACACCTCAACGGGTTGCGTCAGCGCTTGCAGCACAGTGAAAAAGCCACAGAACAGGGCAAGGTGTTACTCCAGGAACGCGATCAACGCCTGCTCAATCATCAGGCTCAGAACAACGGCAACCTTGATGCCGATCAGCTCGCTACCGCGCTCACCGACATGCAAACGCTGTGCACCGCAAGCGAACATCAATGCGCAGAACTGCGTGCCGAACAGGCTGAGGATCAGCGCCGGCAAAATGCCAACCAGGCGCTGGCGCAGCAAATCGCCGATGCCTATGCCCAATTCCAGCGTTGGGCGCGCCTGAGTGCGCTGATCGGTTCCGCCACTGGCGACACCTTCCGCAAGATCGCCCAGGCCTACAACCTCGATTTGCTGGTGCATCACGCCAACGTACAGTTGCGCCAACTGGTACGACGCTATCGTTTGAAGCGCGGCGGCAGCATGCTCGGGCTGTTGGTGATGGACACCGAAATGGGTGATGAACTGCGCTCGGTGCACTCGCTTTCCGGTGGTGAAACGTTCCTGGTGTCGTTGGCATTGGCCCTTGGCTTGGCGTCAATGGCGTCGAGCACGCTGAAAATCGAATCGCTGTTCATCGACGAAGGCTTCGGCAGCCTCGACCCGGAATCGCTGCAACTGGCAATGGACGCACTGGATGGCTTGCAAGCTCAGGGCCGCAAGGTCGCGGTCATTTCCCATGTACAGGAAATGCATGAACGGATTCCGGTGCAGATTCAGGTCCGTCGCCAGGGCAACGGCTTGAGCACAGTGGAGGTGAAATGAATACGCTGTACTCCTTCCGCCGCTGCCCGTATGCGATGCGGGCGCGCATGGCACTGAAGTATTCGGGGCTTGCCGTGGACATCGTCGAAGTCAGCCTGAAAGCCAAACCCGCCGAGATGCTCGCGTTGTCACCCAAAGGCACGGTACCGGTCCTGAACGCCGACGGTCAGGTGATCGATGAAAGCCTGGCAATCATGCGCTGGGCGTTGGCACAGCATGATCCACAGGACTGGTTGCTCAAGGATGATCCCGCCGGGCAAGCACAGATCTGCGCGCTGATCGAAGAGAACGATCAGGTGTTCAAACAGCACCTGAATCGCTACAAATACGCCGAGCGTTTTCCCGAGCAGCCGATGGAAGTTTATCGATCCGGCGGTGAGCTGTTTTTACTCAGGCTTGAGCAGTTGCTTGAAGGACGTGACTACCTGCTGGCCGGGTACCCTAGCCTGGCGGATGTCGCGCTGATGCCCTTCGTACGGCAGTTTGCACATGTCGACCGCGAATGGTTCGGCCAAACGCCGTACGTTCGATTGCAAGACTGGCTGCAGCGGTTTTTGCAGTCGCAGCTGTTTACCGAGGTGATGCGAAAGTAAAACCCAACAACGCGTTATGCAGGAGCGACATCACTCATGACTGCTCGACGTAATAGCTGTCGCGGTCAAAAGTGACTTCGCTCCTGCATAAAAGGTGCAGGGCTTGAATTTCAGGCTTGGGTTTTGTGATCCAGTGCTGCGTAGAAGTTGGCGCTCTGTTGCAGGTATTTCTGAGTGTAGCTTTGGGCGTGGGATTTTTTGCTGCTGATCTCGGTGTTGGCACTGGCTGGCAGGGCAACGGTGGCAGAGATAGCGGAAGCGGCGATGATGGAGAAGAGGTTGAAGTTCATGGCGGTATTCCTCGGAGTCAGTTGGCTTGCTTGCCCGGTTGGGCCGTGAAGCAAACTTAACCCCCGAGGGTCCGCGCTTGAAATCCTTTGTAGCATTAGCTGATATCAGCGTCATTAATACTAGGATGCAGGCCCCATCAATCGGGGCCTGCGGTCTATTGACGCAGCAAGAACTTCAGGTCGCTGGGGGCATCCATTGCCAGTTTTTGCACGGTTTTACCGAGCAAACCGGTTTTGGCATCACGCTCTACAACCACAATCTGGTTGCTCTTCTGGTTGGCAATCAGCAAGAACTTGCCACTCGGGTCGAGGCTGAACTCACGCGGGTGATCGCCCTCCACTGAGCGCCGTTGCAGCTCCTTGAGATGGCCGGTTGCAGGATCGATCGAGAACACCAGCATCTGATTGGCGGTGCCACGGTTGCTGACGTACAGGAATTTGCCATCGACCGAAGCATGCAGCGCCGCGCCGGCCTTGTCCGACGTCGGTTGGCCTGCCGCCAGCTCGACCATTTGCGTCTGCTCAAGCTTGCCGTCGTGATAATCGAACACCGCCACTTGCGCGCTCATTTCCATGGTCAGCCAGGCGTGTTTGCCATCGGCGCTGAACAGCAAATGACGCGGCCCGCTGCCGGGAGGCAACTGGACGAATGCCGGGTCAGCTGCAACCAACGGCAGGTCGGGATTGGCCTTGGGATCGAAGCGATAAACAAAAACCTTGTCGGCGCCCAGGTCCATCGAGAACACAAACTTGCCATCTGGCGAGGAAATCGTCGAATGCACATGCGCCGACGCCTGCCGCTCGGGATTAACCCGGCTGGAGGGGTGGCTGCTCATTTGCACCACGGTCTTGAGCTTGCCGTCGGCACCAATTGGCAACACTGCCAAGGTGCCGCCCGGGTCCTCAAGCACGCAGTAATTGCTGACGAACAGGTGACTGGCGTCGCCACTGATGCTCGAATGCGTGGGCTCGTTACCGAGGCTTTGCACCTGATTGACCAGGGTGATTTCGTGGTTTTTCGGGTTGATCGCGTAGCTGCTGACGCGCCCCACAGGATCGGTCTGGCCGGGCCCGTTTTCATTGACCACGAACAGTCGATGCTGATCCTTGGACAGGGTCAGCCATGACGGATTTTCGCTTTTTACCACTTGCAGTGGTTTGGGGTTGATCTGCCCGGTAGCGCTGTCGAAGTTCAGGCGATAGATGCCCTGGCTCTGACCTGCGGTATAGGAGCCGACCAACAATTCATGATTGTCGGCCGGCGCTGCCTGAACGCCCATTGCGCCGACGCTGCCAGCAATCAACAGCGGCCAGAGTTTACGCATCCTCATGCTCTTCTTCCTCGTCATCACCGCCGCCGAAAGCGGCCATGCATACCAACCGGTGTTCGCCGGAATCCCCGGTGATCAACCAGCTCTGAAGGGTTGAATCGTATTTCGCCGCCTCGACCTGAGCCATGCTGAACTCCGAGTGCTTGAGCACACGACCGTCCATGCACTCGATGTTGAGGCTGTCGTCTTCTTCATCGAGGAAAAAATCAGAGGCGTGCAGCCCGTCGATTTCCAGCATGTCACTGTTTTGGAGGGTCTGGAGCAAGGTGTCGGTTACGGCAGTCATGGCAGTTAATCTTTAATTGGAAAGAGCCAATGATAGCTCAATGTGGGAGCAGACCTGCTCCCACAGCCAGGCTTCATGCCGATGCTTCAGAGCGCCTCGCGCGAGGGTTGGCCGTCGACCAATCGCTGGATGCGCAACGGGTTGGCGTTTTTCAAGGCGTCCGGCAGCAGGCTGTCCGGGTAGTTCTGGAAACATACCGGGCGCAGGAAACGGTCGATGGCCAGCGTGCCGACCGACGTGCCACGCGCATCGGACGTTGCCGGGTATGGTCCGCCATGCACCATGGAATCGCACACTTCGACGCCGGTCGGATAACCGTTCAGCAGGATTCGTCCGACTTTCTGTTCCAGCAACGGCGTCAGCTCGGCGAACTGCTCGAAGTCCGCAGGCTCGCCAATGAGGGTCGCCGTCAGTTGGCCATGCAGCCCATTCAACGCAGCGGTGAGTTGCGCCTGATCCGCCACTTCAATGAAGACAGTGGTTGGACCGAACACTTCTTCTTGCAGCACTTCATCGCCGTTGAGCAGCAAACTGACATCGGCCTTGAACAATTGCGGTTGCGCCTGATTGCCTTGCTGGGCGCTGCCGGCCAAATGTTCGATGCCCGGGTGAGCCAGCAGCTTCTGCAAGCCTTTGCCATAGCTGCTCAAGGTGCCAGCGTTAAGCATGGTTTGCGGCGGTTGATCACCCATCAACTGCGCGACCTGTTGCGTGAAAGCGCTGAACTGCGGTGAACGAATACCGATCACCAAACCAGGATTGGTGCAGAACTGGCCACAACCTTGAACCACTGAAGCGGTCAGGTCACGGGCAACGGTTTCGGCTCGTGCGGCCAACGCCTGCGGCAACACGATGACCGGGTTGATGCTCGACATCTCGGCGAACACCGGGATCGGTTGTGGGCGTGCGGCCGCCATGTCACACAAAGCACGGCCGCCCTTCAGCGAGCCGGTAAAACCGACCGCCTGGATTGCCGGATGCTTGACCAGCGCTTCGCCAACGCCACCGCCGTAAATCATGTTGAAAACGCCTGCGGGCATGCCTGTTTTCTGCGCGGCGCGAAGGATCGCATCAGCCACCAGTTCGGCGGTTGCCATGTGGCCGCTGTGCGCTTTGAACACCACCGGGCAACCGGCAGCCAGCGCCGAGGCGGTGTCGCCACCGGCGGTGGAGAACGCTAACGGAAAGTTGCTGGCGCCAAACACTGCAACCGGGCCGAGGCCAATTCGGTACTGACGCAGGTCCGGGCGTGGCAACGGTTGGCGGTCAGGCAGTGCCTGGTCGATGCGCGCGCCATAAAAATCACCGCGGCGCAGCACTTTGGCGAACAAGCGCATCTGACCGCTGGTGCGTCCGCGCTCACCCTGGATACGACCGGCAGGCAATGCGGTTTCGCGACAGACCACGGCCACGAACTCATCGCCTAGCGCGTCCAGCTCATCGGCAACCGCCTCAAGAAATTGCGCACGACGCTCGGCGCTCAGGCTGCGATACGCCGGGTAGGCGGCCGCGGCCGACTTGGCGGCGGCGTCCACTTCTTCCGGTGTGGCTTGATAGAAATCGTGCGGCAGCGTTTCGCCTGTGCTGGCGTCCACGCTGTGCAGTTTGACGGTGCCAGCATTGCTGCGCTGGCCGCCAATGTAGTTGTGACCAAGAATCCGGGTCATGCTTGACTCCTTAAAGTGTGCCGACGGTGCCCGGTTCGAAAACCGCTTCGACCGGCGCGATGCCATTGATCAACGGTGCGCCAAATTCGGCCTGGCTTATTTCGAACACATCACCCGGTTGGGTGCGAATACCGTCGGCGAAGGACAGGGTCGCGGTGCCGAAGAAGTGAATGTGTACATCCCCGGCACGCAGGAACTGACTGTACTTGAAATGGTGATACTCGAGGTTAGCAAGGCTATGGCACATATTGGCCTCGCCGCTTAAAAACTCGTTCTGCCACAGCACCTCACCGTCGCGCAGGATGCGGCTGGTGCCTGCCAGATGTTGAGGCAATTCACCGACCCGAAGTTCCGGGCCATAACTGCAACTGCGCAATTTGGAGTGCGCCAGGTACAAATAATTCTTGCGCTCCATGACGTGATCAGAGAACTCGTTGCCGACCGCGTACCCAAGCCGATACGGTTTGCCATCGTGGCCAATCACATACAGACCACTGATTTCGGGCTCTTCACCCGCGTCTTCGGCAAAGGGTGGCAGCGGGAATGGCTGGCCCGGACGCACGACAATGCTGCCATCGCCTTTATAAAACCACTCCGGTTGCACGCCAGCCTGGCCTGCGGCAGGTTTACCGCCCTCCACGCCCCATTTGAAAATGCGCATGGTGTCAGTCATGGCCGCTTCATCGCCGACCTGCTGGTGCATTTTGTCCCGAGCCGAAGCGCTGCCCAAATGGGTCAAGCCTGTACCACTGACCAGCATGTGCGCGGGGTCTGGATGGTCCAGCGGCGGCAGGATTCGGAGTTGCTCCAGGAGTTTTGCATAGTCGTGACTGATGCCCAGCCCCAGGGTTTTCACCTGTTGCTGCAAATCGACGCCCGCCTCAATCGCAGCCAATGCCAGGTCTCGCACGGTAGCCGTCGCTAACACCTCGCGTACCTGATTGCCCTCGACCACGCCCACCCGGCGCTCGCCGTTACCCAATTCGAATTGAACCAAACGCATGTTTTTTCTCCTGTAAAACAAACTTGAAATCGGCATCGCACTTGGTGGGAGCGAGCCTGCTCGCGATGAGGCCATCACCCCGAACATCGATATTGAATGCGAGGCCGCCATCGCGAGCAGGCTCGCTCCCACAAGGGTTCAGGGTGGACGCTCAGGAGCGGGTAGCGCCGCGGGCGCTGGCTGCAAACTGATCCGCTGGCAGCACGTGTTTGCGCTCCAATAACCGATAAACCACGCCCGTCAACACCAGCCCGAACACCATCACCCCCGACAGGAAGTACAGGCCGGACGCCAGGTTGCCGGTGTATTCCTTCAGCGCACCGATCACGAACGGGCCGATGTAGCCACCGAGATTGCCCACCGAGTTGATCAAAGCGATACCCGCTGCCGCACTGGCACCGGCAAAGAACCGCCCCGGCAACGTCCAGAACACCGCCGTACAGGAAAACAGCGAAAACGCGACCAGGCACAGCGCTGCGAGTTGCAACACCGGCACCGTCAGCCAGGCGCTTAAAAACAAGCCGATGGCGCCCAACACATACAGCACTGCCAAATGGCCATACCGATCATTCAAACGGTCGGAACTGCGCGGAATGATCAGCAAACCAATGATCCCGAAGATATAAGGCACCGCCGAGACGAAACCGGTGGTGAGGTCACTGCCGCCAAACTGCTTAATCAGGGTTGGCAACCACAGGCCCAAACCGTAAATGCTTAACGTCACCGGCAGATAGAACAACGCCAGCAGCAGCACGCGTTTGTCTTTAAGGGCATGCAAGGGATTGCCATGGCGGGTCTGGCCATATTCTTCCAGATCCTTTTTCAGCTCACCGGCCAACCAGTCCTTCTCGGGTTGATCCATCCACTTCACATGCTGTGGGCCATCGGGCAAATAACGCAGTACCGGCCAGGTCAGCAGAATCGCCGGCGTACCGATGACGATGAACAGCCACTGCCAGCCGTGCATACCGAGTGTGCCGTCCATGCCGAGCAGGCCGCCGGATACCGGGCCGGTGATCATCATCGCAATGGGTTGGGACAGGATAAACAGCCCGAGGATCTTGCCGCGATGGCGAACCGGGAACCACTGAGTGATGTAGTAGAGAACACCCGGAAAAAAACCTGCTTCCGCTGCGCCGAGCAGAAAACGCATGACGTAGAAGCTGTGTGGGCCCTGGACGAATGCCATGCCGATGGTGATGGCGCCCCACGTCACCATGATCCGCGCAAACCAGCGCCGCGCGCCAAAGCGTTCGAGCATCAGGTTGCTGGGAATCTCCAGCAGGAAATAGCCAATGAAAAACAGCCCGGCGCCCAGTCCGTAGGCGGCGTCACCGATGCCTATATCGGCGCCCATGTGCAGCTTGGCAAACCCTACGGCGGAGCGATCCACATAGGCGATCAGGTACAACAGGATCAGGAAGGGAATCAGTTTCAACGTAATGCGGCGAATAAGCCGCAGTTCCTGGCTCATGAGGTCGGTCTCCGATTGTTGTTGTTATAGAACCTGAGGATGCCTCTCGCCAAAAATCTGCCAGGGCCATCCCTCTGTTGAAAGCGACTATATAGTAATACTAATTACCCAACAACACTTCCAAACCCGTGAATTTGCGCTTATGTTATGCCTTATCCGGAACAATATAGTCATACAATAAGAGAACCGATCATGTCTGATAAGAAACCCACCCTGCGCTCCGCCCAATGGTTTGGCACCGCC
The DNA here is from genome assembly GCF_050321825.1 of Gordonia sp. IEGM753. Taxonomy (NCBI): domain Bacteria; kingdom Bacillati; phylum Actinomycetota; class Actinomycetes; order Mycobacteriales; family Gordoniaceae; genus Gordonia; species Gordonia sp. IEGM753. Next base: position 1,876,511 of record NZ_JBNQGB010000001.1, read on the forward strand.
GACAAGAACGGCTTCATGTACCGCAGCTGGATGAAGAATCAGGGCATCGCCGACCACCAGTTCCATGGCAAACCAATTATCGGCATCTGCAATACCTGGTCGGAACTGACCCCGTGCAACGCGCACTTCCGCCAGATTGCGGAGCACGTTAAACGCGGGGTGATCGAGGCCGGCGGCTGGCCGGTTGAGTTCCCGGTGTTCTCCAACGGCGAATCGAACCTGCGCCCCACCGCGATGTTCACGCGAAACCTGACGAGCATGGACGTCGAAGAAGCCATTCGCGGTAACCCGATCGATGGCGTGGTGCTGTTGACCGGTTGCGACAAAACCACCCCCGCACTTTTGATGGGCGCCGCCAGTTGCGACGTGCCGGCCATCGTGGTCACCGGCGGCCCGATGCTGAACGGCAAACACAAAGGTCAGGACATCGGTTCTGGCACGGTGGTGTGGCAGCTCAGCGAGCAGGTCAAGGCTGGCACCATCACCCTCGACGATTTCCTGGCGGCCGAAGGGGGCATGTCGCGTTCGGCCGGCACCTGCAACACCATGGGCACCGCGTCGACCATGGCCTGCATGGCTGAAGCGCTCGGCACTTCCCTGCCCCACAACGCGGCGATCCCGGCCGTCGATGCGCGACGTTATGTGTTGGCGCACATGTCCGGCATGCGCGCGGTCGAGATGGTTCGTGAAGACTTGAAACTGTCTAAAATCCTCACCAAGGAAGCCTTCGAAAACGCCATCCGCGTCAACGCCGCCATCGGCGGTTCGACTAACGCCGTGATTCACTTGAAGGCTATCGCCGGGCGCATCGGTGTGGACCTGGAACTCGATGACTGGACGCGCATGGGGCGCGGCATACCGACCATCGTCGACCTGCAACCTTCCGGGCGCTTTTTGATGGAGGAGTTTTACTACGCGGGTGGGCTGCCAGCAGTGTTGCGCCGCCTGGGTGAAGCCAACCTCCTGCCGCATCCGAATGCCTTGACCGTCAATGGCAAAACCCTCGGCGAGAACACCAAGGATGCGCCGATCTACGGTCAGGACGAGGTGATCCGCACGCTCGACAATCCGATCCGTGCCGACGGCGGGATTTGCGTGCTGCGCGGCAACCTGGCGCCGCTGGGTGCGGTGCTTAAACCGTCCGCCGCCAATGCCGAGCTGATGCAGCATCGCGGTCGCGCAGTGGTGTTCGAGAATTTCGACATGTACAAGGCGCGCATCAACGACCCGGAACTGGACGTCGATGCCAACTCGATTCTGGTGATGAAAAACTGTGGGCCCAAGGGTTATCCGGGCATGGCCGAAGTGGGCAACATGGGGTTGCCGGCCAAGCTGCTGGCTCAGGGTGTAACGGACATGGTGCGCATTTCCGACGCCCGCATGAGCGGCACCGCGTATGGCACCGTGGTGTTGCACGTGGCACCGGAAGCCGCTGCGGGTGGCCCGTTGGCGACGGTCAAGGAAGGCGACTGGATTGAGTTGGACTGCGCCAATGGCCGCTTGCACCTGGATATTCCAGACGCGGAACTGGCGGCGCGAATGGCTGAACTGCAACCGCCACAACCGATGATCCTGGGTGGTTATCGTCAGCTGTACATCAACCATGTACTGCAGGCAGATCAAGGCTGTGACTTTGACTTTTTGGTCGGCTGCCGGGGGTCTGAAGTCCCACGCCATTCTCACTGACGCCATCGCTGGCAAGCCAGTCTCCTACAGATCGGTGGTGAAGCGCGGATTCATGGCGTGAACGCAGACCCGTAGGAAACCGGCTTGCCGGTGATCACGATTTCGGACATGGCGGTGTATCGAATTGGTGCTTTAGCGACCGTCCTCGTCGTGCCTGCTATCATGCGCCACATCCCCATCGCCCAGGATCGCGCCGTTTCCCATGGATTACCGTAAACCCTCCGACCGCAAAAGCATGCACTCGCGCATCGTCCAGGAACTGGGCATGCAGATCGTTTCCGGGCGCTTCAAACCGGACGACAAACTGCCCGCCGAAGCGCTGCTGTGCGAGGAATACGCGGTCAGCCGACCGGTACTGCGCGAAGCCACTCGCGTATTGGTCGCAAAGGGTCTGGTGTATTCGCGCCCACGCGTCGGCACGGTGGTCAAACAACGCCGCGAATGGCACATGCTCGACCCGGACGTCTTGCATTGGCTGATGCAGAGCAGCCCGCAAAACCAATTCTTCGACCTGTTGACCAGCGTGCGCAGCATCATCGAGCCGGCCGCCGCCGCCCTTGCAGCGCAGTTCGCAACCGACGACGACATCGCGTCCATCAGCGAAGCGTACCAGCGCATGGAAACCGCACCGACGCCGGAAGCATTGCTGCAACCGGACCTGGATTTTCACAGCCGCATCGCCGACGCAACTCACAACGACTTGTTGGCTAACTTGTGCAACATGCTGTCGGTGGCCATTGCCGAAGCGTTGAAGCATTCCAACCAAAGACCAAACCTGCATGAACTGGCGTTGCCACGGCACAAGGCGATTCTGACGGCCATCGAAAACCGTGATGCGCTTGGCGCTCGACATGCCACCCTGGTGCAGCTCGACGATGCGCGCAATGCGTTGAGTGTGGTGCTGGGCACCGATCACTCATAATCACCACAAATCCCTTAGGTTGCGTTAAGCCACGCGATGTTTGGAGCAACACGGATCCGTAGGAAACCGGCTTGCCGGTGATGAGGTTCTCACGGACGCCATCGCCGGCAGGCCAGTCTCCTATAGGGGTCTGGATGAAATTCGGGATGTAAAAAAGCCGCAACCAAGGTTGCGGCTTTTCTGTTTCAGCCAGCGGTCAGTGAGCGAACAGCGAGTTACCCTTTTGTCCGGCAAGTTTCTCCGGTTTGATCAGGAACCGCGCCAGTGCAGGCAGCAGCCACAATGCGCCGAACATGTTCCACAACAGCATGAAGGTCAGCATCAAACCCATGTCGGCCTGGAACTTGATGGCCGAGAAGATCCAGGTGCACACACCGATCGCCAGGCACAGGCCCGTGAACAGTACGGCTTTACCGGTCGACTTCAGGGTCTGGTAATACGCCTCTTGCAATGGCAAACCGGCACGCAGGAAGCTCTCAAGTCGGCTGTAGATATAGATGCCGTAATCCACACCAATCCCCACGCCCAGCGCCACAACCGGCAGCGTCGCCACTTTCACGCCGATGCCCATGAAGGCCATCAGTGCGTTGCCCAGCACCGAGGTCAGCACCAGAGGCAAGACGATGCACAACGTCGCGGCCCACGAACGGAAAGTGATCATGCACATGGTCGCAACACAGATGTAGACCAGGATCAGAATCGTCAGCTCGGATTCCTTGATCACCTCGTTGGTGGCCGCCTCGATCCCTGCGTTACCGGCAGCCAGGATGAACTCCAGGCCGTCCTTGTTGTTTTCCTTGGCAAAGTCCTGCACCGCATGAACCGCGCGGTCCAGCGTTGCGGCCTTGTGGTCGTTGAGGAAAATCAGCACCGGAGCCAGTGAGCAACTGTTGTTGTACAGCCCATCAGCCCGGGCGATGGAGTTGTTCAGCACGTCCGGGTTGCGCGACAAGGTTTCCCATTTCAGGTTGCCCTCGTTCATCCCCTTGATCATCTGCTTGGACACAGTCACCAGCGAGATCGCCGACTGCACGCCTTCGGTGTTTTGCATCTTCCACATCAGCTCGTCGATTGGCGCCATGGCTTCATAGCGCGAACAACCTTCGGGCTTGGTCTTGACCATCACCACCAACACATCAGAACTGGTGGAATAGTTGTTGATGATGAAGCTGTTGTCCTTGTTGTAACGCGAATCGGGACGCAGCTCCGGCGCGCCCTGATCGAGATCGCCGATTTTCAGGTTCTGGCTGTACCAAAGACCGCCACCAAACGCCAGCAACGCGAGAACGATGGAAACCGGAGCCACTTTTGGGCTGGCGAAATTCGACAGCAGGCGCCAGAACGGATGTTCGCGGTGCGCGTCTTTCTTGCTGCGCTCGACAGCTTTTTTACTGATACCGACGTACGAGATCGCTACTGGCAGCAGAATCAGGTTGGTGAACACAATCACCGCCACACCGATGGAGGCGCCGATGGCCAGTTCACGAATCACGCCAATGTCGATGATCAAAAGCGTAATGAAACCGACCGCGTCCGCGAGAATCGCAATCATCCCTGGCAGAAACAATTGGCGGAATGTCCGTCGTGCGGCGGTCAGTGCGTTGTCCGCTTCGCTGGACTGCAAGGCAATACCGTTGATTTTCTGTACGCCGTGGGAAATACCGATGGCGAAAATCAGGAACGGCACCAGCATCGAATAGGGGTCGAGTCCGAAGCCGAAAAAGTGCATCAACCCCAGTTGCCAGACCACCGCCACCAGCGTGGTGCTGAGTACCGCCACCGTGCTGCGCATGCAGTTGGTAAACCAGTACAACAGGATCAGGGTGATCACGAAGGCGATGCCGAAGAACATCACCACCATCACCAGCCCATCAATCAGGTCGCCCACTTTCTTGGCGAAACCGACGATGTGGATCTGGATGTTGGGGTTTTGTTTTTCAAACTTGTCGCGGATCTTTTCTTCAAGTTCATGAGAGAACTTGCGGTAGTCCAGCGCTACAAGCTTGCCTTGGTCTTGCGGGTCCGGGTAGGACTCCAACAGCGGAATATCGACAATGCTCGACTTGAAGTCGTTGGACACCAGACGCCCGACCTGACCGGACTTGAGTACGTTGTTGCGCAACAGGTCGAGGCTTTCCGGGGAGCCGTTGTAGCTCTGCGGAATCACTTCACCACCGGCAAACCCCTCCTCGGTGACCTCGGTCCAGCGCACACTTGGACTCCACAATGACTTGAGGCCGGAACGGTCGACACCGGAAATGTAGAACACCTCGTCGTTGATCTGACGCAGGGTTTCCATGTACTCCTTGGAGAAGATGTCGCCGTCGGTGGCTTCAACGGAAATGCGCACCGTGTTGCCCAGGTTCGCCAGATCGTTGCGGTGCTCCATCATCTTTTGAATGAAGGGATGCTCGAGCGGGATCATTTTCTCGAAACTGGTGGACGGGCGAATCAGCGTTGCCTGCCAGAACAGGAAAATACTGACCACCAGGCAGATGATGATGACTGCCGGGCGGTTGTTGAAGATCAGGCGTTCGAGAAACGTCGCCTTGTCTTGGTGATGGCTGCTTAGGGATGTCATAGACCCGCCTTCTTATTATGTGCCCGGCTCATTTGCCCAACTCGGCGCCCGATGGCGAAGTAGCGCGAACGCCGCCCTGTCCTGCCAGAATCAGATTGCCGTTACCTGCTGCTGTTACTGCCGAGACTGAAATACGATCCGGGCGGTTGAACACGCTGAAGGTTTCACCGTTGTCGCTGCTGCGGATCACCGAGCCGCCGTTGCCGACGATCACGATGGAGCCGTCATCGAGCAACGTGGCGCCAGACAAGCCAAATTCCAGCGCCCCGCGAGCAGCTTTTAGCTCGACAGGCTCCCACGTCGTGCCAAAGTCAGTGGAGCGAAACAGGTTGCCGCGCAATCCGTAGGCCAACAGCGTATTGGGCTGTGCGGTACCGATAACGCCGAACAACGAACCTTCATACGGACCTTCAAGTTTTTCCCACGTCTGCCCCCAATCGGAGGAGCGGAACATGCTGCCCTGCTCGCCGACAATGAACAGCCCGGCATCCTTGACTGCAGTGATTGCATTCAAGTGGTACTGGTCTTCGTTGTCGAGGCGGTCACTGACGTCTTGCCAATCTTTGCCGCCGTCGGTGGTTTCCAGCAGTGCGCCATACGCACCCACGGCAAAGCCGCTGTTGACGTCCTTGAACCAGACGTCGAGCAGCGGCGCTTCTCGTTTCAAATCTTCGAATTGCTTGGTCCAGGTGACGCCACCGTCCTCGCTGGCGAGGATCTGCGCATCATGACCGACAGCCCAACCGTGTTTGTCATCGACGAAAAACACCGAGGTCAGCAGTTGCCGGGTCGGCACTTTGGCCTGGGTCCAGGAGTTACCCTGATCATCGGAATACAGAATGTGCCCGCGGTCGCCGACCGCCACCAGGCGCTTGCCGGCGTGCACGACATCGAGCATCAGGCTTTTGCTGGCCTTGGCCGATTCAACGGCATAAACAACATCAGATGCCGGCGCCGCGGCGGCCAGCACGGGAGCCGACAACACGGCACAGCCCAACAGCGAGAGCGCTGTAGCCAGCAACGCGAATTTGCGTAATGCCGGCGGGCGGCAGATACCCACACCCATGACAGGCTCACTCATAGACCTTCCCCCATTATTATTGTTAGGTCGTTCAACCTTTCAGGGCGCCGTAAGGGTGTTCATCTTGATAGGCTGTTCTGGAGCATAGTCCTGAAATGCGCAATCTAGAGCCCCTTCGGAAGCTGGCTTATCCTATCGGGGTTTGGAAAGGTCTGACAATCGACGCCACGTTATCTTTTGTTAACTGGCGGGATAAGGGCTGGAGGTGAATGAGGAGGTATTCGGAGGAGTGATCGTGGGGGCTTGTGAGTACAGGTTCCATTGTATGAAATGTGCAGGAGCTGCGTACGAACGCCACTTTCCAAAGGAACTTTTTATTTACATTTTAGGGGCATTTGCCGCCTGAATGATGACAAGGAAAAGACATGTCGATGCTGGTCTATTACGTAGCCGCAACACTGGATGGTTATATTGCCACTCAACAACACAAACTGGATTGGCTGGAGAACTTTGCGCTAGGGGATGACGCAACGGCCTATGATGATTTTTATCAGACGGTCGGAGCAGTGATCATGGGGTCGCAGACCTATGAATGGATCATGTCGAACGCTCCCGATGAATGGCCCTACCGGGACGTACCCGCCTTTGTCATGAGCAACCGGAATCTGTCAGCCTCTGCCAATTTGGATATCACCTTCTTACGCGGCGATGCCGGGGCCGTCGCGGCCCGCGCCAGACAAGCGGCGAAGGGCAAGAATGTCTGGCTGGTCGGTGGCGGCAAAACGGCAGCCTGTTTTGCTGACGCAGGGGAATTGCAGCAATTATTCATCACTACAATTCCGATCTTTCTCGGCAGCGGCGTTCCCGTACTGCCCGTTGACCGCGCGCTTGAAGGCATTCTCAGAGAGCAACGAACGCTGCAGAGCGGCGCCATGGAATGCGTCTTGGACGTGAAAGCGGACTAACAACATCCGCAAGACGACCGCGTATCGAAACTCGCAACGTCGTATGATTTTTCTGTGATCTATAAATGCGGCGAGCCGCCAGTCTTCGCGCTACAGCGCGGCGCCGAAGACGTGGCGGCCCCTCCTACAGGTTCCTGCAATGTTCCAGGCCGTCAGGCCAGGCTTTTACTGACCACTTCGAACACATCGCTCGATAGCTGACCCGAAGCCCGAATCCGCTCCAGTTCACCTTTCATCAACGCCTGACGAGCGTCGTCGTATTTGCGCCAGCGAGTCAGCGGTGCCAGTTGGCGGGATGCAATCTGCGGGTTAAACCCGTTCAACTCAATCACCAAATCCGCCAGGAAGCGATACCCCGAACCGTCCGCCGCATGGAAATTGACCAGATTCTGCCCGGCAAACGCACCGACCAGTGCTCGCACCTTGTTCGGGTTCTTCATGTTGAACGCCGGGTGCTGCATCAGCTGACGAACCCGCTCCAGACCGCCCGGCAATGTGCTGCCGGCCTGAACGCTGAACCACTGATCCATGACCAGCGGGTTGTCTTTGAAGTGCTCGGCAAAACTGGCCAGCGCCTTGGCTTTCTCTTCGTCGAACGGTGAATTGACCAACACCGCCAAGGCCGTCAGGCGCTCGGTCATGTTGTCGCTGGACTCGAACTGTTCAAGCGTTGCCGCCAACACCTCAGCCTTGCCGCTCAACATCAAGTACGACAGCGCAATGTTCTGCAACGCACGGCGAGCGAAATGCTCGGCTTCGGCCACATACGGTGTCTTTTTCGACAGGTCGCGATTGGCCTGGTAACGCAGCCACAGCGGTTCGAAAAGGTGCTCCGCCAGTTGCTCGCGAGCAAACTCGCGGGCGATGTGGATGGCGTCAACGTCAGCCACTTCGCTGATTTCGGTCAGATACGCTTCACCCGGCAGCGAAAGCATTTCCGCGACCATGGCCTGATCCAGCGTCTCGTCGGTCAGCACCGAATGCAGGGCGGTGATCAGACGTTGATCCAGCACCAACTTCTCACCATTCTGGTGATCGGTGATCAGCTCTTGCAGCACTTGAACCGACAGTTGCTGGCCGGCATCCCAACGATTGAAACCGTCAGTGTCGTGCTGCATGAGGAACATCAATTGGTCGCGGCTGTACGGGAAGCTCAGTTTCACTGGCGCCGAGAAGCCACGCAGCAATGAAGGCAGCGGCTGTTCCACAACGTCAACGAAAGTGAAGGTCTGTTCGGCTTCGGTCACCGAAATCACCCGCGAAGTGCCCTGCGCGTTGGCTTCACCTTGCAGGCGCAGGGCAATTTCACCGCCCTTGCTGTCGAGCAGGCCCAGCTCGACCGGGATCACGAACGGCAGTTTTTCAACCTTGTCCGGGGTGGCCGGGCAGCTCTGGCGGAAGGTCAGGCTGTAGGTTTTCGCAGCCGCGTCGTAAGACTCGCTCACCGCAAGGCGTGGCGTACCGGCCTGGCTGTACCAGCGCTTGAATTGAGTCAGGTCGACACCGTTGGCGTCTTCCATGGCTTTGATGAAGTCATCGCAGGTCACCGCTTGGCCGTCATGGCGATCGAAATACAGATCGCTGCCTTTGCGGAAGCCTTCGGCGCCGAGCAAAGTGTGGATCATGCCGACCACTTCCGAACCCTTCTCATACACGGTGAGGGTGTAGAAGTTGGAGATCTCGATGAAGCTGTCCGGCCGCACGGCGTGCGCCATGGGACCTGCATCTTCGGCAAACTGATGGGTGCGCAGGTACGCCACGTCCTGGATGCGTTTGACCGTGGCCGAATTCATGTCGGCCGAGAAGCCAGAATCGCGGAACACCGTGAAACCTTCTTTCAGCGACAGTTGAAACCAGTCGCGGCAGGTCACGCGGTTGCCCGACCAGTTGTGGAAGTATTCGTGGGCAACGATGGCTTCAACACGTTGATGCGCGGCGTCGGTCGCAGTTTCGGCGCGGGCCAGTACGGCGCTGGAGTTGAAGATGTTGAGGCCTTTGTTCTCCATCGCGCCCATGTTGAAGTCGTTGACGGCGACGATCATGAAGATGTCCAGGTCGTACTCGCGACCGTACACCTCTTCGTCCCAGCGCATCGACTTCTTCAAGCTGTTCATGGCGTGCTGGCACTTATCGATGTTTTCTGGCTCGACGTAGATACGCAACGCAACCGAACGTTTGGTCATGGTGGTGAAGGTGTCTTCGACGCACCACAAATCACCGGCCACCAGTGCAAACAGGTACGCCGGTTTCTTGAACGGGTCTTCCCAGGTTGCCCAGTGCCGACCGTCTTCACCCGGCCCCGAGGCAATCGGGTTGCCATTGGAAAGCAACACCGGGTAGCTGTGCTGTTCGGCAACAACGGTGGTGGTGAACGTGCTCATCACGTCCGGGCGGTCGAGGTAATAGGTAATCTTGCGGAAGCCTTCGGCCTCGCACTGCGTGCAAAACATGCCGCTGGATTTGTACAAACCTTCCAGCGCAGTGTTGGTTTCGGGATGGATCTTGACGCTGGTGTCGACCGTGAACGTGGCGCTTTTCGGGTGCAGCGTCAGGTGACTTTCGCTTAACTGATAATCGTCGGCGCTCAACTCGCTGTCCGCCAGGTTGACCGACAGCAGTTCAAGTTGCTGACCATCCAGCACCAGCGGCGGCAAACCCGGGCCACGCGCAGGGTTGCGACGCATCACCAGTTGCGCATGAACCAGGCTGTGGTCCTCGAACAACTCGAAGGTCAGGTGCGTCTCGTCAATCAGGTATTCGGGTGCCTGATAGTCCTTCAGGTAGATCATCTTCGGTTGTTCGGTGCGCATGCTGAAGTCCTTACTGATGCACGGCGAGCTGATAGGCCGTGTATTTGCGAATATTGATCACGCCGGTGTCGAAGATCAGGTATTGGCCTTTGATCCCCAACAACGTGCCCTCGGCAATCGGGTTCTTGTCCAGGTTGAAGCTTGTGATCTTGGCCGGGTATTGCTCGACCGGAAAACTGATTTCCAAGGGCTCGACGTCGGCAATGGTCTGGATCGCCTGCAGGCCAAAACGTTCCTGCAAACCTTGCAGCCCTTCGGCGCAGCTCTCGAACAACTGATCGCGAACAGCCGCCAGGTCCACCGAAACCGCTTCGCCTTTGAGTAAAGCACGCCAATTGGTCTTGTCGGCTACCTGGCTGCGAAACAAATCTTCGACGAAACCGGACTGCTGGCGAGTTGAAACACGCATGATCGGCAAGGCTTGGCGCGCGCCTTGGTCAATCCAGCGCGTAGGCAGTTGAGTAGCCCGCGTAATGCCGACCTTCACCCCCGATGAGTTGGACAAATACACAACATGATCGGTCATGCAGAACTTCTCGCCCCACTCCGGCTCCCGACAGGTGCCAGCGTCGTAGTGGCAACGCTCGGGGCTCATGATGCACAGGTCGCACTGCGCCAATTTGGTCATGCACGGGTAGCAATAACCCTGGCTGAAACTGGTTTTGGTCTTGCGCCCACAATGGGAGCAATGAATCGCCCCCAGGTATTCAAGGCGTATAAAACTGCCGATCAACGGATTGACCGGCACCTCGACATCGTCCAGGCGAAAAGCGTATTGCACGTTAGGCCCGTCGAGACGCGCCGACATTTTGCTGATTGCACCGCGGCCAATCTCAATCAATGGATGGCATCCGACTTGAACAGAATGTTAGGCACACTGATTGATTTCGAACTGCATTCCTGCGGCCCCATGTAACCGGTGCGCTCTTCTTCGGGCAGGTTCTGGATTTCCCAGGCGATCATCGCCTGCAAAGACAACTCGCGTTGTTCTGCGGTGAGTTTGCCGCCGTCGGACCATTTGCCGATTTCCACCGCCAATTTCAGGCTCTGGTAGATATCGGGCGTAATGTTTTTGATCATTTCGTTAAAAGAGGACATCAAGGTCTCCGCGCTCTTCATTCATAACTGTTTAGACGGCCAGTTTACGGCGATTGTACAAACCGCCCAACAAACCGGTGAAGCATCCGATGAGCAGCCCGCCGACGTGGGCCGCGTTGGCAATTTCGCCGAAGCCGATCATCGAGACCAGTCCGGACAGGCACAACACCAGCCACACCAACATCATCACCAGCACCCCGCGCGGCAAGCGATAAGCCGGGTTGGGTGACAAAAGCTGGAATATCCAGCAGTGCCCGAGCAGGCCATACAGCACGCCCGACAAGCCGCCGAACAGGGTCGGACCGCCGAAATAGTACTGGGCGTAATTCGACACCAGGCTGAACAGCAACGTCAGGCCAATCAGGTTGATGCTGCCTTGACGCGATTCGATGCGTCGGCCCAGTTCCCAGTACCACATGCCGTTCATAGCCAGGTGCAGGATGCCGAAGTGGATCAGCATCGGCGTCACCAGACGCCACCACTGCCCTGCCCCGAGGCTGTCGGCCAACGGCGTGAAATGGATGTAGTCGCCGACCACTCGGAAGTCGAGGAACGTCAGCCAGCGCATTGTTTGCAGGTTTTCACCCAGCAGCGTCACTGCACCGACGATCATGCACAACAACAGCACCAGCGCAGTGGCTTTGGCATATCGCAGTTGCTCGACAATACCGGGACGGCGCTGGGTTTTCGGCACAGGAATATCGAGTTGCTGATCCGGGTCGCCGTGCGGAAAACGCGCATACAACGTGCGCACATCCTCGCTGATACTGGCCGGCACCCAGAGCACCTGTTCGCCTACCTCTTCGCTGACCCGATGCGGCACTTGCATGCGCTGCAGCAACTTGACGAACTCGCTCAAATCCACCGCCAACGGCAAGCGCAATACCTCGATATCCTTCATCGCAATGCCTCCGGCCGCTCGACATCGACCCACACAAATTTATGTGGATCGAGACGGGTTTCCTGATCCAGACGGTAAGCAACCAGTTTGCCGTACAGCACCGCGCTGTAATCCAGGCACGCCAGGTTCGGCCTGATCGGCGCCGGTTTACCGCTGCGCCAATAGTGGCCGACAAACAATAAAGGTTCGTCGGCGCCGTAACGCAACAGGGTGTTTTTTTCGGTCGACGACAGCGGCGTCAGGGCCACCGGTTCGGGCAACGCATCAGGTTGGAACACAATGTCTCCGTAGGTTTGCGGGTCGTCTTCCCAGAATTTGGTACGAAAGAACGAGCGCGTCAGGCCATCGCCGCTGGTCATGGTCAACCCATCGGGCAAGCGCATGTCGGTACCACGCAGCAACCGGTCAAACACCGTGCAGGCGAAGCTGCCAGGCACCGCCGAGGCTTGTAGAAAATGCTCATCGATGCAGCCATCCGGGAACTGCGCTCGCAGCGGTTCGATCAATCCGGCGTCCCAGCAGGCATGCACCACACGAAAGCGCGCGGCATCGACAAACAGCGGCAATTCATAAAACCATTGCTGGAAGTCGTGCCAATCCGCGGGGTGATGTTCGAACTGGCTCAGGGTTTCCCCCAGCAACCTTGCATGGCGCGGCGTGTGTTCACGCACAAACTGCTTGCCACTGCCGGGCGGTGCCGGAGTGCTCCAGCCGAGCGCGTTGAATTCATGGTTGCCCATGATGCACAAGGCCTGACCCGCATCGACCATGTCATGCACGATGTGCAACGCCTCGCGAATACGCGGGCCACGGTCGATGATGTCACCGACAAACACCGCCATGCGCGATGGGTGCCGCCAGACACCAGCGTGTTTGTGATAACCGAGTCGGTCGAGCAAGTGCTCAAGGGTCAGAGCGCAACCGTGCACGTCACCGATCAGATCGTAACTACGCGCGGGATCGAGCATCAATCGCCTCCACTACCCAAGCGGCTGCCCCAGCCGAGCTTGGTGCGGCACACTTCGTAATAGTTGTGGTCCAGCGGATGAATCAAGCGCAGCTTTTGCGCCTTTTTGCTGACGGTGATCGTGTCGCCGGGCGCGCAGGTGAAATGGTTTTGCCCGTCGCAAGAGACTTGCGGGTAAATCTGCATGTCTTTGGACACCACGATTTTCAGCTCACTGTTGCCATCGACCACAATTGGCCTGCTAGACAACATATGGGGGTACATCGGCACGATCACAATGGCATCCAGCTTGGGGTGCATGATCGGGCCGCCCGCCGACAGCGCGTAGGCTGTCGAGCCGGTGGGCGTGGCGACGATCAGACCGTCGGCCTTTTGGCTGCAGACAAACTGACCGTCGATATACAGCTCGAACTCGATCATTCGCGTCGACTTGCCGGGGTGCAGCACCACGTCGTTAAGCGCATCACCCTGGCCAATCGCCTCGCCGTGGCGGCGCACTTCGGCCTGCAACAAGAAGCGGTTTTCGACCAGGTAATGGCCGTCGAGGACCTTGGCCACTTCGACTTCCAACTCGTCCGGGCGTATATCCGTCAGGAAACCGAGGCTGCCCCGGTTGATGCCCAGTACCGGAATATTATGCCGTGCCAGCGCCCGTGCGGCGCCGAGCAGGCTACCGTCACCACCGACCACAATCACCATGTCACACACTTCGCCGAGCATCTTGCGGGACGATGTTTGCAGGCCATGACCGGGCAGCACTTCAGCGATGGTGTCTTCGAGGATCACGTGCAGGTGACGATCCAGCAAAAAGCGTTTCAGTCGGCGGACGGTATCCAGCACCTGCGAACTGCCCAGGCGACCGATGATGCCGATATTACGAAATTGCTCCATGGTGTCCCTACAGTCTGCGACGGCGAAAAGCACGATTATGGGCGAAAGCGCGCGATAGAACAAAATCCTTTCAGCTGCAAAGGTCCACTCATGTTTAGGGCTATGCTCGCAAGATGATCCTATTTCCCGATTTGCTTCAGTTACCCCATCAGTTGCGCCACCCGGAGGTGCGCGACCTGGCCTGGGTCATCCTCGCGCCGCCAATGCTTGGGGTGACGCCGTGGCCGCAACGCCATCCGTTGGCCGGCAGTGACTGGGTACAGGCGCCGGAACGCCTGGAGCTATGGCTGCGCCAACTCGATCGCGACAGTTATGATTTGCTGCATTGGTTGGCACAGGCCCGAACAAGACGCTTGGGGCTTTATTACGAGCGACTGTGGCAATACGCCGTACGCCATGCACCGGGTATCGACTTGATCGCGGCCAACCTGCCGATTCGCCGCGAGGGCCACACACTGGGTGAGCTGGACATGCTGCTGCGCGACCGCGAAGGCGTGCATCACCTGGAGTTGGCGATCAAGCTGTACCTGGGGCCGCAGGATGGCAACGGGCATGACACCGCGCAATGGCTGGGGCCAGGTTGTCATGATCGACTGGATCGAAAACTGGCGCACCTGACGCAGCATCAATTGCCGATTTCGGCACGTATCGAAAGCCGTGAAGTGTTGGCCGCACTCGACATCCAGCAGTTCAGCGCGCACTTGTGGCTGGGTGGCTATCTGCTGTATCCATGGCCCGGGCATGCCGATTCCCCCAGCGGCGCCCATCCGCAACATTTGCGCGGCAGTTGGCTGCATCAGAAAGACTGGGCGCAGTTTGTGCTGCAACGACCGTTTGGTCGATGGCAGCCGCTGCCCCGTCATGCATGGCTGGCCCCGGCGCACTACCCCGCCGAACAGACCTGGAATGCCCAACAGTTGGCGGCATGGATCGATGCACTCGAACCGCTGGCGCCTGCACAATTGCTGGTGCGGCTGGTCGAGAACGGAGATGGCGACTGGGAGGAAGCAGAGCGCTTGTTTCTGGTGGCCGATCTTTGGCCGAATGTACCGGGCAACGGCTGAGTCTGGCGGTATGGATCAACCACAGAAAGCCAACCTGTTCGCGACAGGCCCACCCGATTCAGATGGACAACCGCACCACCAGCGCCGCCAACGTGACCAACAACACGGGCACCGTCAATACAATCCCGACCTTGAAATAGTAGCCCCAACCGATCCTGATGTTCTTGCGCTCCAGCACGTGCAACCACAGCAAGGTCGCCAAACTGCCAATCGGCGTGATCTTCGGCCCCAGGTCGCTACCGATGACGTTGGCGTAGATCATCGCTTCCTTCACCACACCCGACGCCTGGCTTGCATCGATGGACAGCAAACCAATCAGCACGGTCGGCAAATTATTCATGACCGATGACAGCAACGCCGTCAGCACGCCCGTGCCCATCGCTGCGCCCCAGATACCGTAATGTGCGAACCCGTCCAGCCAGCCCGCCAGATAATCGGTGAGCCCAGCATTGCGCAAGCCATACACCACCAGGTACATGCCCAGCGAGAAAATCACGATGTGCCACGGGGCCTCTTTCATCACTTTTCGCGTGGATATCTTGTGGCCACGCGCGGCGATACCCAGTAGCAATGCCGCACACACCGCAGAGATAGCACTGATCGGAATACCTAGCGGCTCCAGGGCAAAGCAACCCACCAGCAGAATCACCAACACGACCCAGCCGGCGTAAAAAGTCGCCTTGTCATGAATGGCGGTGGCCGGATGCGCAAGCTGTTGCGGGTCGTAATCCTGTGGAATGTCGCGACGAAAAAACCACATCAATACCGCAAGCGTTGCGGCAACGCTCACCAGGTTCACCGGAATCATCACCGCCGCGTAGCGGTTGAAGCTGATATGGAAGAAATCGGCCGAAACGATGTTCACCAGGTTCGAGACCACCAAGGGCAGGCTCGCGGTGTCGGCAATAAAGCCTGCGCCCATGACAAATGCGAGCGTTGCCGTCGGCGAGAAGCGCAATGCCAGCAACATCGAAATGACGATGGGCGTCAGGATCAGTGCCGCACCGTCGTTGGCAAACAACGCCGAGACCAACGCCCCAAGCAACACCATATAAGCAAACAGCTTGCGCCCGCTGCCACGGCCCCACCGTGCTACGTGCAAAGCTGCCCAAGCAAAAAAACCTGCCTCGTCCAACAACAGGCTGATGATGATCAGCGCGATGAAAGTGCCGGTGGCGTTCCAGATGATTTGCCACACGACGGCAATGTCAGCCAGTTGCACCGCGCCAAAAATCAGCGCCAGAACAGCGCCGAGTACAGCGCTCCAGCCGACGTTAAGCCCTTTGGGTTGCCAGATCACCAGCGTAATCGTCAGCAGGAAAATCAGTGACGCTGTGATCATTTCAGATGCCGCAAGAAAATAAGGGCGACCAACATAACGCAGATTCGCCCATGCTTGCAGCCGCTGATGTCATAAACGAATCACATGCCCTTCCACGGGTGCGACTTGCCCATGAAACAGTCGAGAAATCACGCTCTGCGCCGGCTCATAACCTGTA
This sequence comes from Gordonia sp. IEGM753, assembly GCF_050321825.1. NCBI lineage: Bacteria > Bacillati > Actinomycetota > Actinomycetes > Mycobacteriales > Gordoniaceae > Gordonia > Gordonia sp. IEGM753. The sequence goes on from NZ_JBNQGB010000001.1 coordinate 1,892,916, forward strand.
CTTTCGACCACTTCAAGCAATGGGTTTTCAACCGCTGTCACGTAACGGTAAAAGCGCAGCATGCGCTCTCCGATATGCTGGCTGACGCCTTCCGGACCCCAATCTGCATTGCGTTTACGGATCTGGATCGGGGCAAAGAAAAACACCGGTTGTGGACCTTCGATAGCGGTCAGCCGAGCTTCGTCAGTGCTTTGCGCCGATCCGGCAAAACAGCTGTACACCATCTGCCCGGCAAAATGCTGATGCACCCGATCACGCAAATCCAGATCGCCGGAAAAATCCACGTACAACGTCGGCCGATCCGCCGGCACGCTGGCCAACTGCGCGTAGGAAATCGTCCGTTCATAGCAACCAAGTTTTTCGACAAACGCCTTGTTGTTCGCCGAGGTCAGCGCCACCCGTTGTATCTCTGGATGATCGGCCAGGCAGACTGCCGTGCCATACGCGGTTTTGCTCGAAGCGCTGGAGAACACCAGCCGAGTCGCACCGAAAAACTGATGATCCTGAAGAAAATCCGCAAGCATCGATGACGTTAAAAACAGCGGCTTGAGTAGAATTTGCAGGTTCTCGGCTTCAGGGCTGTAGTACGAATCCCAACTGCAACGGGTGTACTGGTTGTAAGCCGACGTCAACGCTTGCCGATGCTCTGCCGCATCGTAAAAACCTCGTTCGCTCACCCGCTCTGGGCGCATCCACACATGGCTGGCAATCGGAAAATAACCATAAAAGCGCTCACCCACGGAAACACCCGCAACATCAGAAGCCACCACATCAGCGAAACCCCACGCGGGGATGTGGCCCCACTCCTCTAGCCCTGTAGGAAAAAAACCCCAGTAGTTCATCGAATCGCCATAGGCTGCGTAGGTAATATTGTTGGTGGTCAACGCGCATCGATCGACCTTTAAAATCACCTCTCCGGCGCCGGGAACGGCATCGCGCTGCGCGTGTTCTACCCGACTTTGATCCAGGGCGTTTTTGCGGGTAAGCAGCCGTGTTACGGTAATTGGGCTTTTCATCTTCCAGACTCCAGCTGCGCATTGAGTGGCGGGTCGCACCAGAGTAATAAAAACCAATGAAGCGTGGGTTCGGAAACGAAAAGGACGGTATATCCGTGCTCAATCCTCGCGCCAAGCCCCTGAAACGGCCTCGTCAGGCACGAGCGATTTTTACCGTAGAGGCGATTTACGAGGCATTTGTTCGGATTTGGCAGCGTGACGGCTGGTCGGCACTGACCACTCGTGCAGTGGCATTGGAGGCCGGGGTTGCTGTAGGCACGCTGTACGAATATTTCCCGAGCAAGGAGGCTTTGCTGTCCGGCTACATTCGCCATTGCCTTGAAGCGCTGTTGGTGAACCTGGATGAACAGGTTGTGCAGGCGCACCCATTGCATTGGTCAGTGCGCATCAAACGCCTGATCCGCCTGACATGCGACCCAAACGATGCGTTGCAGCCACTGTTCAATGGCGAAGTAATGGCGATTGAACACCTGATAGCCGAACCCAAACATCACCACAGGGCCTTTCAGGAACTGTCGAAAAAGTGGCACCAGGCCTTCGCGGCCTGCACCGACCTGCCGCTACCACCCTCCGCCACCAGCATCGATGCCTGGGTGATAATGGCCTGGGGCGGTCGTCGTTATTGCGTCACCGCTCAACCTTCGCCAGAGCAAACCGCTGCCTGGCTATCGGAAATGGAAACCATGATCTGTAGTCGGTTACTCGGCGCCACGTAAGCCGTGGCGCAAGGCAAACCCATCAGACCTTCTTGTGTTGCTCAACAAACTGCGCATAGGCATTGATGAAGCTTTGCAGAAACGGTTTTACCGACTCTGACAATTTGCCGGCCTCATCAAACGCTGTACCGGCCCCTCCCAGGTAAGCTTCAGGCTGCTGCATGCAAGGCACGTTGAGAAATACCATGGACTGACGCAGGTGATGGTTGGCACCAAAGCCGCCGATGGCGCCCGGCGAAACGCTGATCACCGCACCAGGCTTTGCGCTCCAGGCACTTTTGCCATAAGGACGGGACCCGACGTCGATGGCATTCTTCAAAGGGGCCGGCACGGAACGGTTGTATTCCGGCGTCACAAACAGCAACGCGTCGGATGAACTCACTTGTTGCCGGAAAGTGCTGTAGGCTGCCGGCGGTGAAGCACCGTCGATGTCTTCGTTGTAGAGCGGCAAATCGCCGATTTCGACGATATTCAGCTTGAGATTGGCCGGTGCCAGCTCGGCCAGGGCCAGAGCAACCTTGCGGTTGATCGATTCCTTTCTCAAGCTGCCGACGATTACGGCGACCGTATGGACGTTGCTCATGGAGGATTCTCGACTGTTCAGCGGAAAGAACTTGTAGTTATAGATGACGATTCAAGCAGTGGGCGACTTAAAATTTACGCTCCTGACTATTTTTTTCTTGTAGGAAAACTTACTTCGCTTAACCACGGTCTACAGAACCGCAAATTGAGTGATTTATCTCCAGAGGTTCTAAGCAGATGGCAGCAGTACTCGTCGGTCAGTTCCATGCAAGAGACGCGGAAGGCCGTGTTTATTCCGTGCATGAGTTCCAGGAATCCACCCCGTCGGCAGACGGTCTCACCGGCTCCGTGCCTGTTACCACCTACAAATTGGCCATTGGCGACCGCGTGAAGAAACTCGACGACAATCAGTTTCTGCTGATTCAATCGGACGTCACCATTGTTCGCGAGCCTGACACTTATGTCGGCAGCAAGCCGGAAACAACCATTGCCTCATAACCACGCGTTATGAGCAGAAGTCATATGCGCGCACTTGAGTTAGGATTCAGTCACTGACTCCCTCACCTGCTGAACATGGACTTCACGCATGCGTTTACGTCATATCGAAGTGATCCAGGCGCTGTTGCAGACCGGTCACCTCGGCACCGCCGCCGAATGGCTGCAGTTGCCGGTGGCCGACGTCGAAAACATTCTGCGCGATGCCGAGGATCAATTGGGTTTCATGCTGTTTGCAAGCGTGCGCGGACGCTTGCAGGCGACGCGCGAGGCGCGCCAGTTACAAGTCGAAATTGCCCACATCTATGAAGCGCTTGAGCCAGCCCTGCGCCTGGCCAGCAGCCTGAAACACTATCATGCGCCGCCTCTGAAAATCATTTGTACGCCGCCGCTGGCACAACAGTTGTTGCCACAAAGCCTTGCCGTCCTGCGTCGACGCTTCCCTGATGCACCTTGCACACTCAATGGCCAACCCACGCGCGAAATCGTCAGAAGCCTGCTGTTACGCGAAAGCGAGCTGGGATTCAGCCTGCACGATCCCGATCACGCCGACATTGATTGCCAGGTGATTGCCCAAGGGAAACTGCAATTGTTGGCGCCCCATGGCTGGCTACAACCGAAACAGAAGTACATCGCGCTGCAAGATCTGGCCGGACAGTCCATTGTGGGCCTTGAAGGTCACGACCCGTTAAATCCGGCTCTGGACAATAAACTGCACGCCTTGCGTCCCGCCCCGGTTATTCATACCCGCGTGCAAACTCACCAAATGATGCGCAGCATGGTCGAAGCAGGTGAAGGCCTGGCGATCGTCGATCCGTTTACCGCACTCGGCGCCAAATCGGCCGGGCTGGATGCATGCCCGCTGGCCCCTGCGGTACCGATCAGCCTCTACGCGTTAAGCCTGAAAAATGCCGAGCACAACCCGGCGAGCCATGCATTACTGGAAATCGTCACGGAACAAGCCTTGGCGATGCTGGCGAGCTGAACGGGGTTTCGAGAGGGTTATCGAACAGTCGATACCAAAACAGCGCCACTTCGGCGGTATTCGGGTCGATGCCGCGATAACGCAGGTAATCGATCCCGCCAACCGAATAACCGCAACGCTCATAGAGCCTGCAGGCCCCCGGGTTGTTGTTTTGAGTTTCGAGCATGATGCCCGGGAGTTTTTTCTTGCGGCTCCAGAACTGAGCCACATCCAGTAAAGCCTTGGCCACTCCATGCCGACGTGCTGGCACGTGCACCGCCAACTCATCAATGTGAGCGAAACCATTCCAGTTGGTGCTGACGACTATATGGCCAACGGGTTCGTCGTTCAGGTAGGCCATGAAAATCGCACTGTCTGGCGCATCGCGGAAACTGCTGAATTCTTCCGGATCGATGCCATAGCATTTGCGGTAAGGCGTGATGCGCGTCACCGGCCATTGTTCGACGGGTGCGCCTATTTCGGCCGATAAATACGCCGCGACTTCAAAACTGAAATCACTGCCCCAGATGTAAGCGGGGAAACCATCGTCGGCAACACGTACCGAGAGCCCTGGGTATTTCGGATTAGTGACCGGTTGCATACTGGGAAAAGTCCTCACGCCTTGATGCAATCGACGGTGTAATGCCGCCCATTGCCCTCATCATCATGTTGCAAGCCATGCACATCGGCGACAAACCCCGGAAAGCTGCTATCGAAAGTTCGGGCAAACGCCAGATAATCGATGATGGAGCGCGTTGCATCGGTAAAGCGCTCGCCGGGCATGATCAAAGGAATCCCCGGTGGATAAGGCACCAACATCACGGCGGCAATACGTCCTTGCAGGGCATCGATGGAAACCGCCTCCACTTCGCCGCGCACCAACTGATCATAGGCGTCAGACGGCTTCATGGCGATTTCCGGCAGCACGGTATACATGCGTTTGAGGTGCTTGGCCGTCGCGTTGCTGCGATAACAGGCGTGCAATTGATCGCACAAATCCCTGAGCCCGAGCCCCTTGTAACGTGCGATGTCCTGTTGCGCCACGCAAGGCAAACACGTCGCCAGACTGATGTTGGCATCGTAGCTGCGCTTGAACTCCAGTAACTCGGTGAGCAATGTGCTCCATTTACCTTTGGTAATGCCCATCGAGAACAGCACCAGAAACGAATACAGCCCGGTTTTTTCGACCACCAGGCCGCGCTCCCACAGAAACTTGCTGACCACCGCAGCCGGAATGCCACGATCGCTGAGGGCGCCGCCTGCAGTGAGCCCCGGCATTACCAGCGTTACTTTGATCGGGTCAAGCAGCACATAATCTTCAGTTACTTCGCCAAAGCCATGCCAGTCAGCATCCGGCTGCAACAGCCAGTCGCCGGTGACCACTCGCTCGATGCCCGTCACCGACGGCGGTTGCCAAATGGAGAACCACCAGTCCTCAGGCGCAATGTGCTGACGTAAATTGGCCAGCGCGCGACGAAAACTCAAAGCCTCGTCGAACATTTCCTGCAGCAGCGAGCGCCCTGCCGGCCCCTCCATCATGGCTGATGCCACGTCCAGCGAGGCGATGATGCTGTATTGCGGCGAAGTGGAGATATGCATCATGAATGCTTCGTTGAAACGATCACGGTCCAGTTGTCGCGCGCCGCCGTCCTGCACATGAATCATTGATGCCTGGCTGAAGGCAGCCAACAATTTGTGAGTGGAATGGGTGGTGAACACCAGAGGGCTGTCTTCGCTACGCGAGGTGCCCATGCCATAGCGCCCGGCGAAAAACTCGTGGAACGCTGCATAGGCGTACCAGGCTTCATCAAAGTGCAACACCTCGACACTGTTGCCCAGCGTCTGCTTGATCAGCTCAGCGTTGTAACAGAGGCCGTCGTAAGTCGAGTTGGTGACCACGGCAAGCTTGACCACAGGTGCGCGACCCTTGGTCAGCGGGCTGGCGTTGATCTTGGCCTGAATGGATTCGCGACTGAACTCACTCAGCGGAATGGGGCCGATAATCCCCAATTCGTTACGCTCCGGGCACAGGTACAACGGAATGGCACCGGTCATGATGATCGAGTGCAACACCGATTTGTGGCAGTTGCGGTCTACCAGCACCAGGTCATCGCGGGCGACCATCGAGTGCCAGACAATCTTGTTGGCGGTCGAGGTACCGTTGATGACAAAAAAGGTGTGATCGGCCCCGAAGTTTCGGGCGGCGCGGGCCTCCGCTTCCTCCAGCGGACCGGTGTGATCCAGCAACGAGCCAAGTTCGGGTACCGATACCGACAAATCCGAGCGCAGGGTGTTTTCGCCAAAGAACTGATGAAACGCCTGTCCCACCGGACTTTTGTGATAGGCCACACCGCCGCCATGACCTGGCGTGTGCCACGAGTAATTAGAATCGGCGGTGTGTTGCACAAGGGCTTTGAAGAACGGCGGCAGTAAACCATCCAGGTACTTGCGGGCGGCCCGCGCAACCTGCCGGGCAAGGAACGGCACAGTGTCTTCGAACAGGTACAAAATGCCGCGTAACTGATTAAGTTCGGCCATGGCGTCGGCCGGAGCATTTTCCAGCGTGACCTGCTCACCCAGCGCAAAGATTGGCAGGTCTGGCGCACGAACCCGCGCCAGCCCGATGAGTTCGGCCATGTTCTGGAGCAAATGGGAGTGAGCGCTGGCATCTTCGGAGGCAATCAACATGCAGGAAAGGCCGTGATGCGTCGAGGCGACCAGTCGACCTTCGGTGTAGTCCACCGCTGAAACAATGCTGAAGCCTTCTTGCTCCAACTCACGGGCGATGCCGCGCACGCGATCACCGGCCACCGTGTCGGCCTTGATGTCTCGATGGACAATCAACACCGGGAATTTCAAATCTTTATACATGGGACTCAGAATCCTGAGGCGGCGCACCAAAGTGCGCCAATAACCTCAGGGTAGAGGGTTGTAACGGATGTGGCGAGTACGCCGCCCCGATACAGGTCAGCCCACGCACCATCGTGCAGCAGAAAATCAGGCCTGGGCCTTGGCGTCCGCCAATTGCTGCCACAGCGAAGGAGCCCCGGCAGACTTGGCGATAGCGTCCAGGCGCGATACGTGTTGGGCGAGGTCGTCTTCGCTGGCGCGGATGATGCGGGTAGGTTGCCGATCCGCAGGCAAGCGACGGATTTCGGTGGCGGAGTTATCCGCGCCTTCACCTGAACCATTGCCATCGGAGGCGTTACCGGCCAGAGACAGGCTGGTCTGGCCGCCAGTCATGGTCAAGTAAACGTCAGCGAGAATCTCGGAGTCGAGCAAGGCGCCGTGAAGCTCACGGCCAGAGTTGTCGACGCCATAACGTTTGCACAAGGCATCGAGGCTGTTGCGCTGCCCCGGGTGACGCTCCCGCGCCATCATCAACGTGTCGAGGATCGAGCAGTGCTGCGTGATGTCTGCGCGATCCTGCTGACCCATCAAGGCAAATTCGTTGTTGATGAAACCAACGTCGAACGCCGCGTTGTGGATGATCAGCTGCGCACCCTTGATGAATTCGAAGAACTCATCAGCCACTTCATTGAAGCGCGGCTTGCCTACCAGGAACTCATTGGTAATACCGTGGACGCCGATGGCGCCTTCGTCACTTTCGCGATCCGGTTGCAGGTAAACGTGAAAATGCCGACCGGTCAGGCGCCGACCGATCAACTCGACACAGCCGATTTCGATAATCCGGTGGCCGTCGGTCACCGGCATGCCGGTGGTTTCGGTATCGAGTACAACGGATCTGGTGGCCATCAGTGCTCAGCTCTCAACGGGTCATTCTTGCAAAAGCGGCGATGTTAACACGCTCGCCGAGGTGTTTCAGGTGGACAGTGTTGTGCTCATCGCAAGCGCTCATCAAGCCTGCTTGTACCCGCGCACTTCATCCACGCCACGGTTGGCCAATTGGTCGGCGCGTTCGTTGCCGTGATGGCCAATGTGCCCGCGCACCCACTTCCAGGTAACGTTATGACGGTTGACCTGTTCGTCCAGCAGCTTCCATAAATCAGCGTTTTTGACTGGCTCTTTCGCGGCAGTTTTCCAGCCGCGTTTTTTCCAGTTGTCCATCCACTCGTTGATGCCTTTCATGACGTACTGCGAGTCGGTCACCAATAACACATCGCAGGAGCGCTTGAGCTCTTCCAGTCCGCGAATCGCGCCCATCAGCTCCATACGGTTGTTGGTGGTGTTGGCTTCGCCGCCCCATAGTTCTTTTTCAACGCCCTTGCACACCAGCAACGCGCCCCAGCCGCCTGGGCCAGGGTTACCTTTGCAGGAGCCGTCGGTGAAGAGTTCTACGCTATCGCTCATGCCAATCTATCCAGAAAATGCGGTGGCTCGACGATCCGACGATCGACGACGCCCGAGGCCGGGACAACCCGACCGGAAAATTAAACACTGTTTACGGCTCGATGCGACGACGATTGACCTTGGCCATCGGAAGTGGAATCAGCTTGCCCATCGGTTCGCGCCGTTCCTGACGCAAAGGTCGAAGGCCGACCACGATCTTGCGCGCAACCAATAAATAGAAGCCGCCGCCAGACAGTTGCCAGTCACCGGCCTTGCGTTCCCAGCCCGCCAGACGGGCTTGCCATGCTGGGGACGCAATCGGCGGACGATAGCATCCGAAGCGGCGTTTCTCCAGCGCAAAGCCCAGCAGGTTCAGCCAATCGCCGACGCGTGAAGGGGAAATGCAACGTGCCTTGCGCAACGCATCGTGCGCGAATACATGGCGCAATCCCCAACTGCTCCAGGGATTGATCCCGATGATCAACAGGTGGCCACCGGGGCGCACGCTGCTCGCAGCTTCACGCAACAAGCCGTGGGGCGACAGGCAAAAGTCCAGCCCGTGCTGCAACACCACGACGTCGGCGGCGTGCTCGCTCAGCGGCCAGGCCTGTTCTTCACAGACGATCTCGACGCCCGGCAGCGGTGCGCCCAATCGAACGTTACGTTGAACCTGCGGCGCCGGCGGCGGCGTCTGTGCCGAGGGCCCGTAATGCACCAGGTAGCCACCAAAAAAACGCCCCAGCTCGTCTTCGAGCATGCGGCGTTCTTCGTCCAACAAAAATTGCCCGATTGGACCAGACAGCCATTCACGGGCTGCACCGATCAGTTCGAGCCAGTCAGGATCGGCCTGAGCGAACGCTTTATCGGTCATTTGCATTCTCCAACGCGCCGGGAAGTTCTAAGATGCGCCATTGTTTTCTGCTTGGCGAATCCGACGATGATACAGATCAGTGCCCTGCCCGCCTTCACCGACAACTACATCTGGTTGCTTCAAGACCCGCAAACCCATCGTTGCGCCGTGGTGGATCCGGGTGATGCCGCGCCGGTGCAAGCCTGGCTCAACGCCAACCCTGAGTGGACATTGAGCGACATTCTGATCACTCACCACCATCACGACCATGTGGGCGGTGTTGAACAACTGAAAAAAACTACCCGAGCCACTGTCTACGGGCCGGCCAGCGAAACCATCCCTGGGCGCGATGTTGCCTTGAAGGACAACGACCGCGTTCACGTGCTGGGCTGCGACTTCGACGTCATCGAGGTGCCTGGCCACACGTTGGGACACATTGCTTTTTATCACAAAGGCCTGCTGTTTTGTGGCGACACCCTGTTCGCTGCGGGTTGCGGACGGTTGTTTGAAGGTACACCTGAACAAATGCATACCTCGCTCACCCGTCTGGCGGCCCTGCCCGACGATACGCTGGTGTACTGCACACATGAATACACGCTGAGCAATCTGCGCTTTGCGGTGGCGGTCGAACCCGGCAACGCCAACACCGTCGATCGCCTGGCCACTGTTACCCGGCAACGCGACGCCGGGATCATCACGCTACCGTCGAGTGTTGGCCTGGAAAAACGCACCAACCCGTTTTTGCGGACAGGGGAAACATCCGTTAAAGAAAAAGTGGACGAACGGAATGGGGTCGTTAACCGGGCCCCGAGCGAGGTTTTTGCTGCCCTGCGTGCTTGGAAAGATACGTTCTAAGCAGGCTACCTATTGGTACAAAAATTCTGAATGGTTGACCGCAGGGGGTGCGCTTTCTAGAATCGCCCGACATTTTTGCCCGGAACTTACTTCCAGCCAATGTCGTCATCTATTCGTAAAGCCATCAATTCAGACGCATTGACCCGCCTGGCTCAAGCCATAGCGGTGGCTGTGTCCGCCACATTGGCGGGCTGTTCAAGCCATGTGCCGCAAACCGAAGCGGCACACACGCCTAATATTGCAGCTCGAGCCAAACAGAAACCTATCTGGCTCAGCGAAAAACCCACTCCGCAAGTACCACAAGACGTTTGGGAGCGCATGCGCCAAGGCTTCCAGCTGCAAGATGGCTTGGGCGTCAACCCGCGTATCGAGCAACAGCGCTTGTGGTTTGCCAGCAACCCGTCATTCCTTGAAAACGCCAGCGAACGCGGCAGCCTCTACATCCACTACATCGTCGAGCGCCTTGAGGAGCGCAACATGCCGCTCGAACTGGCATTGCTGCCAGTGATTGAAAGCGCCTACAACCCGATGGCCTATTCGCGCGCCGATGCCGTGGGCTTGTGGCAATTCATCCCGTCCACCGGCCGCTACTTCAACCTGCGTCAAACGCGTTTCTACGATGGTCGCCGTGACATTACGGCCTCGACCACTGCAGCCATGGATTACCTGACCCGCCTGCATGACATGTTCAACGGCGACTGGCTGCTGGCGCTCGCCGCATACAATGCTGGCGAAGGCACCGTCAGCCGGGCTATCGAGCGCAATGAAAAGCTCGGCCTGCCAACCGACTACTGGAACTTGCCACTGCCCGCCGAAACCCAGGCCTATGTGCCAAAGTTGCTGGCATTGTCACAAGTGGTGTTGTCGCCGGAAGCCTACGGGGTAAACCTCAACCCGATTGCCAACGAGCCGTATTTCCAGGTCGTCGAAATCAACCAGCGCATGGACCTGTCCAAGGTTGCTGCGGTGGCGAACATCGACGAAGACGAACTGTTCCAGCTCAATCCAGCGTTCAAACAGCGCACGACCATCGACGGCCCTCAGCATTTGCTGGTGCCAACGTCCAAGGCTCAGTTGCTGACCGCCAGCCTTTCAACCATGCGTCCCGACGAGCTGATCAGCAAGAAGCCGCTGAAACCGGTCTTCGACGGTGCAGACGACGTGCGGCTTGCCAGCCTCAAGCGCTCTTATCGGGTTAAACGTGGCGACAACCTTGGCACCATTGCCAAGGCCAACAAGGTCGACGTCAAAGACCTGCAGCGCTGGAACAAACTGACCGGCAAAAACCTCAAGGTGGGCCAGACGCTGGTGATGCAGGACACCGCCAAGCGCAGCGGCCGGGTCAATACCGTTGTAGCGTCGAATAGCAAAACCGGGAAAAAGAAGCCGCAAACCCAGTACAAGGTCCAACAAGGTGATTCGCTGTACATGGTCGCCAAGCGTTTTAACGTCGAGATGCAGCACCTCAAACGCTGGAACCCGCGCGTTGGCCAAGCGTTAAAACCTGGGCAAATGCTGACGGTTTCGTCCCCGCGATAAAAAATCCCCCTGAATTCAGGGGTTTTTTTGCCTGTCTTTCGGGGCGCCTTGTGGTGAGTCGTGGATATCTTTTGATTGATCGGCATCAGCACCAGGCCCCTGTCTTTTTCCTGTCCATACAAGCTGTTACTGTACGGCGCATAAAGCCCAAGCCGCCTGGATCGGATCTCTGACTTGAAGCGTCCCCTCCTCCTGTTCCTGATCAGCCTGGCCTTGAGCTCAACCGCAAGTGCAACGATCATCGAAAGCCATGGTTATGCGCAATTCGGCACGCTCAAGTACCCGGCCAGATTTACCCACTTCGACTGGGTCAACCCGCAAGCGCCCAAGGGCGGCACATTGCGGGTGATGGCGTTTGGCACCTTCGATACGCTCAATCCTTACACTTTCAAGGGTACGAGCCCGGTTACCACCGCTAATTTCCTGCAATACGGCATCAACGAGCTCAATGAGCCGTTGATGGTCGGCACCGGCCAGTACGCGCCCTCCGGCGATGAGCCTGCCTCCAGCTATGGCCTGATCGCGCAGACCGTCGAATACAGCGAAGACCGCAGTTGGGTGGTGTTCAACCTGCGCCCCGAAGCGCGCTTTCACGACGGCACGCCGATCACTGCCTACGACGTCGCATTCTCCTATCGCTTGCTGCTCAAGGAAGGGCATCCGCTGTACCGCACCAATCTGCAAGAAGTGCTGCGCGTGGACATTCTCAACCCGCATCGCATTCGCTTCGTCTTCAAACGTGCCGGTAATCCGTTGCTGATCCTGCGCCTGGGCGAATTACCGGTGTTGCCGCAGCATTACTGGAAAGGTCGCGACTTCAAGGCCACCACCTTCGAACCGCCACTGGGCAGCGGCCCCTACCGCATCACTTCGGTAACACCCGGGCGTCAGATTGTGTTCGAGCGCGTCAAGGATTACTGGGGCAAGGATTTGGCCGTCAACAGCGGCAAATACAACGTCGATCGCATGGAAGTCGAGTTCTACCGGGACAGCGACGTCGCCTTTGAAGCGTTCAAGGCTGGGGAGTTCGACATCTACATCGAGCATCAGGCCAAGAACTGGGACAACGGCTACAACTTCCCGGCGGTCACCCGCGGCGATGTCATCAAGGCGCAAATCGCGCATAAGATCCCGACACAAACCCAGGGCCTGTTCATGAACACCCGGCGCGCGACCTTCGCAGACACCAGGGTCCGTGAAGCGCTGGGGCTAATGTTTGATTTTGAGTGGACCAATCGCGCGCTGTTCAGCGGCGCCTACAAACGTGCGATGAGTTATTACCCCAACAGCGAATTCGAGGCGACCGGGCTACCGGTGGGCCATGAATGGCTGATGCTCAAGCCCTATCGCGAACAACTGCCCGCCAAACTCTTTACCGAACCTTTCAGCTTGTCGCAGACCGACGGCCGTGGAATCCCCCGGGAAACCCTGCGTAAAGCGCTTGGTTTGCTCGCCGAGGCGGGCTGGAAGCTCAATGGCCAGCGCTTGCAGAACGCTGCCGGGCAACCGTTGCGCCTGGAAATCCTGCTGGTCAATCCCAATCTGGAACGCATTCTTCAGCCCTACGTCGAAAACCTTGCGAGCATCGGCGTTGACGCACGGCTGCGCACCGTGGATCGAGCCCAGTACAAACAGCGCCTCGACCAGTTCGATTTCGACATGATTCTGATGACGCTCAACCAGACACTCAGTCCGGGCCTGGAGCAATGGCAGTATTTTCATTCGAGCCAGGCCGGGGTCAAGGGCAGCAAAAACTATGCAGGCATTGCCAATCCGGTGGTCGATCACTTGCTGGAACAACTGCTGAGCGCCCAGACCCGCGATGAGCAGGTTGCGGCCGGCAAAGCCTTGGACCGGGTGCTGTTGTGGCAGCACTACATCATTCCCAACTGGTACCTCAATTATCACCGACTGGCTTATCGCAACCGATTCGCCTTTGTCACCACGCCGCCCTACACCCTGGGCCTGAGCGCGTGGTGGTTGAAATCTTCGGAGAAAGATCAATGAAGCCCCTACATTCCCTGCTACTGCAGGCCAGCGGCCTGCTGTTTGCGGGCCTCGCCTGCGCGGCGCCGCAACATGCATTGACGCTTTACAACGAGCCGCCGAAATACCCGGCCAATTTCAAGCATTTCGATTACGTGAACCCGGATGCACCCAAGGGCGGAATTTTCCGCCAAGCCGGTTTTGGTGGCTTCGACAGCCTCAACCCGTTCATCAGCAAAGGCGTGGCGGCTGACGACATCAGCATGATCTACGACACGTTGGCCAAACAGGGGCTGGATGAACCGTTTACCGAGTACGGGCTGATTGCCGGCAAGATCGAAAAAGCCCCGGACAATAGCTGGGTACGTTTCTACCTGCGGCCCGAAGCGTATTTCCACGACGGCCATCCGATACGTGCCGAAGACGTGGTATTCAGCTTCGACACCTTGATCAAACAAGGTGCGCCGCTTTATCGCGGCTACTACAGCGACGTGTCCGAGGCCATCGCTGAAGACCCGCTGACCGTGCTGTTCAAGTTCAAGCACAGCAACAACCGCGAACTGCCGCTGATTCTGGGTCAGTTGCCCGTGTTGCCCAAACATTGGTGGGCCACCCGCGACTTCAACAAGGGCAATCTGGAAATCCCGTTGGGCAGCGGTCCTTACAAGGTCAGCGAGGTCAAGGCCGGGCGGTCGGTGCGCTATGAGCGGGTCAAGGATTACTGGGGTAAGGATTTGCCGGCCAACGTCGGTTTTTACAATTTCGACGTGATGACCACCGATTACTTCCGTGACAACACGGTAGCGCTGGAAGCCCTGAAGGCCGGGCAGTTCGATTACTGGCTGGAAATATCTGCAAAAAACTGGGCGAATGCCTACAACACTCCGGCGGTAAGCGAAGGCCGGTTGATCAAAGAGCAAATCGCCAACGGCAATCCCACCGGCATGCAGGGCTTTGTGTTCAACCTGCGCCGTCCAATGTTTCAAGATCTGCGCGTGCGCCAGGCGCTGACGTTGTTGCTGGACTTTGAATGGACCAACAAGCAGTTGTTCAACGGCGCCTATTCGCGTACTCGCAGCTACTTCGAAAACTCGGAAATGGCCGCGACCGGCCTGCCGGATGCCGATCAACTGGCAATCCTCGACCCGTTTCGCAGCCAGCTGCCTGCTCAAGTGTTCAGCGAGGCTTTCGAAAACCCGGTCACCGACGCCAGCGGCATGATCCGCACCCAGCAGCGCAAGGCTTATCAATTGCTGCAGGAGGCCGGCTGGAAAATCGTCGACGACAAAATGGTCGATGCCACCGGGAAACCCGTCACCATCGAGTTTTTGCTGGCACAAACCGAATTCGAGCGGGTGCTGCTCCCCTTAAAACGCAACTTCGCCGACCTGGGCATGGACCTGGTGATCCGTCGCGTCGACGTCTCGCAGTACATCAACCGGGTCCGCTCACGGGACTTCGACATGATCGTCGGCAGCTTCCCGCAGTCCAACTCGCCGGGCAACGAGCAGCGTGAGTTCTGGATGTCTGCCGCCGCCGACAAACCCGGCAGCCGCAATTCCATGGGCCTTAAGGACCCGGTGGTCGACCAGCTGGTGGAGGAACTGATCAACGCCGATTCGCGCAAAAGCCTGGTAGCACACGCTCGGGCGCTGGACCGCGTGCTGCAATGGGGTTATTACGTGATCCCCAACTGGCACATAAAAACCTGGCGCGTCGCTTATTGGAACCACATCGGCCATCCGAAAATCTCACCGACGTACGACATCGGGATCAATACCTGGTGGATCAAGCCAAACGTCACACCGGCGATAGAAGTCGAAACCAAACTGCAAGCCGACCCTGCGGGCACGGAGTAATCAGATGCTGGCGTATATTTTTCGGCGACTGCTGCTGATCATCCCGACCTTGTTCGGCATTTTGCTGATCAACTTCGTGATCATCCAGGCCGCGCCCGGTGGTCCAGTGGAACAAATGATCGCCAAACTCGAAGGCTTCGAAGGCGCCACCAGCCGAATTGCCGGTGGCGGTGCCGAAGTCTCGGTGGCGGGCTCCGCTTATCGTGGTGCCCAAGGCCTGGACCCGGCCCTGGTCAAAGAAATCGAGCACATGTACGGCTTCGACAAATCGGCACCGGAACGCTTGTGGATCATGGTCAAGAACTACGCCACGCTGGACTTCGGCGACAGTTTCTTCCGCGATGCTAAGGTCATCGACCTGATCAAGGAAAAGATGCCCGTGTCGATCTCCCTCGGCCTGTGGAGCACGCTGATCATGTACCTGGTGTCGATCCCGCTGGGGATCGCCAAAGCGACCCGGCACGGCAGCCATTTTGATGTCTGGACCAGTTCATTGATCATCGTTGGTTACGCGATCCCCGCGTTCCTGTTCGCTATCTTGCTGATCGTGCTGTTTGCGGGCGGCAGTTATTTCGACTGGTTTCCACTGCGAGGGCTTACGTCCAACAATTTTGATGAGTTGAGCATGGGCGGCAAAGTGCTCGACTACTTCTGGCACTTGGTATTGCCGGTGACAGCGCTGGTGATTGGCAACTTTGCGACCATGACCCTGCTGACCAAAAACAGCTTCCTCGATGAAATCAACAAACAGTATGTGGTCACCGCCAAAGCCAAAGGCCTGACCAACCACCGCGTGCTTTACGGCCACGTATTTCGCAACGCCATGTTACTGGTGATCGCTGGTTTTCCCTCAGCCTTCATCGGTATTTTCTTTACCGGTTCGCTGCTGGTCGAAGTGATTTTTTCTCTGGACGGCTTGGGGCTGATGAGTTTTGAGGCCGCCATCAACCGCGATTACCCGGTGGTGTTCGGTACGCTGTTTATCTTTACCTTGCTCGGATTGGTGGTGAAGCTCATCGGCGACCTGACGTACACCTTCGTCGATCCGCGCATCGACTTCGAAAGCCGGGAGCATTGAGATGAACTTATCCCCTCTCAATCGACGACGTTTCGAACTGTTCAAGGCCAACAAACGTGGCTGGTGGTCGCTGTGGCTGTTCTTGCTGCTGTTCGGCCTCAGCCTCGGTGCCGAATTGATTGCCAACGATAAACCGCTGGTGGTGCATTACGACGATGGCTGGTATTTCCCGGCGCTCAAACGCTACCCGGAGACCACGTTCGGCGGTGAATTCCCGCTGGAAGCCAACTACAAAAGTCCTTACATCCGCGAGCTGCTCAAAACCAAAGACGCCTGGGTGCTGTGGGCGCCTATCCCTTACAGCTACCAAAGCATCAATTACGACTTGAAAGTGCCGGCGCCCGCCCCCCCCTCTGCCGACAACCTTCTGGGGACCGATGACCAGGGGCGCGACGTGTTGGCCCGGGTCATTTACGGCTTTCGCATCTCCGTGCTGTTTGCCCTGACACTGACAGTCCTGAGCTCGATCATCGGCGTGATTGCCGGTGCCCTTCAGGGGTTTTACGGCGGCTGGGTCGACCTCGCCGGTCAGCGATTTCTCGAGATATGGTCCGGATTGCCGGTGTTGTACCTGCTGATCATCCTCGCCAGTTTCGTCCAGCCCAATTTCTGGTGGTTGCTGGGGATCATGTTGCTGTTTTCATGGATGAGCCTGGTGGACGTGGTGCGCGCCGAGTTCCTGCGCGGGCGTAACCTGGAATACGTACGTGCGGCGCGAGCGCTAGGCATGCAAAACGGTGCAATCATGTTCCGCCATATCCTGCCCAACGCGATGGTCTCAACCATGACCTTCATGCCGTTCATCCTCACCGGCGCCATCGGCACCCTGACCGCACTCGACTTCCTGGGCTTCGGCTTGCCGGCCGGCAGCCCTTCGCTGGGTGAGCTGGTGGCCCAGGGCAAATCCAACCTTCAAGCGCCTTGGCTGGGCATGAGCGCGTTTGCGGTATTGGCGTTGATGCTGAGTTTGCTGGTGTTCATCGGCGAGTCTGCTCGCGATGCCTTCGACCCGAGGAAGTAAAATGAATCAGGACAATCTGATTGAAGTGCGCGACCTCGCCGTCGAATTTGTCGTCGGCGAACGCTGTCAGCGCGTGGTTGAAGGCGTCAGCTTCGACATCAAACGCGGTGAGACGCTGGCCCTTGTCGGCGAAAGCGGCTCCGGCAAATCGGTGACCGCCCACTCGATCCTGCGCCTGCTGCCCTACCCGCTGGCCCGGCATCCGTCAGGCACCATCGAGTATTCCGGGCAAGACCTGCTGAGCCTGAAAGAGAAAACTATTCGCCACATCCGCGGCAACCGGATTGCGATGATTTTCCAGGAGCCGATGACTTCGCTTAATCCGCTGCACTCGATTGAGAAGCAGATCAACGAAGTGTTAAGCATCCACAAAGGCCTGATCGGCAAAGTGGCGACCAAACGCACCCTGGAATTGCTGGAGATGGTCGGCATACCTGAACCACACAAACGCCTGAAAGCATTGCCCCATGAGTTGTCTGGCGGCCAGCGTCAACGAGTCATGATTGCGATGGCACTGGCCAACGAGCCGGAACTGTTGATCGCCGATGAGCCGACGACGGCACTGGACGTCACTGTTCAGCTTAAAATCCTCGAATTACTCAAGGAATTACAGGCGCGCCTGGGCATGGCGTTGCTGCTGATCAGTCACGATTTGAATCTTGTTCGAAGAATTGCGCATCGCGTATGTGTCATGCAGCGAGGTTGCATCGTCGAACAGGCATCTTGTGAGGAGTTGTTTCGTGCGCCGCAGCATCCGTACACTCGGGAACTGCTGGCAGCGGAGCCCAGCGGCAAGCCGGCGACCAATGTTATTGGGCCGCCCTTGCTGCAGGTCGAAGACCTTAAAGTCTGGTTTCCGATCAAGAAAGGCCTGCTGAAAAAGACTGTCGACCACATCAAAGCGGTCGACGGCATCAATTTCAGCCTGCCTCAGGGTCAGACGTTGGGGATTGTCGGCGAAAGCGGTTCCGGCAAATCGACACTCGGTTTGGCGATTTTGCGGCTGATTGCCAGCAAAGGAGCGATCCGTTTTGAAGGCAAACAGCTAGACTGCCTGACGCAACAACAGGTACGGCCGCTGCGTCGCGAGATGCAGGTGGTGTTTCAGGACCCATTCGGCAGCCTGAGCCCGCGAATGTGTGTCGGCCAGATCGTCGGCGAAGGCCTGCGGATTCACAAGATGGGCACCGACGCGGAACAGGAACAAGCGATTATTGCGGCACTCAAGGAGGTAGGCCTGGACCCGGAAACCCGGAACCGCTACCCACACGAATTTTCCGGCGGGCAGCGGCAGAGAATCGCCATTGCCCGGGCTTTAGTGTTAAAACCGGCGCTGATTCTGCTGGACGAGCCGACTTCGGCCCTCGACCGGACAGTGCAACGCCAAGTGGTGGAGCTGCTGCGGTCACTGCAAACCAAGTACAACCTGACGTATTTGTTTATCAGCCATGACCTGGCTGTCGTCAAAGCGCTGAGCCACCAGTTGATGGTGGTCAAGCATGGCCAAGTGGTCGAACAGGGAGACGCGCAAAGTATCTTTGCCGCCCCCCAACATCCGTATACACAGCAGTTGCTGGAAGCCGCTTTTTTGGCACCGGCCACTGCGCAATAACCTGAAAGAGAGGAGCAACACATGGGTTTTCTCGCCGGTAAGCGCGTACTGATCGTCGGTGTCGCCAGCAAGCTGTCCATCGCATCCGGCATCGCTGCCGCCATGCATCGCGAGGGCGCTGAGCTTGCCTTCACTTATCAGAACGACAAACTCAAGGGTCGTGTCGAAGAGTTCGCACAGAGCTGGGGTTCGAACCCGGACCTGTGTTTCCCGTGCGACGTGGCCAGCGATGAAGAAATCGCCAAGGTCTTCGTTGAACTGGGCAAGAAGTGGGATGGCCTGGATTGCATCGTGCACTCGGTAGGCTTCGCTCCGGGCGACCAACTGGACGGCGACTTCACCGAAGCCACCACGCGCGAAGGTTTCCGTATCGCTCACGACATCAGCGCCTACAGCTTCGTGGCCCTGGCCAAGGCCGGCCGCGAAATGATGAAAGGCCGCAATGGCAGCCTGCTGACCCTGTCGTACCTGGGCGCCGAGCGCACCATGCCTAACTACAACGTCATGGGCATGGCCAAGGCTTCCCTGGAAGCTGGCGTACGTTACCTGGCAGGCTCCCTGGGCCCGGACGGCACCCGCGTCAACTGCGTATCGGCCGGCCCGATCCGTACCCTCGCCGCTTCCGGCATCAAGAACTTCCGCAAGATGCTGGCCGCCAACGAAGCGCAAACCCCGCTGCGTCGCAACGTCACCATCGATGAAGTCGGCAACGCCGGCGCGTTCCTGTGCTCGGACCTGGCGTCTGGCATCAGCGGCGAAATCATGTACGTGGACGGCGGCTTCAACACCACCGCCATGGGCAGCCTCGAAGAGTAATCTTCAGCTGTAACAAAAGAACCCGCCTCTTCAGGCGGGTTTTTTTATGCCTGCACACATCTCAAGAGCGGGTGCACTACATAGGTACCACTTGTACCTCCAGGCTTCATTGAACAATAGGCTCCAGCCGTTTTTCGCGGCCTTAATGGAGAATTGGCATGGAAGAAACATCACACAGTGCGCCCGCGATGACGCCTATTCAGGCAACGGTTCAAGCCATGATCGAGGAATTGTCCGTTGTTCCCGTTATCGGCCCTGAAGCAGGACCGCCGCGCACCCTGACAATTCCCGATAGCAGTCTGCTGTCCGCATGGATGGAGCTTTTCAGTATCGCACTCGATCACTCGAACTTTCTTGAGTGGATCAATCCATACGATTTTGAGTTAGAGAGTTTGCTTATCAAGGGCGATACCCTGCACGTGTCCACTTCTACGGCTGGCGAGAGGGAAGTTCGCGTGTTTACGCTGCAAGACAATTCTGGCTGGTGGAAGGTAGCGCCACCGATTCTGGCGATAGCGCGCAACATTGATCCAGCGGGAATTGGACTGCGGTATGCAGATGTAAAATCGACGGATCAGGGTGATATTTTTCCCCGTCAAATTGTGCTGTCATTTTACGGTTATCCGGAGCCGGAAAACCCTATGCAAGCCCGCATTATTGTTGATGAGCTGAAAACAACAGGGCTCGCCAGCATCGGAGATAACGCACGAACTACTTCAGCCATCGTCGATGAGCGCAGCGCTCAAATTCAGGACTATGGTGATATATCCACCGCGATCACCCTGTTCATCAATACCTGCAAACAACAAAAACAAACTTACAACCGCGCACGGTTAGGTCTTACCCGCTTGCAACTCTGCTCCGGGTCATATTTGGCAAAAAATATGGCGCTCGGTGCCGACGCGCTTGGCAAGCTGATTCGAAATGAGCAATTCATCGCCTTGGCAGACTTGACGGCTCCTGTGTCGACCTGCAGCTATTCTTTTCAGCTGCAAACGTTCTTTTTTATTCATACTGATGGTTCGAACACTGAAAAACCTTACTCAGTATTTGCCGACAGCTTGGCGCAAGTCGAGTTGGCGCAACTGACACAAATAGCCGAGAGACTTGGAACGGCTGTCTACAGCACTCAATACTTCAGCCTTGACCAACTTGTAGAACGCTACGGATTACAATTGCCCGCAACCTTGCCAGAGGCCGAGGCTCTGGCGACACAGCTACTTCATCATACTTGGGCACCACTGCCTTACGTGAGCGAGTACATCCAGAGTAGAAACACCTTACGCGGTTACCTGCGTGATTTTGCCGACTCTGAGGAATTGCGTCACATCATCCGGCGACTTGAAGCCATCAGTATTCCCATGGATGACGCTGATCCGATTGTCTTGTCGGAATTGAGTCACCCACTCCAAAGCTCATCCCTTGCTGAGCGCATCGAGAAAGAAACTCACGAACTATTGGCATTCCGGTCGATTCCTGCCTTTCAAGACCTGCTGGAGAGGAACGGATTGTCGGCTCGAAGCAGCCTTTGGTTGTCCGCTAACGGCAGAGTCAACGCAGATGACCTGGAAAGCACTTCGGTCGACCTGACCAGGCAGATCGAAAACGACAGCGCTCTGAAAGCTCAGAGGGATCGTCTTGTGCACCTCGCGCAGGCGGCGGATGGAATCATCCGCACGAGCGGCGCAGTGACACTCAGGCAACTTCTGCTCTTTTACGTCATCCCGCTGCCCATCACCGCCGGTGATGCTTATTTGACAGCGCAGTGGTTGAAACCCTTCCAACGGTTACAGCCAAGTTTTCAGGATCACTGGTATCTGTTAGGTCGCCATGGAGAAGGCTCGCAAAAAATCACTGACGACAATCGACAAGCAATTATCAGCACCACTGCCGCATTCCTGCCTCAGGACTCGCTAACCTTGATCGACTATCTAAGCGAAGGACTGATGCCCGACCTCGACCATGCAACCCTGCGGGTAAAAGCTGATGTGTTGATGAGCCAGGTTTTGATCTCGCCGCGCGCATGCGAACTCGGCACACGGTTACTGCAGCAACTGGCCCCCATGGGTTGGAAGGACATGGAGCTGGTGGCAGCCAATCGGGAACGGTTGGTTGCGACAGCGATAATTCTCAGCCTGGACCCCACTGCCGGAAAGCGCCCTGAAAGTGTTGTCGACCATCCGCTGACCGACCATTTTTTTTGGGGTGAGTCGTACAGGGAAGTTCGTCGCTCGATTGACCATCTGTTCGGATTTCAATCGGTAAAAAACAAGACACTCGCAACGCATATATTGTTATCGGGTATCGCGCCCGAATTTATGGTGCGTGATATCCCTGATTCACTGGCTTACATGAGTTCGAGCGACTGGGTTCAATTCAAGCAGATGGTCTTTTACATCGAATCGAGTGCGCCCGGCTTAGCACGCATGATGGACTACAGCGAACTGAAAACACTGATTGAACTGCCTGGCACGCCGGCCGTTCTCACGTCGTACGCACGAGAGACTAGCGCCTCTTGCTCAGTCGACTGGGGCATCGCCAGGGGCGTTATCGCAAACGAGCCCCGGCCGTATAGCAACGCTACATTATCAAGCGCAAATACCGCATACGTCGCCCACAACCGGCAGATGTCCTCACAGCTACTAGAGGCGTTCAATGTATCTTTTCCGACGCCCTACACTGTGGCACTCGACGCATTGCGTAACGTGCTTCCCGACAGTCCGCACCTGGAAGACAAAGTGCTGGAGCTGAGTTCGGTTACCCATTCTGTTTTACAACGCAAGTATTCGCTGGTCGAGCTACATGTGGAAAATCGGCTGGCAAACTATGCGAATAGCTGGAGCACGCCTGTCGAAGAGGTACAACGCTCGTTCACCCAGGCAGGACCATCACTTTCACATCTGGCACCGATATCCAAGCAGTTCCTCGTTTTACTGGGTCGCAGGCTCAGGGCAATAAAAGTTGCCTACATCGCAATGATCAAGGAATCACTTTGCAAGCTGCCACTGCAGCAACGAGTGGATCTGGAATCAGGTCAGATTGAATTATTCACGTTGCACCCCGAAACAAACGACGCCACACCCCCTTCGGCGGGACGCTTTGCAATCATCATGTCTTCCCAAGGCAGTTTTTCCAGAGTCTATGAAGTATTCGTCAGAGGGATGAACGTCGTGCTGCGCCGGGATATTCACTATTCAATGCTGACAGCGTCCTCTACGGGCGCTTCTGCGGGTGTACTCCCCTTTGACGAGCAAGCGTATTTGCACGGAACAGTTCCGAACCCGGCGAACACTTGTCGAGGCACCCTCAAGCGTCTCGTGATCGAAGGTGGACCATTGGTAGCAACGGATTTGGAGGCTGTACCCGCCACCTTCACCTCAGACACTGCCGGTGCTATTGCCATTACCGCAGTAAAGCAACTGTTTGACGAATATGAAGCAACCGCGCTGCGACTTGCGAGCACCTCGTTCGACGAAGAGGTTATTGATGGCAATCATGAGCAATGGTTGGCGTTTTTTGTGTCATTGAGTCCGCTCGATGCAAAAATATCGTCCTTCAATCAAATGTCGCAGCGCTAAACTAAAAGCCAATGCCCTGACCTGCGAGTACACCTCATGCCGCTTTCCCCTTTTCATTTAGCCATCCCGGTATACGACCTGGCCGCCGCACGTAGTTTTTATGGCGAAGTGTTCGGACTTGAGGAGGGTCGCTCGAGCGAGCACTGGGTGGACTTCAATTTCTTCGGCCATCAACTGGTGATTCACCTGGCGCCGAAAAACGCCTCACAGGAAGCCGCTCACACCAATGCGGTCGATGGTCACAACGTTCCGGTGCCGCACTTCGGTGTGGTGCTGGGCATGGCGCAATGGGAAGCGTTAGCTGAACGTCTGACTTCACTGAATACGCGCTTCGTGATCGAGCCCGGGATACGCTTCCAAGGCCTGGTAGGCGAACAGGCAACGATGTTTCTGTTCGACCCTTGCGGTAACGCCCTGGAGTTCAAAGCCTTCAAGGACATAGGACAGTTATTTGCTAAATGACCGGGCAAGGACCTCCTGCATCCGCCCACAGTTTGAATTGAGTGACGAAAATATCGTGTGGCACCGGAACGGGTGCCCGATTTCCCCCAGGGTTCCAGCCCCACAGCACTAGCTTGTCGTCGCTGACATGCTTGATCAACGCCGCGAAATCACGGTCACCGTTACTGGATCGATCCTTGATGAGCGCACACAACTTGTCGGCTGGCAGACCTATCCAGGCCATTTTGTGTGCAGCGGGCGGCAAGCTCCAGTGCGGTGCTCCGGGCGGCGCGTGCGGTCCATAACTGTCCGGCGGATTGGTGTCGGCATGACACGTTGCGCAAGGCAAACCCGCCGCCCCCTTGCCGTCCATGCCTCGCACCACGTTCATAGCGTGGGGAATACCGGCATCAAATTGCAAAGGTGAATCACCGGGGATATGGCAATTCTGGCATCGCGGGCTCTGGAACACCTTCTGCACGGTCTCAAAGGCTTTCAGCGCTTGTTGATCCTCGGCAAACAGGTCTGAGGCGTAGCCGCCGAGGCCCACCAACACCACGGCGCCAAGAAACAGATGTCGTTTCATCTCACACCCCCGACAATTGCAGTGGCAGTTCGCGCAGGCGTTGCCCGGTGAGGGCGAACAACGCGTTGGCAACCGCCGGCGCCACGGGTGGCACGCCGGCTTCACCGATGCCGCCCGGTTTATCGGTGCTTGGCAGGATATGCACTTCCACCACCGGCATTTCGTTAAGCCGCAGTACCTGATAATCGTGGTAATTGGATTGGACGACCTTGCCATCCTTGAACGTGAGTTTGCTGTGCAGCGCGAAGCCCAAGCCAAACGTGATACAGGACTCCATTTGTGCCTCGATGCTCTTCGGATTGACCGCAATGCCGCAATCCACCGCACAGACCACACGGTGCACACGAATCGCCAGATTGTCCTGGGATACCTCGGCGACGTGCGCCACATAACTGCCAAACGACTCATGCACCGCGACACCCAATGCATGCCCATCCGCCAATGGCGCGTGCCAGTCGGCCTTTTCGACGGCCAGGTTGAGCACGCCTAAATGCCGTGGATGGTCCTTGAGCAACATTCGTCGGTATTCCACCGGGTCTTTGCCGGCGGCTTCTGCCAGTTCATCGATCAAGGACTCCATGACAAAACCAGTATGGCTATGCCCCACCGAGCGCAACCACAACACGGTGATACCGGTTTGCGGAGAGTGCAAATCCACCTGGTGATTCGCCAGACCTTCGACATATGGGCTGTCGACCACGCCCTCGACCGACGTCTTGTCCACGCCGTCCTTGACCATGGTGGCTTCCATCAACGTTCCGGCCGCAATCGATTGCCCCACCAATACGTGTTTCCACGCCACAGGCATGCCGTGCGCATCCAGCCCTATTCGAGCCTGGTGCAAAAACGCCGAGCGATAATACCCGCCACGAATATCATCCTCCCGCGACCAGACGGTTTTCACCGGCATACCCGCAGCTTTGGCAACCTGCACCGCCTCGCTGACGAAGTCGGAAGTGGGATTGGCGCGCCGGCCAAATCCTCCGCCTAGAAATTCGGTATGAATGTAGACCTGCTCAGGTTTTAGCCCGGTGATTTTGCCGACGATCATTTGATCCAGCGTCTGAAATTGCGTACCGGTCCAGATTTCGCATTTATCTTCAGTGATTTTCACCGTGCAATTAAGAGGTTCCATCGGCGCGTGTGCCAGGTAAGGCACGCTGTATTCGACGTCAATGGT
This sequence comes from Gordonia sp. IEGM753, assembly GCF_050321825.1. Lineage (NCBI taxonomy): Bacteria > Bacillati > Actinomycetota > Actinomycetes > Mycobacteriales > Gordoniaceae > Gordonia > Gordonia sp. IEGM753. The sequence continues at coordinate 1,918,320 of NZ_JBNQGB010000001.1, forward strand.
CTTTGTCGACGTGTTCAAAGCGCCATCGACATCGCCGGCCTTACCGGCAGAAATCCCCGGCGTAGCGGCAAGCCTGCGAAATTCGTTCAGCAGTTGAAGGCTGTCCAGACCGGTATTCGGGCCAAGATCCCATTCGACATCAAGCGCATCGCGGCCAAGTTTCGCCGCCCAGTAATGATCCGCGATGACGGCGACCCCGGTAGGCACTTGCACCACTTTGCGCACGCCCGGAACCGCCAGTGCCGCCGCACCTTCGAACGATTTGACACTGCCGCCCAGCACCGGAGGACGGGCCACCATGGCCGTCATCAAGCCATCGAATTGCACATCAATACCAAACGTTGCCCGGCCGGTGATTTTCTCCGGGGTGTCCAGACGTGGAGTGGGTTTGCCGATGACGGTCCAGTCTTTGGCATCTTTGAGCTTGATCGAGGCGGGTTCGGGCACTGCAAGCTTACCGGCGTCATCGGCCAGTTCGCCGTAAGTAGCGCGGTGGTCACCGGCAATCACCACACCCGCTTCGGTACGAATGTCGGACGGTGCAATGTTGAAGCGCTGGGCCGCAGCGCTGATGAGCATCAAGCGTGCCGCAGCGCCAGCCTGGCGATAACGATCGAATTCCATCCAGGTGGAAGTCGATCCACCGGTAATTTGCATTCCGCCAAAACCGGCCATGCCATAGTCGGCCGCTGACGCTGGGGAATGTTCAACGCGAATTTTCGACCAATCGGCATCCAGCTCCTCGGCGATCAACATGGTCAGGCCGGTCCAGATGCCCTGCCCCATTTCCGAATGCCCAAGCAGTACCGTCACACTGTTGTCGCTGCCGATGCGCAAGAACGCATTGGGGGCGAAAACCTGGCCCTGATTCTCGGCACTGAAAGCGAACCGATGAGCACCGGGGATGACAAAAGCCACCACCAGACCGCCGCCCAGCAACGCACTGTTTTTAAGAAAGCCACGCCGTGATAACGAGGTGATGCTGTTCATGCCTTAACCCCCGTCAGCTGAGCTCCGCAGCGCGTTTAACCGCTGCACGGATCCGTGGATAGGTACCGCAGCGGCAGATATTGCCGGAAAGCGCCTGGTCGATGTCACTGTCAGTGGGGTTAGGGATTTTCGCCAGCAATGCGGCGGCGGACATGATCTGCCCAGACTGGCAATACCCGCACTGAACCACGTCTAGCTCAGCCCAAGCCTGTTGCACCGGGTGCGTACCGTCCACCGACAAGCCCTCGATGGTGAGAATTTTTTGGCCATTGGCCACTGCTGTAACGGGCGTAATACAGGAACGCAACGGCGCGCCATCAATGTGTACGGTGCACGCGCCACATTGGGCCATGCCGCAGCCGAACTTGGTTCCGGTAAGGTGCGCGACATCACGCAGAACCCATAGCAGCGGCATGTCGGCGGGCACATCCAGCGCTTGATTCTTGCCATTGATGTTAAGGGTCAACATGGTGAACTTCCTCAGACTCACGGTTACGCCGTTATCGTTGGATTGCATCGGCGCTGTCTTTTCAGCTAAGCGCAATTTACCGGGCAAGTGAGGTTCATCGACCACCGGTCATATCAGGCACGGTGCAACAGGGAACCCGGCAAAGTACTGGCTACGCTGAAAACTGGAGGTCATCACCGACGAGGAACGCCGCCATGCAACGCCTTCAGAAAATCACCCCGTGCCTGTGGTTTGACGATCAGGCCGAAGAAGCCGCGCAGTTCTACTGCTCAATCTTCGAAGATTCAAAAATTACCGACACCACGTATTACGGCCATGCGGGTTTCGAATTTCATGGCCGGCCCGAAGGTTCGGTGATGACCATCGGCTTCGAGCTCGACGGCCAGCGTTTCACCGGTCTGAATGGTGGGCCGATGTTCAAGTTCAGTGAAGCCACGTCGTTCCAGGTCAATTGCCGGAACCAGGCAGAAATCGACCATTTCTGGGACGCACTCAGCGTCGGCGGTGTGCCTCAAGCGCAGCAATGTGGCTGGCTCAAGGATCAGTTCGGCCTGTCATGGCAAATCGTTCCGATGGCATTGATGGACATGATGCAAGACCCCGACACGGTGAAAACCCAGCGAGTGATGGAGGCATTGCTGCAAATGAAAAAACTCGACGTCGCAGCGTTGCAACGAGCCTTTGACGGCGGGAGCTAATACACTGGGCGCTGACCTGCCGAGGACATGATGATGAAGCACGTGGTTGCCAAAGATGCCGATAAAGCGCCCGTTTTCTGGCGCGACGATGCGCTGCCCTTTATCGAGGCGCGCTCCATCGCCGATGGCCGCGAAGTCTGCTACACCCGGCATTCCCACGAGCACTTCTCCATTGGTGCGGTGACCGCAGGTCGCAGTCTCTACATCCACGAACAATCGCAATTCCAGGTCAGCGCCGGCACCGTGGTCTTGATGAACCCGGGGGACGTTCACGCCTGCAACCCGATTGATGACCAGCCTTGGTCCTACTTGATGTTGTACGTTGATACACCTTGGCTGACCGATCTGCAGCACTCATTAGGGTTCGGCCACGACCTGGGGTTCCGGCGGTTTTCGATCACGCATAATCGCGATGTCCAACTCTTTTCCGGTTTGAATGCGCTTTACCAGGTGCTGGTCGATCAACAGCAAGACGTATTGCGAAAACACAGCGCCGCTGTCGAGTTTTTTACCGAGGTCCAACTGCGCCTCAATCCGGTCGAACAGTCCTTGCGCGAGCCTAACTTCAAACTGGCGCGCGCCGCCGACTTCATCCGCGACCACTGCACTCAGATGCTGAAGCTCGAAGACATTTGCCAGGCGGCGCAACTGTCCCCGTCCTACCTGATACGCGCGTTCAAGCAGCATTACGGCATGACGCCCCACGCGTTCCTGGTCAACCGGCGCATTCAATTCGCCCAGGACCAGTTGCGCAGCGGCAAACTGATAGCCGACGTTGCTCTGGAGGCCGGGTTTGCCGACCAGGCGCATTTCCAACGGGCGTTCAAGCAGCACCTGGCGGCGACACCGGGGCAATATCGCGGTTAGGGCAGGAGCAGATAAACCGCGCTCGCCGTTAACAACAACGCCATGGCGCGGTTAAACCAGCGCATGCCCGCCGGGTTGTTCAAATAACCGCGTAAAAACGTCCCGGCGTAGACCCAGCAGCCGACAGATGCATAACAGATCACCAGGTAAACCGCGGCAAATTGCCAAACCAGTCGCGCTTCACCGTCGGCGACGAACGCCCCCATGCCCGCCACGCACGCCAGCCATGCCTTGGGGTTGAGCCATTGCATTACCGCGCCATAAAGCATCGACGGTGCCTTGGCGGATTCTTTTGCATCCAGATGGCCGTCGTCTGCGGCCAGTTTCCAGGCCATGAACAGCAAAAACGCCACCCCCGCCCATTGCACCACTTGCGTCAGGCTGGGCCATCGCTGCAAAACCTCATGCAACCCAAGTCCCATCAGCACCAGCAACAATACAAAACCGAGCGTTGCCCCGGCCACGTGCCGTTGACTGGCGCGAAACCCGAACTGCGCGCCGGAACTCAATGCCACGATATTCACCGGCCCCGGGGTGATGGAGGCGACCAGTGCAAACGCCGCCATGGAGATAATCAGACTCATTGCCTACCTTCTTCAATTCAGTTGAACCAGGCGTCAAAGTAAGGGCCGATCAAAAGGCTGTATTGAACAAAACAACCCTCGCCTGTACTGCGACTGCGGCGCCCCACTGTATGGGTCCGACGCAGCACCTCTGTGCTAAAAATAATGTTCTCATTGATGGAGCCGATCATGGACCTCGCCACTCTGGCCCTTTTTCTACCGGCCTGCTTTGCGCTGAATATGGCCCCCGGGCCGAACAATTTGCTGTCGGTCAGCAACGCCAGCCGCTATGGCTATCGTCGTGCATGTGTCGCCGGCATTGGCCGCCTGCTGGCATTCGCCGCGATGATCGCATTGGCTGCCGCCGGCCTTTCCGTGGTGCTGCACACCTCGGAGTGGCTGTTCTACGCGATCAAGATACTGGGTGCCGGTTACTTGCTGTACCTGGCCTGGCAGCTATGGCGCGCCAACCCCGAAGCCGAACAGCATACCGCTGGCGCACCCATTGGCATCATGGCGTTGGCGCGCCAGGAGTTTTTGGTCGCGGCGGGCAACCCCAAGGCCATTTTGCTGTTCACCGCGTTCCTCCCACAGTTTGTAGACCCGACCCAAGCCGTAGCACCGCAATTTGCCGTGCTCGGTGCGTTATTCCTGATGCTGGAATGGATCGCCATCAGCGCCTACGCCTACATGGGCGTGCACATGCGCCGATGGTTTACCGAGCCACGGGGCAAGCGCCTCTTCAATCGCTGCTGCGCCGGCCTGCTGTCAGCGGCGGCGTCTGTGTTGTTGATGGCACGTCGCGCATGAACCCGAGCGAGTTCCTGTCGGCCATCGATGACGACTGGCAGCGTCACATCGCTGCGATCGGCCCATGCCTGCATAAACCTCATCCGACCCGCGACCCTTATGAATCGATGGTTCGCGCGATTGCCTACCAGCAACTGCACGCCAAGGCTGGGGACGCGATTCTCGCCAGGTTGCTGGCGCTCTATCCGCACGGTTCGTTTCCAACACCCGAGCAAGTGCTGGCAACGGATTTCGATCAACTGCGCAGTTGCGGGTTTTCGGCGCGTAAAATTGCGACCATTCAGGGTATTGCCCAGGCAACGCTGAGTGGGGTGGTGCCCGATTACGCGACGGCGCTGGCCATGGACGATGAAGCGCTGATCGAACGATTGGTCAGCTTGCCGGGCGTCGGTCGCTGGACGGTTGAGATGCTGCTGATCTACAGCTTGCAACGGCTGGACATTCTACCGGCCGATGATTTTGGCGTACGCGAAGGGTATCGACGACTCAAGGGGCTGGAAGCGCAACCCACGCGCAAGCAAATGCTCGAGATCGGCAGCGCCTGGCGTCCGTTTCGGACGGTGGCTTCCTGGTATTTGTGGCGGGTGCCTAACCGGTAGACCGCATCACCGTTCTTCGCGAGCAGGCTCGCTCCCACAGGGGACTGATGCCATATACACCACGTGTATTCACTGAAGGTCCTTGTGGGAGTCTGGCTGGGGGAACATCAGTGAGATCGCCATCACCGGCAAGCCGGTTTCCTACGGATCCGCGCCAAGCCCAACATCCCGAATACCCTCACTTCCCTGTGGGAGTCTGGCTTGCCAGCGATGGCGTTCGTGTGATCGCCATCACCGGCAAGCCGGTTTCCTACGGATCCGTGCCAAGCTCAACATCCCGAATACCCTCACTTCCCTGTGGGAGTCTGGCTTGCCAGCGATGGCGTCCGTGTGATCGCCATCACCGGCAAGCCGGTTTCCTACGGCCAATCACAAACCCGACTTCAACCGGCTGAACGCCCGAATCAGTGCCCGGTTGAACACCTTGCCGTTGTCGTTCTTGCTGTACAACGATGCCCGCACTTGCGCTGACGGATACGTTCCCGGGTCGTTACGAATCGCCGGATCAATCAGGCTATCGGCAGCCGTGATCGCGTTGGCGTAGTGGATGGTGTCTGTGATCGGCGCAATGACTTGCGGCGTCATCAGGTAATCCATCAACGCCAGCCCGGCCTCGGGATGCGGCGCGTCCTTGGGGATGACCATGGCGTCGAACCAGATCAACGTGCCTTCCTTGGGAATACGGTAACTGAGCGTGAACGGTTTTTTCGCCGCTTCTGCCTGACCTGCCGCGATGGCCACGTTGCCATTCCACGACATTGCGACGCAGGTGTTGCCGTTGGCCAGGTCGCTGATATTCAAGTCATTGTCGAAGTAACGTATGTACGGCCGAATCTTGGCCAACTGCTGCTCGGCCAGCTTCAAATCATCAAGGTTCTGACGGTTGATATCCAGGCCCATGTATTTCATGACCGCAGCAAAAACTTCGTTGGGATCGTTCAACAGACTGACCCCGCAATCGGCGAATTTGGAGACCACCGCTGGGTCAAACAGCATCGCCCAACTGTCCAATGGCGCATCAGGCAGGCGTTTGCTCACCGCCTCCTGCTGATACCCCACACCCGTGGTGCCCCACGCATAGATACCGGCGTAACGATTGCCCGGATCAAACACTGCCATGTGTTGACGAAACTCCTCGCCAACACCGGCAAAATGCGGCAGTTGCTGATGATCGAGCGCCTGGATTGCGCCGTTCTGAATCGCCCTCGACAGGTGCTGACCCGCCGTCAGCACCAAGTCATAACCGCTGCGGCCCGTGAGCAGTTTTGTCTCGACGGTTTCCAGTGAATCAAAGTGATCCGCTACTACTCGAATGCCGGTTTGTTTCTCGAAATTGGTCAAGGTATCCGGGGCCAGGTACTCACCCCAGATGTACAGGTTAACCACCGGTTTAGGGGTGTCGGCGGCCTGCACACACAAGGGTGCGAGCACCAGCAATAATGCTTGAGTCAGTTTGTGCAGGCGCATGATCAGGCTCCCTTTTGGTTGATGGCACTGCCGGCATATTGCGGCATGGTGATGCACGCGACGTTGCCGCCACCCAGCAGAATTTCTCGGGAGTTTTCGATACCGACGATTTTGTGGTTCGGGAACAGTTCGGCCAGGGTTGCCTGCGCGGCCTGATCGTTGCGATCGCCAAACAGCGGCACCACAATCGAACTATTGCCGGCGTAGTAGTTGATGTACGACGCGCAGATTTGGGTTCCTGCCTGGCGGGTATGGGTACTGTCCTGCAGGTCCAGACCTTCGGCCTCTTGCGCTGTCCACTCCAGCACATCCGGCTGCGGCAGTTTATGCACTTTCAATGCACGGCCACGGCTGTCGCGGGTGCTGCGCAGGATGTCGTAGGCCTCCTGATAGATTTCCCACTGAGGATCGTCACGGTTATCGGTCCATTGCAAAACCACTTCGCCAGGACGCACGAAACAGGCAAGGTCATCGACATGACCATCGGTCTCGTCAAACTTGCAGCCGCGTGGCAACCAGATTATTTGTTCGGCACCGAGGTATTCGGTCAGTCGACGGGTGACCTCTTCCTTGCCCAGATGCTGGTTGCGATTACGGTTAAGCAGGCATTGTTCGGTGGTGAGAATGCTGCCTTGACCGTCACTCTGAATACCGCCCAGCTCGGCAATCAACGGCGCGCGATATCGGTCGAAGCGCTCGATCTCAAGTATTTTGCTGGCGATCTGGTCGTCCTTGTCCCAGGGGTAGTACAAACCACCGTCGAGACCGCCGTAAGCGTTGAACTCGAAGTCGACACCACGCACCTCGCCACTGTTGTCGTTCACCACGAAGCACGGCCCGCTGTCACGAAACCACGTGTCGTTGCAGGTCATTTCGACCACGCGTACCTGGGGCGGCAACTGGCGGCGAGCGGTGGCGAACTGCGCGGCAGAAGCGCAAACGGTTACCGGTTCACTGTGGGAGATAGCGGTCACAATCTGTACCCAAACCTTCTGCGCAGGTTTGGCGCCGTTGCGCCATACATCGGTGCGCTCTGGCCAGCCGAGCCAGCAACCGGATTTGGTTTCGAACTCGCCGGGCAGACGAAAGCCGTCTTGTTTGGGCGTGGTTTCTAGCAAACGTGCCATGGTCAAACCTCATCAGCAGGGACTGGAATGACCACAGGCTAAGGGCGCGGGCACTCTCCTCACCAACGATGAATATTGCGGAACACTTGAATTTAACTCATCAATCAATCAACTGATCGTTGAACCATTGCAGCATCTGCGCGACTGCCGGACGCTCCAGGCGCACCCGTTCGCACACCAACGCGTACTGGCCGAGTGCAGTCATGCTTGAAGTAAAAGGACGCACCAGCCGACCACTCAGCAAGTCTTCCTGGGCCGTCAGATTGTCACCCATGGCCACACCCTGCCCTTGCGCCGCCGCTTCGAGCGCTAAACCCGCGTGGGCAAAGTACAGTTGCCGCTCCGGGCGCTGGTCACCGGCGTGGCTGGTGAGCCAGGCAGTCCAGGTCTTTCCGTCCTGATCGTCATGCAGCAAGCAATGACGCGCCAAGTCCTTCGGCGTTTTCAGGGTGCCCTGGTTGAACAGGCCGGGACTGCACACCGGGAAGAATTGCAGCGCCGGCAGCGGCCGGACAAAATACGCGCTGCTGTCCACCGGACCGGTGCCATAGGTGATCGCCAGGTCGATGTCTTCACCCGGCGCCGTCGCGTCAATCGGCTGTTCGTAAAGGTGCAAGGTGATGTGCGGATAGCGCGCATAGAAATCAGTCAGGCGACTCATCAGCCACTTTTGCGCCAACTCGGCCGTCACCGCCAAGCGCAAGACCGCCAGCGACGACGGGTCACGCAGCTCATCACAGGCATCGCCGATCAGCTCAAACGCTTGCTGCAGGCTCTGCATCAACCGTCCCGCCGCCATGGTCGGACGAATCTGCCGCCCCTCGCGAATGAACAATGTCACGCCCAGTTGTTCTTCGAGCTGGCGGATCTGATGGCTGACCGCACTGTCGGTGACGCATAACTCAGCGGCCGCCCGGCCAAAATGAGCATGACGGGCGGCGCATTCGAAGGTTCGAAGCGCCGCCAGGGAAGGTAGTCGTCGCATGAGAAGTGTCCCGATTTAAGGACGCCCATGCTGCCACAGAGGACATTCGATTAGCGCAGAACATAGGCCCTGCGCAGATCAAATGTGGGCGTTGGTTATCAGGCCGACAGGTGTTCGTAAAGAATGGTTGCGCCGACAATGATCAGCACTACGCCACCCAGGATTTCTGCGCGCTTGCCCATCACGCTGCCGATCACTCGACCGAGCATGACGCCCAGGGTGACCATGGTCAGGGTTGCCAGACCGATCAAACCCGCAGCCAGCCAGATGTTCACGTTCACAAAGGCCAGGCCAACGCCCACGGCAAGTGCATCGATGCTGGTGGCAAAACCGGTGACCGCCAGCAACCAGAAGCCATGCTGCTTGGGCTTCTCGACTTCTTCCTCGGCTTCGTCTGTTTTAACGCCGTTGTAGATCATGTGCAGGCCGAGCACCAGCAACAGGGTGAACGCGATCCAGTGGTCCCAACTGGACACGAATTGCGAAGCGGCCTGACCGATAAACCAACCGACAATCGGCGTGATGGCTTCGATCACGCCGAAGATCACACCGACACGCAAGGCTTCGAAAAATTTGGGTTTGTGCAGGCTCGAGCCTTTACCGATCGCTGCCGCGAAGGCATCGGTGGACATGGCGAAAGCAAGGAAAACAAGAGAGGCTAGGTTCACGCTGAAAACATCCGGTCGGGCTTGAGTCCACGACATACCCACGCGCCCGACTTCAGCACAGGTATATCGATGGTCTCACCAACCAGAAGGTGCCCGCACCACGGCATGTTGCCGAGAATGTTGATACGGGCGCTTGCGACGAATCGCAAACAGGCTACTCCCCAAAGAGGCGCGCAGAATAACCGGGGTGATGTGAAAATTCCATCAACATCATGCGGTGTGCATTCAGCGCCAAATCACCGTCCCATCACCCTCCTTTATCGAACATGACAGCACGCATTCAACAGCCCATGTTGAAGCCTCAATCGGAGGGAATCGTGATGTTGAACACACTCAAACACATCAACGCTACGTCGGCTTTCAATCGCTGGGCCGGCTTCGAAGTCACACATGCCGCCAGTGGTGAAGCGGAACTAAGCCTGGCTTTTCGTGAAGCGGACATGGCGCAATACGCGGGTTTTCTGCACGCCGGCATGATCGGTGCGTTACTTGACACCGCCTGCGGATTTGCCGCAGGGACAGTTGCCGGCAACGTGTTGGCTTCGCATTTTTCGGTCAACTGTGTAGCACCCGCCATCGGCGAGGTGTTTGTGGCTCGGGGCAAAGTGATCAAGGCTGGCAAAAAACAGGTTTTCGCCCGCGCCGAGTTATTCGCGCAAACCGGCGACCAGCTGAAACTGGTGGCCACTGGCGATGCGATTCTGGTGCCGGTCGAAGCGCGTTAACGGTCTAGGCTGTTCTGGAGACGTTCCAGAACAGCCGGAGGTTTTCATGCAGCTCGAAGGTTCCTGCCATTGCGGCGTGGTGTCATTCAGTTTGACCACCGCCCATCCCTATCCATACCAGCGCTGCTACTGCTCGATCTGTCGCAAGACGCAAGGCGGTGGCGGCTATGCGATCAACCTTGGCGGCGACGCCAAAAGCCTGAAGGTTCGCGGGCGCAAACACATTGCGATTTACCATGCACGGCTCAAGGACGATGGCGATAAACGCGCCCACAGCAGCACGGCCGAGCGACACTTCTGTGCGCTTTGCGGAACAGGTTTGTGGCTGTTCAGCCCTGAATGGCCTGACTTGATTCACCCCTTTGCATCGGCCATCGACACGCCGTTACCGGTGCCTCCAGAACACACGCACTTGATGCTGGGTTCCAAGGCGCCGTGGGTGGAAGTCGACGTGCACCCGGGTGATCAGCAATTTGAGGTGTACCCCGAAGAATCCATTGCCCAGTGGCATGAGCGCCTGGGTTTGAGCCGCTAAGCGCGTTCACAGTCTTTGACAGTTTCCCGACAAAGCTCTCAAAGATTCAGGCCGCCCGGCCACCTAGCATGGTCGCATCCAACCTCCCACAGGATGCTGCCATGCTGCGCTCAATCTGCCTGTCGTTCACTTTGCTGTGCCTGCTGTTGCCCGCCGATGCCATTAAAGCTGAAAGCTGGCGCTATACCCTAAGAGCCGGCGCTGCAACCGTGCCGCGTTACAGCGGCAGCGACGAGCGTGCCGTGGTGCCTTTGGCCAGTGCCGAGATCAGCAGCCCCTCCGGTTTTGTTCTGGACACCGAAAAAGGCTTGGGCTGGGTGTTTGATGAGGCCGATTTCGGCCTAGGCGTTTACATCGGCGCAAGTGACGTGCGCAAGGATCGAAGAACCGGTTTCAGAGGCTCGAATGAACTCAATGGCATGGGCTCGATCAAGTCACGCCCGGTGATGGGGCTGGAAGGAGGCTACACCCTTGGTCCAATCGTTTTGGGTGCCCGTTTTGAACATGCACTGGAGAAAAATGATGACGATCGCGACACCGGCTCGGCATGGAGCCGGTTGAAGTTGAGCGTGCGCGCGCCGCTTTATTCCGGTCGCTATGGCCAGGTTATCGGCAGCCTTAACAGCCAATTCGGCGACGGCAACTATGTTCGCACCTGGTACGGCGTCAGCAACGCGCAAGCATCGCGCAGTCAGTTTCGGGCGTATGACACGCACGGCGGGCTGATCAGTCGCGGAGCGGATTTGACCTGGTCGCTGCCGATTGATGATGCCTGGCGCTTTACCACGGTATTGGCGGTGCAGTACCTGGCTAATGATGCAGCCGACAGCCCGCTGGTCGAACGTCGGCTGCAAACCTCGTTGGCGGGGTACGTGGAATACACGTTTTGACGGTGTTGCAAACGTTAATCCAGATGCGCCCAGGTCATCAGAAACGAAGCCCCGCCCCACGGTGACTCGGCCACTTCCACACGACCACCGTGGGATTGCGACACGCGGCGCACCAACGCCAAACCCAGACCAAAGCCACCGGTGCGCCGATCACGGCTGGCATCGAGCCGCGAGAACGGTTCAAAAATCTTTTCGCGGCCATCAATCGGCACGCCCGGCCCATCGTCGTTGACCCGCACCTGATAATCGTCACCGGTGCGCACCAACGACACTTCCACGCGCTCATCGGCATAACGAATAGCATTGCGCAGCAAGTTGATCACCGCACGCGCCATAAACCGCGGCTCAATGCGCACTTCGTCCACCTGACACTCGACGATCAGCAACTGCACACCCGCCGCATCAGCCTCCAGCGCAACACTGCCAACGACGCTGTCGAGCCAGCTGCTGGCCTGGATATTTTCCCGGCTGATGACCGTAGCGCCGCGCTCAAGGCTGGCATAGGTGAGCAATTCGGAGACCATTTCCTCAAGCTCACCAAGGTCGGCGTACATGTCGGCGATCAGTTCATTGTTCTGCGTTGGGTCAGTTTGCTGCTTGAGCTGGTCCAGCTCGAATGACAACCGCGCAATCGGCGTACGCAATTCATGCGATACCGCGTTGGTCAGCTCGCGCTGATTGGCAATCAGGCCTTCAATGCGCGCAGCCATCTGATTGAAGTGGTCGGCCAGGTCGCGAATATTGGAGCGTTTGGACAACTGGATTCGTGACGACAAATCGTTATCGCCAAAGCGCTCAGCCGCCAGGCGCAGTTTTTCCAGATCGCGCCAGTGCGGCCTCACCCAAAAAAACAGCACGATGCCCAACAGAACGCCGAGCATTGAATAGGCGGCGATCATATAAAACGTATTCAGACGGCCTTCTTCAGGCATCTGGATGCTGAGCAGCTGCGCGCTGTCGTCAATGCGGGAGTAGAACCTTGCGTAACTTTCGCGAACCACCAACACATTGTTTGCCAGTTGTTCTTTCTCGGCATCGCTCAGCGCCAGTGTGCCGGCATCCACCAGGCTCAATCGCAGCCCGTAATGCGGCTGCAGGGTTTTGATCTGTTGCTCGCGTGCCTCGCCAGCGAGCGGCCGCAATAGCTCAACCAGCGAATAAGCCGGCCCGCGTACGGCTTCGCGGTTATACGTTTTCAGGGCGCCATCGAGCAACGCGTTGAACGTGCGATCAACCACCTCCAGCGAGGCAATCAGCCCCACCGCCAGCACAATGAATAATCCGCAGAAAAGACGCAGCATCTACAGCTCCCACGCAAACGGATTGAACAGATAACCTTTGCCCCAGATGGTTTTGATGCACAGCGGTTCGCGCGGGTTGTCCTTGAGCTTGCCGCGCAATTTACTGATGTACACATCAACGCTGCGGTTGAGGCCGTCGAAGGCAATTCCGCGCATGCGATTAAGGATGTCGTCGCGCGACAGAATCTTGCCGGCAGCGCTGGCGAGCAGCCACAGCAGCTCGAACTCCATGGTGGTGAGCTCAATGCCCTCGCCCGCCAATCGAACCTCGCGACAACTGCGGTCGATGCTCAGTCGCCCGAAATCGAGTGAATTGCACACCGTGCTGTCCGGCACCTGACGCCGTTGCAAGGCACGCAGGCGAGCAAGCAACACGGGTGGTTTGATGGGTTTGATCACGTAATCGTCGGCGCCGGATTCCAGGCCCAGGATGTGATCGAGGTCATCTTCCTTGGCGGTCAGAATCACGATTGGCGTGTCGGACACGCTGCGAATCTCGCGGCATACGTGTAAACCGCTCTGGCCTGGCAGCATCAGGTCGAGCACCACGACTTTGGGTTTGAACTCAAGGAACTCGGCCAGCGCGAGATCGCCGCGGTGTACTTGCCGGACCTCAAAGCCGTGTTGCGACAGGAAATACGCGATCAGCCCTGATAGCTTTTCATCGTCTTCCACCAGCAGTACTTTGCCAAAACCCAGGTTATCCATAACGAACGTCTGCCAAGCCTTGAGTGAAGTGGCCAGCATTATGGCGGCAATTAGTGGCAGGACGGTGATGGCAGGCAGCAAAAACCGGCCTCAAGGGCCGGTTTTCGTGGATGTTTCATCTTCTTAAGAGTTTTTTACATTTCAGGCGGCGCAAGGCACACCGCTGTGGAAGCGAAACTCCACGTCCGGTGACTCGATCAGTTCCTGCTCGGCGGCCCGAACCCGCTCGATGACCTGTGCGATGTCCTTGGCATCACCGTACTGGTAAGCGAGTTTCAGGTAGCCCTGAAAATGACGCGCCTCGCTTTTCAGCAGGCCGAAATAAAACGTGCCAAGTTCTTCGTCGAGGTGCGGTACCAGCGCCTCGAAACGCTCGCAACTGCGGGCTTCGATAAAGGCGCCAACCACCAGGGTATCCACCAGTTTCACCGGTTCATGACTGCGCACCACTTTGCGCAGGCCCGAGGCATAGCGGCCGGCGGACAGCTGGCGCAGCTCGACCTTGCGCTTTTTCATCAAGCGCATGACCTGTTCGTGGTGCACCAGCTCTTCCCGCGCCAGGCGCGACATCAGGTTGATCAGGTCAACGTGCGAGTGATATTTGGCAATCAGGCTTAGCGCGGTGCTGGCAGCCTTGAATTCGCAGTTCTTGTGGTCAATCAGCAGGGTGTCCTGATCAGCCAGCGCGGCCTGGACCCAGCCGTCAGGGGTGCGGCAGCCGAGGAACTGGTGAATGTCGGGAAGGATCATGGGGCTCACGGAAAATGGGTTCAAAACGAAGGGCGCCGATTATACCGGGCTGACGCCATACCACCAGTCGCTGTCGTTGATATGCATCAACTACGCGGTTGGCGGCCAGCAACTATAGTTGAGCAACGCCCTGCTTCTTTAGCCGTTTATGGAGGTTCCCCGATCATGCAATCCATTCGCAGCATACTGGTGGTCATCGAACCGTCGTCAGACGAAAGCCTGGCCCTCAAGCGCGCCAAATTGATCGCCGGCGTCACGCAGGCGCATCTGCACCTGCTGGTGTGTGACAAGAAGCATGACCATAGCGAACACTTGCGTGAGCTCAAGCAAAACCTGCTGGAGGAAGGCTACAGCGTCACCACCGAACAGGCCTGGAACGAAAGCCTGCACGAAACCATCGTCGATGTGCAGCAGGCCGAAGGCTGCGGGCTGGTGATCAAGCAACACTTCCCGGACAGCCCGCTTAAGCGAGCCTTGCTGACACCCGACGACTGGAAACTACTGCGCACCTGCCCGGCACCGGTGTTGCTGGTCAAAACCTCTAAACCCTGGGCTGGCGGGGTCATTCTGGCGGCTGTCGACGTGGGCAACACCGATGGCGAACACCGCCACTTGCATGCCGCTATCATTGATCACGGCTACGACATTGCCATTCTGGCCAAGGCGCAACTGCACGTTATCAGTGCGCACCCCTCACCGATGCTGTCGTCCGCCGATCCGACGTTCCAGCTCAGTGAAACCATCGAAGCGCGCTACCGTGACCAGTGCAGGGCGTTTCAGGCCGAATTCGATATCGATGACGACCATTTGCACATCGCCGAAGGCCCGGCGGATGTGTTGATCCCGCACATGGTGCATCAGCTGCAAGCGTCGGTAACCGTCATCGGCACGGTGGCACGATCAGGGCTGTCAGGGGCGTTGATCGGTAATACGGCGGAAGTGGTGCTGGATGCGGTGGAGAGTGATGTGCTGGTGCTGAAGCCGGATGAAATCATGGATCACCTGGAAGAAGTGGTGACCCGGCATTGAGATTTTCGATGTTGGTTTAGATCGCCTTCGCGAGCAAGCCCGCTCCCACAGTTGAAATGCATTCCCATGTGGGAGCGGGCTTGCTCGCGAAGCTCTTAAGCTTTAGCCGCCGAAGGCGTCTTTCAGAAAGCCCGGGGCGATATAGCGCTCGTAATGGGCCTCGGACAACAAAAAGAACTCGCGATCGATTGCATCGCGCAACTCAGGCAGGTTCCAGTCGCGAAACTCCGGTAACAGCACCATTCCGTAGGCTTCCAGGTTGTTGATCACCCGCGCGCCCCGTGCGATCAACTGGTACGCCCAGCAATACTCGGACTGATGCGGCACGAAGCGAATCTTGCGTTGCTCCAACTGCATTCTCAGTTGCGGCGGATCAAAAATTTCAAGCTTACTGGCCATCACCTGGGACAACAGTTGCTCCAGACGCAGCCACACCGCGCGTTTTTCCTCCTCGTTGTAACCGTTCCAGTTGATCACTTCGTGGTGGAAACGCTTGCAGCCACGGCACACCAGATCACCGTAAACAGTGGAGCAGAGGCCGACGCAGGGGGTTTTGATGGTCTGATTGGACATAGGTAAGGAAAACACGGGAAAGCAGAACAGATCGGCATGTTAGCCCTTTGTCTAACATTGATCACCCCTCAAAGTTCAGAGCCTAACTTACCTTTAAATTATTTTTGCCGTAGAATCAGCCAGCCTTTTAAGGCGCCAATGTCCGTTAGAAGCTGTTTTCAAAGCGTCACGAGCACAGTCGTTCCTACAGAGCGGTGTTGGCGATGGGTTTTTCCAGCGGGGAAAAGCCCAACGCCAACCCTCATCAGCTCCCCGTTCTGCAGGCGTAAAACTTTGAAAGCAGCTTCTGTAAGGGATTGTCGGTAATTCTGGCTAAGTGGCCCACAACGCCACGCAGCGCATGAGTACGGCAATTTCGGGATGAGCGTCCCGGACACCCATTTGGGACCACTGATGAGGGTAATAACTGTGCTTGAAGCCTACCGCAAACATATCGAAGAGCGTGCAGCACTGGGTATCGTTCCCCAGCCGCTTAACGCCGAACAAACTGCAGGCCTGGTCGAGCTGCTGAAAAATCCCCCGGCTGGCGAAGAAGCTTTCCTCGTTGACCTGATCACCAATCGCGTTCCGCCAGGTGTGGACGAAGCGGCCTATGTAAAGGCCGGTTTCCTGTCTGCCCTCGCCAAAGGCGAAGCAACTTCTCCCCTGATCGACAAAAAACGCGCTGTTGAACTGCTCGGCACCATGCAGGGCGGCTACAACATCGTGACCCTGGTCGATCTGCTCGACAACGCCGAACTGGCGCCAGTCGCAGCCAAAGAACTCAAGCACACCCTGCTGATGTTCGACGCCTTCCACGACGTCGCGGAAAAAGCCAAGAACGGTAACGCTCACGCCAAAGCCGTGCTGCAATCCTGGGCTGACGGCGAGTGGTTCAGCAACCGTCCGACCCTGGCCGACAAGATCAGCCTGCGCGTATTCAAGGTCACCGGCGAAACCAACACCGACGACCTGTCCCCTGCTCCGGATGCCTGGTCCCGCCCGGACATCCCGCTGCACGCCCTTGCCATGCTGAAAATGGCCCGCGAAGGCATCGTGCCTGACGTGCAGGGCGTTACCGGCCCGATGAAACAAATCGAAGAAATGCGCGGTCAAGGTTTCCCTATCGCCTACGTCGGCGACGTGGTCGGTACCGGTTCCTCGCGTAAATCGGCAACCAACTCGGTGCTGTGGTTCTTCGGCGACGACGTTCCTTACGTGCCGAACAAGCGTGCCGGCGGTTTCTGCTTCGGCAGCAAAATCGCTCCGATCTTCTACAACACCATGGAAGATGCTGGCGCACTGCCAATCGAATTCGACGTTACCAACATGAACATGGGCGACGTGATCGACCTGTACCCGCATGCTGGCAAAGTCTGCAAACACGGCACCGACGAAGTCCTGACCACCTTCGAAATGAAGACCCCGGTGCTGTTGGACGAAGTCCGTGCTGGCGGCCGTATCCCGCTGATCATTGGTCGTGGCCTGACCGACAAGGCTCGCGCCGAATTGGGCCTGGGCCCTACCGACCTGTTCAAGCTGCCTGAAGCACCTGTCGACACCGGCAAGGGTTTCACCCTGGCACAGAAAATGGTCGGCAAGGCGTGCGGTTTGCCAGAAGGCAAAGGCGTTCGTCCTGGCACCTACTGCGAACCGAAGATGACCACTGTCGGTTCCCAGGACACCACCGGTCCAATGACCCGTGATGAACTGAAAGACCTGGCGTGCCTGGGCTTCTCGACCGATCTGGTGATGCAGTCGTTCTGCCACACCGCGGCTTACCCTAAGCCGATCGACGTGACCACCCACCACACCCTGCCAGACTTCATCATGACCCGCGGCGGCGTTTCCCTGCGTCCGGGCGACGGCATCATCCACTCGTGGCTGAACCGTATGCTGCTGCCGGACACCGTCGGTACCGGTGGTGACTCGCACACCCGTTTCCCAATGGGCATTTCGTTCCCGGCCGGTTCCGGTCTGGTAGCGTTTGCTGCGGCCACCGGCGTCATGCCGCTGGACATGCCGGAATCGATCCTGGTGCGCTTCAAAGGCAAGATGCAACCGGGCGTCACCCTGCGTGACCTGGTTCACGCCATTCCTTACTTCGCGATTCAGGCTGGCCTGTTGACCGTTGAGAAGAAAGGCAAGAAAAACGCCTTCTCCGGCCGCATTCTGGAAATCGAAGGCCTGGACAACCTGAGCATCGAACAGGCTTTCGAGCTGTCCGACGCCTCGGCCGAACGTTCGGCTGCCGGTTGCACCATCAAGCTGTCGAAAGATTCGATCACCGAGTACCTGAACTCCAACATCACCCTGCTGCGCTGGATGATCGGCGAAGGCTACGGCGATGCGCGTACCCTGGAACGTCGTGCTCAAGCGATGGAAGCCTGGGTTGCCAACCCTGAGTTGATGGTGGCCGATGCTGACGCCGAATACGCTGAAATCATCGAAATCGACCTGGCCGATATCAAGGAGCCTGTGCTCTGCGCGCCAAACGATCCGGATGACGCCCGTCTGCTGTCCAGCGTTGCTGGCGAGAAGATCGACGAAGTGTTCATCGGTTCGTGCATGACCAACATCGGTCACTTCCGCGCTGCCGGTAAACTGCTCGAGCAGGTCAAAGGTCAGCTTCCAACCCGTCTGTGGCTGTCGCCGCCGACCAAAATGGATGCTCACCAGTTGACCGAAGAAGGCTACTACGGCATCTACGGCAAGGCCGGCGCGCGCATGGAAATGCCGGGCTGCTCGCTGTGCATGGGCAACCAGGCACGTGTAGAGCCGAACTCGACTGTTGTGTCGACGTCGACCCGTAACTTCCCGAACCGTCTGGGTGACGGCGCGAACGTCTACCTGGCTTCGGCTGAGCTGGCGTCTGTTGCTTCCATCCTGGGTCGCCTGCCGACCGTCGAGGAGTACATGGAATACGCTGGCAAGATCGACAGCATGGCGGCCGATGTTTACCGCTACCTGTCCTTCGACCAGATCGCCGAGTTCCGTGAAGCTGCTGCGAACGCCAACATTCCGGTCGTTCAAGCCTAACGTTACAACGCCATGAAAAACGCCGCCCATCGCAAGATGAGCGGCGTTTTTTTATGCCTGCAGGTTGGCACTATGTGTTTGGCTTCAGGGCTTGTTGTACAGCGCCATCGACGCTCAGGCCGCTGAGCGTGACCTGCTGCAGTTCCAGGGCCGGCAACTTCGACAGAACGGCCTGAGCCTTGTGCTTCAGGCGCGCCAGAATCAGTAACTGGTCGTTGGCACGCACCTGTACAAAAAACGCTTCCAACGCCTCAATGCTGGTGCCATCCAGGTCCGGAGATTCTTCCAGGCTGAGGATGATCGTATGCACCGGTGGCGAGGCGTGGCGAGCCAGACGCAAAGCACCGCCCAAAATGCGCTCCACGTTGGCAAAAAACAGCGCTTCGCTCGGTCTGAGGATCAGCAAGCCCTGGATTTCCCTGGCCTCTGGATGTCGTCGCAATTCGACAAAATCGTGGCCACCGGCCATTTGCCCCAGCACCTGAATATCCGCTGACGACATCTGTTTGAGCATCAGTACCACGCTGATCGCCACCGCCACCAACAGGCCATCCAATACCCCCAGTACCAGCACGGCGGCCACCGCACAGATCACCAACAAGCGGTCGCGGCGCCAGATGAAATACCGGCCCAACGGTTGCAAGCTCAAGCCTCGCGCCAAGGCATGGATGACAATAGCCGCCAGCACCGGTTCGGGTGTCAACGCAATGTACGGCAACGCCGTCAACACGATCAGCAACACCACCGCCGCCGCGACTGCACCGGACAGGCGTGAACCTGCGCCGGCAGCTTCATTGGCCGAGGTAGCGGAATAGCCGGCACCGGCCGGCATACCCTGAAACAGCCCCGATAACAGGTTCGCAGCGCCGAGGGCCAGTAAGTCTCGATTGGAAGAAACCCGGTCACCGTGTTTGAGCGCGAAGGCGCTGATCGAACCGTAGGACTCGGCGTACAAAATCATCACCATCGCAAACGCCAGCTCCCCCAGTCGTAACCAATCAGCGAAGGGCAACACCGGAAGATGCGGTACGTCGAGGCTCAGGTCGATAACGCCGATCAGCTTCACGCCATACGCCTGCAGATTCAGCCATTGACCGGCGACGATCCCGACGGCGACCACCAGCAAACCGCCTGGCACGCGCCGCAACCGTGCGCATACCCAAAGCACCAGCAACGCCACCGCCGCCACCAGCGCACCTACCTTGTTCCATTGCGGCCATTGCTCCAGTAACTGCGGCAGGAAACGGATCAGATTGCCGGTGCTCAACGACACACCCACGGCGCTCGCCACTTGCTTGAGGATAATGGTGATTGCCAGCCCCAGCGCGAAGCCGCGCAACACCGGTTTGGCGATGAATGAGGTAATGCTGCCGAGTTTGAGCAACCCGGCCAGCAGGAAGAAACCACCCGTAACCAATACCAGCCCGATCGCCAGAGTGGTGCGTAGGCCCACATCGCCATTCGCCAGCGTAGCGGTGGCTGCCGCCAGCACCGCAGCCGATGACGAGGTGGCGGAAACGATAGCGAAACGGCTGGTGCCCAACAGGCCATAACACAACAGGCCAGCAAACAGCGCGATCACGCCCGCCTGAGGCGGCAACGCAGCGATGCTCGAATAAGCGACCGCTTCAGGCAGCAACAAACCGGCGATCGATAGCCCGGCCAATACGTCCAGCCAGCGGTTCGGTGCAGCCGTCGATTCGTTGTTAGCACCGGCCATGAATCGACTCCAGAGAAAGATCAACACGCTCTACGACGCGTAAATTCAGGCTGTAGCGTAGCCGTTAACCCGTTTCGATGTATGCCGCGGATCATTGCGCTTGCCATAAAAAAACGCCGCCCCTTTTTGCAAGGAGCGGCGTTTTCTACGTCGGCATGAAGCCCAACCCATAGGGCATCGGCGCGTCCTGCGTCTTAAGCTGTCAGCGAGTAGACCAGCGCCGTAATTGCTACCAGGCCCACCGCTGTCACGAAGACGTTGGATGCCTGGCCGCGATAGCGCGCCATGGCCGGCACTTTGCGGATGGCGTACATCGGCATCAGGAACAGGATCGCCGCGATGATCGGGCCACCGAGGGTTTCGATCATCCCGAGAATGCTCGGGTTAAGCGTGGCAACGATCCAGCACACCACCAGCATGAACGCCGCGGTCATGCGGTCGAGTGTCTTCGGTGCCGGGCGCTTGCCGCTTTTCACGATCAGGCCTTTAAGGCCTTCGCTGGCACCGATGTAATGGCCCAGAAACGACTTCGAGATCGCCACGAAAGCAATCAGCGGCGCTGCAAATGCGATGGTCGGGTTACTGAAGTGGTTGGCCAGGTATGACAGGATCGACAGGTTCTGCGCTTTCGCTTCCGCCAGTTGTGCCGGCGACAAGGTCAGCACGCAACTGAACACAAAAAACAGCACCATCACCACCATCAGCATGTGCGCGCGGGAGAGGATTTGCGCACTGCGCTCCTCGGCGTGTGCACCGTAACGGCGCTTCTGGTCGACGGCGAATGCCGAAATGATCGGCGAATGGTTGAACGAAAACACCATCACCGGAATGGCCAGCCACAGGGTGTGCAGTAGCGCCGACGGCGCGGGCACTGTTGACGCCGTGGCCAGAATGCCGCCATTCCAATGCGGAATCAGGAACACCGCCAAAAACAGCAGCGCGACAATGAACGGGTACACCATCAGGCTCATCGCCTTGACGATCGCCTGTTCGCCACAACGCACCACGGCCAGCAGCCCGAGGATCAACACCAGCGACAGCACGGCACGTGGCGGCGGCATGATGTGCAGTTGATGTTCCATGAAACTGCCGACGGTATTGGTCAACGCGACGCTATAAATAAGCAGGATCGGAAAGATCGCGAAAAAATACAGCAACGTAATCAGCGCACCGGCCTTGATGCCGAAGTGCTCCTCAACCACTTCAGTGATGTCTGCACCTTCGCGCCCCGATAGCACGAAACGAGTCAGGCCACGGTGTGCGTAGAACGTCATGGGGAACGCCAACAGCGCCAGCACCAGCAGCGGCCAAAAGCCACCCAGCCCGGCGTTGATGGGCAAAAACAAGGTGCCAGCACCAATCGCCGTACCAAAAAGGCCGAGCATCCAGGTGGTGTCATTGCGATTCCAGCCTTCAAGGCTTACCGGTTTCGCTGCTGCATAGCGTTCGTCGACGCTATTGGCCTGATCATTCATCCGGTGGGATCTCCGCATTCCGGTCAGTTGCTACCCGGTCGAGACGCGTCAGAAAAATCCGACAAACAGCGCCCGACCGAAACAGGGGCGCGATTGTCCGGGATTATTCAGCGCAAGCAAAGACTTAGCTGAGGAACGGTGTTGCGGATCAGTTGTAAACCTGGCGCCTGACACCCTTTTAGTGGCTGAAAAATGCACAAACTCATTTTTTAAAGTTTGCTCGTCATGTATTTTGATTGCACCTGAAACCTGCCCGGAGTTCCATCCAATGCCACTGGTACGTGTCGACATCAAAAAGCATCAGGACCCCACGTTCGCAAAACGCGTGGGCCAGTTGATTTACGCGGCGATGCACAGCGCCATCGGCGTTCCGGAACATGATAATTTCCAGATTCTGGCCGAGCACGATGAACAACATTTCATCTTTGACCCTGAGTACTTGGGCATCATTCGCACAGACCAATTGGTTGTGATTCAGATCACCCTCAATGAAGGCCGTAGCACCGAGCAGAAAAAGCTGCTGTACAAAACCATCGCCGAAAGCCTGAACACCGAATTAGCGGTGCGCCTTGAAGATGTTTTCATTAATCTGGTGGAAGTGAAGAAAGAAAACTGGTCCTTCGGCAACGGTGTCGCGCAATACGCCGGTTGATTCCCCGCCCTGACTATCTGTGAGCCGCCAATGCCTCGTGTTTCCCGCAAGCAAGCCGACCTCAACCGCGAAATCATCGTCGAGGCGGCCACGCGACTGTTTCGTGAGCGCGGTTTACACGGGATCAGCGTCATTGAGGTCATGGCGGCTGCGGGGCTGACGCATGGCGGTTTTTATGGCCACTTCGAGTCCAAGGAAACCCTCGCGCAAGAGGCCAGCGAGCGGGCCTTCAAACAGTCACGGGAGCGCTGGAAGGAACGGATTGCGGCACACGACACCAAGGATGCCGCACGCGCTGCGTTGGTCGAGCCGTATCTGTCAGCAGAGAGTCGCGACAATCCCGGGGAAAGTTGCCCGGTCGCCGCATTCGTCGGGGACATGTGCCACGAATCTACCGAAAGCCCTGTGCGCCAGACATTTATCGAAGGTCTGGAGCGATTGATCGAGGCGTTCGGCGCGCTTATGGAAACCGGTGACGAGGCGCGCGATCGCCAGCAAGCGCTGGTGCATTATTCGCTGATGATCGGAGCGCTGACGCTCGCCCGGGCAACCCGAGGTGAAGCGCTGTCAGATGAAATTCTCGACGCGGCACGCCGCTTTCTTGCAACGCCCTAGCCTGCCTGTTCGGCTGCGCTATGATCATCTCCAGGGCTGCGAATTTTGGCCATTGCCAAAGCGCTTTGAACCCAGCAATCTCAAGGGATATTCGAGCCACAGGAGCCCAGCATGCCCGCAACCGTTCTGGTACTGGTTGAAACCATCAATGATTACCTGCCAATTCTTGAACATCAGGGCTTCCACCTGATTCTGGCCCCGACGCCTGCGGAGCGCGCCCAGGCCATTGCCACTCATGGCGGGCGGATTGACGCGGTGCTGACCCGAGGCCCACTCGGTTTATACGCGGACGAAATTGCAGCCCTGCCAGCACTTAAAATCATCTGTGTGATCGGCGCAGGTTATGAGCATGTCGACCTGCAAGCCGCTGCCGACCGAGGCCTGACGGTCACAAACGGCGCGGGGGTCAATGCGTCCTCCGTCGCCGACCACGCGATGGCCATGCTGTTATCGCTGGTGCGTGACATCCCCCGCTGCGATGCCGCCGTGCGGCGCGGTGAGTGGCCCAAAATCATGCGCCCGTCCCTCTCCGGCAAGCGGTTGGGCATTCTTGGCCTCGGCGCGGTGGGCATGGCCATCGCCAAACGTGCTGCAAACGGTTTCGACATGACGGTGAATTATCACAACCGCCAGCGTCGCAACGACGTGCCTTACACCTTTTGCTCCACGCCGACCGAACTGGCGCGGGCCTCGGACTTTCTGGTGGTGGCCACTCCCGGTGGGCTTGGCACCAAAAGCCTGGTCAATCGCCAGGTCCTCGATGCCTTAGGGCCTAATGGTTTTATCGTCAATATCGCCCGAGCCAGCGTGGTAGTGACCGCCGACCTGATCTCAGCGTTAGAGCAACGGCGCATTGCCGGCGCCGCGCTCGATGTGTTCGATGCCGAACCGCAGGTGCCGCATGCGCTGAAGTCGCTGACCAATGTGGTGCTGACTCCGCATGTGGCCGGGCTGTCACCGGAGGCCACCCAAGGCACGGTCGAGTTGGCGGGTCGTAACCTGATGGCGTTTTTTTCCGGTCAACCGGTTCTCACGCCCATCAACCTTCCCGTGGCCGTGAGCAATGCGCCGATTTGAGTGAAATTCAAACAGGTGTATCAAAAGCAATGATTGCCCGGCAACACGCTCGCCTATAAGGGTGGTTGGTGGTTGTGGCTGCCGGGAGCGCGCATTAGATTAGCCCGTAGTTTCAGGCCTCCAGAACAAGCAGAAGGGATAAGCATGGCGCTTACTGACCAGTCCACCCGTATCCGCACCGGCGAAGAACTCGATGCCAGCCTGATCGATCCTTACCTCAAGGCACACATAGCGGGCCTCAGCGGCGAGCCGCGAATCAGCCAGTTCCCCGGTGGCGCCTCCAACCTGACCTACCTGCTGGAGTACCCCGAACAAGAGTTCGTGCTGCGCCGGCCACCGTTTGGTCACAAGGCCAAATCCGCTCACGACATGGGCCGCGAATTTCGCATCCTCAACCAATTGCGTGATGGTTTTCCGTACTGCCCAAAGGCGTATGTGCACTGCACCGATGAGTCGGTAATCGGTGCCGAGTTCTACGTCATGGAACGGGTCAACGGGATCATCCTGCGCTCCGAACTGCCACCAGAGCTGGGCCTGGATGCGGCAAAAACCGAAGCCTTGTGCAAGAGCTTCATCGACAAGTTTGTAGAGCTGCATCAAGTCGACTACAACGCCTACGGCCTGGGCGACCTGGGCAAGCCCGAAGGTTACGTGGCGCGTCAGATCAAAGGCTGGACCGACCGTTACGAAAAAGCCATGACACCGGATGCACCGCATTGGAGTCAGGTGAAAGCCTGGCTTAACGACAAGATGCCGGCCGACCATCCGACGTCGAGCATCGTCCATAACGACTACCGCTTCGACAACGTCATCCTCGACCCGAACAACCCGATGCAGATCATCGGTGTACTCGACTGGGAACTGACCACGCTCGGCGATCCGCTGATGGACCTCGGCAACACCCTCGCCTACTGGATCGAAGCCGGCGACCCGGCACCGGCACAACTGCTGCGCCGCCAGCCGAGCCATGCGCCGGGCATGCTCACCCGCCGCGAGTTTGCTGATTACTACGCAGAGCGCTCAGGCATCCAGATCGATAATTTCGACTTCTACTACACCTATGGCCTGTTTCGCCTGGCCGGCATCGTGCAGCAGATTTACTACCGTTTCTTCCACGGCCAGACCCAGGACAAACGCTTCGCGCAGTTCATTCACATGAACAAACTGCTGGAGCAGATGAGCCTGCAGGTCATCCAGACATCCAGCCTCTGATCGCGCCCCGACTCAATAACAAGGAAAAACCATGTCCAAGACTCAGTTGTTCGACCTCGACGGCAAGATAGCGTTTGTGTCTGGTGCCAGCCGTGGCATCGGTGAAGCCATCGCCAAACTGTTGGCTCAGCAAGGCGCGCACGTGATCGTATCGAGCCGCAAACTGGAAGGCTGCCAACACGTTGCCGACGCCATCATCGCTGCCGGCGGCAAAGCCACTGCCGTTGCGTGCCACATTGGTGAGATGGAGCAGATCAGCCAGGTGTTCGCCGGTATTCGCGAACAATTCGGCCGCCTCGATATTCTGGTCAACAACGCCGCCACCAACCCGCAATTCTGCAATGTCCTGGACACCGACCTCAGCGCCTTTCAGAAAACTGTCGACGTCAACATTCGCGGCTATTTCTTCATGTCGGTCGAAGCCGGCAAACTGATGCGCGACAACGGTGGCGGCAGCATCATCAACGTCGCGTCGATCAACGCCATCTCGCCCGGCATCTTCCAGGGCATCTATTCGATGACCAAAGCGGCCGTAATCAACATGACCAAAGTCTTCGCCAAGGAATGTGCGCAGTTCGGCATTCGCTGCAATGCGTTGCTGCCGGGCCTGACCGACACCAAGTTTGCATCGGCTCTGGTCAAGAACGACGCGATCCTGAAAACCGCTTTGGCGCAGATTCCCTTGAAACGCGTGGCGGACCCAAGCGAAATGGCCGGTGCAGTGTTGTACCTGGCGAGTGATGCATCGAGCTACACCACCGGCGTTTCGTTGAACGTGGATGGCGGCTTCCTGTCCTAACGCAGGCCGGGAATTCGCAATGATTGGCTTAACATAAATCCCGTAGGAAACCCGCTTGCCGGTGATGGCGATTCCGAAGACGCCATCGCTGGCAAGCCAGGTATCTACAGCGTTGCGTGCGCCTCCATTCCGGGGCATCTGGCCAAACCGAAGTGAATTTATATTCCAGTATTTGCAATAAGCGAATATTTATTCCATAAATGACCTTCTGACAATAAAAATCAAAAGGTCTTTTCTCATGCGCGAACTCGGTATCGGACTCATCGGCACAGGCTTCATGGGCCGCGCTCACGCGTTGGCGTTTCGTAATGTGAGTGCGGTGTTCGAGTTGCCGCTGAAAATCAAACTCGCAGCGCTATCCGACGCCGACCCGCAGCGCGCCCGGCACTGCGCCGACGCCTGGGGTTTCGACACCGCGCACAGTGACTGGCAGCAATTGATCAATGACCCCAACGTCAACCTGGTCGCCATCACCACGCCCAATCACCTGCATTACCCGATGGCCATGGCCGCCCTCGCTGCCGGTAAACCGGTGTATTGCGAAAAACCGCTGGCGGTAAACCTCGAACAAGCGAATGCCATGCGCCTGGCCGCCAAAGCCGCCGGAGTGGTCACCCGGGTTGGCTACAACTACCAGCACAACCCCATCATCGGCCTGGCCAAAGCGCTGATCGACAGCGGGCAACTGGGGCAAATCATCAGTTTCCAGGGCGAATTCAGCGAAGATTTCATGGCGGATCCGGCTTCGCCATGGTCCTGGCGCTGCGACCCCCACCACGCGGGTGGCGCGTTAGCGGACCTGGGCAGTCATTTGCTGGCGATGGCGCGCTACCTGGTGGGCGATGTGGAGGCGGTATGCGCAGACACGCACACCGTTCACCCACAACGCCCCGCGACAGCGGGCAGCCAGCAGCAACGGCAGATTGCGGTGGACGATCAGGTTCATGCCCTGCTGCGATTCGCCAACGGCGCGCGTGGCACCTTCAGCAGTAGTTGGCTGAAACACGGTTACAAGAATCACCTGAGCTTCGAAATCAGCGGCACACAAGGCACGCTGGCTTTCGATCAGGAACGCTTGAATGAACTGCGGTTTTATCGCGCCTGCCTGGACGGTTTCCAGCGTCTATTGGCAGGACCAAACCTGCCAGGTTATGCGGCATTCAGCCCGGCAGCAGGTCATCAGCTGGGGTACAACGAATTGAAAACACTGGAAGTGCACAACCTGGTGATGGCCTTGGCTGGCAACGCCGAGGGTGGCACCGACTTCGAACAAGCCTGGGAAGTCGAACGCCTGGCCACGGCTGTGCGCAGGGCGGCGCACGAAGCACGCTGGGTGAATGTGGAGGAAGTTTGAACGCCTGAACCGGTTAGCCGCCAGCAGCACCGTGCTGCCGGCCTGGCTACTGCGCCCGTTACTGAGTAATGCAGCGGGTCAACGTGGTCATACGGGTCACTTGCCCGTCTGCTCGTGCGTCTCCCTGCACATCGGTGCTTTCGGTCGTTGCGCAGGTACGCACCAACGGTGGTGGTGGCGCAGGTGGTGGCGGTGGTGGCGGACTGGCGCAACCGCCCAGCACCACAGCAAAAAGGACTAGCGACAGTGGCGAAAAAGCACGTTTCCCAAGATTGTTCATAGGCTGACCCGCGGTAAGTAATCGACACTTTCCGCGACACGACAGATACACCGCGAAATCGCGGAACGGTCACAGAAAATAATACCCTCGTGTTTCTTATAGCCCAGCCACCAGCCAATGCCAGTAAATGGCCACTTGGGGGCCATTGGGGGTTGCTCACTCGGGAATTACAAAGGCCCCAATTGGCTCAGGTTATTACTCTCGAGTTCGTAGCGCAGCTCTTCAATCAATGCCGCCACGGCATCGGGTGTGCGCAGGTGAGTCACACTCAATCCACTGACCACCAGATCAACCTGCCCCGACACGGGATGGTAAAGCTTCACCGTCAGCGAGTTATCACCGGTGATGGTGCAATCACACGCCAATGGCGAAAAACTTTGATCGAGTTGCGTACGCAGTTGCGCCAGATTGATCATCCTGCTGTTCCTTGAGCCTGAATCGAAGGGGACGCAATAGCCAGTGGTAGGCCGCTATTGCACCCTTGCAGACTAAGAAAACGAGCGCGGCGCCAAAACATCAATTTGCACCCTTCACGGTAGTGCATTTGCACCTTAACGCTGGCCCTTGGTGCGCCAATCACCCGAGAACAAACCTCGCTCACGCGCCCACACGATGGCCTCGCTACGACTGTGCACATCCAGTTTGGAATACACGGTGGACACGTGGTTGCGCACCGTATTAGGCGCGAGTTTCAGGCGTGCAGCGATCTCTTTGTCGGCCAGCCCCTCGCAGATCAGGCTCAGCACGTCGCGCTCGCGGGCGGTCAAATCGGTGAACGACACGCTCGGCAACTGCGGTGAATTAACGTTCTTCACGTTGGCCAGTTTTTCGATGAGGGTGCGGCTGAACCATGACGCATCCTTCATCACTTCTTCGATTGCCGCGACCAGCTCAAGCTCGGTGCGTTTGCGCTCGGTAATGTCCATCAGCACCAGTAAATAGCAGGGTTTGTCCTGGATATTCACAGTGTCGGCTGATACGGCGCACTCGATCAGCCCGGTGTCTTTCTTGCGGATACGCACATCGATACGATCAAGATTGCCGGCCTTTTCCAGTGCCGAGAACAACCGCGCACGCGAACCTTTGTCATCTATAAAGTCGATTTCGGCAATGGTTTTACCCAGCACTTCTTCACTGGGATAGGCCAGGGAATTGAGGAAAGCTTCATTCACGTCGATCACGACCTGATCCTGTGCGCTGCACACCAGCGTCGGCACCGGCATCAGGCGGAAGGCCTTGGCAAAGCGCTCCTCGCTTTGACGCAGCGCCACTTCAACTTTGCGCCGTGGCTCCATGTCGACGAAGGAAAACAGCATGCAGTCTTCTTCATTGAACTCCAGCGGTTGGCCGGCGACGATCACCTGCTTGCTGCCACCGTCAGGCAATTTCAACTCAGCCTGCATCTGCGGAATCGTCGCGTGCTCACGCAAGCGCTCAATCGCCAGGTCTTTCTTTTCCGCGCCTTCGAGGATGTCCAGCTCGTAGGTTGAAACGCCGATGACCTGGTCGCGGGTATAGCCGGTCATTTCCAAAAAGCCTGCGTTCACCTTGATGTAACGCAAATCGCTAAGGCGACAGATCACCGCCGGCGCAGGGTTGGCGTTGAAGGTTTTTTCGAAGCGTTGCTCGGCGCTGGCCCACTCGGTGACGTCCGCCATGATCAACACCAGCGATTCCGGCTCACCGGCGCTGTCGGCCAACACCATGCTGCGCACGCTGTGCACCCAGGTGCGCGGGGCCTCTTCATCAACCGGCGTCATTTCAACCAGCACGTCGCTGAAGGTTTCACCGCGCGCCACACGGTTGATGGGGTAGTTGCTGGCAGACACTTCATGATTGTTGCGATAGCGCAAGGCAAAGCGCTTGGCGTATTCCTTGGCATTCGCGCCCAGGTCGCCAATGCGGGCCACGCCGTGCATGGCGAGTGCGGCGTCGTTGGCCCAGAGGATGGTCTGGTCAAGCTCAAGCAGAATCACGCCGTCGGACAGGCCGGCGATGATCTGCTGTAACTGGCGGCGATTGGTTTCGGTGGTCAGGACGTCCTGGCTCATTGGGTCTCCACTAGGCTGGCCGCGCCAACGTGTGGCGCTCTGTGAAGATTACGACCGCAGGGGTTTGCGATAGTGCAAAGCCTTATGTCGCGCCTGACGAGTCAGCGCAGGCCTGCATCAGCCTGTTGAACCGGCACTGTCCTGCAAAACCAGTTCACGCAGCGTATCCAGGAACAGCTTAAGCACCGGCGAGGCATCATCGGCACGGTACGTGGCATACAGCGGCACTTCTGGCAGCGCCGGGGTCAAACGACGAAATACCACGCCCGGCGGCGCCATTTGCTCGATGGACGCCGGCAACAACGACACCCCGAACCCGGCCCGCACCAGGCTGAGCAAGGTTTGTACCTCGATCACTTGCTGGCGAATCTGCGGCGTGAAACCGGCCTGCAGGCAACACTGGTACAAAAAATCGGCGAAGCGCGATTGTTTCAGCTCAAGCGCCACGAACGGTTCCTGCGCCAGGTCTGCAGGCGCCAGTGTTTGCCGCTGCGCCAACGGGTGATCCGTGGGCATGACCACGCGAATCGGCTCGTAAATCAGCAATTCATTGCGCAGCAACGGGTCGTCGTAACCCATGCGAAATACACACGCATCAATGCGTTTTTCCTTCAGGGCTTTGACCTGCAATGCCGGGGTCATTTCGTGCAGGCGCCAGGTCACGTGCGGGTAACGCTCACGAAACAGGTGCAAGGCTCGCGGCAGCACGCCGACCATCACCGAGCTGATCATGCCGATTTCCAACTCGCCCAACTGACCGCGCCCGGTTTGACGCGTCAGGTCCAGCGCGCGGTTCAATTGCTCGAACACCAACGGCGCCTGCTCCTTCAGCATCTGCCCAGCCGCCGTCAGTTCAACCCGATGGTGGCTGCGCTCGAACAGCGGTGTGCCGAGTTCCTCTTCCAGCAACCGGATTTGCTGGCTCAGCGGCGGCTGACAGATGTGCAACCGGGTGGCGGCCCGGCCGAAATGCAACTCTTCAGCCAGCACGATGAAGTAGCGCAGCAATCGCAAATCCATGGCGATTTACCCCAAGGTCAGTGGCGTCGAGCGCTGGCGCACCCCGGTCAGGTTGAACAACGCATTGGCAATCGCCGGCGCAACAGAGGGGCTGCCCAGTTCACCGACACCGCCGGGTTTACCCGGTTCGCCCTCGACCACCAGGATATCCACCGCCGGCATGTCCGACATCCGCGTTACCCGGTAGTCATGGAAGTTACTCTGCACCACCCTGCCCTGTTTGATGTCCAGCCGATCGAACAACGCATGGCCAAGGCCCCACATCAGGCCGCCGTAGAGTTGCTCTTCGACACCGCCCGGCGACACGGCCAAGCCGCAATCGACGACACAGGTCAACTTGTCGACTGTGGTCACGCCGTCCTTTTTCGAGACCCTGGCAACCACGGCAATAAAACTGGTGTACCCCTGATTGGTGGCGATTCCCAGCGCCGTCCCTTCAGGTAGCGGCTGGCCCCAACCGGCATGTTCAGCGGCACTTTTGAGCACCGCCACATGCCGTGGGCGGTCCTGCATGTTGGCCAGGCGAAACGCCAAGGCATCCTGGCCGGCGCCATGGGCCAATTCATCCATGAAGCTTTCCACGGCGAACACGTTGGGAATGAAGCTGACCGAGCGGTACCAACCGCTGGGCACGTTGCTTTCATGCTTGACCCACACCAGGTTCAGGTTGGGTGGCCGATAGGCAAAATCCCACGCGGTGATGGCTTCCGTGGTGCTGTAATCCATTTTGTCAGGGCGCTC
The DNA here is from genome assembly GCF_050321825.1 of Gordonia sp. IEGM753. Lineage (NCBI taxonomy): Bacteria > Bacillati > Actinomycetota > Actinomycetes > Mycobacteriales > Gordoniaceae > Gordonia > Gordonia sp. IEGM753. The sequence continues at coordinate 1,950,088 of NZ_JBNQGB010000001.1, forward strand.
AAAATAGCCTGGCTCCCACTGCTCCGGCGAGGCCGGTGACACGGCGTCAAGCTGCAATGCAGTCAGGCGGCCCTGAGCGTCGAGTGCGCCCTTGGCCCGGTGCAGCGTGGCCGGGTGCATGAACAGCGCTCGCATTTCATCTTCGCGGCTGTTCATCAACTTGACCGGTACCTTGGCCTGTTGTGCCAGATAAGCCACTTCGAACAGCCAGTATTTGGCCTCCCGCGCACCGAAACTGCCACCGGACACCAACTCGTTGATCGTGACCTTGTCCTTGTCGATCTTGCACACGGTTTGTGCGGCCTCCAGGGCCGACGACGGCACCTGCACACCGCCCCAATAGGTGATCGCGTTGTCTTTCACCTGCGCCGTGATGCAAATCGGCTCCAACGGATTTTGCACTTTGTACGGCATGCGGTACTCGGCCTCGAGCAGCTTCGCAGCCGTTGCCCACTGCGCCCCGACATCACCGGCGGCCATTGCCGTGACATGCTGAGCACTGTTGTCATCAATCGCTGCCGCTTGTGAAGCGGCTAATTGATCGCTGTCGAAACCCGCCAGCGGCGAATCACTCCATTTCACATTGAGCTGCTCACGTCCCTGATGGGCTGCCCAGTAGTTATCGGCCAGCACTGCCACGCCTTCGACATTGCCGCCGAGCACGTCCGGCCGACCGGGAATGGCCAGCACGTTACGCACACCCGGCACTTGCAATGCTGCCGCTGAATCAACCGATAGCACGGTGGCACCGACTACCGGCGCACGTTGAATAACGGCCACCAGCATGTCCGGTAGCACCACGTCGATGCTGTATTTGAAGCGACCACAAACCTTGGCCGCAGCGTCGCGTTTGTGCCGCAGTTTGCCGATGTATTTGAATTGCGAAGGGTCTTTCAACACCACGTTCGCCGGTGCTGGCAAGTGCGCGGCGACACCCACCAGTTCGCCGTAACCGAGGCTGCGTTTGCTGGCGGGATGCACCACGCGACCTTCTTCGGTGGCGCAACTGTCGACGCTGACCTTCCACTGCCTGGCGGCGGCAGCAATCAACAAAGCGCGCGCCGTGGCGCCGGCCATGCGCAGACGATCGTACTCCAGCGACACGCTGGTGCTGCCGCCCGTGGAGAAGACTTTCCAGAGAGGGTGAATATAGGTTTCAAAAAACGGATTTTCCGGGGTGATCACCTGCACGGTCATCGGATTCACGTCCAGCTCTTCGGCTACGCACGCCGCCAGTGCGGTTTGCGTCCCGGTGCCGGAATCGTGCTTGTGCACCACCAGTTTTACCGTGCCGTCGGGCAGCACACGTACCCAGGCGTTGGGCTCGAACTCGATAGTCGGTGCCGGTGCCTTGGGGTCGGTCGCCGCTGCACCCGAAGGCAAATAGAACGCTATCGCCAGCCCTGAGGCGACCGTCGCTGCTTGCTTGAGAAAGACCCGGCGCGGCAACCCGACTTGATCCATAGTCATCACGCCTCCTTCGGCGCATTGGCTGCGCGCTTGATGGCTTTGTTGATGCGCCCGTAAGTGCCGCAGCGGCACACGTTGCCGGACATCGCATTGCGAATAGACTCGTCCGTGACCGCCGCCCCGGTGTTAAGCAACGCGGCGGCAGACATGATCTGGCCGGATTGACAGTAACCGCATTGCGGGACATCTTCGGCAACCCACGCCAGTTGCAGCGGATGTTGCTCGGTGGGTGACAAGCCTTCGATGGTGGTGATGTTGTGCCCGGCCACGGCGGCCACCGGCAGTTGGCAGGAACGCACCGCAACACCGTTCAAGTGCACGGTGCACGCACCGCACAGGCCCATGCCGCAGCCAAACTTGGTGCCGGTGAGTTTCAACTGATCACGCAATACCCATAACAAGGGCATGGAGGGGGACGCCTCTACCAGCTCGCGTCGTTCGCCGTTTACCGTGAATTCGATCATTGTCAGGCTCCAAAAGAGCGGCCCGTCTTTATGCAGGCCTGGTGACCGATTATTGGGAGCCTGCGCAACAGTGGGCCAGCGACGATTTCTGCCATCCTGTGTAAGTAGGACTAACAGCATGTACAAGCGATACCCGTCGGTGCAGTCCATGAGCGCGTTTATCCAGGCTGCGCGCAGCGGCAGTTTCTCTAGCGCTGCGCGCAAACTCGACCTGACCCACAGCGCAATCAGCCAGCAAATCCGTTCTCTGGAAGATTTCATCGGCCAGCCATTGTTTGTGCGCGAGGGCGGCGGCAGCAACCTGACGGACGCTGGCCAGTTGTTTGCCAGCGTACTGTCCGATGGACTGGCGCAGATCGATCGAGCGTTGTCCTCGGTAAAAAACCGCAGCGTGACGCAACGGCTGACCATCGATGTCGATAGCGAACTGGCGCAGAGTTGGCTCAACCCTCGTTTGCCGCAATTACTCGACGCCTTGCCTGAGGTCGAAGTGGTGCTGCTGTCGATGCCGCGCTCGGACCGCAGTGCGTTTGAACGGGTGGACCTGGCGCTGCGCTATGGCTACGGCGACTGGGAAGACTGTGAGATGACGCAGATTTGTGGTGACCGGGTCACGGCCGTGGCATCGCCTGCGCTGCTCGAACGGCACGGACTGCAAGTGCCCATCACGCCGGCGCAGATACTGCAACTACCGCTGCTGGGGTATACGCGACGGTCGTGGATTCCCTGGCTGGATGCGGCCGGAATGCCCCCGACCGAGCCGGCGGCGCGAGTGATTTTCGATAATGCCGCCAACCTGATAGCGGCTGCCGAGGCCGGAGTGGGCGCAGGCTTGGTGCGAGGGTTATTGGCGGCGGATGCGTTGCGTGCAGGGCGATTGGTCGAATTGAACGATGCGCAAATCGCCGCGCATTACAACCTGTACGCAGTGTGGCCGATTGGACACGGAGAACGGGTGGCGCCGGTGGTTGAGGTGATCAAACAGTTGGCTTTGCGTACACAATCCTGACCCCTTCGCCAGCTGGCTGGCTCCCACATTGGCATGCAATCCCCTGTGGGACACAGCCCGCTGGCGATGAGACCTGGCCAACTAGCCATTTCGCGCCCATCAAACTACACAGTCCCGACGCCATCGCCAGCCAGCAGGCTGGCTCCCACATTGGCATGCAATCCCCTGTGGGAGACAGCCTGCTGGCGATGAGGCCGGTGCAGCCAACACGAAACCATATCGAGCAGGTATCAACACCCCACCCATTTAATATTGTACGAACCCCAACCCCTCTTCCAATACTTGCCCCCAAGCAGCCAGCGTCCCGAGCCGGATGCGACCAGGCGAGGGAATGCGCAGCCACTTGCGCATAGAAATGGCCGATTGCCCGGACGTGGCTGCTGAGAACCGCAAGGTTCCCTTCCCCGCTATCAGGAGATCGACTTCAATGATCATCGATATCAGTTGCTATCCCACCGACCTGGTGGACCTCGCCTGGAGGCATGACGGTGACCCGTTCACCGGCGAGCGTCTGCTTGCGATGATGGATGGCCCCTACATGATCAACGGCAAACCTCGCCGCATCGACAAAGCCTTCATCCAACCGCCGCAAGGCAACACCATTTACACCTGGACCGACGGCGATCTGACCGGCCGTGAATCCATCGACGCCTACATGGCCTACACCCTGAAAATGGTCCAGACCTACCCGGACCGGTTTATCGGTTGCTTCGTTTACAACCCGCGTTGCGGGGTGCAAAACGGCGTCGAAGCCATCGAACGCTACGTCAAGGAACACGGCTTCAAAATGGTCCAGATGCAGGCCAACATGCACGCCTACCGCCCGGACCGGGCGTTGGACTGGGTACGTCCGTGCTTCGAAAAATGCGCCGAGCTGGGCATTCCGGTCAAGCTGCACACCGGCGATGGGCCTTACAGCATCCCTTCGGAATGGGTGCCAATGATCAAGGAATTCCCCAACGTCGATTTCATCATGGCGCACTTCGGCGTGCAGACCGGCGGCGTCTACGTGTTCGAACCGATGCAATGGGCGATGGAGTTACCAAACGTCTATTGCGAGTCCGGTTGGTGCCTGCAATCGCGGATCGTTGAATTCGCCAAGGTGCTGCCGACGCACAAGATTCTGTTTGGCACCGACACCCCGCCCAACGAACCCGGCATGTGGCTGCGCCTGCTGGAAGTGCTGTGTCACGAGCCACCACAAGGCCTGAACCTCGACGAAGACACGCTTGAGGACTACCTGGGCAACAACACTGCTCGGATGATCGGCCTGGAACCGAGCCCGCCGCCGCGCTCGGTTTCCGAAGCCGAGGCGCAGTTGAAGCGCCCTGTCACCACCCAATTGGCCAAGAGCTGAACCGATGATTATCGATACCCATCTGCACCCCACCAATCTGGTCGACGAGGCCTGGCGCCATACCGGCGAACCCTTCACCGGCGAGCGCATGCTCAAGCTGATGGACGGTCCGTACATGATCAACGGCAAACCCCGCCGCATTGACATGGGTTTCATTCAGCCGCCACCGGGCAACACCGGTTACCGCGACGGCAACCGTCGGGGCCGTGAAGGCGTGCGCGACTACATGTCGTACATCGCCGAACTGTGCGTGAAGTACCCGGACCGCTTCATCGGCAACTTCAACTTCAACCCGCGCTGGGGACCGGAAAATGGAGCCGCCGAGCTGGAATTCCACATCAAGGAATACGGCTTCAAGATGCTCAAGCTTCACGCCAACATGCACGGCTATCGCCCTGATCGCGCGCTCGATTGGCTGCGGCCGGCAATGAAAGTCTGCGCCAAGTACAACATTGTGGTGCTGATTCATACCGGTGACGGGCCGTACACCATCCCGACCATGTTCTACCCGATCATCCGTGAGTTCCCGATGGTCAACTTCGTGATTGGTCACTTCGGCATTCAAACCGGTGGCAACTACTCGTTCGAGGCGTTCTGGATGGCCATGGACACGCCGAACGTGTACTGCGAATCGGGCTGGTGCTTCCAGTCGCGCATCGTCGAATTCGCCAAGGAGTTACCGCGCAACAAGATCGTGTTCGGCACCGATTCGCCGCCCAACGAGCCGGGGATGTGGCTACGCGAGCTGGAAGTACTGTGCTCGCCGGCACCGCAAGGGTTGGGCATTGACGAGGATCACCTTGAAGATTACCTGGGCAACAACATTGCCCGGTTGTGCGGGATCGAACCGACCCCCCCGCCCAAGGACCTGATCGAGGCGGACATCCGTCTGACCACCACCTATCTGTAGCCACACACAGAACCCTGGTTCATGAGGGAATGAGGGAATGAGGATATGAGCTCATCCCGTGGCGAGGGGATTTATCCCCGTTGGGTCGCGAAGCGACCCCGAAAATCTGCAACCGCGTTGTATCAGGCAGGCCGCGTTTGCCGGTTTTACGAATGCGTCGCAGCCGAACGGGAATAAATCCCCTCGCCACAAAAGCCCGTAAATCCATACGTCCCCAGGTGACAGTGCAACAACACAGCGACTTTACAGGCGCGAAGATGAACCGGCGTTCGATCGACCGGCGGGCCAACGGCTTGTCGATCGAACGTCGCCCTCAACCCTGCGCGCCTGCTTTTACGAGGTGAAACCATGACCGTCTCTACGCTCGGCGATACCCAGGACTTCCACGATTTCATCGACGCCTATCGCCGGCAATACCCGGACGATGTACTGACGATTCAGCAACCGATTTCCGCCGACCAGGACGTCACCGCACTGGTCGATGCCCTGGCCGCGCAAGGACGCGACCCTCTACTGATTTGCGAACAGGTCGGCACCCTCGGCGTGCCGGTAGCCACCAATCTGTTCGCCTCCCGGACCCGCATCGCGCGGATCTTCGGCGTGACCCCGGCGCAGTTGCACGAAACGTTTCAGGCCCGCGCCAACAACCCCATTGCGCCACGCTACGTCGAAACCGGCCCGGTGCTCGACGAAATATTCGAAGGCGAAGCCGTCGACCTCGCGCTGCTGCCGATGCTCAAGCACTTCGACAGTGACCGCGGTCCGTACATCACCAACGCGATCATCATTGCCGAAGACCCGGTCACCGGGATTGCCAACATGAGCTATCACCGCTCGATGCGTCACGCCCGGCAAACCCTCGCCACCAGCCTGCATTCACGCGGCCACCTGTGGCGCATGCTGCAAACAGCACGTGAGCGCGGCGAAGAGTTACGCGTGGCGATGGTGGTCGGCGCGCACCCGTTGTTCATGCTGGCAGCAGCGGCGCGTTTACCGTTTGGCAGCGATGAACGCGCCGTGGCGGGCGGCCTGTTCGGGGCGCCACTGGAGTTGGTCAAGACGCCTCGCTACGGGATCGGCGTGCCGGCGTATGCCGAGTTTGTGCTAGAAGGCGCCATCGACCCGGCAGCCTATGCCGAAGAAGGACCGTTCGGCGAGTTCAGTGGTTATTCCTCCGACCGCTCGACCAACAATGTGCTGCGCATCGACACGCTGATGCGCCGCAAAAATGCCTGGTTGGTGGACGTAGTGGGCGGTCGTTACGCCGAACACCTGACCTTGGCGCGGCTGCCGCGTGAAGCCGAGATGAGCGAAAAGCTCAAGGCGCGTTTTCCGGCCGTCACTGCCGTGCACTACCCCAATTCCGGCACGCACTTTCACTGCTATGTCGCGCTGGACCAGAGCCGTGATGGCGAAGCACGGCAGATCATGCTCGCGCTGCTTGGCTGGGATCCCTACCTGAAAACCGTGATGGCGGTGGACAGCGATATCGACATCACCGACGACAGCCAGGTGTTATGGGCGCTGGCGACACACTTCCAGCCGCATCAGGATATTTTCGTCATCGACGGCTTGCCCGGGAGCCCGTTGGACCCTTCATCGTCGGTCAACGGCACGACCTCACGGATGGGCCTCGACGCCACACGCGGCTCGGGTTTTGACGGCATCAAGGCGCAACTGGATCAGGACGTGGTCGAGCGAGCGCGCACTCTACTCAAGAGCCATCAGTCATGAATCGCCAGCGGATGGTGGTCGGGATCAGCGGCGCTTCGGGGTTCATCTACGGTGTTCGCTTGCTGGAGTTGCTCGCCAGCCTGAACATCGAAACGCACCTGATCATCAGCCGCGCCGCGCTGCTGACCATGGCCCATGAAACCGACTACAAACTGGCGGACGTCACCGCGCTCGCCAGCCATTACCACCGCGCCGACGACGTCGCGGCGGGCATCGCCAGCGGTTCGTTTCGCTGCCTGGGCATGGTGGTCGCACCCTGCTCGATGCGCACCCTGGCAGAAATTGCCACGGGCACGTCTTCTGGCCTTATCGGTCGCGCTGCCGACGTCACGCTCAAGGAACGGCGCACGCTGGTGCTGATGGCGCGGGAAACACCACTGACCCTCGCGCACTTGCGCAACATGACGGCTGTCACGGAAATGGGCGGGATCATCGCCCCGCCAGTGCCAGCCTTTTACGCCCGCCCGCAAAACCTTTCGCAGATGGTCGATCACAGCCTCGGGCGCGTTCTCGACCTGTTCGGCCTGGACGCCGGCACCGCACTGCGTTGGCGCGAACCATCCGTCACACAAATCCCCTGTGGGAGCCGGCCTGCTGGTTCCCACAATTGATCGCATTTCGGCAAAACACAGGTAAGGAGCAACACATGAACAGTCCATTCAACGCCCCGACCCCAAACCGCAAAATCCCGGTGACCATCCTCACAGGCTTTCTCGGCGCCGGTAAAACCACGCTGCTCAACTACATCCTCAAGGAAAACCACGGCCGCAAGATTGCGGTGATCGAAAACGAATTCGGCGAAGTCGGCATCGACGGCGACCTGGTCCTGAGTTCCGAAACCGAAGAGATCTACGAGATGGTCAACGGCTGCGTGTGCTGCACCGCCGAGGTCCGCGAGGACCTGGTGCGCATCGTGCGCGAATTGGTAGCTCGCCCGGTGCGGCTGGACCACATCCTGATCGAAACCAGCGGCCTGGCTGATCCGTACCCGGTTGCGCAAAGTTTTTTCATCAACGATCCAATTGCCGATGAAGTCGAACTGGACGCGATTGTGACCATGGTCGATGCCAAGCATATCGCCCAACACCTTGAGGATTTGCAGCTCGACGGTGTCGATAACCAGGCTGTGGATCAGATTGTCTGCGCCGACCGTATCGTCATCAACAAGATCGATCTGGTCAGCAGCGACGAGGTCGAGGCACTGCGCGGCAAGATACGTGGGCTCAACGCAACGGCCGATTTGGTGACGTCGAGTTACGCCGAAATCGACCTGACTAAAATCCTCGGCATCGGCGCTTTCGAATCCACGCAAAAACTGATGGAGATCGGCTCGGAGCACGATCACCACGCCGATGAGCATCATCACGATGAACTCGACCATGACCACGACCCGAGCGTGTCTTCGGTCGGCATCGCAGTGGACGGCGCGGTAAACCTGGGCGCATTCCACCGCTGGATCAGCACATTGCGCACCGAACAGGCCGACAACCTGTACCGCATGAAAGGCGTACTCGCGGTGCAAGACCAAGACCAGCGCTATGTGTTGCAAGGCGTACACAGCCTGGTCGAGTTTCGCGCATCCACCTCGTGGGGCGCCGAGCCGCGCAGCAGCAAAATTGTGTTCATCGGCCGCGACCTGGACCGCGCCGCGCTTAACCAGGGCTTTGCGGCCTGCCTGGCAGGCTGAAAATGGCATCGGAGCCGGTGGATGGCGGTTCCGGGCATCAGAACGAATACCCCTCTCTACCGAATAAAAACAGCAAGAGGTGTTTCCCATGTCGTCAGCCACTCCCGCTTCCACCGTACATCCGGTCGACCAGATTTTGCCGGTCCGACAAATGCTCACCCTCGGCCTGCAGCACATGGCCGTCTCGTACATTGGCGCTATCGCCGTGCCGTTGATTGTCGCCAGTGCCTTGAAAATGTCCCAGGCCGATACCGTGGTGCTGATCAGCACCACGCTGTTCTGTTCGGGCATCGCCACACTGTTGCAAACCGTGGGTTTCTGGAAGTTCGGCGTGCGCCTGCCGATTCTGCAAGGCGTGGCGTTCAGCAGCGTCGGGCCAGTGATCGCCATTGGCACTAACCCGCAGGTGGGATTCGCCGGGGTGTGTGGAGCGGTGATCGGGGCCGGGATATTCACCATGCTGGTGGCGCCGTTCGTGGGCCGATTGCGGCGCTATTTTCCGCCGGTGGTCACCGGGTGCATCGTCACCGTGATCGGTTTGCAACTGTTTCCGATTGCCTACGAGTGGGTCGGCGGTGGGCGCAACGCCAGCAATTACGGCGCGCCAGCGTACCTGGCCGTGGCGGCAGTGGTGCTCGCGACCATTTTGCTGGTCAATCGCTACGGCAGCCCGATGATGCGCAACATGGCCGTGTTGGTCGGGATGTTGGTGGGTGCGGCGCTGGCCTACGGCTTGGGCATGGGCAGTTTTCAGAGCGTGCAGGAATCGCCTTGGTTGACCGTGCCCTACCCGTTTTACTTCGGCTTGCCAACCTTCAGCCTGATCCCCATCGCGACCATGGTGGTGGTGATGATCGTGCAGATGGTCGAGTCCATGGGCCTGTTTGTGGCAATCGGCGACATCGTCGACAAACCCGTCGAAGAAAAACAAGTGATCAACGGCCTACGCGCCAATGGCCTGGCCAGCACCATCGCCGGGATGTTCGCCGCGTTCCCGTTCATTGCGTTCATGGAAAACGTCGGCTTGGTGATCTTGACCGGTGTGCGCAGCCGCTGGGTAGTCGCAATCAGTGGCTTGTTGATGTGCTCGGTGGCCCTGGTGCCGAAGGCCGGCGCAATCATCGCCTCGATGCCGACCGCGGCCCTCGGCGGCGCCGGCATCGCGATGTTCGGTGTGGTGGCGGCCGCCGGTATTCAAACCCTGGCCAAGGTCGATTACGAGCGCAATCGCTACAACGTCTTGATCGTCGGTTTCACCATCGCCGCCGCCCTGGTGCCGGTATTGGCACCGGCGTTGTTCAAGCAAATGCCCGAGTGGTCGCAGCCGTTCCTGCACAGCAGCGTGGTGATCGCCTGCTTGGTGTCGGTGCTGCTCAACGCCGCACTCAATGGCGTCAGCGTGCCGGATGCCGCCGCCAGCAAATCCGCTTCGCACATCCTTTGACTGGAGCTGCCCATGACTCAACTTCAAAATATTCTGATCAAAAATCCGTTGGCGGTGATGACGGGCCTGCGGGGCCCGCGTGCCCGCGCCGGCAACGTTGACATTCGCATCATCGACGGCCGTATCGCGGAAATGGCGGTCGGGCTCGTGGCGCAACCCGGAGAGCGGGTGATCGATGCGCGCAACTCGGTGGTGTATCCGGGCTGGATCAACACTCACCATCACCTGTTTCAGAACCTGCTGAAAGCGGTCCCTGAGGGTTTGAATCAGGACCTGCAAGGCTGGCTGGCCAGCGTGCCCTACCCGCGCCTCAACCGGTTTACGCCTCAACTGACGCGCATTGCCGCACGGCTGGGCATGGCTGAGTTGCTGCTGTCGGGCGTTACCACGTGCGCCGATCACCATTACCTGTACCACGCCAACGGCAGCACCGAGAGCGGCGATACCCTGTTCGACACGGCGGATGAATTCGGCATGCGCTTCGTATTGTGTCGGGGCGGCGCACTGGAGTCGGCCAGTGCTCATCCGGGCTTCTCAAAAACCGCATTGCAACCAGAAACGCTCGACCAGATGGTCGGTGATATCGAGCGGTTGAAATCGCTGTATCACCAAGACACGCCTGACGCGATGCGCCGGGTCGTGGTGGCGCCCACTACACCAACGTTCTCGCTGCCGCCAATGTTGCTCCGTGAACTGGCGCACACCGCACGAGGCCTGGGGCTGCGCCTGCACACGCACCTGTCGGAAACGCAAAATTACGTCAATTTCTGCCGAGAGAAATACAACTGCCTGCCGGTCGAGTTTGTTGCCGAACACGAATGGCTCGGCCCTGACGTCTGGTTCGCCCACGCCGTGCACTTGCAGCCCGGTGAAATCCGCATGCTGTCACAAACCGGCACCGGCATTTCACACTGCCCGGTGAGCAATGCCCGGCTCGGCAGCGGCATTGCGCCAGTGCCGCAGATGTATGAGGCCGGCGTCCCGATTTCGTTGGGTGTGGATGGCGTGGCGTCCAATGAATCGGGCAGTATGGTGGGCGAAGCGCACACCGCATGGCTGATTCATCGCGCGGAACAAGGAGCGTCCGCGACCACCGCCGAAGACGTCATTCATTGGGGCACGGCCGGCGGCGCGCAGGTTCTCGGCCTCGGTGCGGTCGGCACGTTGGAGCCAGGCCAGGCTGCCGACCTGGTGATTTATGGCCTGGACCATCCACGGTTTTTCGGTTTCCACGACATCGCAGTGGCCCCGGTCGTTGCCGGCGAACCGATTGCAGTGCGCTACAGCCTGGTCGGTGGTCGCGTGGTGGTGGATGACGGGATCATTCCGGGACTGGACATTGCGCAGATGCGCGCACAGGCCTGGGACGGCGTGCAGCAACTGATGGCGCAGGATGTCGACTGACGAGCAAACGCGATGGCGATTTCGAGGACGCCATCGCTGGCAAGCCAGTCTCCTACGGATCGGGGTGATGCCGGGATTGATGCCTCGAACACAAACCTGTAGGAAACCGGCTTGCCGGTGATGGCGATTCTGAGGACGCCATCGCTGGCAAGCCAGTCTCCTACGGGTCGGGGTGATGCCGGGATTGATGCCTCGAAAACAAACCTGTAGGAAACCGGCTTGCCGGTGATGGCGATTTTGAGGACGCCATCGCTGGCAAGCCAGTCTCCTACGGATCGGTGGAGGCTGCCGAAATTGATGGCGTTAAAGCAGGCCTGTAGGAAACCGGCTTGCCGGTGATGGCGATTTCGAGGACGCCATCGCCGGCCAGGTTGCTTTCAATTGATCTTCATGCCGCCATTTGGCCTTTCGCAATCGCCGCCGAGGCCGCCAACATTGCCCGCAACAACACCGCGCATCCGTCCGCCAGGTCCTGCGGTGCGGCGTTTTCGATCTCGTTGTGGCTGATACCCCCTTCGCACGGAACAAAAATCATGCCTGCCGGGCCAAGTTCCGCCAGGAAGATTGCGTCGTGGCCGGCGCCACTGACGATGTCCATGTTGGAAAGACCCAAACCTTGAGCAGCGCCGCGTACCGCTTCGATGCAGCCCTTGTCGAAGTACAAAGGAGGAAAATCGGCGGTGGGCGTCAGCTCAAACGTCAAGCCGTGCTGCTCGCAGGTGCTTTCAATGACGGCGCGAACTTCTGCAATCATCGAGTCCAGACGTGCCGGCTCCAAATGCCGGAAATCAAGGGTCATGCGCACTTCACCCGGAATGACGTTGCGCGAGCCCGGGTAAGCCTGCAGGCAACCCACCGTGCCGCAGGCATGCGGTTGATGGCCGAGGGCAGCACGATTGACGGCGCCGACGATTACCGCAGCGCCGACCAGCGCATCCTTGCGCAAATGCATCGGGGTCGGGCCGGCGTGGGCTTCGACGCCACGCAGCTTGAGGTCGAACCATTTTTGTCCCAACGCGCCCATGACCACGCCAATGGTTTTGTGCTCGTCCTCCAGAATCGGGCCTTGTTCGATGTGGGCTTCAAAATAAGCACCCACCGCATGCCCGCTGACCTTGCGCGGGCCAGCGTAGCCTATGGCATTCAGCGCTTCGCCTACGGTGACACCTTCAGCGTCGACTTTGGCCAGGGTTTCTTCAAGGGTGAATTTTTCAGCGAATACGCCTGAGCCCATCATGCACGGCGCGAAACGCGAGCCTTCTTCGTTGGTCCAGACCACCACTTCCAGCGGTGCTTCGGTTTCAACGCCGAGGTCATTCAGCGTGCGCAGGACTTCGACACCGGCAAGTACGCCGAAACAGCCGTCAAACTTGCCACCAGTAGGCTGGGTGTCGATATGACTGCCGGTCATCACGGGTGGCAGGTCCGGATTGCGACCCGGCCGGCGCGCAAAGATATTGCCCACCGCGTCGATGCTGACGGTACAGCCAGCCTCCTTGCACCAACCGACAAAAATGTCCCGCGCCTGGCGGTCGAGGTCAGTCAGGGCCAGGCGACATACACCGCCCTTGACCGTGGCGCCGAGCTTGGCCAATTCCATGAGCGACTGCCACAAGCGGTCGCGATTGATGTGCTGATGGGTGGACTGCAGAACGTCTACAGCAGCGTTCATGATGATCTCCTCAGGCTGTTGTTATAGGTTTTTCAGGCGTTTTGCGGGTGCTCGCAAAACCCGCTCCCACATTGGGAATGCGTTTCAAATGTGCGAGCGGGCTGACTCGCGGAGGTGACATCCGCTACACCGACGTTTTCACAACGGATGGGTTGCTGCGCATCGTGCACAACCCGTAATAAATCAACCCGCCCAGCGCCGAGCCGGTGAACCAGCCGTAGCTGTAGAACCAGCTGAACGCATCGCTGCCCAAGGACAGCAGCGTGAGCACTACCGGCACCCCGAAGGCGATAAAACCGAACCAGTTCCATGCCGGGTACACGTCATCGAGGTACAAGCCCGCCAGGTCGAGTTGTTGTTTCTTGATCAGGAAATAGTCCACCACCATGATGCCGGCGATAGGCCCCAGCAGGCTCGAATAGCCGAGCAGCCAATTGGAGTAAACGGTTTCCAGGCTGACGTCCGACACGATCAAACCAAGCTTTTTCAGCAGTTCATGCCCCATCAGCAGCAGCCCGACCAAACCGGTAAGCAACACGGCTTTGGTGCGGTTGATGACTTTGGGGGCGATGTTCTGGAAATCGTTGGTGGGCGACACAATGTTCGCCGCGGTATTGGTCGACAGCGTGGCAATGATGATCAATGCCATGGCCACCGCGACCCAGACCGGGCTCTGGATATGGCCGATCAGGCTGACCGGATCCGAGACCGTAACGCCGACCAGTTTCACCGACGCCGCCGTCATGATCACCCCCAGCGAGGCGAACAGGAACATGGTCAACGGCAGGCCAAAAATCTGCCCCAGTATCTGGTCTTTCTGGCTTTTGGCGTAACGACTGAAGTCCGGAATGTTCAGCGATAACGTAGCCCAGAACCCGACCATCGCAGTCAGGCCCGCAGCAAAGTAGCTGACCACGCTAGCGCCTTCCGGTCGCTTGGCCGGTATCGCCAGCAACTCGGTCATCGAAACATTGGGCATCGCCCAGACCAATAGGCCGATTCCGACCGCCACCAATAACGGTGCGGACAGTGTTTCCAGCCATTTGATGGACTCTGCGCCGCGCAGTACTACCCAGAGATTCAGCGTCCAGAAAATCATGAACCCAATGACCTCGCCGGTACCGCCAAGGGCTTTCCAACCCTCGAAAATCGACCCCAAAAACAAGTGAATGGCCAGGCCACCGAACATCGTCTGAATACCAAACCAGCCACACGCTACCAGCGCCCGAATCAGGCACGGTACGTTGGAGCCGAGGATGCCAAAGGAGGAGCGCAATAACACCGGGAACGGGATTCCGTACTTGGTGCCAGCGAATGCATTTAGCGTCAGCGGGATCAGCACGATGAGGTTCGCGAACAGAATCGCCAGCAGTGCTTCGCCGACGCTCAAGCCGAAATACGCGGTGAGTACGCCACCGAGGGTGTACGTGGGCACGCAAATCGACATGCCGATCCACAGTGCGGTGATGTGCCATTTGTTCCACGTTCGCTCACGGACCTTGGTCGGTGCCATGTCATGGTTATAACGGGGACTGTCGAGTACGTCGCTGCCGGCTTCGAGCTCGAACAAGCCGTCGCGCTCGGTCACTTGCGATCTGATCTGTTGCATGGCCGCTCCACTGTTCTTTGAATTATTTTTTGCTCATCAAGGGCTGGCGGCATCAATAAACGTGCCGGTTGCCCCGAACAAGCATCGGGCAGTTCCATAAAAACTTTGCAACTAACTGATGTTAATCAATTTTATTTATAGCCCCGGTGATCGGGCGATAACCTGTTTAACCACTCAGGCCGAATGGCGGGCAAGTTGTCCGAACCGTCAGGACTCAATCTGGTGCAACACACTTTTTTTCAACGTAGCGCATCAACCATAGACGTTCCTCAAGCGGCTGATTTGACATAAGAAATCTCGTCTATTTTTACAACCTGTCAAGTGCGTCAAAATGGTGAGCGGTCGAACCATTTTGGTGATTTTGCTATTTAATCTTTATATTTCAATTAGTTAAAACCGTAATAAGCTTATAAAAAATATTCTTGCTCATTTCCTGAACTGGGACTAGTTTCTATTCCTGACAGTGATGACAGGAATACACCTGTTAGCGTCAGCTGCCTATAAAACATTTAGAACCGGCACAAACCGGTCATTGCCTGCGAGGAACTCGGAATGTCTCTGTTGATCCGTGGCGCCACCGTTATTACCCATGATGAAATTTATCGTGCCGACGTCTATTGCGCCGACGGCGTGATTAAAGCCATCGGTGAAAAACTTGATGTACCGGCAGGTGCCGAAGTGTTGGACGGCAGCGGCCAGTATTTGATGCCGGGTGGTATCGATCCGCATACGCACATGCAACTGCCCTTCATGGGCACCGTCGCCAGCGAGGACTTTTTCAGCGGCACGGCGGCAGGCCTGGCGGGCGGCACCACCTCGATCATCGACTTTGTGATTCCCAACCCGCAGCAATCACTGATGGAAGCGTTTCACCAGTGGCGCGGCTGGGCCGAAAAATCGGCCTCCGACTACGGTTTTCACGTAGCGATTACCTGGTGGAGTGAACAGGTACGTGAAGAAATGGCCGAGCTGGTCAGCCATCACGGCATCAACAGCTTCAAGCATTTCATGGCGTACAAGAATGCGATCATGGCCGCCGACGACACGCTGGTAGCCAGTTTCGAGCGCTGCCTGGAGCTGGGCGCCGTGCCGACCGTGCACGCGGAGAATGGCGAACTGGTGTACCACCTGCAGCGCAAGTTAATGGCCCAGGGCATCACCGGCCCCGAAGCTCATCCGCTGTCACGGCCATCACAGGTTGAAGGCGAAGCCGCGAGCCGGGCGATCCGTATCGCCGAAACCCTGGGTACGCCGTTGTACCTGGTGCACGTATCGACCAAAGAGGCGCTGGACGAAATCACCTATGCCCGCAGCAAGGGCCAGCCAGTTTACGGCGAAGTGCTGGCCGGGCATTTGCTGCTGGACGATAGCGTGTACCAGCACCCCGACTGGCAGACCGCCGCCGGTTACGTGATGAGCCCGCCTTTCCGTCCACGTGGTCACCAGGAAGCACTTTGGCAGGGCTTGCAATCGGGCAACCTGCACACCACCGCCACCGACCATTGCTGCTTCTGCGCAGAGCAAAAAGCCGCTGGTCGCGACGATTTCAGCAAGATCCCGAACGGCACCGCCGGCATCGAAGACCGCATGGCGCTGCTGTGGGATGAAGGCGTGAACAGCGGCCGGTTTTCGATGCAGGACTTCGTTGCGTTCACCTCCACCAATACCGCAAAAATCTTCAATCTCTACCCTCGCAAAGGTGCGATTCGTGTCGGCGCCGATGCCGACCTGGTGCTGTGGGACCCGCAAGGGACACGGACCATTTCAGCATCGACCCACCATCAGCAGGTCGACTTCAACATTTTTGAAGGCAAGACCGTACGCGGCGTACCCAGCCACACCATCAGCCAGGGCCGAGTGGTGTGGGCCGACGGTGATTTGCGCGCCGAGCGAGGTGCCGGGCGGTATGTCGAACGGCCGGCGTACCCGGCAGTGTTTGATTTGCTGAGCAAGCGGGCTGAGTTGAATCAGCCGGTTGCTGTGAAACGCTGAAATCGAGGCCTTCGGCCTCATCGCCAGCAGGCTGGCTCCCACAGGGGTATGCATTCCAAAGTGGGAGCCAGCCCGCTGGCGATGAGGCCAGGTCAGACACTGCGAAAACCAATGCCCATCAGAGGCAGTACCTCAATAACCGTGAGGCAAAAACCGTGATCAAGACCCTCGACCATCTCCCGCATCCCTATGAAAATGCGGCCGCCCTCGCCGGCCACTTCACCGATCTTGCACCGCCACTCAACGACCGCCAGGCGCATCTCGAAGCCTCGCGCTGTCTGTATTGCTACGACGCGCCGTGTGTGAACGCGTGCCCGAGCGATATTGATATTCCGTCGTTCATTCGCAATATCCATCAGGAAAACGTGCAAGGTGCCGCGCATAAAATTCTCTCGGCGAACATCCTCGGCGGCAGTTGTGCGCGGGTTTGCCCGACAGAAATTCTTTGCCAGCAAGCTTGCGTACGCAACAACGAGCATGAATGCGCGCCGGTATTGATCGGCCTGCTGCAGCGCTATGCGGTGGACAACGCGCACTTCAGCGCTCATCCATTCCAACGCGCGGCCATCACCGGTAAGCGCATTGCCGTGGTGGGCGCCGGGCCTGCAGGGTTGGCCTGCGCGCATCGCAGCGCCATGCATGGGCATGACGTGGTGATTTTCGAGGCACGAGAAAAGGCTGGCGGCCTTAATGAATACGGGATCGCCAAGTACAAACTGGTGGACGATTACGCGCAAAAGGAACTGGAGTTCCTGCTGCAAATTGGCGGCATAGAAATCCGTCACGGGCAAAAACTGGGTGAAAACCTGACCTTGAGCGAACTGCACCAGCAATTCGACGCGCTGTTCCTCGGCCTCGGTCTTAACGCCAGTAAAGCGTTGGGCCTGCCCCACGAAGAAGCGCCGGGGCTGCTCGCCGCTACCGACTATATTCGCGAACTGCGCCAGGCAGACGACCTGACGCAACTGCCGCTCGCCGACCGCTGCATTGTCCTCGGCGCCGGCAACACCGCCGTCGACATGGCTGTGCAAATGGCCCGGCTCGGCGCACGCGACGTCAATCTGGTGTACCGCCGTGGCGTCGAGGAGATGGGTGCCACCGGCCACGAGCAGGACATCGCCAAGGCCAATCAGGTGCGCTTGCTGACCTGGGCGCAACCCGAAGAAGTGCTGCTGGATGATCAGGGCCACGTGCGCGGCATGCGTTTCGCCCGTACCCGATTGGTCGAAGGTCGGCTGCAAACCACCGGCGAGACATTTGAACTGGCGGCCGATGCCGTCTTCAAAGCCATCGGCCAGGCCTTCGACGGCAATGCCCTCGCCGACCCGATGGCCCGTGAACTGAAACGCCAAGGCGATCGTATCCAAGTGGACGAACAGCTGCGCACCAGCATTCCCGGGATCTACGCCGGGGGCGACTGCACCAGCCTCGATCAGGACCTGACCGTGCAAGCGGTTCAGCACGGCAAATTGGCGGCGGAAGCGATCAACGCCCAACTCAAGCTCAACGTGGAGGCTGCGTAAATGGCCGATCTATCGATTGTTTTCGCCGGCATCAAAGCCCCCAATCCGTTTTGGCTGGCCTCGGCCCCTCCCACCGACAAAGCCTATAACGTGGTGCGCGCTTTCGAGGCTGGCTGGGGCGGCGTGGTCTGGAAAACCCTGGGCGAAGACCCGGCGGCGGTCAACGTTTCATCGCGTTATTCGGCGCTTTACGGCGCCAACCGTGAAGTGGTGGGTTTTAACAATATCGAGCTGATTACCGACCGTTCACTGGAGATCAACCTTCGAGAAATTACCCAGGTCAAAAAGGACTGGCCAGACCGCGCAATGATCGTCTCGCTGATGGTGCCGTGCGTTGAAGAGTCGTGGAAGTTCATCTTGCCACTGGTCGAAGCCACCGGCGCTGACGGCATCGAGCTGAACTTCGGCTGCCCACACGGTATGCCGGAACGTGGCATGGGCGCAGCGGTGGGCCAAGTGCCGGAGTACGTCGAGCAGGTCACGCGCTGGTGCAAAACCTATTGCTCGCTGCCGGTCATCGTCAAACTCACGCCCAACATCACCGACATCCGGGTGGCTGCACGTGCGGCTCATCGGGGCGGCGCAGACGCGGTGTCGTTGATCAACACCATTAACTCGATTACCAGCGTCAACCTTGAACGCATGGTCGCCATGCCCACGGTCGGCAGTCAAAGCACCCATGGCGGTTATTGCGGCTCGGCGGTCAAGCCGATTGCCCTGAACATGGTCGCCGAAATCGCCCGCGACCCGCAGACCCAGGGCCTGCCGATCTCCGGCATTGGCGGCATCGGCAACTGGCGCGACGCGGCTGAATTCATCGCACTCGGCAGCGGTTCGGTGCAAGTCTGCACGGCAGCGATGTTGCACGGGTTCCGGATCGTCGAAGAGATGAAAGACGGCCTGTCACGCTGGATGGACAGTCAGGGCTACGCCAGCATTTCGGAGTTCTCCGGACGTGCGGTCAGCAATACCACCGACTGGAAGTACCTGGACATCAACTACCAGGTAATCGCCAAGATCGATCAGGAGACGTGCATTGGTTGCGGGCGTTGTCATATTGCCTGCGAAGACACGTCGCACCAGGCCGTTGCCAGCATCAAGCAAGCGGACGGCACGCATAAATATGAAGTGATCGACGACGAATGCGTCGGCTGCAACCTGTGCCAGATCACCTGCCCGGTGCAGGACTGCATAGAGATGGTGCCGATGGACAGCGGCAAGCCGTTCCTGGACTGGAACCATGACCCGCGCAATCCCTACCATGTCGCCGTTTGAGACCTGCGGCGTCTGAACAGACGCCTTCGCGGACAAGCCCGTTCCCACACATTGAAACGCCTTTCAGTGGTAGGAGCGAGCCTGCTCGCGATGGGGGCTGCATTGTCAACCTAACAGTTCTGATAGTAGACGCCCGCCTTATAAAGCAGGACGCTGATAGTTCAGCAGACTCACCAAGAAGCCCCTGCCCATGTCTACTCCGCCGACGAATTTATTACGCCATTATTACTACGACCCATTGGATCAACTCTCCGGAGCCCGGCCTTCAGCCTTGGCAAGCTTTCAGCGCTTCTATCAAAACGAGCACCTTGTGACCGAGTTGGGGGAGCATGCGCAGCGAACAATCATTCGCCATGAAGGCCTACCGCTGGCGCAGCAACAAAGCACGGCCGGTGCCATGCAAACCCGGCTGCTGGCGACAGATCAGGCCCATTCAGTGCTGCTGACCGAGAAGCAGCAACTGTTTTATACCGCCTACGGCTATCACCCTTTGCACAGTGGTTTAAGTGGTTTGGTTGGATTTAATGGCGAGAGTCCTGACTCAGTAACCGGTCACTATTTACTGGGACGAGGCACACGTGCTTTCAATCCAGTATTGATGCGATTTAACAGTCCGGATGAATTGAGTCCTTTTGGTGAAGGGGGTATCAATTCCTATGCTTATTGCGCAGGGGATCCGATCAATCGCTTTGATCCAACCGGCAATGCTCCCATTTTCCTTCTTCCCCGTTTCAAAAACGCTGCCATGGCGGGTCCGAGTTCAAGTCAACGAGCTTCCGTCATCGTAAAAAATCCGCTTAATGCTATTAATCCAACAAGCGTCGCAATCAATCGAAAAAACAACATCACCAACAATTCAATGTCTGCGGGTAGTCGCTCACAAGGGCAACCTTCATCCATACCCTTCCCTCACAAACTGCCCACTACTTTGATATATTCTCCAAAGCCCGGAGCAAGGCTTACACCCCAATTAGAAGACGCAATAAGCTATGACCGGCAAAGCACTCACAATATGGAGTTTATTCCTATGGCTAGCCCGGACTTATTAGCCGGGTGGGAAAAACAGAAAAACCTTGTTCAAACCATCAATGAAAGAACCTTGCCAAAAAAAGAAATTAACAAACGAAGAGCACAATTGCGAAAGATCGAGCTTGGAATAAAACAATTCAGTATTAGACAACACGAACTGAACTTCCCTGGAAGATGAGTCCTGGTAAACCAACGCTGCGCCATGTTTGAACGCAGCGCGATTTATGGCTCCAGCCCAATCCCGCGCAAGATCACGCTCGTCACTGTTTGCACCGCGCGCTCGAACTGCATGTCGGACAGCGGCTGATGATCGTTGAGGATATTCACCTGATGGTCGAAGTCGGCGTAATGCTGGGTCGAGGCCCAGATCATGTACAGCAGGCTCGAAGGTTCTATCGGCAGAATGCGTTTGTCTTCCACCCACTGGCGAATTTTTGCTTCTTTCATCTTCGCCCAGTCATACAGGCTGGCATCCAGCGCCTCACCCAACGTCGGCGCGCCGTGAATGATCTCGTTGGCCCAGACTTTCGAGCCATAAGGACGGCTGCGTGAGTGATTCATCTTGGCGCGGATGTAGCTGCTGAGCACCACGCGCGGGTCATCGAACATCTCGAAGCACAAGGCGTCCTGCTTCCACACTTCCAGCAAATCGAAGAGCACGGCGCTGTACAGCTCGCTTTTGGTGCTGAAGTAGTAATGCAGGTTGGAACGCGGCAGCTGCACTTCGGCGGCGATGTCAGCCATGGCGGTGCTACCGAAACCTTTTTCGGCGAAGACCTTCTCGGCCCCCAGCAGAATTTTTTCGACGTTACTGCGGCGAATCTCAATCTTGTGATTGCCCATGAGGGCTCCCTGACAACAGCGTTGGCCAAGACTAGCATCCGCTCTACGTCGCGGCGACAGGCTAAAAACGAAACTTCGTATGCGCGACTCGTCGAAGGTAAACTGAGGGCCTCATCGATCCTGCCTCAGAGGTATTCACCATGCTGCTGAAGAAAATCCTGACCACCGCTGCCCTCCTCGGCGCCCTGTTCACCGCCTCGTCGGTATTTGCCCATGCGCACCTGAAAAGCCAGACACCCGCCGCCGACAGCACCGTCAGCAGTGCACCGCAACTGCGCCTGGTGTTCTCCGAAGGCGTCGAGTCGACCTTCTCCAAGGTCACGCTCACCAAGGATGGCAGTGAAGTACCGGTAAAAAGCCTTGCCACTGAAGGCAATGACAAAAAGACCCTGGTCGTCACCCCGGCAGCGCCACTGGCACCCGGTGCCTACAAAGTGGAATGGCACGCGGTATCGGTCGACACCCACAAAAGCGAAGGCGCTTACAGCTTCAAGGTAGGCCAGTAATTCATGACGAGCGCGATGGTGCTGTGCCGTTTCCTGCATTTCACTGTGGTGCTGATGCTGTTTGGGGCCTGGGTATTCAGGCCCTTGCTGTTAGGCCATGGCACGTTGGTGCTGGACCGGCACCTGACGCGCCTGACACGCTGGCTGGCAATCATCGCGCTGGTCAGTGGCGTCTGTTGGCTGCTGCTGATCACCGCCAGCATGGCCGGCGAGTGGGAGGCCGCGTTCGATCCGTCGACATTGCGCCTGGTGCTGAGCAACACGTTCTTCGGCCGGGTCTGGACCTGGCACTTGCTGCTGAATGCGTTGCTGGTGGCGCTGCTGCTGACGCGTCTTAACAACAACACGCCGCTCAAACTGATACTTGGCGCGCTGTTAGTGGCAACGCTGGCACCGGTCGGTCACGGCGCCATGCTGGATGGCTGGAGCGGTCAACTGCTGATCCTCAACCAGATCATTCACCTGACCTGCGTCGGTGTATGGCTCGGTGGTCTGATGCTGCTGGTCATGATCTTGCGCGATCCGGCTGAGCATTCCGTCAAAGCGGTTCTGCAGCGTTTCAGCGGCGTTGGCTATGCACTGGTGGCGGGTTTGGTGATCACCGGACTGATTAATGTGCGGGTCCTGACCGGGCAATTCTGGCCAACACCGTTACTGTCCGGATTTGCCTTGATCTTGTTGATCAAGGTCGGGTTGGTGCTGCTGATGTTGAGCCTGGCACTGTTTAACCGGCTCAGAATCAACCACTGCGAGCAGCGCCTCGCCAGTCTGAAAACCAGTGTGATTGCCGAATGGTTACTGGGGATCGGTGCCGTCGCAGCCGTTTCGTTGCTGGGCACCTTGCCGCCGATGATTGCAGGCTAACGATCAGTTCGGGTCACCTTCAGCGGCGGTATCGATACTCACCACCACCGACATGCCCGGGCGCAATCGCTCGCTTTGCTCCTGATCGTCATCCACGGTAATGCGCACCGGTACCCGCTGCGCAATCTTGACGAAGTTACCGGTCGCATTATCGGCCTGCAGCAAACTGAATTCCGAACCGGTGGCCGGCGAAATACGTTGCACCCGACCCTGAAATTTACGATGGTTGAGCGCATCCACCGTAAAGGTCACCGGTTGGCCAACCCGCACGTTGTCCATCTGTGTTTCCTTCATGTTGGCGATCACCCACAACTGGTGCGGCACCAACGCCATCAACTGCGCGCCCGAATTCACGTAGGCGCCAAGACGCACACCGATCTGCCCCAACTGGCCGTCTCGCGGGGCGATCACCCGCGTGTTGGACAAGTCGATTTGTGCCAGTTGCACCGCTGCCTCCGCGCTGGCGACGGCAGCTTCCAGCGAGCCGCGATTGACGATCACGGTTTGCAGATCTTGCCGGGCAATCTCCAGATTAGCCTTGGCTTGAGCGACAGCGGCAATGCTCTGCGCATTGGCTGCCAACGTGACATCCAACTCGCGTTTAGACACCGAACCGTCTCGGACCAGCTCATTGTTGCGGCGCAAATCCGCTTCGCTTTTACGCGCCTGGGCTTCGGCATCGGCGACGCCAGCCTGACGTAACTTGATGGTTGCCTCGGCGCTGTTGCGTTGCTGCACCACATTGGCCAACGCCGCTTTTTGCACAGCCAGTTGCGCCAATGACTGATCGAGATGCTGGCGGTAAATCCGGTCGTCGAGGCGCACCAGCAAATCACCGGTTTTGACAAACTGGAAATCCTGCACCGGCACCTCAAACACATAACCACTGAGCTGCGGGCCGATGATCGTCACCTGACCGCGCACCAATGCGTTTTCAGTGGTTTCCACGGCACTGCTGAACGGCGGCAGTTGCCAGGCGTATAGAACAATCAGCACCCCGACGATGGCAATCGCTGTAAAGCCCAAGGACGAAATCACCCGCACGCGCAAAGAACGGGGCGCTGTGGCGGGCGTGGACGGCGGCGCGACACCTTCAGGCGTCGAGGCAATGGCGTTGGTGGTAGTCGTGGTCGGTTCAGTCATGAAGAAGTGGCACCGCTGGGTTGTACGGAAGGAGCGACAGGCGCTGGGTCGACGTTTTTGGTGGTGCTCATCAGCCACAGGGCGCGAATGGAAATCCAGATCATGGTCAGTACGGCGATCACTGCGATCAGCATGAACACATCGTTGTACGCCAGCACGTTGGCCTCGCGCGTAGCAGCGGCCGCCAACGTGCGAATGCCCTGCAGATTGCGCAAACCGGGGTCGGCAATCAATGAGCCCACAGCATTGCCACCACTCTGAACCCGTGCGGCAACACGTGGGTCCATCATTGTCAGGTGCTCGACGATGTTGCTGGAATGAAATTTCTCGCGAACGATCTGGAAGGTGCCCAGTAGCGCCGCACCAATCAAACCGCCGAGGTTCTGGCAGATCCCGAACATCACCGAAAAACTCACCAGGTTACGCGGGTTGGTCAATACATTGCGCGTGCCCAGAACCATAGTCGGACCGAGGAAAAATGTGCCGCCGAAGGCCAGCAAAAACTGGCTGAAGTACATGTTTTCGGGACGTGTCAGGTTGTTCGAATGACTGTCGATCACCGAGCCGACAGCCATCAGCGCCAACGACACAATCAATGGCATGAACAAGTGTTTGGGATTGATCGTCAGCGCACTCGTGGCGAGGCCCGCGACGCTGCCGATCAACATCACCACATACAGGCTGTGTAATTGCTGGCTACTCATGTTGAGCATCTGCATGAAACCCACGGCACCAGTGGATTGCTCCGAAGTGACCATACGAATCAGCACCACCGCCAACGCCAGTCGAATCATCACCCCGCTGCCCAGCCAACGGGTCATCAGCATCGGGTTGCTGCGGTTATGCTCGATGGCCAGGCCGGCGAGGATCAAGGCAATGGAGGCGGCCGACGCCACGCCAATCCACGGAGCTTCCAGCCACCAGTCGATACGCCCCAGCGACAACACAGCACACAATAACGCCACACCGCTGGCGAGAATGGCGAAGGTCAGGAAGTCGAGTTTTTCGAAGGTTTTGAAACGGTCACCGGGCGGCAGTTTCAGCAGGAAAACGCAGCCCAGGGTCAGCAGCGCCATGCCCAACTCGAACAGGTACAACCCGCGCCATTCGGCGATTTGCAGCAAGTCTTCGGAAAACAGCCGGGCCAGCGGGAGCGCCAGTTGCGAGGTGCCCAACCCTAACACCAGCGCTTTCATCCGCCACTTTGCCGGGAAGGCCTGGATCATGTAATACAGCCCCAACGAACTCAGCGCCGCGCCGACCATGCCGTGCGCAGCCCTCACGGCGATTGCCGAGTTCAGATCGTTGACGAACAAGTGAGCGAAGGTCACCAGCGCGTACAGCACCAAAAACACTTCGGTGAAGGCGCGCAACCCGAACTGTTGGCGGAACTTCACCAGCAGCAGGTTCATGGAGACGTTGGTCATCACGTACGCCGCCGGTAACCAGGCCATTTCGGCCGTGGTCGCACCGAGCGCGCCTTGCAGATAAGGCAGGTTGGCGATGACCAGCGAGTTACCCAAACCGCCGGTCAGTGCGACCAGCAACCCGACCAGCGCATACGCCAGCCGCTTGGGGTTGGAGTGCAGCGGCGTCGAGGGGGAACCGGGCAGGCTGGGCCGTTCGTGAGGCTGCCAGTTGCGCGGTGCGTAGCGATCCATTCATTGGCCTTGATTTGGAGGTGGCGATAGTTTGCCGCATAACTGTAGCTAAGCATAAACCTTGATCCGGGTTTGATCTGGATCCGGTGGTTTGTGGTTGTGGTGTATATCCGTTGTTGGGTGATGCTGAGACTCAGGTATCAACACAACCCCGTAGGAAACCGGCTCGCCGGTGATGACGATTTCAACGACGCCATCGCTGGCAAGCCAGTCTCCTACGGATCGGCGGTGAATCACGGATTTATGCCGTTAACACAACCCCGTAGGAAACCGGCTCGCCGGTGATGACAATTCCGAAGACGCCATCGCTGGCAAGCCAGTCTCCTACGGTTCGGGGGTGAATCACGGATTTATGCCGTTAACGCCACCCCGTAGGAAACCGGCTCGCCGGTGATGACAATTCCGAAGACGCCATCGCTGGCAAGC
>NZ_JBNQGB010000001.1:1976209-1976280 GCF_050321825.1 Gordonia sp. IEGM753
CGGATTTATGCCGTTAACGCCACCCCGTAGGAAACCGGCTCGCCGGTGATGACGATTTCAACGACGCCATC